>CAZRWW010000047.1:0-41507 GCA_964603725.1 uncultured bacterium
ATCGTTTTCTTGACGCGGTGGAAGCTCTCGCGGACGGCCGGGTCGGCCGGGACGAGCTCCGTGGACTGCTGCTCCTGGGCTTCCATCTGAGCCATCAGCGTCAGGTAGGTCGTCCGGGCGTCATCCACCGCCGAGCGCTTTGCCTCTCGGCGCGCCACCAGCGGCAGGGCGACGACCGCGACGACCGCCAATCCCGTCAGCGCCAGGATGATCGCCGATTGACCCGGCCGGCCGGGCGCGAACTTCAGCTTGGTGTTCGGCTCAGCTTCCATGGCTATCCTCTGTCGGCCGCTGCGAAGAAGAGCGACAGCCGCATCTCAGCCGCGATGGGCTCGCCCGCGGCGCCTCCCACGAGGCGCAACTGCTGGACGCGCGAGAGCTGCTCGGCCTCTTCGACTCGGTTGAGAAACGAGTAGATGGCCGGGAAGGAACCGGCCACCCGCACATCGATGTTCATCTCGCGGAAGAGCTTGTGCTGGCGCACGCCCTGGGGCTTCAGGTCCTCGAGGCTCACCCTGCTCTGGCGAGCCATGTCGGCCACCTGACCGAGGAAGACCTCCAGGTTGGGCGCCCCCGGCAAACGGCCCTCGCTCACGGCGATCTGGCGGCGTACCTCGCGCACCTGCCGGTCGAGGCGATCGATGCCCTCCTCGCCCTGCGACAACAGGTCCACCGCCTCGCGGAAGTCGCCCATGTGGCGGCGGGCCTCGAGCAGGGGGTGGATCACCTGGCGCGAGACGAACGCGACGAAGGCGACCACCATGACCGACAGGGTCACCCGCCCCACCAGCTCGATCGTCCTGGGTGCCAAGGTCATCGC
The DNA here is from genome assembly GCA_964603725.1 of uncultured bacterium. Classification (GTDB taxonomy): domain Bacteria; phylum Eisenbacteria; class RBG-16-71-46; order CAIMUX01; family WJJG01; genus CAZDKK01. Next base: position 821 of record CAZRWW010000047.1, read on the forward strand.
GAACCTCCCTTCCAGCCCATCGCCCCGGTCTACCGCTCGGCCAACCGGCACTCGAGATGGAACCGCACATCGCGCCTCGGGCTCTCGCCCGGCAGCTCGGTCACCGCCGCCAGCGTCACCTCGCTGAAGGCGCCGCAGGCCTTCAACTCGCGGATCACCTCGCCCACGTCGCCGTGGCCGGGGGCATAGCCGCGCAGAACCAGGTTCGATGCGCACTCGTCCTTCTTGCCGCGCCCTGATTTCCCTTCCGCCACCAGGCACTGCTCGAAGCCGACGTAGTTGAGATACGCCTCCGGCGTGAGCGCGGCGCCCACCTGTTCCAGATACCAGCCGGCGCGCGGCGCGTTGCTGATGGAGGCGATGGCGGCCAGCCGCGTGGCCAGCCGGTCGCGCTCCCCGAGCACGCTCTCGGCCCCCTGGAAGCGCCCCTGGAGCTGCTCCATCCGCGCGCTCAGCCGCCGCACCTCGGAGCTGGTGCCGGCCGCGACGCGCATGATGCCCGCGTAGGCGACCGCCAGGAGCACCGCGCAGGCGATCAGACGCCCCGCCCAGAGGCGCATGGACTTGCGGCTCGTGCGCTGCTCCAGAATGGCTTGGGGAATCAGGTTGATGATGGTCATGGCCGCTCCTCCCGTGGCCACAGGGCGCAGCTCGCCGCGGGCGTGCAGGCGAAGTCGGTCCCGCACTCGCCGCGCCGGGGCAGGCCATCCCGGCCTTCGAGGTCGACGAAGGGCAGGTCGCTCGCCTTGGCGACGAACTCACGCAGCAGTCCGTTGCCCGCCATCGGGCCCGTGAGCACGACGCCGGCGATGCGGGCCCGGCGCAGGAACGAGTCGGAGTAGCCCAGGCACCCGGCCACCTCGCGCGACAGGTCCTGGAAGAAGGGCCCGAGGATCTCGCGCAAGGCGGCCTCCAGCGAGCCGCGGGCGTTCCCGGCGCCGGTCGGGAACGGATCGCCCATCGCGCCCGCCGGGGTGGAATCCTGGAGCAGCAGCCGGCGACACTGTTCCACTTCGAGGTCCAGCTCCGCGTGCATGTGGCCCACCAACCCGCGCACGCTCCAGGGCAAGATCCGCTCGAGCAAGACGTGGCCGGCCTCGACCACGGAGATGGAGGTGGCCTCGTGGGCCGGGAAGACGACCACGTGCCGCTCGGCCGGGGCCGGCTGCGACAGAGCGGCCGCCAGCGCGCACGCCGGCGTCATCAGGCGCTCGACCTCGAAACCGGTTCGGTCCAGAGCCCGCAGCAGCCCTTCGGCCAGCGCGCGGGGCACGGCGAACACCAGCACCGAGACGCCGTGCTCGCTGTCGCGCGTCATCTGCGCCGGCAAGCGCGCATAGTCCAGCACGACCTCATCGGGCGAGCAGTTGAGCCGATCGACCGCCTGAACGGCGACCTGCTCGTCCAGCGACTCGGTCGCCACGGCCCGCAGGGTGAGCGGAAAGACATCCACCTTGGGCGTGCAGATCGCGCACACCGCCGGCCCGCCGGCAATCCCGGCGGCCTTCGCGGCCGCGCGGATCTGTCGCGCCGCAGCGCCCGCATCGGCCAGGCCGCCGGCCAGGCTGACCTCGGCCGCCCGCCAGACGCGCAGGTTGCGCCGCACCGACCATTGCGCCAGGCACAGGTGCTCCTCCGCCGCTTCGATCCCCACGACGCTCGCGCGCCCGGATCGCGGCCAGCCGGCGAGCAGCCGTTCCGGAATCCTAGCCGTCGCTGTCGACATAGCGCCCCCCCTCGATCCTGACGGTGGAGTAGGTGCCCACGATGCCGCCGTTGTACATGATCCTGACGGTGATCTGCTTGCATTCGGTCGGGGTCAGCGAGGCCAGGTTGAAGTTGACCGGATTGGCATAGCCGATCGCGACCGCCCGCGTGTAGCCGGGTAGATGGATCGGCGTCCCGTTCTTCTGCTGCAAGGGCTGTCCCCCGTCCCAGACCGTGTAGTCGTCGACGTCGTCGAAGAGCGCGCGATTGCCCAACGGGACCCACTCGCCCGCTTCGGGGCCCAGCGCGGCGGTGCCGTTCTGCGGGTCGCGGAACGGCAACGAGGCGATCTCCTCGAGCAGCGAGATGCCCAGCTCATCGACCAGGCCGTTCTCCTGATAGGCGTCGCGGGTCGCGAAGATCACCCGGCCCGTGCTGCCCGTGGCCAGCGCCAGCATGCCCACGATCACCATCGCGATGAGCGCTTCGACCAGCGTGAAGCCCTTCATCACAGCTCCCTCCGCGTGCCTGGAACGAGACGCAGGCCGCTGAGCGTGAACTCCGTGATCGGGTCCAGGTTGTAGTCCGGGTCATGCCGAATGAGGGTTCTGCCGGGGCCGCGCAGGTGCACCTCGTTCGCGATGATCGCCCCCTCGTAGCTGCCCGGCACCAGTGCGTTCGTCTGCGGTCCCCAGAAGGTTCCCGTGCAGTAGATCACGCCCTTGACGCCGCAGGTGACGTTGTAGGTCGTGCCGAGGATCGTGAAGCTGTAGGCGTTGCCCTCGACGTACATCGAGAGGTTCCCCTGCACGAGCAGGGCCGGCATGCGCAAGGGGTCGGCCGGCTCGTGGTAGTAGCTGGTGGTCGCGCCGGCCGCGCTGCCGATGTAGACCGTGCTGGCGTTCAGGATGGCCAGCGTCCCGACGACGGCGATGTTCTGCAGCGTGACGGTGCCTCCGCTCGCATCGATCCAGTAGATCCCCTCTGGGGAGGGCGTCGCGCCCATGCAATCGCCGGGACCGTAGTAGCGATTGGAGATCGTCCGCGTCACGGGCAGCGTGATCCGCTCGCCGGCGTCGCGGAACCAGGTGAAGTCCACCGCCGGCATCCCCAGCGTGGTCGTCACGTAGAAGATGTCCGTGTTGCCGTCGTCCAGGGCCACGCTGACCGTCTGGCCCAGGAGGGTCGTGATGTCGCCGAAGATGTCGGCGGCCGAGATCAGCGTGACCGCGCCGTTGGCGCGCAGCCGCCCCTCGACCGTGACGCCGCCCAGGTCCAGCGCGGTCCGCGAGTAGACGACGTTTCTCATGGCGCCGTGCGGCAGCCGCACGTACTCGGCGGCGAGCGTCCGGGTGACGGGGCCGACGTTGCCCGTGGCGGTCAGGCGCACGGTGTCGGCGCTGGAGGAAAGGCTGGCGCCGAGCGGTGCCATCAGGCCGTCGCCCGGATCGCTGCCGACGACCGAGACCGCTCCCTGCCCGACCGTCTTGTTGCTGATCCACAGCGGGGCGACGTCCATCGTGGTGAGGGTCGTGTCGGTCGAGGCCATGCGCTGGGCGTTCTCGAGCCCGGCCTGGGCGCAGACCAGGGCCATGGCGCCGTCCTGCATCGCGTCGCGCATGCGCAGCCGCATCGTGGCGTCGTAGGACGCCCCGATGAGCAGCGTGGCCGCCAGCATCGTGACGACCAGCGCGGCCAGCAGGATGCCCCCGCGCTCGCGGGCGCGATCGCGGTTCTTCCGGGCCGTGGCAACAGCCCTAGGGGTTGTAGAGCCCGATGTAGCCGGCACGCCGTTGGGCCTCCCCTCCCTGGCGCAGGACCAGCGCGTAGGTCACACCCAATGTATCGGTCACCGTCTCGGTAACTTCCGTCAGCCGTACTCCCGCGGTCAGCCCGTGAATCCGATGAAATCCGTCGCGGTTGTAGCTACCCCCCGACCAGCTGCCGCCACCGTCGTTGCTCTCCCAGTAGGTCGCGTCGTTCGTGGGCCACTCGCCGAGCCAGCAGTCCTTGATGCGCTCGTACTCGAAGTGCCCGGCGTAGCTGGCCGCCCCGGTCCCGGTGGACGAGAGGATCAGCCAATAATGGCCGGTGGGGTCGATCGGCCCGTACACCGTGGGCGTGAGCCCGATCGACACCCAGGCATAGTTCGCGGGCACCGCGAGCCGCGACAGCGTTCCCTGCGCCAGCAAGGTGCCGGGCCAGCCCAACGCGCCGGCGGCATAGATGCGCGCGCGTAGGTCCATCTGGGGGGGATTGTGGTCGCTGGCCTTCAGGCGCACCTCGACCCGGCCGAAGGCGAAGCACCCGGCCGCCTGGCTCCAGAACTCGACCGCGGCCAGGTCATCACCCTCAATCCGCCGCTCGCCGCGGGGTTCATACTTGCAGTGTGTGGAGGCGACCCAGGCGTCGAGGTCACCGGGGACGAAGCTGCGCAGGAAGGCCTCGACCGTGTCGGGGCGCATCGCCTCGTAGGTGTAGGGGCGCTGGACCGTCTGGAGCCCCAGGGCCAGGCTGTCGACGCCGGCGGCCACCAGGCGCCAGGCGCCCCCGTCGATGCGCCGGCGCAGCGAGTCGCCCCCGGCCAGCTCGTAGCTCACCACGCTGCCGTCGATCGCCTGGAGGCTGAGCGTCGTGGCGGTCGCGCCCAGGACGCGCCGGGCGCTGGAGACATCCTGCCGCAGTCGGCCGGCGGCGAACTGGGCTTGCCGGTCCAGGTCGCGATCGCCCACCGCCGCGCGCGACACCGCGAGCACGTTCGAGAAGACGTTGGCCAGGGCGACCGCCAGGAGCGCGGCGATGGCGGAGGCGATCAGCACCTCCACCAGCGTCACCCCCGCCTGGGCCGAGCCCGTCCTACCACTCCGAGGCGGTGACGCACCCCGTGCCCGCGGCCACGCGGATCGTGCAACCCGCGCCAGGTGCCCCGATCTGGACTTGGCCTCCCGCCACCGGCACGCCCCACCCGTCGAACCGCAGCGTGTCGGATCCGGCGAAGTCAGGCGAGACCAGGTCCAGGCCCGCGCTCGGGAACAGCTCGTCCAGATCGACGACGAAAAGGCGCTTCGACACCGGGTGCCGGAGCACCGTGGCCCCCGCGCAGAGGCTGTAGCATTCCGTGTTCTCATCGAATACCACGCACCGTTCAGACCGATTGGCGATCGCTTCGGACTGGGCGTACTCGAGATCGGTCATCAGCCGCTGAACGGCCTCCTGGGCGGCGAGTTGCTTCTGCCCGGAGGACAAAAGCGTGATCGCGGTGCCCGAGAGCACCGCGATCACGATCAGAACAAGCAGGAGTTCCACCAACGTCAGCCCGTGGCTGCCGGTCTGGTCGGGCGCGATCCGCCGGTGCTCCAACGGATCCCCTGGCGCCCCACGTGCAGGTCCGCGCTTCGTCATCGCTCAGCATCGCGGGCACGCGCCCGGGCCGCCGGCCGCAGAGGCTGCCGGCACCCGGCGGCTAGTGTCCGTCATGCCCGCCGTCGTCCGCGAGCAACCGGCCGGTCTTGGTATAGAACTTCCAGCCCCCGGTCCCCCCCGACGCGGCCACCGAGATGTCGGTCTCGGCGATGTCGCAGACCACCGTATTGGACCCATTGAACGGGTTGACGGGAATGCCCTTGCGGAGATAGGGCCCGTACTTGTAGGTCGAGTCCTTCTCGGCGGCTGTGACCCCGTCGTTGTCGCTGTACAGGGTGAGCTGCGCGACGAAGGCCGCGGCGGCCTGCGCGGCGTTGCCCACGTCGGAGCCGTCCGTTTCCCGCTTGGCCCCGGGGTAGACGGCCTTGTGCTGGTGGTAGTACAGCTCAATGGCGTTGCGCAGGTGCGACAGGTCGGTATCAAGCGCCGAGATCTTGGCGTCCTCGGAGCTGGTGCTGAACTGCGGAATTGCGATCGCAGCCAGGATGCCGAGGATGATCACCACGATCAGGAGCTCGACCAGCGTGAACCCTGATTGACCGGAGCGACGAAGTCTCATGACCGGAACTCCTCCCGCTTGCTCTCCCACCAGTGCCACCGGCCCCACCCGGGCCTCCGTGGGCGCCGGCCAGCCTAGTGAACCCCTCGCGACAGCTTGATGAGGGGCACGATGAAGGAAACCGCCACTGATCCCACCATGATCCCCATGATAACCAGCATGATCGGCTCGACCATCGAGCTGAGCCGCCGGATGTCGCTCTCCAGCTCCTCCCGATAGTGCTCGCTGAGCCGCGTCATCACGCGGTCCAGAGCGCCGGAGGACTCGCCCGTCGCGACCATGAGCTTCACGGTCTGCGGGAAGATCGGCGACTCCTGGAAGGCCAGCGCCACGCCGTGTCCATCCTCGACATGCTCCGCCAGTTTGGCGAAGAAGCCCTCGTAGCGCACATTGCGGACGGCCCGGCGCGTGATCTGGATGGCCTCCAGGTGCGGCACCCGACTCCCCAGCAGCAGCCCGAGGCTGGAGAAGACCTGGAACAGGTACGCCTTGCGGAATATCCCCCCCACCCCCGGCAGCCCCACCTTCAAGCCGTCCCAAGCCCGCTTCGCCGCAGGCATCTGCAGAAGTTTACGGATGCCCACCGCTACCACGACTGTAATCGGTGCGATGAACATCCACCTTGAGCGGAGAAACTGGCCCGCATCGAGCAGCACGCGCGTCATGGCTGGAACTTCATCGCCCAGATCCACAAACAGGTCGCTGAACTTGGGAAACATGTAGGTGAGCATGAAAACGACCACCCCGACCATGATGACCGTCAGGACGATCGGGTAGGTCATCGCCTCGCGAAAACGGTTGCGGAGCTGCCGGCGGATCTCGAGCACCCGGACGAGCCGCTCGAGGCTCTGGCGCAGGGTGCCGGTCGACTCGCCGGCGCGCACGATGCTAGCGTAGAAGTCGTCGAAGATGCGCGGGTGCCGCTCCAGGCAGGCCGAGAGCACCGCCCCCTCCTCGAGACGATCGTGGACGCTCTGGAGCGCGTCCTTCAGATCCGACTGCCGCAGGGGCTTGACGATCGCCTCGATCGAGGGCACCAGGCCGTTGCCCGTCTCCAGCAGCAGGGCGAGCTGGCGTGTGACGAAGACGAGCTCCTCGGCCGTTCCCTTGCCCTGCTTGCCGATCTGCAGATCGAGCATACGCCCGAGGCGGCGCGCCGGCGGCGCCGCCTGGGCCGCCGGCGCGGGAGGGTCCGGCGCCAGGGACCGCTTGGTCTTCGCTACCGCTGCCAGATCGAGCGCCACTGGGTGCACTCCCGGCGACATCGCCATGGTGTAAGGTGGGCCGGGCTGCGATCAGCCGACCCCTGAGGGGGCTATCGGCAGAATTCGGCGGGGACTTGAGGCGACCGCGCTGCGCTAGTCGACGAAGACCGCCCGGGTGGCCTCCTCAAGCGTGGTCTTGCCCTCGAGCACGCGCTTGATCGCCTCGGACCGGAGGGTGGGGAGGTTCTTGCGGACCTGGTACTCGCGGATCTGCGTCGCCGAGGGGTCCTTGAGCAGCATCGCCTGGAGCTCCTGGTCCACCGCCAGCAGCTCGTAGATGCCGGTGCGCCCGCGGTAGCCCGAATCGAAGCAGGCGCTGCAGCCCTTCCCGTGGCGGAGCTGCAGGTTGGGCCGGTCGGCCACGCCCAGGCGCTGCAGATCCGCCTGCGTCGGCCGGTAGGTGTCGGCGCAGCCCGGGCAGATGCTGCGGGCCAGTCGTTGGCCCATGACGCCAATCAGCGCGGAGGAGAGCAGGTAGGGCTCGATGCCCATCTCCAGCAGGCGCGTGACCGAGCTGGGCGCGTCGTTGGTGTGCATGGTCGAGAGCACCAGGTGGCCCGTGAGCGCGGCCTGCACGGCGATGGCGGCCGTCTCGGCGTCGCGGATCTCGCCGACCATCACGATGTCGGGGTCCTGGCGCAGGACGTGCTTCAGAATGCGCGCGAAGGTCAGGCCGATGTCGTCGCGCACCTGGTTCTGGTTGACGATCTCGAACTGGTATTCGACCGGGTCCTCGATCGTCACGATGTTCTTCTCGAGCGAGTTGAGCTCGCGGATTCCGGCATACAGCGTGGTGGTCTTGCCGCTGCCGGTCGGACCGGTGACGAGCAGCAGGCCGTACGGGCTGCGCAGCAGCTGGCGATAGAGCCTCAGGATCTCGGGCGAGAAACCCAGCTCCTCGAGGCTGATCAGGCCCGCTTCCTTGTCGAGCACGCGCAGCACGATCTTCTCGCCCTGCACACCCGGCAACGACGAGAACCGCAGATCGACCGTGCGGCCCAGGGCCAGCACCTGGATGCGACCGTCCTGGGGCAGCCGGCGCTCGGCGATATCCAGGCTGGCCATGATCTTGAGCCGGGAGACGACCGGCGCGTGCAGCTCGATGTGCTGGCGCATGACCTCGTAGAGCATGCCGTCGATGCGGAAGCGCACGCGGAAGAACTTGCGCTCGGGCTCGATGTGGATGTCGCTGGCGCGCTCCTTGATGGCGCGCAGGATGATCTGGTTGACGAGGTTGATGATGGGGCTTTCGCCGGCCATCTCGGCGATGTCCTCGAAGCGCCCGCCCATCTCGGCCGAGACCAGCTCCAGCTCAGCCTCGTCCACGGCGGCCGCGAGGCCCGAGAAGGCGCCGTCGCCCTGGTCGTAGGTCTCGGCGATCATCCGCACGATGTCTTCGCGGAGCGTCACCACCGGCTGCACCTCGCAACCGGTCAACTTGCGGACCATGTCGAGGTGGTGGATCTTGTGCGGGTCGGTGACGGCCAGGGTCAGCGTGTCGTGCACGCGGAAGAGGGGCAGAACCTCGTAGGCTTCGGCCTTGTCGCGCGGCAAGAGATGCACGACGCGCGGATCGACCAGGCCCTTGCGCAGGCGGACGAAGGGAATACCGTCGCGGGCCGCCAGGACGACGCCGATGTCCTCCTCGGTGACCAGCCCCATGCTGACGAGCACTTCCCCGATGCGCCGCCCCGACTTCTGGTGCTCCTGGAGGGCCTTCTCCTTCTGCTCGGGCGTGATCATCCCCTGTCCGACGAGGATGTCGCCCAGCGGCGCGCGTTTCGAGACGCCCCGGCTGATCACAGGAAGCTCCTTCCGGCGCTCTCAATGTCGTCGAAGACCGAGATCGACTGGTCGACCCGCGTGATCGCCAGGACATCGCGCGTCACCTGGCTGGGCCCGGCCAGCCGCAGCGACCCGCCCGATTCGCGCAGCGTGGCGGCCAGATCGAGGATGAATTCCAGGGCGGCGCTGTCCAGGAAGGACACGCGCCGCAGGTCGATGACCAGGTCGGTCGTGCCGCTCTCGCGCTCCAGGCGCACCGCGTCCGCCAGCGACGGGAGGCTCTCCTCGATCAGGGTCCCGTCGGGCGCCAGATAGGCGGCCACGCCCAGCTTGGTCGTCTTGACCTTCATCCCAGCCTCGCTCCGCTCGCCGCGCCCTAGGCGGCCGGCTGCTCGCTATCCCCGTCTCTGATGTCGTCCAGGTCGCCCGCTTCCAGCAGTTCCAGAAACGCCGCCGCCACGCCGGGGTCGAACTGGGTGCCCGAGCAGCGGCGGATCTCCGCCACCGCCCAGTCCAGCGTCCGCGCCGCGCGGTAGGCGCGCGAGGAGTAGATGGCGTCAAAGGTGTCGGCCACCGCGATGATGCGGGCGATCAGGGGAATCGCCTCGCCGGCCAGGCCGTCCGGGTAGCCTTGACCGTCATAGCGCTCGTGGTGATGGCGGATGGCCGGAATCGTCGCCGCGAGCTGGGGAATGGGGGCCAGCACCAGGCAGCCCTTGGCCGGATGGGTCTTGATCTCGGCGAACTCCTCCTCGGTCAGCTTGGAGGGCTTGTTCAGGATCTCGCCCGATATTCCGATCTTGCCGACGTCGTGCAGCACCGACGCCCAGCTCAGGATCTGCATCTCGTCCGCCGGCAGCCCCAGCCGCTCGCCGATCTTCATTGAGTAGCGGTAGACGCGCTCGCTGTGGCCGCGCGTGTAGACGTCCTTGGCATCGATCGCCGCCACCAGGCTGCGCACCGTATTGAACAGCATCTCGCGCAGCTCCTGGTAGAGCTGGCGGGTGGTGGCGACGTTGCTCAGTTCCTCCGCCAGGGCCTCCAGCAGGCGCAGCTCGCCGGTCTCGATCGGCGGCTCGCCCTCGACCCGGAAGGCGCCGACGTAGCCGGTCACCTCGGCGCGGACGCGGACCGGGCAGATGACGTAGTGCACCGGGCCTTCCGGACCGTGGACCATCGAGGCGTGGCGCGAGGAGCTGCGCGCCTCGCGGCCGCGCAGCTTGCGGGTGAACTCCGTCTGGATCGCCTCGAGGGCGTCCCAGTTGCCGGTGAGCCAGTGGAGCACGTCCGGGAAGCCCGAGCGCGACCCGGCGCTCCACTCGATGTGGTCCTGATCGGGCTGGCAGAAGATCAGCAACCGCTGCTCGAGCAGATCGGCCGTCTCTTCCAGCAGCCGGTGCGCCGCCTTGGCAAAGCTCTCGTCCGGCCGCAGCACGTGGCTGAAGCGGTAGAGCAGATTGATCTCGTCATAGGACTGCGAGAGCTGTCCGGTCATGTGATCGAGGTCCTTCTCGGCCGCGAAGCGCTCTCCCAGATGGGCGCCGAGCGACTCGAGCACCGCGCGCACCTTGGGGCTCGACTCGGCGGCGGTCAGCGTGCCCAGGATCTCGCCCGCGCTCACCACCGGCACGGCGATACCGGGCTCGCCCTCGCCGGCGCCCGCCGGCTGACCGCACGAGAGGATCACGCCGCCGTCCGGGCTGACGACCTGCAGCCGCGTCCCCGCCAGCGCCGCCAGATCGCAGATGAGCTGCCCGCCCACGTTGCGGGCGAACTCTGCGAAGTGTTCGCGCAGGGTCTCTTCGGTCATGCCGCCCTCCGAGCAGCGCCGGGCGAGTCCTCGCCGGGCAGGCTGTTCAGACGTTGTTGCACCAATCGCAGAATCTCCTTGGGGCTGACCGGCTTCTCCAACAGCGACACGCCGGCGTACTGGTAGACCCAGCTGCGCTCTTCGCTCTCCGAACGCGACGTGACGATGAAGACGCAGTCGGGCAGATAGGGCCCCTCCGACGCCAGCGTGCTGACCAGCTCGCGCCCGGTCATCTTGGGCATCTGGATGTCGCTCACCAGGGCGTCGTAGCGCTCGGCCGCCAGCTTCGACAGCGCCTGCCGGCCGTTGGATGCCGATTCGACGACGTACCCGGCGCGCTCGAACACCCGCACGAGCACTCGCTGCACCGAGGAGTCGTCGTCCACGATCAGGACCCGTTTGGACCTCATGTGACTCGCCCCGCCCCCGCGCGCCTTAGGCCGCTACGTCCAGTCGTTGTCCCACCTCGCGGATCGGCAGCTGGACGCGGAAGCAGCTTCCCTGGCCCAGCGTGCTGTCCACCGAGATGGTGCCCTCGTGAACCTCGACGATCTCCTTCACCAGGGCCAGTCCGAGACCCGAGCCGGCCACCCGCTGAACCTCGTCGCGGGAGGAGCGCTGGAAGCGCTGGAAGATCAGCCCCTTCTCTTCCTCGCTGATGCCGATCCCCGAGTCCTCGACCTCGATCGTCAGGTCGGAGCTCCCCGCGGTCGCCCGCACCGCAATCCGGCCGTTCTCGGGCGTGTACTTGATCGCGTTGGTAAGCAGATTGGTCAGCGCCACGCCGAGCAGATCCTTGTCGCCATAGAGCGGCGGCAGGTTGTCCGGCACGTCGATCACCAGGCTCTGCTGGCGGCTGGCGAGCTGGGACCGCAGCGACTCCGCCAGCGACGCGATCAGGGTGCTCGACTTGACGAAGCCGAAGCGAGCTGAGAGGTTGCCCAGCTCGATGCGCGAGAGCTGGAGGAGGTTGGCGATCAGCCGCGCCATGCGCTGGGCCTCCTCCCGCAACGTGTTGGCGTACTCCTTGCGCTCCTCGAGACTCAGGAGCCCCTCCTCGGCCAGCGCATCCACGTAGGTCACCATGGTGTTCAGGGGCGCCTTGAGCTCATGCGAGATCTGCGACAGGAACTCGGCCTGCGCGCGCTGGGCGGCCTGCTGGGCGGTGACATCCCTGAGGGTGTAAAGCGTGCCGGCCTTGCCGTTGTGCGCCGCGTTGAGCGGGATGCGGCCCAGCATGACCTGGCGCTCCTTCTCCTCGCGCTTGATCGTGTGGATGGACTGCCCGACGCTGTGCGTCTCGCGCAGCAGGCGGGCCGCCTCGGGCGGCAGCGTCTTCAGCTCGCGGCCGTCGAGCTCCTCGACGGCGCAACCGAGCAGGGCGCCGGCGGCCCGGTTGACGTAGACGACCTTGTCGCCGGCATCCGTCATGATCAGTCCGTCGGCCAGGTGGTCGAGGATGAGACCCTTGCGCCGGCGCTCGTAGTCGAGCACTCGATTCTCGACGGTGAGCATCTCGCGGGCTTCCTGCAGCTCGTTGATGCGCGCCACCGCTTGCTCCATCAGTCCGGCGTCTCGCCCCGGGTCACGCGGCTCCCCGCCGGGCGAGGACGACGGCAGGACCACGCTCAGGCGCTCGAGGAAGGTCGAGGTCGGCTGAATCGCTTGACGAATGGTGGCGGTCGTGAACGCCACGAAGGCGAGCAGCAGCAAGACCGCCGGCAGGATGAACTTCAGGCTGTTGCCGTCGAAGAAGGCGTGGCGCTCGTCGGGCATCAGCAGGGCCACGGTGCCCAGGCGCCCGCCGGCGCCCAGGATCGGGTGCAGCACGACGCGGCCGGCCTGCTGGCCGAAGAGCGCCGCCTTGACGGGCGTGGCATCGTCGGGCAGCTGGCCGTCGATTCCGAGGTGCAGATCGGGGCATCCGCCCACGCGGGCCATGTCGGTGTGCGCCAGGATCTCTCCCCGGCGGTCGAGCACCGCCCCGGCCGTCACCCGCCCATCCCGCGCGGTCCGCTCCAGGATCCGCAGGAAGCGGGCCCCATCGGCGAAGGACAGCTCGGAGCCCACGGCCAGGCTGACCAGCTCCACCAGCGCCCGGTCGCGGGCGTCGCGCTCCGCGACCTGCTTCAGGCGTTCTCCGCGCTGCAGCAGCCCCACGGTCGCGATGGCCAGCACCAGCAGCGCCGTGACCTGCAGCAGCAACAGCTTGCGCGGAAGCACGTGCGGCAGCCAGCCCGGGCGTGTCCCATGCGCGGGGCGATCCGTTGCGCGAGCGCCGGTCGTGGACAGCATCTCCCCCTCCTCGGACAGGGCATCTTCTCTCAGCGTCGGGTTGCACTACCCCGCTGTCTCGAATGCAAAGGAGGTGCCGAGGGCTGCGCAGTCCGCGGATTTCCCCACTCAATGCGGCCTAGTCGGCTGGAACTCAGGGACTTGCCCCGACCCGACCCGGGACCGGCCGGTCCCCACTTGGCTGAGCCGAGCCGCGGCGGAACCGCAGCGGGGCTGCACCCTGCAAGCGACCGTGCAGGTTGCGGCGGATGTTGCCGGCCGGGCCGCGAGCCGGGGCGCAGGCCGGCGGTGGGCCGGGCTTCACCCTGGGCGGCCAGCCGGGGGCTGGCCGGGCGGCGGGCCGGGGCTTTGCGGTCGTGGGCCCCTGTGGTAGCCTGTCTCGTTCCGACATCCGATCGAACACGCGGCCCCGCGGGCCGGCACCAATCAGGGGAGGCGGTCATGAGCTTGAGCGAGCAGGCGCGTCAACTGGTGGACAGGGTGGTCGCGAACAACGACTGGCGGCAGAGGCGCTGCTTCAACCTGATCCCCTCGGAGAACACCCCCAGCCTGCTGGTCAAGGTGATGGAGATCTCGGACCCCGCGGGCCGCTATGCCGAGCACCGCACGATGAAAGGCAAGGAGATCTACTTCTACCAGGGCATCGACTTCATCCGCGACATCGAGGAGCTGGCCCGCGAGGAGATCTGCAAGTACTTCGAGTGTCCCCGCGCCGAAATGCGGGCCATCAGCGGGCAGATGGCGAACGAGGTGGTCTTCAAGGCCGTCACGGCCTTCGCCAACCGCGATCGCGCCGAGGGTCAGCCCTGGCGGCGCATCCGATCGGTCATGAACAACGACCTCACGAAGGGCGGCCACCTTTCTTCGCAGCCCATGGGCGCGCTCTTCAACTACGTCGAGTTCCGCGCCGACGGCAAGGAGAACGTCACGAACTTCCCGATCCGGCGCGACAACCTTTACCAGATCGACACCGAGGTGCTGGGCAACCTCCTGCTCGATGTCCGGCCCGAGCTGATCATCTTCGGCAAGAGCATGTTCATCTATCCGGAGCCGGTCGCGTTCACGCACAACATCGTCAAGAACTGGGACCCGCGGCCGGTCATCATGTACGACATGGCCCACGTGCTCGGTCTCTACGGGGCCTTCCAGGAGCCCTTCAAGGAGGGCGCCGACGTCGTCACCGGCTCGACCCACAAGACCTTCTTCGGGCCCCAGCGCGGGATCATCGCCTCCACGATGGACAAGGAGTCGCCCTTCGCCAAGCTGTGGCTGGACGTCAAGAGCCGCGTCTTCCCCGGATCGACCAGCAACCACCATCTGGGCACGCTGCTGGCGCTGCTCATGGCCACCTACGAGATGAACGCCTTCAAGCAGGAGTACCAGGCGCAGGTGCTCAAGAATGCCAAGGCCTTTGCCCGGGCGCTGAAGGCGGCGGGTCTCGACGTGCAGGGCGATCCCGCCGACGGCTTCACCCAGACCCACCAGGTCCTGATCCGCGTCACGCAGCACGGTCCCGGCGACCAGATCGCCCGCCGGCTGGAGGAGAACAACATCGTCTGCAACTACCAAGCCCTGCCCGACGACGAGAGCTTTCTCGTTTCCAGCGGCCTGCGTACGGGCGTCTCCGAGATGACGCGCTTCGGGATGCAGGAGGCGGACTTCGGCCCATTGGCACAGCTCTTCGCCGATTGCGTGATCAGGAACAAGGACGTCCAGCGCGAGGTCGCCGCTTACCGGCAGAAGTTCTCGCAGATGCGCTACTGCCTGCCGCCGGCCGAGGCGGCCGAGCTGGCCGCGCGGGTGCTCGCCTCGGTCTTCCCCAACGCCGAGTACGCCCAGCGCTTCGCGGAGAACCTGAGCCGGCTGACCTAGTCCGCGCGACGAGCTCGCCTCCGGCCGCGCGGTCTTGGGAGAACTCGGACTGCGGCAGGGCTATCGCGCGCAGGATCGGCCCCAGCATGCGCCGAAGCCGCTGAAGTCGTCGATCCCCGTCGCGCCGTCGTTGTAGTAGTCGGTGCAGCCCGGGGCGCCCGCGATATAGGCGGCGCCGAAGAACGCGAAGTCCGTCAGCGACACCTCCCCGTCACCCAGGCCGTCGTAGTCGGGGCTGAGCAGTCGCGGGTAGATCCGGATGACCACGCCGTTGGCGAGGATCCGGACCGCCTGGGTCGCCAGGGCGCAACCGCCCATGGACAGATTGAAGGTGACCTGACCCTCCGCGTTCGTGATCCCGCTGAGCTGCACGTTGGGGCAGCAGAAGTGACTGCCCGGTTGCATCATGATGATCTCCACGAATGCGTTGGGCACGGGCGTCACGGGGTCGATCAGGACGGTCACCACGAATCTGGTCACTTCGGGACCGGTTCCGTGGAAAGGCGTGGTGAGGATGCCCAGCATTTGATCGCACGGCACGACGGTGCAGTAGTTCGGGTCCGGGACGTAGGACGTGTCGGGGGGGTCCGCGGTCGGCGCGGCAGCTAGGGCAATCACCAGCAGTGGCGCGAGCATGGCACTCCTCCTCGTGGTGGAAAACGAGTGGACGCAACAGGGAACGTGCTCTGACTCTCATTCTAGCAGAACTCCGCTGAAGCGACAATGCGCCACGGGCAGCGCTGTTCCCGGATGACCGGGCAGCATCGCCTGGAGCGAGAGTTGCTCAGGAAAGTCGGGCGGCGGGAAACTCGGGTCAGGATCGTCGGCCCGTTCTCACCCCCGGCGTCCCTCGCCCGCGAACTGATCGTCACGGTGCTGGAAGAGCACGTTGAAAGTGGTCAGCGACCCGTAGACGCGGGTGATGTACTGCTGCATCTCGACCTTCTCTTCGTCGGTGAGCTTGGGATGGCTGTTGATTCTCTGTTCCAGGACGCGCAGCCGATCGCGCAGCATGACGATCTTGTGAAAGAAGACCTCGATCGGTACGACCTTCTCTTGCAGATCGGGCTGGCCGGGCCGGAGGACCAGCTGGCCGCGGTCCCAGCGGCCGGCCATCTCCACCTCCACCGGCTGCTCCGACTGGAGGATCCGGGTGACCAGCTCCCGGAACTCCCCGACCGTGAGGGAGATCACGGGCGAGGCGTCTTGGTACGATGACTCCTGGCGCGTCGTGTGCATCGGCTCGATCCTCCGTGAGTTGCCGGACTGACGGGCGGCGCGCGAGTCGCCCGGGCGCGGCCCGCCGGACGGTCCACCGGGTGAATCGTCCCGCCAGTCGCCGCGCGCGTCATCGCGCCCAGGGCCGCCGACTGCAACGGATCCTAGAGGCCGGGGGCGCGATCTGTCCAGTCGGGGCGTGCGGGATCGGGGGCGGGATCCCACGGCGGAGCGCCCGACGCCGGCTCCGGGACCCAGGGCGCCGCACGACGGCCATGCGCGGCCAGCAGGCCCAGCCCCAGGAGGATGGCCGCGCCCGCGACCGCCAGCGCCAGCGGCGAGTCGAGCGGTCCGGCGGTCACGGCTGCCAGGCTCTCGACCGAGGGCGGGCCGTCGAGCGCGGCATTCAGCGCGAGCACGGAGGCAAGGTTGTAAACGGCGTGGACCAGCCAGGCGCTCCAGATACTGCCGGTGCGCAGGACCAGCCAGCCGAGCAGCAGGCCCATCAGGAAGATGCTCGGCAAGCCCCAGGGATTGAGATGCACGATCGCGAAGAGCAGCGACGTCAAGATCAGGGCCTGGCGCTCTCCGTAGCGCAGCAGGAAGCCGCGCAAGAGGAGTCCGCGGAAGAAGAGCTCCTCTCCCAGCGGAATCGCCACGACCACCATCAGCACCACCCAGATCCAGGCGGCCGTGTCCGCCGCGTACAGCAGGCGGGCCATCTCGACGGCCACCAGGTCGGGCACGGGCACCATGCGGGTGATCAGCCCCTCCAGGGCGCTGCCCGCGATGGCCGCCCCGCCCGCCACCAGGAGCGTGACCGGCAGCATCCAGACAGCGACCGAGCGCGGCAGGAACGCCTCGCGCCAGGTCGTCCGGCTGATCCGCAGGCCGGCCACCAGGCCGAAGAGCAGCGCCAGCAGCTCCACCGCGCCGAGGAGCGCGATGTCCAGCTCCGCCTCGCGCCGGCCCACGAGCAAGGCGATCAGGCCCGCGCCCGTGGCGGTGAACATCACCATCAGCAGGAGCAGCGCCTCGCCGAAGCCCGGTTGCGGCAGCGCGTCGCGATGGCCGTTCAAGCGGCCGGACCCACCGGCGCTCACAGGCAACTGACTTCCGGATTCGGGATCAGGCACACGAACCGCAGCATCGCGTCGTGGGGGTTGCGAAACTGGTGCGGTGTGCCCGGCTGAATGAAGACCGTGCTGCCCGGCTGCAGATCGTGGATGCGCTGGCCCTCGGTGATTTCGCCTCGCCCCTCGAGGATGAGGATCTCGTGCTCATAGTCGTGCTCGTGCAGCGGCGTGTGGCCTCCGGGCGCCACCTCGAAGATGCGCATGCTGAAGTTGCGCGCGCCCGTGCGCGGGGTGATCACCTCCCGCACCGTCACATCGAGAGCCCCCGTCATGGCGACGGGCTTGGGAGGAATGTCCATGAAGTGCTTGACGATCATCTCCGGACCCTCCTCTCACATCTGGTTGCACCGGCCCGCCACCTGCCGGCGATCTGGTGGCGGCGTCGGGCAGCCGTGCCTGAGTACCCGCTCGAACAAGAATCCCTCCGTGCTCGACGGGCAGGGAGGGATTCTCGACGGCGTTCGAATGCTTGTCGCGGTCCGCTACTTCATGGGGAACTTGATCCCCCCCTGAGCGAAGAAGTAATCCGCCCCGCCATTCGAATTGTAACCCGCCCGCGCCGTCGGAATCATGCTGCCGCCGGAGCCGAAGTCAGCGCCGACACCGAGATCCACGCCGAACTCGATCTCCGAGTCGTCGAGCTTGCACAGGCCGCCATAGATCGATTCCTGGCAATTCGAGATCTCCCAGTCCCAGGACTGGTAGCAGAAGGCCACACCCCCGAAGAGGAACGGCCGGAAGCTGGCCTCCTTGCCGAAATCATACCTCACGTTGCCCAACAGGGCGATGTTGGTCCAGGTCCAGTCCGCGCCGCCCACGTCCCAGCCCTTGCTCCACACATCGATGCCCACCTCGAGACCCAGGTCGCGCGTCAGCGAGCCCAGGTCGGCGCCGACGCTCGCGCCGAAGGTGCTGCCGGCATCTCCCTCATCGATGTTGATCCAACCCAAGCGGGCCTCGATGGCCTCGAGCCCGAGCTCGGCGGCTTGCACCGCCCCCATGCCCAGACTGGCAATCATCACGACCGCCAGCGCGCAGCGCGTTCGCTTCATGCTTTGACCCTCCTGGTCCACCTGCGGGCCGATCGATCAGGCCCAGGCCAGCGTCCTGCCTTCGCCCACGCGGCCTCTCGGCCCCTCCCCAGTCGCCAAGCCGGCCATCGCGGCCGCTCGGCCCCTCCATCGCCGCCAAGCTAGCCCAATCCGCCGGGCCAGTCACCTGCGGACTTACTCCCCGGAGCCACTCGGCGGCGTCCCGACCGGCACGATGAGAAGGGCCCGCTGCCCGGCCGGGAGGCCGAGGATCCGGGCCACTCCTTCATCATCGAAGGCTCCCACCGGGACAGCCCCCAGTCCCAGCGCCGTAGCCTGGAGGAGCAGGCTCTGGCAAGCGAAGCCGGCCTCCATGAACACGTACCGGTCGCCGCGCTCGCCGTACTTCACCTTGGTCCGCTGCGGCTCGGCCGCGATGACGATGACGGCCGGCGCCTGGGCCACCCATGCCTGCCCCAGCGCGGCGGCCGACAGCGTGGCCCGCAGGTCGTCCGTGCCCAGCCAGGTCAGGGCGTGGGCCGCCGGGTCGTAATGGGCCAGTCCATCCGCTGTAACTAGATACAACTCCATCGGATAGAGCGCCCCCGCGGAAGGCGCCGTACGGTGCATGAACCGGTCCGCGAACGTCATGCCTCCGGTCGCCCACAGCAGCTGTCCCAGCACCGGCCGGCTCAGGGGTTGTTCAGCGAAGGCCCGCGCGCACCGCCGCGATTGCAGCAGGGTCTCGAGGGCCACCCGGCCGCTCCGATCGGGCGCAGGCAGAGCCTCCACCTGAGAGGCTCCCGCCGGGCCTGCGAGCACCAGGCCGGCGGCGGCCTCCAAGACGCATGCGACAATCGAAACAACTGCGGGCGCTGTGCCGCGCGCGCGCGGGATTGGCTTGCGGTTCACATCCACCTCCAGGGCCGCAGGTCGGCTTCGCCGCCGGCGGCGCCGCTGCTCGGCTCGCCGGCGACATCGGCAGGATTGCGGAGACCCTGCCGCCGCGGGTAGCATAGAGCCTTCTGTCGCCGGGAGGTACGCCCAACCCCGGCGGCCCGTACGAAAGGCGCCGGGGGAGGTCGCGATGAAGTCCAGACCCAGGATCTTGCTCATCGACACGGACCCCGATTTCCTGGCCGCGCACCAGCCCCCCCTGGAGGCCCGCGGCTACGAGGTGCTCACCGCGTCCACGGGCGCCGAGGGCCTCGATACCGTGCGGGCCGAGATGCCCGACCTCGTGGCGCTGGACGTCATGCTCGAGGAGCATGACACCGGCTTCCGCGTGGCGGCCGACATCAAGAACGACCCGCTCTTCCGGCGGATCCCGGTGCTGCTCGTCTCCTCGGTCGCGCTCGCGACGGGTTACCGATTCTCCGATGAAGAGGACGGGTACTGGATGAAGGCCGACGGCTACGTCGAGAAACCGGTGGAGCCGGAGGTGCTGGCCCGCAAGATCGAGGAGCTCCTCGACCACATCGATGCCTAGGGTGCCCACGCGGCGCCGCCCGGTGCGGCGCGCCGCTCGGCGTTCAAGGAGGGGAACTCGCCAGGATGCCGCAGCTCAATGAGGTCTTGCACAAGGAGCGCCTCCACGAAGCGGTCACGCTCTTTCGCATCTACGCCCCGGAGATCGCCGCGAAGGTCAGGGCCGGGCAGTTCGTCGTGATCCGAGCGAACGAGACGGCCGAGCGCCTGCCGCTGACCGTGGCCGAGGCCGACCCCGCCGACGGTTCCATCGCGATCATCTTCCAGGAGGTGGGGGTCTCAACGCGCAAGCTGGGCCGCCTCGAGCAGGGCCAGATGATCGCCGACGTGCTCGGTCCCCTGGGCAAGCCGACCGACGTGCACAAGGTCGGCACAGTCGTCTGCATCGGCGGCGGCGTTGGCGTCGCGATCGCCTACCCGGTGGCCAAGGCCTTCAAGCAAGCCGGCAACAAGGTGATCTCGATCATCGGCGCCCGGACGAAGGAGCTGCTCATCCTCGAGGACCGGATGCGGGCCTGCAGCGACGAGCTCCTGATCACGACCGACGACGGCACCTACGGTCACCATGGCTTTGTCACCGACGAGCTCAAGCGCCTGATCGCCGAGGGTGTCAAGATCGATGAGGTGGTGGCCATCGGGCCGGCCGTGATGATGCGCGCTGTGGCGAATGTCACCCGCGAGCCGGGCATCAAGACGATCGTGAGCCTGAACACCTTGATGGTCGACGGGACGGGCATGTGCGGCGGCTGCCGCATCACCGTGGGCGACGAGGTCAAGTTCGTCTGCGTCGACGGCCCCGAGTTCGACGGCCACCAGGTCGACTTCAGCGAGCTGCTCGCCCGCACGAGCATCTACACGCGCGAGGAGCGCCGCGCGACCTGGGACCACGAGTGTCGCCTGTCGGCCGCCGAGCAGGCCCTGAAGCGCCGCAGGGATCGGGTGGCGATGCCCAAGCAGCATCCGCGCCTGCGCGCGAAGAACTTTGACGAGGTGGCCCTGGGCTACACCGAGCGCGACGCGCTGGTCGAAGCCACGCGCTGCCTGCAGTGCAAGAAGGCGCCGTGCATCAGCGGCTGCCCGGTCGAGATCGACATCCCCGCCTTCATCGCCCGGATACGGGAAGGCAACTTCATGGGCGCCATCCACAAGATCAAGGAGAAGAACAGCCTTCCAGCGGTGTGCGGCCGCGTCTGCCCGCAAGAAGAGCAATGCGAGATCCAGTGCGTGCTCTCGAAGAAGGGCCAGCCGATCGCGATCGGGCGACTGGAGCGCTTTGCGGCCGATTTCGAGGCCAAGATGGGCGAGATCAGGGCGCCGGCGCTGCCCGCGCCCAGCGGCAAGAAGGTCGCCGTCATCGGCGCAGGCCCGGCCGGGCTGACCGTGGCCGGCGAGCTGGCCAAGCTGGGGCACAAGGTCACCGTCTTCGAGGCGCTGCACAAATCGGGCGGGGTTCTCGTATACGGCATCCCCGAGTTCCGGCTCCCCAAGCGCATCGTCCAGCAGGAGTGCGACTACATCGGTAAGTTGGGGGTCGAGATCCGCCCGAGCTTCGTCGTCGGCAAGTCGAAGACGGTCGATGAGCTCATGAGCGACGGCTACGACGCGGTCTTCGTCGGCACCGGGGCGGGTCTACCCTACTTCCTCAACATCCCGGGCGAGAACCTGAACGGCGTCTACTCGGCCAATGAGTTCCTCACCCGCGTCAATCTGATGAAGGCCTACCTCTTCCCGCAGTACGACACGCCGATTCACCTGGGCCGGCGCATCGCGGTCGTGGGTGGCGGCAACGTCGCCATGGACGCGGCGCGCTGCTCGCTGCGCCTGGGCGCCGAGAAGGTCTACCTCGTCTACCGCCGCGCGCGCGAGCAGATGCCCGCCCGCGAGGAGGAGATCGTCAACGCTTTCGAGGAGGGCGTGATCCCCATGCTGCTCACCAACCCGATCAAGATCCTGGGCAACGACAGGGGTTGGGTGAAGGGCATGGAGGTGATCCAGATGGAACTGGGAGAGCCCGACGCCTCGGGGCGTCGCCGCCCGGTCCCAAAGGAAGGTTCCGAGCACGTCATCGATGTCGATATGGTGATCATCGCGATCGGGCAGGGGCCCAATCCGCTGCTGACGCAGACGACGCCCGGCCTCGAGACCAACAAGTGGGGCAACATCGTCGCCGACGAAACGACCGGGGCGACCTCCAAGCCGGGCGTCTTCGCCGGCGGCGACATCGTCACGGGCGCGGCCACGGTGATCCTGGCGATGGGCGCCGGCAAGGCGGCGGCGCGGGCGATCGACGAGTACCTGAAGACGGGGCGGATGCCGGCGGGGGCGTCGAATTAGGCCTCTGCTCGCAGGCGCCCCCCTCACCGCAGCACGGACACGCGGCGTGTGGCCGTGCGCCCATCCACGTTCAGGGTGATGATGTAGATGCCCGAGGTCATGCGCGGAGCGCATGCGCTGAGCACTTGCCAGGGGACGCTGTGGGTGCCCCCGGATGCCACGCCATCATACAGGGATTCGACCAACCTGCCTGAGACGTCGTAGATGCCCAGGCGTGCGTGCGACGACGCGGGCAGATTGAAACGAATTGTCGCCCGCGAGCCAACCGGGTTGGGCACGATGAAGATGCTCTCGATACGCCCATGCACCTGAGCGGGCAGCTCCACGCCGGCCATGTCATGCATACCCAGGAGAACACCGAGGGATGAATCCCCTCCAGCGACGAGATCCAGAGCCCCGTCTCCGTCGAGATCACCCGCTGCCAGCGCTCCTGCTAGCGCGCACGTGCCGTATGCGCCCGCGCGGGTGAAGCTGCCATCGCCCCTCCCCAGCAGGATGCCGACGTTGCCCGACCAGGAGCTGGCCATCGCCAGGTCGGGCACTTGATCTCCATTGATGTCGCCGAGGATCAGAGAGGCCGGGCTCTCGAAGTTGATGCCGAGGAGATAGCACGCCGGCGATGCAAACGTGCCATCTCCGTTCCCGAGAAAGACGGCGGCATTGTTGCTGCCGAAGATCAGGTACTCGCCGATGAAGGCCGTGACCACATCGAGGATCTGGTCACCATTGAGATCACCAAGGGCCACAGCAAACGGGTCGTTAGGAACACCAAGGAAGCTCGGGCCGGAGAAGGAGCCGTCGCCGGCCCCGAGCAAGATGGCGACATCGCCGGACCCGCGGTCGGCCAGCACGAGATCGGGCGCTAGGTCGCCATTGAGATCACCGGCGGCCACGCCGACGGGCTCGTCACCCACGCCATGGAAGCTCGCCGGCATGAGTGTGCCATCCCCCCGGCCAAGGAGTATAGCGACATTGTCCGAATAACCACCCGCTACGGCCAGGTCGAGAATCTGATCATCGTTGAAATCAGCACCTGTCATCGACGTCGGCCACCCCCCCGCACTGTAGTAGCTCGCGGGGATGAAAGTGCCGTTGCCCGCACCGAGCAGCATGGCGACGTCGCCCGAGGCACTGTTGGCCACCGCCAGATCAGGCACCTCGTTTCCGTCGAAGTCGCCCGTGGTGATGCACACTGGCTCGTCACCAGCGCCGAAGTGGCTGGCCTGACCAAACTGTCCTCCTCCCTGGCCCAGGAGCACCGTGACGTTGTCGGCCGCTCGATTGGCAAGGGCCAGGTCGGGGATTTGATCGAGATCGAAGTCGCACACCACCACGGATGCGATGTCACTGCCCGCCGCGATCACGGGCGCCTGAGCCAGGGACCCGTCACCGTTGCCTAGGAGCACCGATGCGGTCAGATCATGCTGATTGGCACTCACGATGTCCGGGACCTGGTCTCCATCCAGCTCTCCGATGACCAGGGCGACCGGATCGTGTCCGACGTCGTAATAACTGGCAGCCCCGAAGGATCCATCGCCCCGGCCCAGGCAGACGCCTACCCTTTCACTCATGAGCCCGAGGTCCAGAATCCCATCCCCATCGAGGTCCCCGAGGTCAACGAACGAACCCACTGCGTCCACAAAGCGTGCGGGACCAAACGTTCCGTTCCCCGCGCCCAGGAGGACCGCCGGGGCCCCGCCAGCGGTCGCCAGGACCAAGTCCTGCGCATCGTCCCCGTTGAGATCGCCGCTCGCCACGGACTGCAGGTTGCCGCCCACCGCATAGAAGCGCGCGGGGGCAAAGAAGCCGTCCCCGCTCCCCAGCAGCACTGCCACGTCGTGGGAGGCGTAATTCGCCAGGGCCACGTCGGGGAAGTCATCTCCGTTGAAGTCGTTGACGGTCAGCGCAACGGGCCCGTCACCTGCAGCGAAGTAGCTGAGCGCGGGGAAGGAGCCATCCCCGTGACCCAGGAGCAGGGCCATAGTGTCGCCCCCGGAGTTGGCTGTGACCAGGTCAGGGATCTGGTCGCTGTTGAAGTCCGCGATGGCCACGGACGTGGGGTCCAACCCGGTCCCGAAGTAGGTCGCGGGCGCAAACGTCCCCATTCCCCGCGCCAGGAAGACCGCGATGTAGTTGGAGTGCTTATTGGCCGTGACGATGTCGGGAAGCTGATCGCCGTTGAGATCTCCCAGCGCCAAGGCCCCGGGGTGGCCCTGGCACGCGTAGCCGTATGGGGGTCCGAAGGTTCCGTCGCCCTGGCCAAGAAGCACAGCGATGCTATCACAGGCAAAGCGGGCGAAGGCAAGGTCCGTGCTTCCGTCACCGTTGAGATCCCCGATCTCCACGTGCGTGCCTCACCAGCCGGTGAGCACATCGAGGCGTGCCGGTTGGAAGAGGATCTCGGCCGTGGCGCTGTTGCCCAGGGCCGGCAGAAGCAGCAGAAGGGACAGAGCCGCCGGGCAAAGATCTTGGCAGACGTTGCGCATCGATCGGATCGCGTGTGGCGACATACCCCCACCTCCTCTGGACAGGAACACGTCAGGGCATTCGGACAGCACTCACGGTGCAGCGCCACTCATGAGGATTGTACACCCTTCGCCGCGTCGCAGCCATCCCATTCCACAGCGGAAGACCCTGGGGTCGGTGTCTCTCCCAGAATCGCACGGACCAGCCGGCCGGCACCGTCGCAGGCCGGCACCGTCGCAGGCCGGCACCGTCGCAGATCCCCAGGGACACCTGCTCCACCGTTGTGCAGGCATTCGTCACGGTGATGCCCCGCACCACGGTCGCGCGCCCTTCCTGCGAGCGGAAGAGAATGCCCCGATGGGGCTCCTGCGGGCTGCCCTGGCAGTCGAGGATGCACAGCGCGGGATCGCCGCCTGGATCGTCGGGGAATCGCCGGTTTCGTCGGGTGTGACCGCGTAGGTGGCGCCACTGGCCGGCAACGGGAGCAGCGCGACAAGAGCGACGAACGGGAGAGCCACGCGCATCAGAGCACCTCCTCGGATTCGCAAGTTGAGTTGGGCCAGCGCAACGACAGGATAGTCGGATGTTCGTGAATCGACAAGATAGCTCCATTGCGATGTACTACTTTGGTGCAGTCTCTGGCATAGTGGGGAAACCTGTAGGTGTTTCACCATGCGGCACCAGAGCAGGTGTATTCTTCCCTACATAATGAAACCACACAAGGAAACCGCGTTGCTTGGGACCCCGAGCAGGTCGTAGAGTGCACTGGCGCTTGCCCCCATGGCGCTATCGGCGCACGCGGGAGCGTACGTCCCCGCAGCGCGCCATGATCGGCAAATCTTCAGGTCGTGAGGAACGCATGATACCCAAGACAGCCCCCGGGGGCCGGCTCAGGTCACTCATCGTGGTGCCGCTGCTCGTTTCCGTTCTCCTCGCCGCGCCCGGCACAGCAAGCGCTATCAGCGCACCCGGAGCGTCTGAGGACGCCCAGGCCGACGCCGCCGCTCCGATTGAGTTCGCCACCTACGCCGAGATGCGCGCCCGCATGGGCGAGCTCTATCGGGAGCAGCAGTACGCCGAAGCCGCGGCCGTGCTCGAGCAAGGTCTCCCGCGCTTCACCGATCACCTGATGGCCAATTCCTACAACCTGGCGCTCATGTATGGCCACTTGGGTCGCGTGGAAGATGGCTTGAAGGTGCTGCTGCAGGCGCTCGATCAGGGCGCGTGGTTTGGGGAAGGCGCCTTCGAGCCCACCGAGTGGGATCCGTACCGCGAGTTGCCTGGCTTCGCGCAGGTCCAGACGCGTTCGGCCCAGATGCTGGCCGAGGCCCGCCAGGCCGCCAAGCCCGAGAGGCTTGTGGTGACGCCCGAAGGCTACGATCCCGAGCAGCGCTATCCACTCTTCATCGCGCTCCACGGGGGCGGCGAGAACATCGCGCTGTTCAAGGACAACTGGACCTCGCCGCTCATGCGGAGCGCCTTCATCGTCGCCTACCTCCAATCGTCGCTGCTGATCGCGCCGAACGGCTACAACTGGACCGAGGATCTAGACGTGACGCGGCGAGAGGTGCGCGCGGCATACGAGCAGCTCCTGCGCGAGTACCGGATCGACCCCTCGCGAACGATCATCGGCGGGTTCTCGTCGGGGGGCGTCGCCTCGCTCGAGGTCGCCTTCGGCACCACGATTCCGGTGGCCGGCTACGTCGTCCTCTGCCCGGCCAGGCCCGAGGGCGTGACGGTCGAGGCCATCGCCGCCGCCCGCGCCCGGGGCCTGCGCGGCACGCTGCTGACGACCGAGATGGACCGGCGCATCGAGGACCAGAAGGCGCTGGCGGCACTGTTCGCGGCGGCGGGTCTTGACTGCATCTTCGAGATCACGCCCGACATCGGGCACTGGCACCCGGACGATCTCGCCGAGCGGATCGATCGGGGCATCGAGCACATTCTCGGGGAGATGCGGTAGAGTCTCTTGGCCGCGCCGCCGCGGCGGGCTACCTGCTCAGCAAGCAAGAGACCAGCTCAGCCGACCACGATCTCATTGTCCAGAGTCCGCCCATGGTGCTGAACTCCCCCCACCCTGCCTGCACAATCCCGATGCTGTCCGCCAACGTGAACTCGATCGAGGACGAGAGAGATGTCATGAGCTGCGGGTGGTAGAGGTCGCGCTCATATCTCACGCGAAGTGTTCGGCGGAATTGACCTGCTGGAACCACGGTGTCTTGACGCCCGAGGACACGCAGAACCCGGCGCTCCGAGCCCCAGTCGGGGTCTCCCGCGGAAAACAGGGTCAGTGTGGTGTCACTGACTGCACTCAAGCGCGCGAGGAGCCAAGGGAGGCTCTCGCGTAGCGCGGCTTGCCAGGGAGGGAGGAAGCTCCCGCCAACGGTGTCTGCCGGACACACGCCGAGCAGGGAGTCCCCGCTCTGCCGCAGCAGGAGCTCCGGGCCACTCACGGGACTCGTCGGCGTGAACTTCAGACACAAGTACTCCTCGCCCTGGAAGTGCACACGCTGACAGAGGGTGCCGACCGTCGCGCTGCTCCTGAGCACCCCGTCGTAGTTGGCTTCGCTCTGATACCAGGCTGTGGCATCAAAGGCCCACTCGTTGCCCAGTTCCAGGGGCATCCTGATGGTCGGAGATTCCACGGGCGTGTCGTCGTCAAGGATCTCCACGGTGACTTCGGCGGGCGGATCCACCCAGATCCCTTCGGGCGGGTCGTGGAGCTGGACCGTGAATTCCCGCGCGGCGTCGATCTCGTGGTTGTCGAAGAGCTGCACCGAGAAGAGGGTCACGGTGTGCGTCAGATTGAGCCAGAGATCGTCGCTCTGCGCGGCGTAGTCGGTGCCCGCGATCGCGGTCCCGTCTGCAGTGCGGGCATGGAGGATCACCCAGTCCGCCTGACAAGCACAGCCGGTGCACGTGACAGGGATCCGCACGCAGTCCTGTCCCTCGAACGCGAAGTAGCGCAACTGAGTGAAGGCGACGTGCGGGCCCGCCGGAGTGGTGTCATCGTCCACAATCCTCACGATGGCCGTGTCCGTCTCGGAGACCTCATAGGACCCGCTCGCCATGCCCAGGGTGATGCGCACGAACTCGGTGTCCTCGCTCGCCGAGTCGTTCAGGAAGTGGATGGCCAGACTCTCGACCGCGCTGCCCCGCTCGAACTCCAGCAGAGCTGTGGCGGCCACGTAGTCCTCACCCGCCGTCGCGGTACCCGTGGAGCAGGCGGCCCACACCCAGGCCGAGCCACACCCGCAGGAGCGCCGCACCGGCACATACAGCGTCGTATCGGCCTCAGTGATTGTGTACACCGAATCGACCAGACCGAAGCTGCGCACAGGGACAGGAATGGGCAAGGGCCGGTCTGACTCTGCGCAGTCGAGCAGCGACAGCGCCATCACACCGCAGATCGCCGAACTCAGACAGACAGCCCACCATCGTCGCCAGCGCCAGTTACTCAGCAACGCGCACCTCAACGTCGGGTGTCTATCGCCGCCAGCCTCTCGAACCCGCGGATGCCGGCTTTTGTTCCCCCGCGGCGAGCTCAAGGCAGCGGCAAACGAACCACCGTCGCACTCCCCTGTTCCTCACGATGCGTCGTGGCAACAGCGCTCCACGCGTCGCCGGCAACCGCGGCCAGGCGCGCTGCCTTGCGCGCATCGAGGATCACGAGCGCGCCACCCTGCCCCACTGCATGGATGCGCGTCAAGACGGCTGGGTCGTCCAGCGTGTCGGGCAGCGCCTTGGCTTTCACATCCAGAAGATGGTGCAGCAGGTATGGGTTGGCGTCGGTGATCAAGAAGGCATCCGCCTGCCGGCAGCGCTCCGCCTCGCGCCTCACCGCGGTGGGCACGTTCTCGGGCCTGAAACGGGAGAAGTTGTTGTACCGAGCCGTGGCGGTCATGCGGAACGGCTCGGGCTCGCCGCGGCGCACGGCGCCCGTGAGCTGGACGTGGCTCGCCGCGTGTCCCGCCGCGAGCGCCAGCAGGACCACGGTCGCCGCTGCCGCGCTCGCCAGGCGCGCAAGGCTGCGGGCGGCCACGAAGAAGAGCGCGACCGTGATGGCGATGAGCACCGTCGCCAGACTGCCGGCTCCCACCTCGGGGCGCTCCCCGCGTTGATGCTGCGCACGGGAACGGGCGTCGGCAAGGGCCGGTCCGATTTGGCACAGCCGAGCAGCGAGAGGACGATCACGCCGCCAATGGCCGCAACAGGAGGTTTCGTCGCCCATCGTCGCTGGCGCCTGTTCCTCAGCAACACGCGCCTCGCGCGTTCGGCGTGAGCACTTCCGGAAAGCTGAAGACCGATCATGCCCGCCGTGTTCCGGGCGGCACTCACGGCACCGGCATCGCCACCACCGTCACGTTCCCCGCTCTATGCGAAGCGCCGTCACCACAGCACGACATGCTGCGGGCCCGAGCCTACAGGGGCGGGCCCTGGGAAGGCGCCCACCCCTGCGACTGCGGCCTAGACTACGACTTGGTTTGCGACGACGCCTAGTAGCGACTGCGGCCGCCGCCACCACCGCCACCATTCCGGGGGCGATTCTCGCGTGGCTGGGCCATGTTGACCTTCAGGCTCCGGCCCTTGAACTCGCGGCCGTCGAGGTTCTGGATCGCCTTCTGGGCGTCCTCGGCCTGGGCCATCTCGACGAAGGCAAACCCACGTGGCCGGCCCGTCTCGCGATCCATGATCACCTTGGCAGAGACGACTTCACCCTGCGAGACGAAGAGCTCTTGGAGCTCCTCCTCGGCGATGTCAAAGGGGAGGTTGCCGACGTACAGATTGCTGGACATGTTCTTCGTACCTTTCCACTTGGAACGCTTCACCGCACAGAACGCGTACCTTTGTCTGAACGACCAACCCGAGAGCATCCTCAGTGGATCGTGGGCAGAATCGTTGGATTCTCGCTCTTTCGTCGATCTCGGAGATACCCGCGGGTGATCCCGGAGAGGGAGTGAGAGGCGCCAATGCAAACGAACTTCAGCCGGCTGACCCAGAGTGCGGAATGGAACAGGCTGAGATGAGTCTCTGACGATCTCCTTCCAAGCCCTTCACTCAGGCTTTGACCAGCGCTGCCGGACAGTCGCATTGGGCGGCCGGCGGCAGAACACTGGCCATACCATCGCCCCTCGGAGGCATCTTGTCCAGTCCTTTCGCTCCAGGATACGAGAAAAGGCTCCGGTTGTCAGGCCCTCGAGGCGGCACCTCGAACCACGATTTGGGGCGTACACATGCCCGGCGGCACCGCCGCGCTACCCCCGGCCCTCGGCAGTGGCCGCCTCCTTCCGCGCACCGTTGGCGAAGTTGTCCCCAGCGAAGTCCCAATTGACGAGGTTGCTGAGGAAGGCGTCGACGAACTTGGTCCGGGCGTTCTGATAATCAACGTAGTAGGCGTGCTCCCAGACATCGAGCGTGAGGAGCGGCTTCTGTCCATGCATCATCGGCGTGTCGGCGACAGCAGTCTGGGTGATCACCAGCTTGCCGTTGTCGACGACGAGCCACGCCCACCCCGAGCCAAAGAGGGACAGGGCGGCCCTCGTGAACCCCTCCTTGAAAGTCTCGTAGGAGCCGAAGTCGCGCTCGATGGCCGCAGCCAACTCGCCCTTGGGCTCACCGCCGCCTGTGGGCGCGAGTGAGCTCCAGAAGAACGTGTGGTTCCAGGCCTGAGCCGCATTGTTGAAGATCGGACCGGGCCCGGTCCTGCGGATCACCTCTTCCAACGACATCTCGGCCTCGGGCAGACCTTCGGTGAGCCGGTTGAGATTGTGGACATACCCCTTGTGGTGTCGGCCATAGTGGAGCTCGAGGGCCCGCGCACTGATGTGCGGTTCCAGGGCGTCCCTCTCAAACGGCAGGGGCGGCAGTTCGAATGACATTCCTTCTCTCCTTCTTCTTGGACGGCACCGCCGTGCTATCGCACGTGCAGTTCACAGACCCGGTGGAAGTGAAACCCGTAGATGGCCAGCCGGATGGCCACCGCAAACGACCGGGGTCGGACAAGCAGCGTGGAAAGCACCAGTGCCCAGTACTGCCCGCGCTCATGGCCGGCAATGCCCAGGTGATAGACCGAACGACAGAGAGCCAGCGCGTCACTCATGCCGCGATGGGCCGCAAACCTGGGCGGCTGGTACTCCTTCAGGAACGTCCGGATGCGCGCGTAGTAGTGGCGCGGCGCGTAGATGTGGGTGAGAACTTGCCGGTAGCCCTGGCGCAGGGTGCTCATCCTCATGCGGGGCACCACGTTGGTGGACCCATCCGCGTTGTCCCCGTTCATCTCCCGAGTCAGGCGCCCCTCGCGCTTCAGACGCTCGTACAACCGCGTGCCGTGAGGCGCCTTCTGCGTCTTGTTGCACTCCCGGAGGGCGCCGTCATCGGGGGTCTCGATGCCCACGAAGACCGTTTCGAAGCCGGCCGCCACCATCATGGTCATCAACTCGTGATCGTCGGACAGGTCGATGGACACCTCGGTGTTGAAGGGCATGCCGCGGCGTCCCCGGCGCCACTGGATCAGGGCCGGTAGCAGTTCCCGCTTCAGCTGGCGCCGATTGCCGATGAAGTTGTCGTCGACAATGAACACCTGCCGACGCCAGCCGCGATCGTAGAGACACTGCAGATCATGGATGATCTGATCGGCTGTCTTGGTGCGCGGCCGGTGCCCGAACAGGGCCGTGACATTGCAGAACTCGCAGCCATAGGGGCAGCCGCGGGAGTACTGGATGCCAACGGATGCATAGTGACGCAGGTCGATCAAGTCCCACAGAGGGGCCGGCGACTGCCGGAGATCGGCGAACGCCGTGGTGCGGTACACCCGCCGGGCGCAGCCGGCCGCGAGATCCCTGAGAAAGACGGGCAGGGTCAGCTCGGCCTCGTTGAGGACGAAGTGGTCGACCTGCGCGAAGCTCTCGGGCTCCGCGGTGAAGAGCGGGCCACCGGCCACGGTCTTGACGCCCGCCGCGCGGCAGCGGGCGATCAGCGCCGCGGCCGCGTCGCGCTGGACATTCATGGCACTGATCAGCGCCAGATCGGCCCATTCGAGGTCAGCCTGGGTCAGGCGGGTGACGTTGGTGTCGACCAAGCGCTGCTTCCAGTTCCGCGGCAACAGGGCCGCCACGGTGATCAGACCCAGCGGTTGGTGACCGGACTTCCTGCGCACGAAGCTGAGGGCGTGTTTGAAGCTCCAGAAGGTGTCCGGGAACTCCGGATAGATGAGCAGGACATTCACACCGATCTTCCCCGACATTCTGGAGCACGGTCGGCTCCGGCAGACTACTCCCTCCCATCAGCAGGATGGGTCGGGACAGCTTCGGGCGCAATCGGCCCAAGGATCGAAAAGAGGACTAGTCCCTTGGATGGAGACCGTCGTGGATGTCGGTGTGGCTATTGGGGTCGCGAAGCCGAGCGGTCCAGCCCCCGGCGGTGGGCGAAGCTGGCCAGCTCCAGGCGCGTGTGCAGGGCGAGCTTCTCCAGGATGTTGTGGACATGGCTCTTGACCGTATGGACGGCGATGTGAAGCTCCGAGGCGATCTCCTTGTTGCTGCGGCCTCCGGCGACAAGAGCGATGACCTCGTTCTCCCGCTTGGTCATCCTGACCGCCTTCAGCAGCTTGTCGGTGCCGCCACTTTGTATGGCGTGCTCCACAATCTGAGAGAAGAGTGACCCGGTCAGAGGTGGTGGGAGGACCTTGTGGCCCTGTGCGACCGACCTGATGGTGCGCAGGAAATCATCGAGGGTTGCATCCTTGAGAATGAAACCGGCCACGCCCGCCTTCACGAAGTCGACGACATCCTCCTGAACGGGAATGAGATCCATTACCACAACTTCTGTCCTGGGGAACCTCGCTTTGATGGACTCCACAACCCGCAGGCTGTTCTGGCTTCTCAGGCCCATGTCGAGCAGGACCACTTGGGGTCGCAACTTCTCCGCCTTCTCC
Source organism: uncultured bacterium (assembly GCA_964603725.1). GTDB lineage: Bacteria > Eisenbacteria > RBG-16-71-46 > CAIMUX01 > WJJG01 > CAZDKK01. Next base: position 33,143 of record CAZRWW010000047.1, read on the forward strand.
GGCGCATCGCCATTGCCGGTCGCCGCCACGGCCCGGAGATCGGGCTGCGCATTGAGCATGGCCGTGATGCCCTCGCGCAGCAGGCGATTGTCCTCTATCAGCAACACTCGGATCTTGGACATCGGTCCTTCTCCCGATACCGCACGTGGAGACCGCGTGCCGCCGCGGCCGGCCGATCACCCCGCACGCGACACCCTGGCCAGTGACGCCCATCCACGATTCCATGAATATCTTGGTTCGGCGGTCGCCGTTCGTCAAGTCGCAAGCGCAGTGGTGGTTCGGGGGTTGGCCGGCACCCGGTCAGCCGCCTCCCACCGGCACCGGCAGCCGCACCACCGTCACGCTCCCCTGCCCCTCACGATGCGTGGTCGCGACGGCACCCCACTCTTGGCCCGCCACCGCGGCGAGACGCGCTGCCTTGCGCGCGTCGAGGATCACCAGCGAGCCGCGCGGGGCGAGCGCGTTGATGCGCCTCAGGACGGCCGGATCGTCAAGGGTGTCGGGCAGGGCCTTGGCCTTCACAGCGAGCAAGTGATGCAGCAGAATTGGGTTGGCATCGGTGATCAGAAAGGCGTCCGCCTGACGGCAGCGCTCGGCCTCGCGCCGCACCGCGGCGGGCACGTTTTCGGGCCGGATGCGCCCGAAGTTGATGTACTGCGCCGTGGTGGTCATGGAGAACGGCTCAGACTCGCCACCGCGCACGGCGCGGATGATCCGCATGTCGATCGCCGCCTGTCCCGCGGCGGGCGCGAGGAGCACCAGAGCGGCGGCCGCCGCAACAACCTTGGATCGAGCAGCGCCGGCCACCCGCCGCACGACGCCCTCACAGACCGCCACAATCCCCAGGACCAAGAAGACTGTCCCAGGGGTCGACAGTCGCGTGTCGATCGGGTCGAACGAGGCGGCTGAGCGCAGGATGACCAGCGCGCCGAAGTAGACGAGCGCGAAACCCCAAGGCAGCCAGGGCGCGGGCTCGCGGCCGGTCGGATCCTTGGGCGTCTCCGTCTGTCGCGCGGAGCGACCGCGCCACCAGAGCAGCGCGATCGTCAGGAGCGCGACCCCCAGCAGTCCGAGGGACCAGGCCGGCAAACCGGGTAAGGCAAGCTGAGAGCGCAGCGCGCTGGCCAAATCGGCCAGGTTCGCGGCCAGCGAGCGCGTGGGCGCCGTGCGCGGGGCGCCGCCCCAGTGCCCGGTCAGGACGAGGTTTCGAACGAGGAGCGGCGCCACCAGAGCCGTGGCCAGCAGCAGCGCTGCGCCGACCGGCCGCACGCGTGCCCAGCGGTGCCGCCCCTTCGCCCCGCGGGTTCCGGACGAGGCCAAGGGAGCGAGCATCGTCGCGAAGAGCGCGAGGCCGATGTAGCGGGTGTAGGTCGCCGTCGCCGCGGCCGCGCCCGCCGCCATGTACGGCCACCACGCCCGACACTTCCGCGGCGGTCCGCGCCGCAAGGCCGTGGCCACCGCCAGCCATACCAGCAGCATGATGGGCAGGAAAAGCTGCTCGCTCCAGGCATAGGCATAGACCGTGAGCACGGGCGGGTGGGTCGCCAAGAGCAGTGTCGCCGCGGCGGCGATCCCGAGGCGCGCCAGCCGGCGGGCCGCGATGAAGAAGAGTCCGACGGCCAGGGCGAAGAGCCGTTGCGCCACGCGGCCCGCTCCCACCTCGGCCCGGTCTTGGTCGGGCACGGCCAGAGCGAGCGCGATGGGATAGAGCGGCGGCCAGGTGGTAAGCGGACGATAGGCGGCGTCACTCCACAACAACCCGTCGACCATCGTCAGGCCCTGCCCGGCGCGCAGGCTGCGAGCCGCATGGAGGTACTGCAACGAATCCGGGGTGGTGAGCGCGCCGGACGGGATCAGCATCCGCAACCACAGTGCCGCCCCCAGGCCCAGCATGAGGGCCAGGGCTGCCGTGAGGAATCGCCGCGGTGTGACCTCGAGCATGGAGACTCCCCTCCAGGACCCGCCTATGTCCCCGGGAGTCGCCATCCTTCCATAACCCCGGCGGCCGGACAACGGCGCGCTCTCAACCTCGCGCGAGGGCCCCTGCCTCCTGGATTCCGCGGCGCAGCACGATCACCAGGGCGGCGCCCAGCACGAGGTACTCGAGCGCAACGAGCAGGGGATTGAGGCCCGCCACCGGGATCAGCATCACCAGCCGCTCCAGCGTCACGCCGGCGGCGATGACTGCGGCCACCGCGAAGGCGATGAGCGGCGTGGTTTTGGCCGACCGCGAGAGCAGCACGAGAAAAGGCACGCCGAAGAGGCAGATCAACACGGCGGCCGAGACTTCTTTGAGCGGCGAGAAGAGCACACGCTTGTACAGGTAGTCGACCTCGGCCGGGATGTTGCCGTACCAGATCACGAGATACTGCGCGAAGAACTGCCCGACCCACAGCAGCGAAAAACCGAACAGAAACGTGGTCGTGTCACGCAGCCGCTCGCGCAGCGGCACTCCGCCGCGCAGCACGAGAATCGCCACGACGACGGCCGTGAGCGCGGCGCCCAGGTAGAGCGCCTCCACGAAGAAGTAGCCCCCGAGCAGCGTGCTGATCCACGGGTACTCGAACGACATCACCCAGTCGAAGGCCAGAAGCGACTGGCAGGTCACGAAGGCCAGCACATACCAGACCGCCAGGACGCCGGTGCGCGCCCCCCCGGCGAGCGCGCCGCGCGCGTAGAGCATCCCCAGCAGCCAGACGACGAGCAGGAGGATCGCGTTGCGCGCGACGAAGAACCCTGGCGCCAGCCAGGCGCTGGGATGGGCCGCCCAGGGATACACCGCGACGCGCAGGCTGAAGGCCAGGAAGGCCAGGGGGAAGGTGAGCAGCAGGGGGTGCAGGCTCAGGATCACGGGCCGGAAGGGCCGATGCCACTTGGCGTGGGCGATGTCGCTGCCCGCGCAGAGCGCGATCGCCCCCTGCACGACCGCCGTCCAGAAGAGCAATCCCGGCAGCAGCGACGCATCGCGCGCGAGCAGGCTCAGCAGCAGGGTCGCCAGCGCGCCGCCGGCCGCCACGACGTAGGCGCTGCGGGTCATCATCGCTCCTCCCGCATGCGGATCACATAGTAGTTCTCGTGCTCCCGTGGCTCCAGGATCGCCGGGATCGCCGGCATGCGGCTCAGGTGCAGGAACCCCAGCAGCGACGCGAGGCCCCCGAGCAGGATCGTGCACGCGAAGGTCACCACGACGAAGGGCGGGATCGAAACCAGCGGCTTGCCGCCGGTGACCAGCGGCCAGTCGTGCACGGTGTAGAGGATGAAGGCGAGACCGGCGACGGCGCCGGTGGTCGCCCCCGCGAGCGTGAAGAAGCGCAAGGGGCTCGGGCGCAGCTCGAGCAGCTCCTCGACGCCCTCCACCGGGATGGGCATCAGCACCTCGAGGCGCCCGGCCGGCACACCCTGCCGGCGCAGTTCCCTGAGCTTGGCGAGGAACTCGTCCTCACGCTCGAACCGCCACTGCGTGGCCTTCGTGCTCATGCTTCTTTCTCTCCTTGATCTCCGTGATCGAAATCACCGGCAGCAGTTTGGTGAAGAGCAGGAAGAACATGAAGAACATCCCGAAGCTGCCCAGCGTGATGCCGACTTCCACGAAAGTCGGCTTGTAGGCGCCCCACGAATAGGGATCGTATTCCTTGGCCAGCGCCGTCACGATGATGACGAAGCGCTCGAGCCACATGCCGATGTTGACCGCGATCGACAGGACGAACAGGAACGTGAGGCTGCGCCGCGCCCGCCGCCAGAAGATCGCCAGCGGCAGAAGGCAGTTGCAGAAGACCATGATGGCGTAGAGCGGCGCGTAGTCGCCGAGGAGCCGGTACGAGAAGTGCTGCGTCTCGAAGACGTGGCCGCTGTACCAGGCCAGGGCGATCTCGACGATGTAGGCGTAGGTCACGATGAGCGAGGTAAAGAGCAGCAGCTTGCTCAGCTTCTCGATGTGGTCGACGGTGATGTAGGGCTCGAGCTTGAGAATGCGACGCATCGGCACGGCCAGCGTGATCACCATGGCCGTGCCCGAGAAGATCGCGCCCGCCACGAAGTAGGGCGCGAAGATCGTCGTGTGCCAGCCCGGCACGATGCTCATGGCGAAGTCCCAGGAGACGACCGAGTGGACCGAGATCACGAGCGGCGTCGCCAGGGCCGCCAGGAAGAGGTAGAGCTGATTGTAGTGGCTCCACTGCCGCGCGGTGCCCGTCCAGCCGATCGCCAGCACGCGATAGAGCCAATTGCGCAGTCCCGTCGTGCGCCGCCGCACGAGCGCCAGGTCCGGGATCAGGCCGACATAGAAGAAGATCGCGCTGATCGTGAAGTAGGTGCTGACCGCGAAGACGTCCCACAAGAGCGGCGAACGGAAGTTGACCCACAGGAGCCGGTCGTTGGGGTAGGGAAAGAGCCAGTAGGCGAGCCACCCGCGGCCGAGGTGGATCAGGGGAAAGAGGCCGGCGGTCATCACGGCGAAGACGGTCATCGCCTCCGCGAAGCGGTTGAAGCTCGAGCGGAACTGCGCCCGGAACAGGAACAGCACGGCGGAGATCAGCGTGCCCGAATGCGCGATGCCCACCCAGAAGACGAAATCCGTGATGAAGACGCCCCAGCCCACCGGATGCCGGATCCCGGCCACCCCCATGCCGGTCAGCATCATGTAGAGCCAGAGCCCCATGCCGAGCGCGAAGCAGCCGGCCGCGACGAAGAGCGCGATCCACCAGGCGGCGCTGGGTCGCCGCATCGCCGCGAGGACGTCGACCTCGAGCTTCTCCGCGAATGCCCTAAGACTCATGTCCCTGATCCTCGCTCAGGTAGTAGACGGCCGGACCGGTGCCGAGGTCCGCCAGCACCCGGTAGGCGCGCTTCGAGCGCGCCAGCGCATGCACGCGCGAGGCGGGGTCGAGCAGGTTGCCGAAGGCGATCGCGCGCGTCGGGCACGACTCCGCGCAGGCCGGCAGCACCTCGCCGTCACGCAGGCCGCGCTGCTCGTCGCGGGCCCCATCCTTGGCGGCGCGGATGCGCTGGACGCAGAAGGTGCACTTCTCCATGACGCCCTTCGGCCGCACCGAAACCTCCGGGTTCAGCATCAAGTCCAGCGGCTCCTCGCGCTTGAAGGAGAACCAGTTGAACCGGCGCGCCTTGTAGGGGCAGTTGTTGGCGCAATAGCGCGTGCCCACGCAGCGGTTGTACACCTGGGCATTCAGGCCATCGGGATTGTGATAGGTGGCAAAGACGGGACAGACGGTCTCGCACGGCGCGTAATCGCACTGCTGGCACATGAGCGGCACGAACTCGAGCCCGCCCGAGCGGCTCACGTAGGGCTGGATCCGCAGCCAGGACATCTCGCGGCCCTTCAGGTGCTCGGCGAGACCCACGATTGGGATGTTGTTCTCGACGTAGCAGGCCGCGACGCAGGCCGAGCAGCCAGTGCACTTGTCCAGGTCGACCGCCATCGCCCAGCGGAAGTCGCTCGTGCGGGGATTGGGCTTGAACAATGTGATGACGGGATCCTCGTCCGAATGCCCCGCGTGGCTGCCGTGTACCGTCTGCGTGCCGTGCTCCACCTGGGTGTCGTGCCCCGCGGAGGCGCCGTGCCCCGCGGAAGCGCCGTGCCCCGTGCCCACCGCCGCGGCGCCGTGCGCGCCGGGCCCGCCGTGGTGCGGCGCGTCGCCGGGCAGGATCCCCTTGCCGCGCGCGTCCATCGCTCCGGAGAGGATCGCCAGCGGCGCCCGCTCGCCGGTCGGCCGGACCTCGACGCCGGGCACGCAGCGCACGAGCTCCCCGGTTCCCGCGGCGACCGGCAGTGCGAGCCCGGTGTCGGCGGAGGCGCCGATCACATCGATGCCCACCGTCACCACGCCCGCCGGCTGCGCCGGCTGGCGGCGCGCGGGCAGGCGCAGCGCGCCGTGCGGCGTGCGGATCTCGACGACCTCGCCATCCTTGACGCCCCAGCGCGCCGCATCCTCCTCGGCCACGAGCACAGAGTCGCCGTAGCTCACCGCCGAGACGGGGTCGGGAATCTCGTGCAGCAGCGTGAGCGGGCGGCTGCGCCCGTCGTAGGCGCGCAGCGAGGCGGGCAGGACGAGCTTGACGCCGCCTGCGTCGCTCGCTCCTCCCGCGTCGCTCGCCTCCCCCGCGGCCGGCGCGGCGGCTGCCGGCCACACGGTCCCGGATCGCTCGGCCGCGGCCAGGAACGCGGACGTCGTCACGACCCGCAGCGCGGCGCCCGCCTCGGCACTCCGAACCGGCGCGGCGCCCGCCTCGGCGCCCTGCGCCGCCGGGGCCTGCGCCGGGTGAGCCGCCAGATAGTCCTCGAACGTCATGGTCTCGCCGAGCAGCGCGAGCAGGATCTCCCCCTCGGCGCGCGTGTCGAAGAGCCGCTTGAACACGGGCCGGTGACGCGCGTGCGCGCCGTCCACGGACCGGCCGTCGACCCACGACTCGAGTCCGTGCGAGACGGGCAGGATGACATCGCACTTATCCAGCGCCGGGTAGAGGAGGTCGCTGAAGCCCACCCGCAGCGCAGCCCTCTCGATCAGCCCCCGCGCGGCCGGCAGCCCCGTGAACGCGTGGATGCGCGCGATGAAGCCCACGCCCCCCGGCCGGCCGCTGAGTTCGGCCAACCGGTCCTCGAGCGCCCCCGGGGCCCCGGCGTGCCCCAGGTCCATCGGCGCACCGAGGTCGACGGTCCGGCCGATCTGCCCGGTCGCGGCCTGCAGGAGGCCTGTGAGCACGGCCACCAGCGCGCCGTCCGGCTGCGCGGTGGCCAGGCCCCCGCTGATCGTGAGCACGCGCCCGCGCTTGCGCTCGATCGCGTCGCGCAGGGTCGTGATCTGCTCCTCGGTCAGTCCGGTGCGCGCCGCGACGGCGGCCGGCGACAGATCGGGGATGGGCCGCAGGACCTCGGGCAGCAGCTGTCCGGCCCCCAGGCTGCGGACGAGATAGGCCAGCAGGGTCGTCTCGCTGCCGCTGCGGATCACGCGGCGTTCGAGAGCGCTGCAGCCCGTCAGCGACAGGTGCGGCTCGAGGTGGATCCAGGTGACGCCACGCCCGACCGCCTCGGCGTGGGCGGCGGCGAAGCCGACCGGATCGAGGAAGCTCTCGAAGAGGTCGGCGCCGATCGTCACCAGCAGGTCGGCGTCGGCCAGGCGGTACCGCGGCACGATCGGAGCGCCGTAGAGGATCTCGTAGGCCCGGCAGAGCGCGCCCGGATGGAAGAGCTCGTACTCGGGCAGCCGCTCGACGCGCCGGCGGCGCTCGAGCTCGTCGATCAGGTCCGCGACCGCGCCGGTCGTGCGCCCCGCGAGGTAGAAGCTCGCCGCCGCCGAGCGCTGCGCCTCACGCAGCGCCGTATCCACCCGCTCGAGCGCCTCCGCCCAGGACGCCTCCGTATAGCCTCCGCGGGCATGGCGCACGAGCGGCCGGCGGAGGCGCGCCGGATGGTAGAGCCGCGCCAGCGCCGCTTGCCCGCGCAGGCACAGGCCCCCGCTTCCCGGGAACCCTTGCGGATCGCCCTCGAGCTTGATGGGGTGCCCGCGGCGTACCTTCACCCGCAGACCGCACCCGACCGGGCACTCGGTGCACAGCGAGCGGTAGATCACCGACTGGTCCGGCAGCGGCTGGCCCTCGTCGGACTCGATCTGCGAGACGAGCCGATCGCGGGCGAAGTCCAGATGCCAGGACGCGGCCAGCGCCCCCGGCGCAACGCCCAGCATGCGGATGAAGTCCCTGCGCTCCATCAGTCCCTCTCCCGGTCCTATTTGTGGCACACCCAGCAGTCGGTGCCGGCGTCGCGCGAGCGGTGGCAGGTCACGCACCACCCCATCTTGAGCGACCGCACCTGGCGCACGCGCGTCTCGACCTTGATCTCGCCGTGGCACTGCTCGCAGGCAACGCCGCCCTGCACGTGGCGCTGGTGCGTGAACCGGGCGTGCCAGGGCAGCCGGTGAACGCGCACCCACTCGATCGGCTCGCGCCGCTCCCAGTGCTCGCGCAGCTTGCGGACCTCGGAACGATCGGTCGCCGCGGTCTCGTGGCACTCCATGCACAGCGAGACCGGCGGGATGCCGGGATGACTCGCCTCGGCCGCGTGCCGGTGGCAGTGGCTGCAGTCGAGGCCCAGGTCGCCGGCGTGGATGGCGTGGCTGAAGGCGATCGGCTGCGCCGGCCCCACGTCGCCGCGCCCGCGCGCCGCGGCGATGATCGCCACCAGCACGGCGGCCACGACGAACAGCGCCGCCAGCGCGCCCAGCGCGAGCTTGCGCATCATGGCTCAATGCCCTCCCCGCGGACCCGCGCCCGCCGCGCTGCCGGCGCCCGCCTCGCCGCCCGCGGCGGCCTCTTTGCCGGCGCCCGCCTCGGCGCCCGCCTCGCCGCCCGCGCC
>CAZRWW010000048.1:0-40837 GCA_964603725.1 uncultured bacterium
CTTCTGTATGCTGTTGCCCACCATTGATGGATATACTTGGGGCAAGAAGATGCTCGTGCTCCGTTAGCCGAGAATCCGCGCCCGAAGGAGTGCCGAGGGCGGGGCCCGGGGATCCCCCCGGGCCCCGCTTCTCCTTACAGGGCATAGGGTTCCGGGCCCCATTTCGGATTGACACTCGGGGGGTGCTTTGGTAGCCTGCGTGCTCTATGGGAGGAACGAGCCATGCGTGAGGAGTGCCGCGGCCGTGGCCTGGGGCGCCGCCGCGTCGTGGTGGGTCTGGTGCTGGGGCTGGCGATCGTCGGGATCTCGCTGCACGGATGCCGCGACGAGCTGACGACGGAAGAGGATCGCAACCAGCCACCGGACACCTACTTGACTGGCGCGCCGGCCGAAAGCCTCACGACGTTCTACAAGGTGCACTTCCATTGGTATGGCAACGACGCCGACGGTTGGATCGTCGGGTATGAATACGCGATCAGCGACTCGCTGCCGGCGGACGAGGACACGCTGACCTACCGGTTCACCACCCGCACCGATTCGGTCTTTACCTTCAAGGTCGGGGCCAGCCAACAGGTGCTCGGCCACCGCTTCTACGTCCGGGCCATCGACAACGATGGCGAGACCGACCCGGCGCCCGCCTGGCGTTTCTTCGGCGCCATCGACCTGAATCCGCCCCAGCCCGAGTTCACGCTGGCCGAGGCATTCGACCCGTCCAACCCGGACCGCCGCCTCGCCATCACCTCGACCAACCCGACGGTGCCGACCGACACGGTTCCGGCCGGATGGAACGTGCGCTTCCGCTGGCGGGGGTCAGACGCCGACCGGATGATCAACGAGCACGGCGACACCGTAACGGTGGGCGAGATCAGGCAGTACGAATACTGGCTGAACCCGCATGAGGTCTCTCCGCGACTCGGAGGGGCGGGCGACACCGCCGTCTCCTACACGGGGCTGGCGAGCGGATTGTACCGCTTCAGCCTGCGCGGCGTGGACGATGCCGGATTCCGCGGCCTGGACGCCGAGGAGCGCACCTTCGTGTGGAACCTCGATCCCGAGACGTACTTCGTGGCGAGCGACAGCATCGATCCCGCCACGGGCGACTCGGTCCTGAGCATCCTGGCCACCTCGGCGGGCTGGGAGGGGCAGCGCGAGTTCTTCTATGGCGATACGATACCCCTGCTGGCGGCCCAGACCGGAGGCGTGTTGCCGGTGAGCATCCGGGCCCGCGTGTGGGGGCGGGACCCGGACGACATTCTGGGTCGCGGCGTCAGCCGCTTCCAGCGCCGCGTGGGCGAGGAGCGCTGGATCGAGCTCCCCGAGCGGCAGACCGTGGCGCTGGAGAACAGGACCACCATGGCGGCGGAGCTCCAGGTGCGCTGCGCCGACGGGTACGGGCGGCCGTCCTTCAAGCCCGCGGTGTTCCCGATCTACATCAACCGCTCGCCGGTGTTGCTGCGGGAATTCGATGACGGCACCGGGCAGATGATCCTCCCACAGGTTCCCCAGCCGGGACAGATCATCGACATCGATGATCTGCCCAGGGTCGTCGGGCCCGGCGGCACGATCATCAAGCTGCCCGTGACGGTCCGGGCCCAGGATCCGGACTCGACCGCCAGGCGGTTCACCTACAAGTTCGTGGTCCCGCCCTTCTGGTTCCTGGAGGACGGCTGCGACAACACGGAGAGCTACTGCGGGGCCCTGGTCAACCTGCCGGCCTCGCTGGCCGAGGGGCTCGGCGCGACGCCGCGGCCCGCGTCGGTCACGGTCCGGATCACCGAGCAAGCTGCAGGGGTGGCCGCGAGCGACCAGCTGTGGGTCGAACGGTCGATCCCGTTCTTCCTCGTGGATAACTAGACTGCCAAGTGCCGGCCGGCGGGGAGGCCGGCCTCCGTGCCAAGGTCGGGCTGGATTGCCGGGGTCGCCCCACGAAAGAGGATGTGTCCGATGAAAGCCTCATCATCGAAACCGGTGCTCGGTCGCGGGCTGCTGCTGAGCGGCGGCGTCCTCCTGATGATCTTGGGCGCGCAGTGCCTGCTGCTGCCCGAGGACGACTTCACCGGCGAGGTTGTGGGCAACCAGCGACCCAGCGTCAGAATCACCGGCGGCGTGCTCGAAGACTCGCTGGACATTGGCGAGAACCGCGTGCACTTCTACTGGTACGGCTCCGACGACGACGGCGTGATCCGCTGGTTCGAGTGGGCCGTGGACGACACGATCTCGGAGGGCGCCTGGCGCCGCACCACCGCCTTTGACGAGTGGATCTTCACCTACGCGACGCAGCGCGGCGAGGGAACGAGCGGCTATTCCGACTGGCACACCTTCTACATCCGCTCGGTGGACGACCAGTACGCGCGCTCCAGCCCCGACATCCGGCTTTTCAACGCCCACACGATCGCGCCGACCAGCGCGATCACGCCGACGCCGCCCGACGGAGCCCGCTGGGCCGCCACGCTGCGCATCAGGTGGACCGGGGAGGACCTCGATGCCGCCAGCGCCGACAAGGCGCCGGCCCACTACGAGATCAAGCACGTCCAGGATCCCGGCGTCGACGTGACGCGGCTGGCGGAAGTGGCGCGCCTGTTCGAGGAGGGGCGCAATTTGCTGTTGGCGCCCAGCCCGGACGAATTCCCCGACGACAGCGCCGGAGTCTATCTCGAGCGCGCCGGCCGCGCCTGGAAGCGGGTGCCGGGCACCGTGACCGAGCAGTGGCTCGAGGGCATGGCGGTGGGATCGCGCTACGCCTTTGCCGTCCGGGCAATCGACGAAGCCGGGGCCACGGAGATGGGCGTCTTCGGGGCGAACAGCCGCAATCGAAACTGGACCACCTGGCAGGTGCGCCCGGCCCAGATCACGGTCGTGATCTTCGAGCCTTCCATGGGCAGCCACCGCTTCGACGCTCGCGAGTACGGCGATCCGTGGGAAGTGACCGTCGCCCCCGGACAACGCTTCCGGTTCCAGTGGGTGGCGGATGCCTCGGCCAGCGGCACGGAGCCGGGCCCCTGCAACTACGGCTTCGACATCCCCGATCCGGATGATCCCGCCGAGCCGTTCCGGGCCACGGACGGGCGGGGCGGGTGGATCGGCTGGGCGCCGCGCCAGCAGATGCAGGATGTGATCTCCTTCCCGCAGGACGGCCCCAAGGAGCACTACTTCTACCTGAAGATGCGCGATATCTCGAACAAGCGGGAGACGGAGACCAAGTGCTATGTCAAGATCACCGTCGCCCAGTTCGGATTCACGAAGAAGTTCCTGGTCGTCGACGACCAGCGCCGGCGGCCCCAGTCGCCCTGGTCCAATGCCCCGGAGCCCGCCAGCGGGACGCGGGGAGACGAGTTCACGGATGCCTGGCGGGCCCGGATCCTGGCCAGCATGGCCGACTTCCTGCCACTGGGCGAACAGCCGGGCCAGCACAGCATCTTCCCCAACGAGAACACCTCTCCGAGCATCGACATTCCGGACAACTTCCTCGACACCATGGGCGACTACCAGACGATCATCTGGGATTGCGCTGGCGGCGAGGCCGTCGGTTTCGAGCGGGCCGCGACGGACATGCTCCTGTCGCGCTACGTGGGCGCGGGCGGCAACATGCTGATCTTCTGCTGGGTCGGCCCGGTGTCGAAGATCACCGGCGAGTTCTCGGAGCAAGCCGACGGCCCGAAGGAGCCCCTGCCCGATGACCTGAGCGACGGGCAGGCCTGGAACCGGTTCGGGTTCCTGTGGCAGCATCTGCACCTGCGCGGACCGGTGGACAAGCCGCGCAAGACGGACCTGAAGCGCGATCAGCAGTCGCTGGTGCGCGCCGTGTCGGCCGATCCGTCCTATCCCGATATCGCGATGGACTACTCGCGCTGGGGCAGTGACCCGCGCAATGCGAACAACAAGCGCGGCGATTGGTTCTTCGAGTGTCTCGTGCCGTCGTCTTCGGAGACGGGCCTGGCGCCCTGGTACGAGCGCGAAGCCGGGCTGGAGCCGATCTACAATGCCCGCTGCTACACGACCATCAATCACAACTTGAATGACAAGCCGATCGCCTGGCGCACGTATGTTACGGAGGAGGACCTCCGCGTCGGCCTCCGGCGCGGCCGGATCATCTGCTTCTCCTTCCATCCGTACTACTTCACGGTGAGCGACACCGAGGCAGCCGTCTCGCTGTCGCTGATGTGGCTGACGGGCGGATCGAATTGACGCGCGGCCTCGTTCGGCGCGGGCAGGACCTGGGGGAAGAGGTAGGGCTCATGAGAAGCTGGCAGGCAGGGATTCTCCCCGTGGCAGTCTGGGTCGGGCTGGGCGTCCTGGCGGGGGGGGCCGAAGCAGTCTCATTCGCTCCCGACGCCACGGTGAGGGATCGGAAGGTAGCGCTCAAGTGGATGCCTGACGCGGATGATCCGGTCTTCACGGGCAACTTGGACCTCTTCCAGATCGGCGAGAAGACCGACCTCGCCTCCGGCGCCGTGCCCTTCTTCGCCTTCACGAGCGAGGGGCCGGCCATCTGGTACTGGGATTCCGCGAATCGTTGGTTCGCGCGCCTGACGTTCCAGAACGGCGCATGGGTGCCCACACACACGACCGGCCCGCTCGCGCCGGGCTTGGAGCCCCTCTGCTTCGCGGTGCATCCGATGGGGACGATGCTCCTGGCCGGGCTGGCGGATGGCCGCCTGGCGGCTTGGACGCCCATGGGGGAGACCAACGAGGCGGTGCTCTACCCGGCCCACAGCGGCCCGGTGCGCGACCTGGCCTTCTTCCCGCTGGCCTCGCCGCAGGTCTTTCCCTTCGTTTCCGTGGGCGATGATCACGTGTGGAAGTCGTGGACTCAGCCCGGGCTCGTCGAGTACCAGGCCACGGCTCCGGGCGGCCAGCCGCTCGTGGTCGTGGCGATCCAACGCAATGCTGCTCGACTCATTACGGCCGACGCCAATGGCAGGGTCTACCTGTACAACCGGATGCAGCCGACCACCCCGCCCGGCACGCTCGAGGCGCACACGGGCGCCACCGTGACCTCCCTGGCCTTCTCCGAGGACGGGCTCCGCTTCGCCACGGCGGATGCGAATGGGCGGGTGAGGCTGTGGAGCACGCTGTCGCTCAGCAACCTGGGTGGCAGCGTGGTCGAGACCCAGAGCCGGGTCCGCGTGCATTTCACGCAGAGAACCAGCCCGTACCTCGGCTACGTGACGGGCGAGGGCGCCTACGGGGTGCTCGACGGCTTCACCGCCAGGAAGTACCGGGTCGAGACGCGGCTGGCCTCGACGGCCGGGATCACGTGGTCGGCGCTCCATCCCGCCGGAGCTGCGATGTACTTCACGGACGCGACCGGCAGACTCGAGTGGTGGAATCTCGGACGCTGCTCCCCGGGACCCGGCCACCCCTGTTTCGGCGGCTACAAGCTCTTCCGGGGGCTCTACCCGCAGGATCACGGAGCCCCATCCGAGCTCATCCTCTTGCGGGTCTACGACTTCAGCGACACGACCTGGGGCTGGTCCCAGCAGGATACCGTGCGGTGGTTCGTCGACCCGGATTCGGTGATTGCGGCCGGGGGTGACTCCCTGCGCGCGGTGAGCGGGCCGCACAACGGCGTTCCGCAGTACTACAGCCTCCAGAAGTACTACTGGGAGCTGCTGGACGGCGGCCGGCACGCGAAGATCAAGAACACCACGTACGAAGGCTACTACCGCGCGGCCGGCGAGACGGAGCCCACGCCGCTGATTCCGCGACCCGATGCCGTGACGAGCCTGCCGCTGCTCGCGGACGTCTTCGTCGTTCCCAATCCCTTTGTGGCCAATGATGAAGCATCGCACTTCGGTCCGTTGAGCCCGCCCCTGGTGCGGTTCTTCAATCTTCCGCGCGAGGCCACCGTGCGGATCTTCACATCGGGCGGTGATCACGTGCGGACCCTGGAGCATCGCGAGGACGACCGGGGTTCGAACGGCGGCTCTCTGCCATGGAACCTGAAGAACCAGTACGGGCGAGACGTCGTCTCGGGCCTGTATCTCTATGCCGTGGAAACACCCAGCGGGGAGGTCGTGCGCGGGTTCCTCACGGTGGTCCGCTAACGCGAAGGCCGGGGAGCGATTGCGCGATCCGGCTTCGTCTCGCGCGCGAGCGCTTCCGGCCGCCCGGCCCGTGTGAGCAGGGCGGCCGTCTGTCCGCGGGCTCAAGATGTCCACGGCAGGCAACCGACGTTCTACAAGGAGATTGGACAGCAGACAACCGCGGCCGGCCGGCCGATCCGGCGAGCGGGCCCGTCCGGGGCCCGGCGCCCCGGAGGGTTCGAGGGCCGCGGGCATCGGGGGGACTTTGAGCATGGCGATCCATCCGCAAGCACGCACCGCCGGCGGCGCACAGGCTCCGGCCGACTGGAACCCGTCGGAGAAGATGGTCTACTTCTTCGGTGGTGACGCCACCGAGGGCCGCGGGGACATGAAGGATACCCTCGGCGGCAAGGGCGCGGGTCTGGCCGACATGGCCCGCGCCGGCATCCCCGTTCCTCCCGGCTTCACGATCACGACCGCCGTCTGCAACCTCTTCTACACGCTCGGGGGGCACGTGCCGGAGGAGGTGCAGAAGCAGCAGCACGAAGCGTTGCGCCAGCTCGAGCAGCGCCAGGGCTGCCACCTGGGCGACGAGAACGACCCGCTCCTGGTCTCGGTGCGTTCGGGAGCCAAGTTCTCGATGCCCGGGATGATGGATACGATTCTCAACCTCGGATTGAACGACCGGTCGGTGGAAGGATTGGCCCGCAAGACGGGCAATCGGCGCTTCGCCTTCGACAGCTACCGGCGCTTCCTGACGATGTTCGGGGATGTCGTGCTGGGGATCCCCAAGGAGGTCTTCGAGCACCGGATGGACGCCTTGAAGCGCGAGCGCGGCGTGCGCCTGGACCTGGACTTGGGCGAGCAGGACATGGAGCTGCTGGCCAGGGAGTATCAGCAGATCATCCGGGATTACACCGGCCAGTCCTTTCCCCAGGATCCCCACGTGCAGCTCGACATGGCCCGCAACGCGGTTTTCAAGTCCTGGTACAACGACCGGGCCGTCTTCTATCGCAAGCAGAACGGCATTCCCGACGACCTGGGCACGGCGGTCAACGTGCAGGCGATGGTCTTCGGCAACATGGGCGACCGCTCGGCCACGGGAGTGGGCTTCACCCGCAATCCCTCCACCGGCGCCCGTGAGTTCTACGGCGAGTATCTGCGCAATGCCCAGGGCGAGGACGTCGTGGCCGGGATCCGCACGCCCCGCCCGATCGTCGAGCTCGAGAACGACATGCCCGAGGTCTATCGCGAGCTGCGGCAGATCACCGATCGACTCGAGAAGCACTACCGCGACGTGCAGGACTTCGAGTTCACCGTGCAGGAGGGGCGCCTCTTCATGCTCCAGACGCGCACGGGCAAGCGCACCGCGCAGGCGGCGGTCAAGATCGCGGTCGAGATGGTGCGCGAGGGTCTGATCCAGCAGGACGAGGCTCTCCTGCGGGTCGATCCGAACTCGCTCAACCAGCTCCTGCATCCGCGGATCGATCCCAAGGCCGCCGTCACCGTGCTGGCGCGCGGCCTGGCGGCTTCGCCGGGGGCGGCGGTCGGCAAGGTGGTCTTCGATCCGGAAGACGCCGTGGCCCTGGCGAAGCAGGCCGACGAGGACGGCAAGCCCACCCGCGTCATCCTCGTCCGCCGCGAGACCTCCCCGGACGACATCCACGGCATGGACGTCTCGGCCGGCATCCTGACCGCCACCGGCGGCATGACCTCGCACGCCGCCGTCGTCGCGCGCGGCATGGGCAAGTGCTGCGTGGCCGGCTGCTCGGCGCTGGAGGTCCAGGAAGAGAAGCGGCAGATGCGCATCGGCGACGTCACGATCCGGCGCGGCGAGTACATCAGCTTGAACGGCTCGACCGGCGAGGTGATTGCCGGCCGGGTGGCGACGATCGAGCCGGAGGTGGCCAACGAGTTCAAGACCTTCATGGAGTGGGCCGACCAGCGCCGCACGCTGGGGGTGCGGACCAACGCCGACACGCCCGACCAGGCCGAGCTGGCCCGCCGGTTCGGCGCGCAGGGCATCGGCCTGTGCCGCACCGAGCACATGTTCTTCGCCGAGGAGCGGCTGCCGTTCGTGCAGCAGATGATCATGTACGCCCCGGAGGTCAAGAGCCTCGAGCAGGCGATCGCGCGCAAACGCATCGAGGTCGAGAACGCCGTCGGGGAGTTCCGGACCGAGCTGGAGAGCGAGCTGCGGGCCCTGGAAGCCAGACTGGCCGAGCCGAAGGCGAAGTACCAGGAGGCCCTGGACCGCATCCTGCCCTTCCAGCGTGACGACTTCTACGGGATCCTCAAGGCCATGCGCGACCTGCCGGTCACGATCCGCACGCTCGACCCCCCGCTGCACGAGTTCCTGCCGAAGCGCGAGGAGCTGATGGTGGAGGTGGCCTTGCTCAAGGAGCGGGGCGGCGACGAACGCGAGCTGGCGGCGCGGGAGAAGCTGCTGGCGCGCGTGGAAGAGCTGAGCGAGATGAACCCCATGCTGGGCCACCGCGGCTGCCGCCTGGGCATCGCTTATCCCGAGATCACGGCCATGCAAGCCCGGGCCATCATCGAAGCGGCCATCCGGCTGGCCAAGGAGGGCGTCGCCTGCTATCCCGAGATCATGATCCCTCTGGTCGGCACGGTGCGGGAGCTGGATCACCAGCGCGCCGTGGTCGACCGGACCGCCCGCGCGCTCATCGATCAAGCGGGGGTCAGGGTCGAGTACCAGGTGGGCACGATGATCGAGATTCCTCGGGCGGCGCTGACGGCGGGCGAGATCGCGACGCGGGCCGATTTCTTCTCCTTCGGCACCAATGATCTGACCCAGATGACGTTCGGATTCTCGCGCGACGACGCCGGCAAGTTCCTGCCCGCCTACGTCGACGAGAAGATCCTCCCGCACGACCCGTTCGTCTCCATTGACCGCGATGGCGTGGGGCAACTCGTGGCCGCGGCGGTCGAGCACGGGCGCCGCACGCGACCCAACCTGAAGACGGGGATCTGCGGCGAGCACGGGGGGGATCCCGACAGCGTCGAATTCTGCCACCAGGTCGGGCTCAACTACGTGAGCTGTTCCCCGTTCCGGGTGCCGATCGCGCGTCTGGCAGCCGCGCAGGCGGCGATCCGCTCCGAGGGCAAGCTGGGAGGGGCCGGACACCGCGGGCAGATCTAGGATCTGAGATTCTGGATCGAGGATCCGGGATCCAGCGCGGTCAGGGCGCCAGGCGGCCGGGGAGGGCGCTTGCGGGCTCTCGCGCAACGCATGCTGTGGCTGGCGACGGGCCGCGCGCCGCGCCCCGTGCCGGCCTTCGACTGGATCCGGGGGCGCGTCGGATCGCGGCAGAACCCCGACGGCATGCGCTCGCTCATCTACGCCGGCCTGGCGCTCAGCGCCGGGTATGCCGCGTTGGACGTCTGGGTCCTGGGCCGCCACCAGGGAGACCAGTGGGCCTTGCTGGCGTTCCTGCACACGGGCTGGGTTTTCGGGATCATCCTGACGTGCGTGCTCAACGTGGGCTTCCTGGAGACCCTGGGGGGCATCCAGCTCCGGCGCCTGGGCGGCCCCAACGCGCTCACGCTCGCGCGCGGCTTCGCGCTGCCCCCTCTCATCTACTTGATCGGCCACGGCGATTTCGCTCTGGCGGCCGGGCTCTACGCGCTGGCCATGGCGACCGACGTGGTCGATGGCTGGTGGGCGCGTCACGGCGGCGGGCAGTCGAAGCTGGGGATCGTGTTGGATCCCGTCGTCGACATGACCTTCCACCTCGGGGTCTTCGTCAGCCTGTCGCTGGTGGGGCTGCTCGGCCGGACCGCGCTCGTCCTGACGCTGCTGCGCAGCGGGCTTCTGATCTTCGGCACCGGCCTGCTCTACCTGTGGAAGGGGCAGGTGCGTATCCAGCCCACGCCGTTCGGCAAGGCCACCGGTCTCCTGCTGTCGCTGGGCACCTTCGCGCTCCTGGCGGTTGCGGGCCTGGCCGGCGAAGATTCCGGCGGGTGGGCCGCACTGGCCGGCGCTCTGCGGATCGGATTGGCCGTGCTGCTGGCGGGCGGCGTCGCGCACGTGCTCGCGATCGGACTGGTCAACCTGAGCTTTCCGCCCGCCTCCGAGGCGCGGTGGCCGGGCGAGCACGACGCGCGCGACGGGCGGGGGGACGCATCATGACCGCCCGGCGCGCGTTGCTCTCCGGTTCGCTCGAATCCTTCCGGCCGGACGAGGTGCTCCAGTGGTTCGCCCATCGGCGCGGAGAAGCCACGGTGGTGTTCCGTCCGGCGGCAGGAGCCGGCCGCTGCGTCGTGGTGCACGTCCGCGACGGGGCGGCGCAGGCGGTGAAGCTCGGCGCCGGCGAGGCCCGGGCGGCCGGGCCCGGGCAGCGCCCGGCGGGCCCCCAGCGGGGGCGCCTGGGTCGCCCGGCGCGCGGAGCGGTGGATGGTGTCGGACTCGAGCCGCGGGCCGGTTCGCTGGGCGCGCTGCTGCTCGAGCGCGGCGCGCTGAGTGCGGGGCAGTTGCGCGCCGGTCTCGGTCTGCAGCGGCTGGTCGCCCCCCGCCGCCGGCGGGCCATCGGCCAGATCGTGTGCGACCTGGGGTTCGCCGAGCCCGGCCTCGTCGAGGAGCTGCTTCGCGAGCAGGCGCTGCAGAGGTTGGCTGCCCTGCTCCAGGTGCGAGCGGGGAGCTTCGCCGCCTATCCGGGGGCGCCGGCAGCGCCCGTCATCGTCATCGGTGAGCGCATCGACCATTTGCTGCTGCGCCTGACCCACCTGATCGACCAGGCGCAACCGGCCCTGTCGCGCGGCTGAGCCCTCCCCGGTCCATGACAGGGTCGCAGCACGCGAAGGATCGCAACCCCGCGCGGCGGATCGTGTATCCTCCCTCGGACACCCCGATGGGAAGGGAAGCCTGAAGCATGGGACACATCGACGTGAGCTTCCTGGGGCGGCCGGGTCCGCTCTGGTGGCTGGGATTCGCGGCGGCGCTGGGGGCGGCGGCCTACGCCTACTTCCGTCTGGCGGCCCCCCTGGGGACCGGGTGGCGCGTGATGCTGCGCGTGGCGCGGGGCACGGCGCTGCTCCTGCTCCTGCTCGCGCTGCTCCAGCCGATTCTCACGACCCGGCACGAGGAGTCCGGCCGGCCGCGCCTGTCGGTGCTGATCGATCGCTCTTCCAGCATGGCGCTGCCGGGCTCCGGCGCCGCCACGCGGCGCGAGGAGGCGGCGCAGGTGATCGCCGAGCTCGAGGCTGGGCTGGGGGGCCGCTTCGAGCTCGAGTGGGCGGGATTCGCGCAGGGCGTCGAGCCCCGTGGGGCGGCGGACCACGGCGGCTATCCGTGGGAGCCGCTCGGCGTGACCGCCATGGGGGATGCTCTCGAGGAGACCCTCTTGCGCCACGGCGGCCACCCGGTGGGCGGGGTCGTGCTGGTGACCGACGGCGTGCAGACGCGGGGCAAGGATCCCGAGCAGGTGGCGCGCAACCTGCCCGTGCCGGTCTTCGGCGTCGTGGTGGGCGACACGCTGCCGCCGCCCGACCTGATGGTGCGCCAGGTGCGGGCCCAGACGGTCGGCTACACGGGAGAGCCGCTGGCCTTCCGGGTGGTCCTCGCCGGGCAGGGTCTCGAGGGCCGCCCGGCGACAGTGACGATTCGTGAGCGCCTGACGGCGGAGGGGGCCGCGCGCCGCGCCGGCGCCGAGCTGGCGCAGCGCACCGTCGCCCTGCCGGCGGAAGCGGGCCGCGAGCTGGAGGTCGCGCTCGAAGCGCTCCCGCCGCGGGTGGGCTTGACCCTGTTCGAGGTCGAGGCCCGCACGGACGCCGAGGAGTCCGTGGGTCGCAACAACACGCGCCTCGTCGCCGTCGATGTCCGCGAGAAAAAGACGCGGGTGCTCTTCATCGAATGCGCGCCCGACTGGGATTTCTCCTTCTTGAAGCGCACCTGTGACGCGGACACGAGCCTGGCCTACACCTATCTCGTGCGCCCCGCGCCCGGCCGGTGGGTGGTCTACGGGACCCGCTCCGATGTGCGCTTGCCGGTGCGCGACGAGGACCTCGCGGCCTACGCGGCGGTGGTGGTGGCGCACGCCGCGCCCGAGGATCTGCCGGCCGAAACCGCGCGGCTGCTCCACCGTTTCGCGCGCGGCGGCGGCGGGGTGCTCTTCCTGGGGGCCGCGGGCAGCGGCGATCTCGAGGCCTGGCGCCAGGCTTGGGAAGACGAGCTCCCGATTCACCTGCGCGCCGAGCCGCGGCGCGGTTTCTTCGAATCGCCCGTGCGCGTTGGTCTGGCAGGACTGGCGCACGAGATCACGGTCGTGGATGAGAGCCCGGCAGCGACCGAGGAGGCCTGGGCCGCCTTGCCCCCGGTGCTCATCCCCGCCGGGGCCTACCAGGCCGCTCCCGGCGCGGTCACCCTGCTGACGGCGCAGGCGGCGAGCCCGGCGCGCGAGGTGCCGCTCATGGCGATCGCCCAGGTCGGCGCCGGTCGCGTGGGGGTGATCACGGCCCGCGGCTTCTGGCGTTGGGACTTCAGCATGGGCGCCCGGCGCGATCTGCCCCTGGCGAGGGACTTCTGGCGGCGAGTCATGCGCTGGATCTCCGAGCCATCCCAGACCGATCGCTTCCTCGTCCGCCCGCTGCGCCACGTCTTCCAGGACAGCGAGCCGGTGGGCTTCACCGCGCGCCTGGCCGACGAAGCCTACCAGCCGGTCGCCGGGGCGCGCGTGCGGATCGAGCTCGAGCAGGTCGCCCGGTTCGCGGAGCCCGAGCCCGATGAGGACCCGGGCGCGGAGGAACGCGCGGGGCCGCCCGAAGCCATCTCCGAGCGGGAGGCGAGCGCGGCGCCGTTCGATCCGGATCGCGCGGGACGCGGCATGACGGCCGAACTCTACCCCGAGGGTCCGGCGGGGCAGTACGCCGGGACGCTGTCGCCGCTGCCGCCGGGCATGTACCGTTTCACGGCCTCGGCGACGCCGCCCGGCGATGCGTCCCTGCCCGCGTCCCGAACCGGGGGCGCCTTCTGGGTCGAGCCGATGGGCCCCGAGTTCTTCACCCTGGGCGCGTCGCGCCGGTTGCCGGATCTGCTGGCCGCGGCATCGGGGGGGGTGATGGTGGGCGCGGGGCGCGTCCAGGAGCTGGTGGACGAGGTCCCCGAGCGCTACAAGCCAGTGCGCGTCGTGCGCCAGGCCGAGCTGTGGAACCACTGGGTCGTGTTCCTGGCCATCGGCACGCTGCTGTGCGCCGAGTGGATCGCGAGAAGGCGCAAGGGGCTGGCCTAGCGCCGGTCGAGATGAGGGAGGGCGCATGGGGACCGGCGTCGTGCGGCGCGCGCGGGTGGCGAGCGCGCTGCTGATCCTGGGGCTGATGCTCGCGGGGTGCGGTGGGGATACGAGCGAGCGAGCGGCCGCCGGCGAGGCCACAGCCGCGGCGCCGGAGAACGCAGCCGCACGGGCGCCCGAGACCCCGCCCGCGGCGGCGCCGGAGAACGCGGCCGCGCGGGCGCCCGAGACCCCGCCCGCGGCGGCGCCGGAGGTCGCGCCCGTGGCCGTTCGGACGCCGCCGCCCAAGGCCACCCCCGAGCCGCCCCGGCTGAAGCTCCCCGAGCTGCCCGCGCCAGAGAAGCGTCCGATCGCGCCGGACGTCGCGCTCACGGACCTGGCGGGCCGGCCAGTCCGCCTGGCGGATTTGCGCGGCGGCGTCGTGTTGATCACCTTCTGGGCCACGTGGTGCGGTCCCTGCCGGCAGGAGATTCCGCACCTGGTCCGCTGGCAGAGCGCCTACCGCAGCCGCGGCCTGACGGTGCTGGGCCTGTCGGTGGATGAGCAAGGCCTCGCCGCCGTGCGGCCTTTCGTGCGCCAGCACCCCGAGATCAACTACACGGTCATCCCCAACGGCGTGCGCGCCGCCCATGCCTTCGGCGGCGTCAGCCGCATCCCGACCTCGTTTCTGCTGGACAAGCGCGGACGCATCGTGGCGCGCTTCCAGGGGCTGCCGCGCGGGACCGAGCTGGAGGGCTACATCGAAGCCGCGCTCCGCGAAGTCTAGCGCGGGTTCGCGGCCGGCGGCCGCTCGCCGAAGATCGCCGTGCCCACCCGAATGATCGTGGCGCCCTCGGCCACGGCGATCTCGTAGTCGCCGGACATGCCCATCGACAGCTCGCGCAGGTCGGCGTTGGGGCGCGCGATGCGGCGCTCGCGCTCGGCGGCGGCGCGCAGGCCGGCGAAAGCCCGCCGCACGGCTTGCGGGTCTTCCGTCAGAGGGCCGATCGTCATGAGTCCCCGCACGGCGAGCTGCGGCAAACGGGCGAGGCGGTCGAGCAGGCCGGTCAGCTCCTCCGGGGCCACGCCCGACTTGGTCTCTTCCCCGGTGGTGTTCACCTGCACCAGCACGGGCTGGACTCCTCCGGGCGGCACCCGGCCGGCGATCTGCTCCGCCAGGTCCGCCCGGTCGACGGAGTGGATGAGCGCCGCGGCCGGCACGACGTGCTTGACCTTGTTGGTCTGCAGATGGCCGATGAAGTGCCAGGTGATGTCCAGGTCACCGAGCGCCTCGACCTTGCGGCGGAATTCCTGGGCGCGGTTCTCGCCGAAGTCCCGCAGCCCGGCCGCCCACGCCGCGCGCACCGTCTCGGGGGCCACGGTCTTGGTCACCGCCACGATCCGCACCGCGCCGTCCGGGCGGCCGGCCGCGCGCGCGGCCTCATCGACGCGCGCGCGCAGAGTGCGCCACTGATCCGCGATGCCGATCACCTCGTCCCGTCCTCCCTCCGGTCGCAGCCTACCACCACATCGGAGGGCCTGCACCCGCACGTTGCGCCGGATATCTCCCGGTCGACAGCGCGGCATCGTTCCCGCCGCGTCCACGGCATCGTTCCCGCCGCGTCCACGGCGGCGTTGCCGCCCGCGCGCCGGCGAGGTTAGAATCGTGCCCCCGGATCGATCGGCCGCCGGCCGGGAGGTCCCGAGGACGACCTGAACCGGTTCACGAGGAAGGAGGAGCCCCTTGCCCGAGGAACCCCACGACCTGGCTGCGATGCGCCGGGAGAAGCTGCGGCGCTTGCAGGAGATGGGGATCAATCCCTTCCCGCACAGCTTCCGGCGCACCCACACTTGCGGGGAGATTCTCGCCCGTTTCGAGCAGCTCGCCGAGCAGGAGCGCGTCGCCGTGGCCGGACGGCTGCGTTCGCTGCGCCCGATGGGCAAGGCCGCCTTCGGGCACATCGAGGATGCCGCCGGAAAGCTGCAGCTCTATCTGCGCCAGGACACCCTGGGCCCGGAGGCGTTCGGGTTGCTCAAGCAGATCGACCTGGGCGATTTCGTCGGCGCGCGCGGTCAGGTGTTCCGGACCCAGATGGGGGAGATCTCCGTGCGGGTGGAGGAGCTGACCATCCTGGCCAAGGCGCTGCGCCCCATGCCGGTCGTGAAGGAGAAGGACGATGCGGTCTTCGACGCCTTCACCGACCGCGAGGCGCGTTACCGAGCCCGGCACCTGGACCTGATGGTCAATCGGGAGACGCGCGTGCTCTTCCAGCGGCGGGCGGCGATCATCCAGACGGTGCGGCGCTATCTCGATGAGCGCGGCTTCCTGGAGGTCGAGACGCCGATCCTGCAGCAGATCTATGGCGGCGGCTCGGCCGTGCCGTTCAAGACGCACCACCGGTCGCTCGGAACCGCGCTCTACCTGCGCATCGCCGAGGAGCTGCCGCTCAAGAAGCTGATCGTCGGCGGGCTCGAGCGCGTCTACGAGATCGGCCGCGTCTTCCGCAACGAGGGACTCGATCGCGAGCACAACCCGGAGTTCACGCTGCTCGAGTTCTACTGGGCCTACGCGGACTACCACGACGCCATGGATCTGGTCGAAGACCTGGTGCGCGAGACGGCGCGACACGTGTGCGGCGAGCTGGCCCTGCCGTTCGGCCGCGCGACCATCCAGCTCGCGCCCCCCTTCCAGCGGCGCACGATGCTGGCCCTGATCGCCGAGGCGGTCGGGCGCGACGTCCAGACGCTCGCCGCGCCGGCCCTCGCCGACCTGTGTTCCCGGTTGGGGGCGCAGATGGATGCGCGCTTGCCGCGCGGCAAGCTGATCGAGAAGATCTTCGACCTGGCGGTCGTGCCGCGGCTCGTCCAACCGACCTTCGTGATCGATCACCCCAAGGAGGTCTCGCCGCTGGCGAAGAACCACCGCGCGCACCCCGACGAGCTCGTGGAACGCTTCGAGCTCTTCATCGCCGGGATGGAATTCGCGAACGCTTTCACGGAGCTCAACGATCCGATCGAGCAGCGCCGGCGGTTCGACGACCAGGCCCGCCTGCGGGCCCAGGGAGACGAGGAGGCCCAGCCGCTCGACGAGGATTTCCTGGCGGCCCTCGAGCAGGGCATGCCGCCCACCGCCGGGGTGGGGATCGGCATCGACCGGCTGGTCATGCTCCTGACCGGATCGCAGGCCATCCGCGACGTCCTCCTCTTCCCGCACCTGCGCCCGCACGAAGAGCGCCCGGTGCCCCCGGGCAAGGGCGAGACGGGGGACGAGGCCCCCGGCGGCGACGCGGCGGGCGCCCCGGAAGACGGTTCGCCCGCGGCCGCGCCGGACTCGCTTCCCGAAGGCCGGGAGCCCTCCTGGCAGGACCGCCTGTCGGGCGCGCGCGCGCGTGGATCCGGAAAGGCCGGCGGATAGGCTGGACGGGCTCGGGGTGCCGCCGCGGCTCGGGCGGCGGGCCGCGGGCGACGTCGTTGGGAGGTGCTCGTGTCGCGCAGGGACGAGGAGTCGGCGGTGTCCACGGAGGCGCGGGGCCAGCGATCCGAGGAGATCGTGGCCGCTTCAGCGGCCATGAAGCGGATCCTGCGGCTCGTGGATCGCATCGCGCCCACCGAGAGCAACATCCTCATCACCGGCGAGAGCGGCACGGGCAAGGAGAAGGTCGCCCGGCTGATCCACTTCCAGAGCAACCGCAGTCGGGGGCCGTTCGTCGCGGTCAATGCCGGCGCCATCCCGGAAACGCTGATCGAGAGCGAGCTCTTCGGGCACGCCCGCGGCGCCTTCACCGACGCCAAGGAGGCCAAGCGCGGCTTCTTCGAAACGGCCGACGGCGGAACATTGTTCCTGGACGAGATCGCGGAGATGCCGGCCCACATGCAGGTGCGCCTGCTGCGGGCCCTGCAGGACCGCGAGATCCGCCCGGTGGGCTCGCAGACGCAGATCAAGGTCGATGTCCGGGTGATCGCCGCCACGAATCGTGATCTGCGCAAGGCGATGGCCGAGGGGCGTTTTCGGGAAGACCTCTACTATCGACTCAACACTTTCCTGCTCCACGTTCCGGCCCTCCGGGACCGCAAGGAGGACATCCCGTATCTCACCAACTACTTCCTGGCGCGCTTCGCTCACAGCACGGGCAAGATGGTGACCGGGCTCTCGCGGCGCGCCTGGGGCCTGCTGCTGAACTACGACTACCCCGGCAACGTGCGCGAGCTGGAGAACGCGATCGAGCGGGCGGTGATCCTCAGCGACGAGGATGTGATCCATGCGCGCGATCTGCCGCCCGAGATCAGCGACCGTGGTTTCTTGCGCCTGCCCGCGGGAGAAGGCGAGTCCGCCTACCCGGTGGAGCTGAGCCTCGCCGAGGTCGAGGCGCGGCACATCCGCAGGACCGTGAAGCACCTGGACGGCAATCTCACCAAGGCGGCTCGCAGCCTGGGCATCTCCCGCTCCACCCTCTGGCGGAAGATGAAGCGCTACGGCATCGATGACGTTTCACGTTGAATCGCCCGCGGGTGTCTCAAGTTGAAACAAGGCCAGCTCGCTCTGACCTCGAAGCTCGTCTCGGGTTTGAAACTAATCCCGTAAAACAATTCAAGAAATCGAGTTACGCTTCTGATCCCGGAATGGGCTGAAGGCGTGAGGGCTGGAACGGGCCTTGCACTCTTGGATCCCAACGACCACTGGCACATGCGCGCCGGGGCGAGGGAAAGGCGCACCGGCTTGTCGGCACATCCGCCGAGTGCGCGCCGCCGCCGCGAAAGAGCCTCGGGGCCGGCCGCCGTGCGGCGCAAGAAAGGAAGTCGCCATGGGCAAGATCATCGGAATCGATCTGGGCACCACCAACTCGTGCGTGGCCGTCATGGAAGGCGGCAAGCCCGTCGTGATCCAGAACGCCGAGGGTGGGCGAACCACACCCTCGGTGGTGGCCTTCAAGGACGACAGCGAGCGGCTGGTGGGGCAGGCGGCCAAGCGCCAGGCCGTCACCAATCCGCGGCGCACCGTTTACTCGATCAAGCGCTTCATGGGGCGCAAGTACCATGAGGTCGGGAACGAGATCAAGGAAGTGCCCTACAAGGTGATCGCCGGGCAGAACGACCTGGCCGCCGTGGACATCGACGGCAAGATCTACACCCCGCCCGAGATCTCGGCCATGATCCTGCGCAAGATGAAGGAGACGGCCGAGGCGCACCTGGGCGAGGAGGTGCGCGAAGCGGTCATCACCGTCCCGGCCTATTTCAACGACAGCCAGCGCCAGGCGACCAAGGATGCCGGTCGCATCGCCGGCCTCGACGTCAAGCGCATCATCAACGAGCCCACCGCGGCTGCCCTCGCCTACGGCATGGACAAGAAGAAGGCCCAGCGCGTGGCGGTCTACGACCTGGGCGGAGGCACATTCGACATCTCGATCCTGGAGATCGATCCGGAGCTCGGCACCTACGAGGTCAAGGCCACCAACGGCGACACGCACCTGGGCGGCGACGACCTGGATCAGCGCCTGATCGATTGGCTGGCCGACGAGTTCAAGGCCGAGCAGGGCATCGACCTGCGCAAGGACCCGATGGCCATGCAGCGTCTGAAGGAGGCGGCCGAGAAGGCCAAGATCGAGCTGTCGGGCACGATGGAAACCGAGATCACGCTACCCTACATCACCGCCGACTCGTCGGGCCCCAAGCACCTGACGCGCAAGCTCACGCGCACGCGCTTCGAGCAGATGGTCGACGACCTCATCCAGCGCACCGTAGGGCCCTGCCGGCAGGCGATGAAGGACGCCGGCCTGAGCGAGATCGACGAGGTGATCCTGGTCGGCGGCTCGATCCGCATCCCCAAGGTCCAGGAGCTTGTGCGCGGGCTCTTCACCCGCGAGCCGCACAAGGGCGTCAACCCCGATGAGGTCGTGGCGGTCGGCGCGGCGATCCAGGGCGGCGTCCTGGGCGGCGAGGTCAAGGACGTGCTGTTGCTCGACGTCACCCCGCTGTCGCTGGGCATAGAGACGCTGGGCGGGGTCTGCACGAAGATCCTGGAGCGCAACACCACCATCCCGACCCGCCGCACGCAGGTCTTCTCCACCGCGGCTGACAGTCAGACCATGGTGGAGATCCACGTGCTGCAGGGCGAGCGCCCCATGGCGGCCGACAACAAGACGATCGGGCGCTTCCAGCTCACGGGCATCCCGCCCGCGCCGCGCGGGGTGCCCCAGATCGAGGTCTCCTTCGATATCGACGCCAACGGCATCCTGAAGGTCTCGGCCAAGGACAAGGGCACCGGGCGCGAGCAGTCGATCCGCATCGAAGCCTCCAGCGGCCTGAAGGAGGATGAGATCGAGCGGATGGTCAGCGACGCCAAGTCCCATGCCGCCGAGGACGAGCGCCGCAAGGAAGAGATCGACACGCGCAACCAGGCCGACGCGCTGGTCTACGAGACCGAGAAGAACATGCGCGAACTGGGCGAGAAGATCGAGGCTTCCTCCCGCTCGAAGCTCGAGAACACCGTCGGGCAGCTCAAGGAGGCCGTGAAGAGCAACGACACGCCGCGCATCAAGCAGGCCATGGATGCTGTGCAGCAGGCTTGGCACGAGGCCTCGGCCAAGCTCTACCAGCAGGCGCAGGCCGGCGGCGCGGGGCCGGGGGCCGGCGCCGGCCCAGGCCCAGGCCAGAAGCCGGGCCAAGGCGGACCGGGCGCGGGCGGCGGCGAACAGGTCGTCGACGCGGATTTCGAGGTCGTCGACGACAACAAGTAGCCCCACGGGCGGCGAAGGGAGGGAGGCATGGCGGCGGAGAGCAGCAGCCCGTTTCTGATGGCGCTCCTCCAGCAGCAGGAGTTCATCGGGCTGCTCGGATTGGGCAAGTTGGCCGATCCGTCGACCGGCGAGGCCAAGGTGGATCTCGACAAGACGCGCTACGCCATCGGCATGCTCGAGATGCTCGAGCTCAAGACGACCGGGAACCTCTCCGAGGCCGAGGGCCGGCAGCTGCGCCAGGTGCTCACTTCCCTGCGGCTCAACTTCGTGGAAGAGGCCCAGCGGGCCTCATCCGCAGCCGCCCCGGAAGCCGCCGCCGAAGGACAGGCGTCCGGGACACCCGGCGCGGCCGAGGGGCCCGGCGACCGGCCTGCCTCGTCCCAGGCGGAGGAGTAGCCAGTGGCCGATCTCAGGCGGAAGTTCGGGGGAGCAGGCGAGCAGGGCGATGGCCGTCCGGTTCAGGACGCCGCCAGCGCCGAGGCGGCGTTCTCGGAGGCTCCGCCGGTGGAGCCAAAGAACGGCGGCCGGGATGGAACGTCCGAAGTCATGGGCGTCAGCGAGGATCCCTTCGACACCGCGATCGAGTCCGCCGAGGCCCCGAGCGTTCCCCTGGAGCAGCATCAGAGGCTCTTGGCCGAGTTCGACAACTACCGCAAGCGGGTCGAGCGCGACCGGGCCCGCGAAGTCATCCGGGCCCGGGCAGAACTGCTGGAGAAACTCCTGCCCACGCTGGACGATATGGGCCGCGCCCGCGGGGCCGTGGCGACCGGGGAAAAGTCATTCGAGAAGGACGGGATGCTCATCATCATGGACCGCTTTGCCGAAGTGTTGAAGCGGGAGGGGCTGGTCGAGGTGCCGGCCCTGCCCGGGGATCGGTTCGATCCGAACACACACGAAGCGGTTCTGATGGTCCCGTCGGCCGAGGTGCCCGCGGGCTGCATAGCAGTCGTGCTGGAGAAGGGCTATCGGGTGGGAGATCGGCTCCTGAGACCGGCCAAGGTGGCCGTGGCCCGTGCGCCCGAAGACCAGCGCGCAGCCGCAGAAGGCTGAGCCCGCAGCCCACGGCAAACAGGCTGATCGGGGCCGCGAATCGCGCTCGAGGCGAGGAGGCAGCGGCCCGACATGCGATCGCGTTTCCTACTGCTGAGCACGGATGCCGTCTTTCGGGAAGCGGCCAAGATGGAGGCGCAGAGCCTCCGACTCCAGCTCGAGGCCGCTTCCTCGGCTGGATTCGCCGCCACGCTCTATGCTGCTACGCCTGATCGCCCGCCCCACGTGGTGCTCATCGACCTTCCGGCGCCGGAGCGCGAGAGCGCCACGCGCTGGGCGCACATGGCTTTCCCCGCAGCACGGGTCGTGCTGCTCGAGGCGGCGGCGGAGCCGGCCATGGCCGCCGGAACGCTCTGCCCCCCCGCCCAGCGGGCGGGGGACCCGATCCAGCCGAGCGGCGAGGCTTTGTGTCGGCTCCGGCGAGATCCCCCCGGCATCCGCGCCGCGCTCGAGGCGCTGACTCGGGAGGCCGAGGCTGACCACGCCCCGGGCCGGCCGGTGGCCGAAGGCATCGGGATCGACAGCTTGGACGAGCTCATCGGACGGTCGGTCAAGTTCCGCGAGGCGCTTGAGCTTGCCATGAAAGCCGCGGCGGAACCGGCCAGCCCCGTGCTGATCACCGGTGAGACCGGGACCGGCAAACGGCTATTCGCGCGGGCCATTCACGCGGAGATCTTCGGGCCCGAGGTTCCTTTCATCCGTGTCGATTGCCGGGCGCTCAATGCGCGTGACCTGGACGCCTTGCTGAGCTGCGGTCCGCTGCAGCCTGCGCGACCGGCGAGCGGGGCCGGAAGCCACTCGGGGGGCGCCCGCGGAGGCACGCTCTTTCTCGAGGAGATCACCGCGCTCGACGCGGGCCGGCAGAAGAAGGTGCTGCAGTTTCTCGACGCGGTCATCAGGGCGAAGACGCTGCGGCAGGCGCCGGAACCGCCCGCGTTCAAGGTCATCGCCGCCACGGCGCGCGAGATCGATGAGCGGCGTCCGGAAGGCAGCCTCTGCTCCGACTTGCTGGCAAAGTTCAGCCCCTACCGCATCGACCTGCCCCCGCTTCGCGAACGGCCCAGCGACATCCTGCTGTTGGCCGAGCGGTTTCTCCACCACCGTCGCTCAGGGTCCCCGGGTCGTGTGCCGGCCCTGTCGCAGGAGGTGCAGGCGAAGCTGCTCTCGAATCCGTGGCCCGGAAACGTCCGCGAGCTGTTCGGCGTGCTCGAGGCCGCAATCGACCAGGCTGGCGATGCAACGGAGATCACGATGAACCACCTACCGGATTGGATTCTCGAACAGAAGAACGCGCCCGCGCCGGCGTCCGAGGCCGCCGGCAGCAGCCCCAGCATGCAGACCCCCGCATCCCGAGCCAGAGTGGCGAGCGTCGACGGCGAGCTCATCGTGGAGTTGCCGCCGGAGGGCATGGCCTTCGAGGTCATCGAGAAGGCGATCCTCAAGACGGCGCTGCAGATGGCCGGCAACAACGTCGTCCGGGCGGCGCGGCTGCTCCGACTCGGGCGGGGGAGCTTGCGGTATCGGCTCGAGAAGTACGGGCTGGTGGAGCCCAAGCGCCGCCGCTCGGCCAAGCGGCGGCCGGTGTCGGTCCGCGAGACCGAATCCCAGGAGAATCTGCGCCGGGCCTCGTGAGCCTCGCACGAGTGCGGGCGCCACTCCTGGCGCCGGTGGAAGGCCGGCCCGGGAGCGTGTCATGGAGGGGAGCCACGGCTCCCCTCTTTGCGCTGGCGAAGTCGCGGTTGCCAGGCCATCCCGCCTGCGGTACCAGTATCCGGCATGTCACCCCCGCTCCGGCGCGGGTTTATGGGGACGGCGCGGTGCGCTGCCCGGTCCGATGTTCCACCCACGACGCAGGCGAAGCGTTCATGAACCCTTGGTGGCGCCGCAACCCATCCCGGCCACTCGGCACCGGCGCGAGAAGGCCCCCAGCGTGGCGTGCCCGAGTGACGCTGGGATTGCTCCTGCTGGGGGCGTTCGCGGCGGGCGCCGGCGTCCAGCGCCCGGCCGGTCCCTACGGGCGGCAACCAGTCGTCCTGGTGGGGCTGGAGCTCGGCGCATCCGAGGCGACCATCGCGTGCGACGGCGCGATGCGCCTGTGGCGCCGCGGCAGCGGGCTGCGGGGCAGCGAGCTGGAGCGGGGCACCCGCCTGCATCTGGCGCCGGCCCCCCGGCCCGCCGACCGCGCGGGCCCGGGCGCCGGCGCCGGCGGCGCCCGGCGGCCGGGCATCAGCGTCACGGATGAGCGCCGCGGTCCGCTGGGCGTGTTCGCCGAAGATCTCATTCTCGAGCCGATCACGCCGGGAACGCTGCTGCAGGTCGGCGGGCGCCCCTATCGCGGCGAGATGGTGGTTCGCCTGGGGGCTTCCGGCAAGCTCACGATCATCAACGCGGTTCGCATCGAGGACTACCTGCGCGGGGTCGTCCCGGCCGAGCTGGGGCGTGGGGTGGGCGTGCCCACCGCCGCCCTGGAGGCCCAGGCCATTGCCGCCCGCAGCTACGCGCTCTTCTACCTCGGCCGTCACGCCGACCTCGGCTTCGATCTCATCGCCGGGCCTGCCGATCAGGTTTACGAGGGGGCGGCGGGGGAGACCCCGGCCGCCGACGCGGCGCTGGAGGCGACCCGCGGCGTGGTGGCCACCTACGCGGGGCGGGCGATCCGGGCCAACTACTCCTCGACCTGCGGCGGCAAGACGGCCGCCTCCGGGTCCGTGTGGCCGGGCGAGGACTTCCCCTATCTGTTGCCGGTGGCCGATCGCGCCGGGGGCGAGGATCTCTGCTCCGCCAGCCCGCACCACCGCTGGACCGAGACGTGGCCCGCGGAAGCCTTCCAGGCGGACGTGCTCGACCAGCTGAAGCGCGAGCTCCCCGCGGCGGCGGCCGCGAACCCGACCCGGATCAAGCGGCTCGAGATCAAGGGCCGCACGCCCTCCGGGCGCGTGGCGGCGCTGGCGATCCATACCGATCGCGGCACCCATGTGGTGCGCGGCGACCGCATCCGCTGGGTCCTGCGCCGCCCCGACGGACGCCCGCTGCGCAGCACGATGTTCGGGAAGCTCAAGCGGAGCTCCGTCGGCGGGCGGACGTTCTATTCGATCACGGGAGCGGGCTATGGGCACGGCGTGGGCCTGTGCCAGTTCGGCGCTATCGAGCTGGGGCGGCGGGGAGCGTCCGCCGCTCAGATCCTGGCGCACTACTACCGCGACTGCGAGCTGGCGCGCTGGTGGTAGGCGGCAGCCGCCGGGTCGCGTGGCGCCAACGGGCGGTCGGCGGGCAGCGGGGACGCTGGCAGCGAGTGCGAGTGCGCGGCGGGGCCGAAACCGTGTTGACATGGCCGGGGGGACGCCCGTAGTATCCGAAGGTTCATGGAACGAGACGGGGTCGTAGTTCAGTTTGGTTAGAACGCTGGCCTGTCAAGCCAGAGGTCGCGAGTTCGAGTCTCGTCGGCCCCGCAGGATGTGCCGGTGTACGAACCGAGGCCTGGTTCGGTAACGCGTACCAGATCTCGACCGTGCCCCGGTCATGGATCAGGACCTTCTTCACCAGGCGGTGGAGGAGGTCCTTCTGTTGCGTCACCAAGGCCGCGCGCCATGCGCTGAAGCCTGAGAAGGCCCTGCGGGTCTTCCGGCAGCATCCCGACGTCGCGCTGGACACGAACCCCGTGGTGCGCGCGATCAGGCCGACTGCCGCATCCCGAGCATCGAACCCTGCGTGCACCTGGTCGACGCGCTGCAGCGGACCCATGATCCTCCGGCCAAGGATGTGACCCTCTCACCCCGCGGTTGGGGAAGCAGACTCTTGGCGGCAAACCCTCTGCGCGCGCCCATGGACCGGGCCTGCCGAGAGGTTGACTCCATCGGCTAGCCGTACGTTCTTCATAGTGGGCGCGGTGCGGACCATGGCGGCATTTCGGACAGCCCTGTTGTCCCGGGACGGGACCGTGGCGGCATCTCGGATAGCCTGTTGTTCCCGGACAAGAGAGAACCCCGGCTCGCGCTTGCTGTTTCGGTCGCCGGGGAGATCCTGCGGAGGCTGAGCAAGCCGACAGCCTCATGGAGGGGTTTCCCGGAGCGCGCGCCAGGAGCCGCGCGCCCACCTCGGGCCATGGTGAGGCGTCTCTCGAAGCCCGCGGGCCCCCTCGAGCGCCCGGCGCGCCGCCGGTGGAGCTGGGGAGGAGTCGATTCCCCGCCGGCCTCCGGACGGAGGGTTTCCGTCGTGGGGACGGGATTCCATGGCGGGCGCCGTTGGGTTTCGAACGTCGCACGGCGCGCCGCTGGCCACGGCTTCCGCAAGAGCGGAACCGCCCTAAGTGATTCCCTAGCCGGGCGATGTAGACCGCCCATGGCCCCCGGTAGCTTCGACAAGAGGTTCACGGGATGCGTAGGCGAGTTTCAGTTTGTCCCGGGGTCATTTTGGATCGGCAACGTCACGTCTGACAAAACCCATGCACCCCCAGGGTTTTCCGAAGAGCCTGTCGAGCATCTCAGGGCGCCCTTTGCGATTCCCTGGTGAGGCCCAGGGGGCTGCGCATCCATGGGGATTTCCTGAGCGGGTGCGGAAGATTCTGGGTGCCCGCCGGCGTTTGGCGGAAGCGCCGCAGAAACCTCCGGCCGCCGCCGCGGTTTCCTGAGCGGGGTGCAGCGGAACTTGCGCACCCCTTCGGGATTCCCTGGTGAGGTCCGAAAGTTTCGCGCGCCGCTGGGGGTTTCCCGAAGGCGCGCGAAAGATCTTGGGCGTCGCCCAGGATTTCCCTGGTGACGTCCTGAGATTCCCCGCGCCCTTTCAGGGTTTCACGGTGGCACGCGAAAGATCTCGGGCGTCCCTCGGGATTCCCTGGTGGGGCCCGGGACATGTGCTCGCCCTTTGGGAAGTGCTGAAAGGCGCGCCAAAAATCTCGGACGTCCCTCCGAATCTCCCAATGAGACCTCTGTAATCCTGGCCAAGGTTTTGGGCTTCCCGAATGGCCCTGTCGCTCTGGCGCGGCTCACCCCGCGGTTGTGGAAGCAGGCTCTCGCGGCGAGCCCGCTGCGGTCGCACATCGACCGGCCGTGTCTGGGGGCTCGCGCCATGATCGGGTATAATCCCCCCAGGGGGGATTGTCCGGCTGGGCGCTCCCCTTGAAGAGGTCGCAGCGGGAATCGGAGCCTCAACCATGCGCGCCGCACGCCGGAATGTGGTCGTGACCCTGGCCTTCCTGGCCCTCGGCCTGGCCCTGCGGGGTGGCACCGCAGCCCGCGTCTTCGACTTCAATGCCACGCCGGAACCGGGGCAGACCTACACGACCGCGATCTTCCGCATGAACGTCCCGGATTCTCCCGCCACCGTGCGGGGGGTCTACTTCTGGGTCGACCCGCGCAGCTGCGATTCGCGCTACATCGTCTACGACGAGCACATGCTGGGCCTGTGCGGCGAGCTGCACTTCGCCCTGATGGGGGCCCTGCTCGACAACGTCTCCATGGCCTCGGGCATCGGCGACGCCGTGCTACGCGCCCTGGCGGCCTTTGCCGACTCGAGCGGCCACGAGGAACTCGGGCAGAGCACACTCTTCTTCGATGGGTGGTCCTGGGGCGGGCAGTTCGCCTACCACTTCACCAAGTGGGACCCGGCGCGCGTGATCGGCTTCATGACCCAGAAGGGCGGTCTCCACGACACGACCGCGGCCGGGGACGCGATCCTCGTGCCCGGGTACATGTTCATCGGCGAGCTGGACCTGCCCTACCGCATCACGAACCTCACCGGGATCTTCGAGGCCCACCGGCCCCTGGGGGCGCGCTGGACCCTGGCGATGGAGCCGGGGGCGGCGCACGAGCGGATCACCGACCGCGATCTGCTGGATCCCTACGTCCGCACGGTCTGCGGCCTGCGGCTGCCGCCCGTCATCGTGCCCGGCGAACCGGTGGCGCTGGTGGTCATCCCCGAGGAGGCGAGCTGGCTCGGCAATCGCGAGACGTCTCTGATCGGGTCCTACGAGTGCTACGAGCTCGGACGCGAGCGCGCGAGCTGGTGTCCCTCGCGCGCCACCGCCGAGGACTGGCAGTCGTTCGTCTCCGGCGGCGCCGTGACCGACACGATTCCCTGCCCGTCCGCCGTGCCCGATCCGCTCGCGCCGGACGGGTCGAGCGGCCGGCCGGGGGATCTCGCCCTGTGGGCCTGGCCCAATCCGAGCCGCTGCGCGGTCACGTTTGCCTGCACCGCGCCGCTTGGGGAGCCCCCGCCGCTCGTCATTCGCGGGGCGGATGGCCGCCTGGTGCGGCGGATCTGTGGCTCGAGCGGCGCCGCCGCGGCCGCCAGGATCGTGTGGGACGGACGGGACCTGCTGGGCAGGCCTGTGTGCGCCGGGGTCTACTACGCCAGCCTGGAGCAGGCCGGAAAGGCGGCCGCGATCCCTGTCCTGCGGGTGGGCCGCCCTTAGGCCCCGCGGGGAGGCGACCGCCGGCCGCGCCCCAGGCGGGCCTCTAGACCGTCACCTCCTGGATGCGCAACCGGGCCAGATCGATCTCGCCCACACCCAGCTCATGGGCGACGCGAATGTGGCCGATCGACTCGGGCAGGCGCTGCAGATATCGGCACGCGAAGGCGTCGACCGACACCGGGTCCACCCCGGCCACGACCTGCCCCGGCGCCGCCACCTCGCCCGGGCCGCCCGGCCCGTTGCTCAGGAGCACGTGGTTCGCGTCCAGAATGACCAGATCGTGCCGCACGGCCCCCGCCAGCTCGGCGATGCACTGGTCGAGGTCGGTGCGGTGGAAGCGAATGCGATCCCAGTTGATCCCCATGAGGTTCTTCATCGCGAAGGTCGCTTCGCAGGCGGCGTGATGCTTGGCGATCGGCATGTTGATGAAGACGTCCGCGTCGAGCACGTCGCTGGCGACCAGCTCCCGCCCCAGGATCCGCCCGCGCGGCACGAGGACCTCGCGGAACTCATCGCGCGCGCTCAAGGCCTTGATCATCCCGCCGGCGCCCGCGACAGCCGCGGCGGTGCCGTTGGCCTCCATGTTGCGGAGGCTGTCGAAGCTGAGGACGACGACCTCGCGCGCGCCGGCCTTGAGGCACTCGCGCGTGACCGCGCCCACCATCTCGGGGTGGGTGTGGATGGCTTGCTCCGGCTGGCTCGTGCCGATCGGGTTGGGCTTGATGACCACCCGCTGCCCCGGCTTCACGAACCGGGCGAAGCCTCCCAGCGCGGCGACCGCCGCCAGGCAATTGGCGGCCGGGCCGCCGCCCGTCGCCAAGGCCAGGTCGGGGAAATGGGCGAGCTCCCGGTCTCGGGCGCCGGCGCCGGAGGCGCGCCGCATGGCGCAGCCCAGCGGCCCCCCACCCAGGACGGCGCCCGCTCCGATCAGCGCCGAGCACTCGAGGAATCTCCGGCGGGAAACCTTGCTCTGGTCGTTCACCTTGCCTCCTGTGCGGCGCCCGGCCCGCGCTGGCGGGGGATCGGCGCGCCGCCTGCGCCGCGCCTAGCGGTCCGCGGCTCCCAGGTCCCTCAGGGCCGACTCGGCCTGGGCGCAGCGCGGATCGCTGCCCCCGGTCAATTCGATGAAGCGCCGGTACGCGCCCGCCGCCTGCTCGCCGCGGGCGAGCTGCTGGTACGCCTGACCGAGCATGAAGTAGGAGTTCGTGAAGGTAGGGTCTAGCGCCACGGCGCGCTCATACTCGGCCGCCGCTTCTTCCAGGCGCCCGGCGGCTAGGTAGCCCTCGCCCAGGCTGTCGTGAGCGTTGGCGTCGTCGGGCGCCAGCTCCGCGTAGCGCTGGAAGTACGGGATGGCCCTCTGCGGGTCGCTGTTGATCCACGCGTAGCCGATCAGGTTGAGCGCCGTGACGTCGTTGGGGTTGCGCGTCAGGTAGGCGTCGTAGGCCGCCGCCGAGCGCTCGACGTCCCCGAGCTGCCCGTAGGCCTGCCCCAGGCTGAACCGGGCCCGATCGTTCTGCGGGTCCAGGGCCAGGGCGCGCTCCAGCTTCTCGACGGCGGGCGCGAGCGACCCGCTCTGCAGGTAGCGCTGGCCGAGCCGGAGCAGCGTGCCGCCGTCCTCGGGCGCCGCGGCCGCCTCCGCCTCCAGCCTGGCCGTCTGCTCGTACTGGGCGATGGTCTGCTCCATCTGCCGGGGCACCGCGTCGCGCGGCATGCGCCGCCGCAGGTTCTCCAGTCGGCGGACGCCGGAGCCGTAGTCACCCGACGTGATCGTCTCGCCGATGACCCGGCAGTACTCCGCGTGCTGCTTGAGCGTCTGGCTGCCGGCGCCGGCCAGGGCAGCGTCGCAGCGCTGCAGGCTGGTCGCAAGATCGCGCTGCCGCAGCGCCCGCAGGGCGCCGGCATAGGCCTCATACGCGGCCCAGTCCAGCGCCTCGTGGGACTCGATGGCGGCCCGCTTCTCCAGGGTCAGCAAGAATTCAGGCGCCAGCGGGTAGCTCTCGAGCACCTCGCGATAGCGCCGCGCGGCCCGCCCGGTGTCGCCCGCCTCCTCGTGACACAGGCCGAGCCGGTAGAGGGTCGTGGCCCGCGCCTCGCCCGGTAGCGAGCCGGCCAGCGCGTGCTCGTAGGTCTCGACGACCTTCTGGCGGTCGCCGAGCTGGTAGTAGCAATTCGCCGCGGCCAGGGAGACCTCGTTCAGCCACGCCGCCGGGACGGGACTCGCGGCGTCCGCGGCCGCGGCGGACAGATCCACAGCCTGCCGGTAGGCCTCCCCGGCGGATGCCCACTGCTCCTGGTTCTCCAAGCACTCGCCCTTGCGGCGAGCGGCCTCGCAGGCCCACGGGCTGGCCGGATGCTCCGCGAGCACGCGGTCGTAGCTGGCGATCGCGCCGGCCGGGTCGGCCAGCGCCTCGCGGCGCAGATTGCCCGCCGCCAGCGCGGCCAGCGGGGCAAACTCCCCCCGGGGGCTCGTGGTCAGGTAGCCCTCGTAGGCCGCGACGGCGCCAGGGGCATCGCCGGCCATCAGCCGCGCGGTGGCCTCGGCGAACACGTCGGCCCCACGGGCCGGGCTCGGTCCGGCCGAGCAGAACACCGCCGCGGTCAGCCATGCCGCCGCCGTGCGGATCGTCCGGGTCGAGGAACAGGGCTGCATGCCGCCTCCTTCTGGACTCCAAGCGGAGTGATGATTCTGGATTCCGGCGACCGGGTGGGGGGGAAACCGGGGGGACCGGGCAACGAGCGACGACTGAACCACACCGCAAGCCTAAGCGGGGCGGGCTCCGCATGCAAGCGCCCATCCTCCGCGCATCCGTCCATCGCGAGCGGCGCCGGGAGCGACCCGGGGTTGCGTCAGGCCCTGCCGGTCCGATACTCTGGTGTCTATCGGCGGGTCGGATCTTCCCGAATCCGACGCCACATGCGGTCTGGGGGAGCGCGAGGATGGTCTCGACACGGCGCCGGGCGGCGACAGCGCAGCGCGTGCTGCCACTGCCGGACCGCTTCCCACCCAGCCGTTCGTTTCCGCCTCCCTCGGCCTGCCCCGGAATTGGTCTGCGGAGCACCCACCACCTGCCGGACCAGGCCTCCCACTCTCCAGGCGGCTACGCATCGACCAGAGGGATGGTTGCCATGATGCGCACAGCAAGTGTCCTGATCCTCGGCCTCTTCGGCCTGCTCGTTGCCGGATCCCCGCCGGGCGGGGCCCTGGCGCCGCCGGCCGGCGTGATCGCCCGCGACACACCGGGCGACGGGGGCGGCAGCATCACGGTCCGCTGGCTTCCCGTGACGGACGCGGTCGGATACCGGATCGAGGCCGCGGCCGACACCGCTGCCTTCGCCTCGGTGGGCGAGGCCGGGGCCGAGGAGAAGGAGTTCCAGCACGAGGGCGTGCGCGACGGTGAGGCCTACCGGTACCGGGTCGCGGCCCTCGACGCCGAGGGCAACGAGGCGATCTCGGAGCCCTCCGCCCCGGCGGCCAGCCGCCCCCAGTGGTTCGCGACCGACCTGATCGGGGTCGCGATCGCCATCATCGGGCTGGTTGCGGTGGTCGTGTGGTACATCCGCCGGGCGCGGCGCGGCGAGCACCTCTTCGTCCGCCGCATCGCCGGGCTCGAGGCGGTGGACGAGGCGGTGGGCCGCGCAACCGAGATGGGCCGGCCCGTGCTGTACGTCCCCGGCACCGGCTACATGTCGGACATCGGCACGGTGGCCTCGATGAACCTGCTCGGCGAGATCGCCAAGAAGACGGCCGAGTACAACACGCCCATCATGGTTCCGGTGCGCGACCCGGTCGTCTACACTGTCGCGCGC
The DNA here is from genome assembly GCA_964603725.1 of uncultured bacterium. GTDB lineage: Bacteria > Eisenbacteria > RBG-16-71-46 > CAIMUX01 > WJJG01 > CAZDKK01. Next base: position 31,250 of record CAZRWW010000048.1, read on the forward strand.
GAGGTGGTCAAGGGCGCATACATCGGGGCCGGCCGGCCTGATGCCTACGACACCGGCAGCGTCTACTTCGTGGTGGAGCAGGCCCTGGCCTACGCGGCCGCGGTCAGCGGCACGATGGTGCGCGACCGACCGGCCACCAACTTCTTCATGGGACCGTTTCACGCCGAGTCGCTGATCCTGGCCGAGACGGGCGCCGCGACCGGGGCGATCCAGATCGCCGGCACAGACATGGTTACCCAGCTGCCCTTCTTCGTGGTGGCCTGCGACTACACGCTGATGGGAGAAGAGCTCTACGCGGCCTCGGCCTACCTGGCCCGCGAGCCGCTGATGCTGGGCGCGCTCAAGGGCCAGGACATGGGCAAGCTGGTCTTCATGGTCATTCTGGTCGTGGGGACGATCCTCTCGCTCCTCACCGGACGGGACTTCACCAAGATCTTGTCGACGACGGGCTACTAGCAAGAGCCGGCCCGGGGACACGGGCGCCGAGCGCAGGTCTGGGGACTGGTCGGGGAACGGGACAGGCACAGGGACAGGGACAGGCACAGGGACAGGGACAGGGACAGGCACCGGAGATACTGGGAGTCCAACAATGAGAGAGAAACTGCCGCTGGCGGCACTGATCATCATGGGCCTCTTCGGCCTGGCCTACCGCTTCATGCCGCACCCGAGCGCGGAAGCGCTCAACTCCTACTTCCGCGACACGCTGCTGCGGATCATCTCGGCCTTCGCGCTGATCCTCGGGCTGGGAAACCTGCTGCTGCGCCACGCCCACCGGATCAAGAAGCGCGAGCCCGACTGGGTCCATTCCTGGGTGCTCATCCTGGGCTTCGGGCTGACGGCGCTCATCGGGCTCCTGGGCGGCGTGGCCGGTGAAGGTTCCCTGCCCACGAAGGTCGGGAACTTCTCCTTCAACATCACCGACATCTACAATGGCCTGCTGATCCCGTTGGGCGCATCGATGTTCTCGCTGCTCGCCTTCTACATGGCCTCGGCCGCCTACCGCTCGTTCCGGGCGAAGACCTGGCTGGCGGGGGCGCTGCTGCTGTCGGCCTTCGTCGTCATGCTGGGTCAGGTGCCCCTGGGCTATCAGATCTCGCCGGCCATCCCGCAGGTGACCCAGTGGATCATGGAGGTCCCGAACACCGCGGCCAAGCGCGGCATCGAGTTGGGCATCACCCTGGGCGTGCTGGCAACCTTCCTCAAGATCCTGGCCGGGATCGAGAGAAGCTGGTTGGGGAGTGGGCGATGAACTGGGATCGTTTCGCCAGTCTGGATCGCAGATACATCTTCCTCTTGATGGCCCTGGTGATCATCATCCCGATCCTCGTGCCTATGAACATCACCATGGGAACGATGCGGGTCACCCAGGATCTCTTCGACACGATCGACTCGATCGATCGCACGAAGCAGTGCCTGCTGATCTCCTCCGACTACACGCCGCAGACCGAAGCCGAGAACCACCCGATGGTCATTACACTGCTGCGGCATGCATTCGCGCGCCGAATCCCGGTGCTCATCAACGCGCTCTACGTGGAGGGAGCGCCGCTGCTCGATCAGGCCCTCAAGCAAGTGACGACCGAGTTCAATGCCCGCGCGACGAGCGCCGCCGACAGCATCGTCTACGGCCGCGACGTGGTCTACCTGGGCTGGCAGCCCCCGCCCATCGTGCCCATCCTGTCGATGGGCCAGAGCATCCGGGGCATCTATCCGGTAGACTACTACGGAACGAGAACCGACTCGCTGGCCCTCACGCAGTGGACCCACAACTACGACCAGGTGGGCATCGTCGTGGCGATCACCTCGGGTGTCTCGCCGCTCTGGTACGTGATGTACGCGCAGCCCAAGTACGGGGTCAAGGTGGGTGGCGGCTGCACCGCGGTCAACGCCCCCGACTTCTACCCCTACTGCGAAACAGGTCAGCTCTCGGGGATCATGGCGGGCATGAAGGGCGCCGCCGAGTACGAGGCCCTGGTGGCGAAGAAGTTCGATCTGGAGGATCGGCGCAAGGCGACCGAAGCGATGGCCTCCCAGTCGGCGGCTCACGTTCTGATGATGGTCTTGATCATCATCGGCAACATCGCCTTCTTCGCCACTCGCGGGAGGAAGTCATGAACTTGAGCACCGACATCTGGGTCTGGATCGGGGCCTTCCTGACCTTCTGCATCTACTCGTTCCTGTACAGGGACAATCCTCTCTACAAGTTCGGGGAGCACCTCTACGTCGGCGTGGCCAACGGTTGGAGTCTGGCCTTCATGTACTCGCGCGTGATCAAGCCGGTCATGCTCCAGCCCTTCGGCGAGGCGTGCCGGATCGCGGCCGCCGAGGGTGTGCGCGCCGACCTCTTCAGTCCCACGGCGCCCGCCAACTTCCTGGTCATCATCCCGGGGCTGATCGGCTGCCTCTACTTCACCCGCTTTATTCCGGGACAGGCCTGGCTGGTGCGCTTCCCGATCGGGATCTTCATGGGCTACTACACGGGCGTGGCGGTGCCGGCGGTGATCGAGGGCAGCATGTTCCCCCAGATGCGGGGCTCCATGGTGACGCTGGCCAAGTTCGATGCGGCCAGCGGGGGGAGTCTCTGGAGCGGGATCTTCGCGATCATCGTGCTGCTGGGCGTTCTGGCGACCCTGACCTACTTCTTCTTCTCCAAGGAGCACAAGGGGATCACCAAGGCGGGGGCCCAGACCGGAATCGTCTTCGTCATGATCGCCTTCGGGGCCTCGTTCGGGTTCACCGTGATGGCGCGCGTCTCGCTCGCCATCGGCCGCATGGTCTTCCTGTTGCGCGACTGGCTGGGGGTGGTGAGCTAACGCCGCGCGCTCTGGCCATCCCAGCCGGAACAGGGCGGATCCGGTCGGGTCGAGCGGGATCGGGCCAGAGGGCGGCCGCCCGGCGAGAAGCCCGCTCGCCGGGGCGCTTGACTCCGTCCGCCCGTGAGAGCATACTCCTGGTGGGTGTGACGGTGTTGTATCCGATTCTCGCGTTGCGCACCCACCGTCCGGACGTACCCGCGGCGAACGCTGTGCTCATGCACGCCGCGCATCATCGCATCAGGAGGGACCCATGGCAAAGTCGCTGCTGCTCTGTGTCCTGGCGCTTGGGTTGCTCGTTCCCGCAACCCTGGCCGAACGGTTGGCCACCTCGGGCCAGTTGACCGTCGATCTCGACGATCCGCCCGGTGACGCGATCTGGAGCGGGACGCCGGCCGGCGAGCGCGGCAACATCCTGCTCAACCCCGGTTTCGAGACCGGCAGCCTCGCCCCCTGGACCACCACCGCCTGGTCGGTGTCGACCACCAGCCCGCACTCGGGCGCGTACTGCGCCTACGACGTCGGCAACTACTGGATCATGCAGGAGTTCGCCCCGACGCCCGTGGGCCAGATCCAGTCGATCACGATCTGGTACCGGCAGCCGGAGGTGGCGATCAGCGCGATCGACTTCTTCTACAGCCCGACGGACTATGACGAGTTCCTGCTCTTCATGAGCAACCCGAACTGGTCGTTCTTCGACGTCACCGGTCAGCTGCGGGCATTCGGGTCACTCCAGGCGATCCGCGTTTGGGGCTACATGGGCGGCGGTTCCGCGCCCGACGAGACCTACATCGATGACGTGCTCATCGACGTCGAGGGCCTGACGCCGGCCGCCGACGGAACGTGGGGCGAGATCAAGGCTCTGTTCCGCTGATCCGCGGTCTTGGCCCGCGCGGCGGGCGGGGAAGCGCGCTGCGTCCCCGCCCCCCGCCTACGGTGTCCCCGTCGCCGCGAGCTTCTCCAGCAAGGCCAGGGGCCGAATGCGCTGGCGGGTGAGCCCCACCTCTTCCGGTGAGAGTCCCTGGGCGAGACCCAGGAGCTGAAAGTAGTAGACCGGGGGCACCTCGAGCTGCTCGCCCGTCTTGCGGGCGATGAGCAGCTGGCCCGTGTCGAACGACGAGAAGCAGGTCGGGCAGATCATCCCCATGCAGTCCACCGCGGCGCGCTTGACCGAGCGCAGCACCGTGGCGGTCATCTCGAGCGGCAGATCGGGGTCGACGCAGGCCTTGCCGCAGCAGAGAAAGCGCTCATCGTGCTTCACCGGCTCGGCGCCGATCGCCTCGATGAGCTGCTGCAAGATCACGGGCTCGTCAGGATCATCGACCCCCATGATGGCCGCCGGCTTGAGCAGGTGACAGCCGTAGTGCATCGCCACCCGCACGCCGGTGAGCGGGCGCGTGACGCTGCGGCGCAGGACGTCCAGGCCCACACGGTGGCGCAGGAAGGCCACCACGTGGCGCACCTCGATCGTGCCGCGATACTCCTTGCCGACGCGGGCCAGGCGGCGATTGACGCGGCTGCGCAGCGCCTCGTCGGCTCGCAGAAGGTGATTCGCCTCGCGCAGCGTCGAGGTGCAGCCGCTGCAGATGGTGAAGACGTCGTGGCCGGCGGCCTCCGCCACCGCCAGATTGCGGGCCGCCAGCGTCAGCCATCCCAGCTTGTCGGAGGCCTGGAAGAAGATCGGGTCGGGGCAGCAGGTGAAGCCGTCCAGGTCCACGATCTCGATGTCGAGTCGCGGCAAGGTGCGGCGCACGGCGACCTCGAAGTGCGGGTACTTGATCGGGATGAGACAGCCCGGGAAGAAGATCGCCTTCATGCCCGCTCCTCCCGCGCGTCAGGCCCCCCGCCGGGTTGGCGGGCCCGGTCCTGGCTTTCCTCGCCTTCGGGGGCCAGAATCGTCGCGATCTCGGCGACGTCGATCCGGCCGAGCGGGGGCAGTCCCAGCGACTCGCGCTTGCGGTCGAGCCCGCCGATGACCGGCGCGCTGCGCCCGGTCTTCAGGATCGTCTCGTAGACGCTGCCCACCTCGCGGGGCGGATCGGCCTCGAGGCGAGCGAGGTTCTTCAGCGCGATGATGACCTCGACCGGGCGGACATCCTGCGGGCAGCGCTCGTAGCAGTTGTAGCAGTTCGAGCACTTCCAGATGACCGAGTCGGGCGCGATCAGCCGATCGATGCCGCCCAGCAGGGCCGTCAGCATGATCTCGCGCGGATTGAAGCCGGGGTAGAAGCGGGCGCTCGGGCAGTCGCCGACGCACGCGCCGCACTGGTAGCAGTAGCTCACGCCGCCGGCCCCGAGGATCGCGAGCAGGCGCTGGCGCGCCCGCCGATCGACTTCGATGGGCTCCCGCGCCGCCCGCGGCGCCGCGCCGCCGTTGGTCTGCGAACCGGCCCCGGCGGGCCGCTGATCGTGGGCGTCGGCCATCGGATCCTGCTCCCTCTGGTTCGTCACGTCCGGCGGGGCTTGGCCGACCCCGCGCCCGGCGCCGGCTCGTCTTTCCTCAGGCGGATCGAGTTGCTGCGGCACTTCGGACACGTGCGCTCGACCAGCGCGCCGTCCTTCTTGTGGACCGCGGTGAACTCGTGGCCGCAGCGCATGCAGCGGAAGGGCCGTGTCTCTTCCATCACGCCACTCCTCAGGACCGGGCCGGCGCGGGCGTCCCGCCGGTCGCCCCCGCGCCCGCCTCCACCGAGCCGGCCGCGTCCGCGGCGGCCGGCCTGGCCGCGGCCAGCTCGCGCGCCGCGCGCTCCTTCTCTTCCCTGCGCCGGCGTTCCGCGGCCAGGGCCTGCATCCCCCGGTCGATCTCCTCGTCTGTGACGGCCGCCCGCAGCGGCTCGAGCGCGCGCATCACCTCGGCGAACTTCTGACCCTCGGCCGCGCTGATCCACTCGAGCTGCAGCCGCTCGGGCCGCAGGCCGAGCTTCTCGAGCTTGTCCCACACGCGCTCGACGCGCAGCACCGTCTGGCGATTGGCGTTGATGTAGTGGCAATCGGCGAAGTGGCAGCCCGAGACGAGCACCATGGGGGCGCCCCGCTCGAAGGCGTAGAGGATCAGCTCCTCGGAGACGCGCGCGCTGCACATCGTGCGGATCAGCCGGGCGTGCGCCGGGAACTGCAGGCGCGCCGTGCCGGCCGTGTCGCCGCCGGCGTAGGAGCACCAGTTGCAGGCAAAGGTGACGAGCTTCTCGCGCCGGTGCTCGTGCAGGATGGCGTCGATCTGGGCCTTGAGCTGCGCGTCGGTGAAGTGCGTCATCGTGATCGCGCCGAATGGGCACTCGGCGGCGCAGCCGCCGCACCCGGCGCAGGCCGCGCTGATCACCCTGGCCACCTGGCCCTTCTCCCACGTGATGGCGTGGAACGGGCAGATCTGCGCGCAGCGCCCGCACTTCTTGCAGGCCTCTTCCAGGATCCGCGGCACGACCGCGTCGAGCGTGATCTTGCCCGCGTTCAGGAGAATCTGCGCGTGCGAAGCCGCCGCGCCCGCCTGGGTCACGCTGTCCTTGATGTCCTTGGGCGACTCCGAGCAGCCGGCGAAGTAGATGCCGCGCGTGGGCGCGTCGACCGGCTTGAGCTTGGGGTGGGCCTCCATGAAGAAGCCGTCGCCGGTCTTGCTGAGCGTCAGCAGCCGCTGGATCACGGCCGAGTCCTGGCGGGGGATGACGCCCACCGAGAGCACCACCAGGTCGAGCTCGTGCTCCTCTAGCTCGCCCGTGAGCGTGTTCTCGACCGTGACGCGCAGGTTGCGCGTGGCCGGGTCCTCGCGGATCTCGCCGGGGATGCCGCGCACGTAGCGCACGCCGGCCGCCTTGCTGCGGGTGAAGAGGTCCTCGAACCCCTTGCCGAAGGCCCGGATGTCCATGTAGAAGACCTTGCTCTCGGTGTCGGGGTAGTGGTCGGCCAGGAGCAGGGTGTCCTTGACCGTGTTCATGCAGCAGATGTTCGAGCAGTACGGCGAGCCGAACTTCTGCGAGCGCGAGCCCACGCACTGGATGAAGCCTATCCTGCTGGGCCGCTGCAGGTCCGAGGGACGCACGAAGTGGCCCTCGGTGGGGCCGCCCGCGCAGATCAGCCGCTCGAACTCCATGCTGGTGATCACGTTGGCGAAGCGGGCGTAGCCGTACTCCTCGATCTCGGTCGGGTCGTAGACGTCCATGCCGGTGGCGACGATGATCGCGCCGACCGGGAAGTCCAGCAGCTCGTCGCGCATGTCGAACTCGATGCACTTCTTTTCGCAGACGTCGTAGCACTTGCCGCAGGCGATGGGGTTGTTGCCCAGGCAGGCGCTCGCGTCGATCAGGTAGGCGCTGGGCACCGCCTGCGGGAAGGGGATGTAGATCGCCTTGCGCGACGAAAGGCCCATCTGGTAGCCGTCGGGCACGATGATCGGACACACCTTGGCGCACTCGGCGCAGCTATTGCACAGGTCCTCGCGCACGAAGCGCGCCTTCTTGCGCACCGTGACCCGGAAGTTGCCGACCGCGCCGTCGACCGCTTCCACTTCGCTGTAGGCCAGAACCTTGATCCGCGGATGCCGACCGGCATCCATCATCTTGGGTCCCAGAATTCATATCGAGCAGTCCATCGTGGGGTAGGTCTTGTCGAGCTGCGCCATGATGCCCCCGATGGACGGCTCCTTCTCGACCAGCACCACTTCCAGCCCGCCGTCGGCGCAGTCGAGCGCCGCCTGGATGCCCGCCACGCCGCCGCCGATCACCAGCACGCGCTGGACGACCGGGATGACCGGCTCTTCCTGCGGCTGGAGCATCTGGGCGCGGGCGACGGCGCTGGCCACGAGGTCCTTGGCCTTCTCCGTGGCGCCCTGGCGGTCGTGGGCGTGCACCCAGGAGCAATGCTCGCGCAGGTTGGCCATTTCCATCAGGTAGTGGTTCATCCCCACGCTCGCGACGCAGGCGCGGAAGGTCGACTCGTGCATGCGCGGCGTGCAGGAGGCCACCACCACGCGCTCGAGCCGGTTCTCGACGATCGCCTTGCGGATCTCGTTCTGGCCGGGGTCGGCGCAGGTGTACTTGTTGCGCACCACGCAGACGACTCCCGCCAGCGTCCCCGCGAACTCGGCCACCGCCGCGGTGTCGACCGAACCGGCGATGTTCAGCCCGCAGTCGCAGACGAAGACGCCCGTTCTGGGCAGATCCTGGATCATCCTCGGACCTCCGTATGGCCATGGGCCCCGGACCGGTCTCCGGCGCCCGCCTCGGAGCGGGTCCCGGATCCGGCTGGGGATCCCGAGTCTTCCGAATCTACAGGGCACCCGAGCGCATCGGCCAGCACGCACCAGATGTCCGCGATGGCGACCGGCGCGGCCCGTGCCGGCGGGCTCGCTTCCCGCGCGGCGCCACCCGGCGCGCTCCCCGCCTGCGCCGCCGTTCTCTGGACCGCCGCATCGCGGGCGCAGCACAGGTGGATGTAGCAGCCCGGGCAGGCCGTCACCAGCAGCGCGCCGCCCGTGGCGGCGGCCTCCGCCAGGCGGGCCGCCTGGAGGCGCTGGGTGCCGGCGTTGCAATTGAGCCACGCCGTGTTGCCGCAGCAGATCGCCCGCGCCCCGTGGTGGGCCATCTCCACGACCTCGACGCCCGCGACGGCGGCGAGCAGCTCGCGCGGCGGGTCGTACAGGCCGCTGGCGCGCCCCAGGCGGCACGGGTCCTGGTAGGTGACCCGGCCACCCGGCCCGCCGCCGTCCCCCGCGCCCGCGCCGGCCGCGCCGGCGTCGGCGACGTGGGCGATGCGCCCGGCGGCCAGCGGCTCGCGGTGCGCCGCCAGCGCCTCGCTCAGATGCACAACCTCGATCCCGGGGGCGTGCTGCGCCACCAGGGCGCGGAGCGCCACCAGACACTCGGGGCACAGCGCGATCACGCGGCGCGCCCCGCTCGCCCGGAGCTGATCCGCCACGAGGCGCTCCAGGCACTCGGCCTGAGCCGCGCGACCGGCGATGCGCAGGTGGTGCCCGCAGCAGCGCTCGTTGGCCAGGAGCGCGGGGCGGATGCCGGCGCGGTTGAGCAGCGCCACTGCCGAGCGCAGCATCCGGGTGAGCCCGGTGCCGGTCGCGCCGCCGAAGTAGGCGGCGAAGTAGGGGCTGCAGCCGGTGAAGAGCAGATCGCGACCCTCGCCACGCTCGCCCTCCTCGAGAACGACGGCCTCGAGGCCGCCGGTCATCCAGCCCAGCCTTCTCTGGCGCAGGGCGGGCCGGGTGTGCATCACGCTGATCTGCTCGAAGACGCCGCCGTGCGAGCAGGGCGCGACCTCCACTGCCGGCCGGTCGGCCGGCCGGGTCGCGGCCGGCGCGGCGGCCGGAGCAGCCTCAGCCTTTGGGGCGGCGGCTCCCTCGTCGGCGGCGCCGGGCGTGGCCGGCCGCACTCCGGAGGCCACGGCCGCGGCGCGCGCGGCGAGCACGAAGCCGGTGTAGTCGACGCCCGCGGGGCAGACTGCCGAGCAGCGCCCGCACGTCAGGCAGGTCCACTGCGTGGGCTCGGCGGCCTGGCGCTCGAGCCCGGCCGCCACGAGCCGCGAGACCAGCCGGCGCGGCGAGAAGCTCTGGTAGGGGGCGACCGGACAGACCGCGGTGCAGCGGCCGCACTCGAGGCAGGCGAGGACGCGGGTCGCGGCGAGCTCGACGGCGGGCGAGCCGCCGGGGCCGGCCTCGGCGAGCCCCGCGGCCTCGGCCTCCGCAACCTCGGCGGCCGGCGGGGCGAGGGGGCTCGGGCCCATCGCGCGCACCTGCTCGACGAACTCGTTCATGATGTTCGCGAAGCGAATGCCCTCG
>CAZRWW010000049.1:0-40286 GCA_964603725.1 uncultured bacterium
GTTGATCTCGATCATGGCTTTGCCTCCATTCTTCAGCTTCAGATCCCGGGAGTCTGACCGCCCGCAAGGCGGATTGCAAGAAGTCAACGACCCCGTGGCCCTCTCTGCCTCGGGGGCGCTCGACCCGCCGGTGCGCCGGGCCTGTCCCCGCGGGCGCGCCGCCGGCGCGTTTTTGACCGCCGCAGGTTCGCCCGCCCGGGCTGTTCCCAGGTGCCACAGGGTGGCTATACTGCCGCAGGTAGGAGAGGTTCCAATCCAGGGAGGGCTAAGATGGTCGTACCAGTCGCAGCATGCAATCCACACCGCATCGGCTGCCGAGAACGGCGCTGGCGCGGGCGGCGCGCCCTGGTGGCGCTCGGCCTGATCGCCGCCGGGGTGCTGGCATCCGCCCACGCGAGCGGCGGTGGCGACACCAGCCCTCTGGTGGGTGCTACCGCTCCGCGCTTCGTTCTGCCCCGCGTGGGCAGCGAGCTCCAGGTGGCCAGCGACACGCTGTTCCAGAGCTACGGCGCCACCCTGCTGGCCTTCTGGACGACCCACTGCGCCGAGTGCAGCCGGCGGATGGAGGTCTGCCAGGAGCTCCACGACTGGGGCGCGCCCGAGGGCCTGAACGTCGTGGGCGTCAACTTCGATGACCATCCCTCAGCCAAGATGAACCTGGTGGCCAACTCGGCCGGACCCCGCCTGCTCCACCTGTACGACCCCGGCGGTCGCATGGCATCGGTCTACGGCGCCGGTTCCCACAGCTACAGCGCCTTCCTGGTGGATGAGCGGGGAGTCATCCGGGCGGTCTACTACGAGATCATGCCCGACGAGCTGCAGGCCCTGAGGCCGACGATCGACAGTCTCCTGCAGGAAGCGCTGAGCGGCGGGCAGGCCGCTGCCCAGGAGGGCGCGGCGGTCTCCGCGGCGGGCGCGCCCGGCCCGGCGGCGGGGTCGACGGGCACGCCCCGGCGTCCCGGCGTGCTCGAGGAACTGGGCATTCTGAAGGAGCAGAAGCTGGAGCTGCACGGTCGCGGCCTCATGCGGTGGATGCACATCGACACGACCGGCACCGGCGCCGTCGGGGCCAACGGCGAGCCCCTCGTGCCCGGCCCTTCGCTGCGCGCCCGCGCGGAGCTCGAGCTGACCTACGCCGTCACGCCCCAGCTCAAGGCGGGCGGCTTCTTCCGTCTCAGCAACGAAGGCGACCTGGTGCTGCGCAGCGGTCCGGACTACCTCAGCAGCCCGTGGGGCAGCTTCATCCTGCGCTACGATACGCGCGGCCGTCTCCCGCTCGTCCGGCGCTATGAGTCGAGCCTCCAGGCGGGCTACTATCGCGTGCACTTGACGCCCCTGACCCTGATGCGCTGGGACAAGGACGATACCCCCGTGGCCGGCGGGCAGCGGGCCCAGGGGTGCGGGGTGTGCGGGGGCGCGGCCGGCATGGCCGGCTTCATACGCTCCGAGAGCCTCGAGCAGACCGAGCCCGACCTGTCCTTCGAGGGCGCGCGCTGGAATCTCACCCTGATGGACCGCTTCGATCTGCTCCTCTTGTACGCCCGGCCGCAGGCGCCGCATCCGGAGGAGCCCGGCGCGTGCGTCGCATCCGAGCGCGACGACAACTACTACCACCAGGACCTCTACTCCGGCCGCGCCAAGGCTCACCTGGCGGTGCCCTGGGGCCCCGATCCGCTGGAGATCGCGGCGACCGCGCTCCTGGTCGCCGACAGCGAGGACTTGCCCGGCTGCCCGACGACCTACATGCACGACAGCGCGGCTCCCATGCGCGATCGCGTGTTGGGGGCGGATTTCAGGCTGCCGCTGCCCGGCATGGCGGTTCTCTACGGTGAAGTCGCCTTGAGCCACCTGGACCCGAATAGGTACTGCGAGGAAGACTGCCGCACCATGGACGGGCTGGCTCTGCGCGGAGGCCTGGTCCACGACTGGCAGGGTTCCAAGGGTGGCCGGCTCCTCGGCCTCTCGACCGCCAACTTGATGACCCATGCCGAGGTCGCCTACAACCGCATGGAGGCGGACTTCTACTCCGTCTTCAGCGCCCTGACCTACGAGTCGAATCTCCAGGGCCCGCGGATCTCCCTGCGCGCCGACTGGGGACGGATCGGCGCCGGCGTCTTCTTCAAGCACGAGGTCCCGCTCGCCGAGGTCGCGCCGCCCGCCTTCGCCGAGGCGCGCGATCAGGTCAAGCAGACCGCCAGCGCGTGGGCCAATGTGAAGCTCTGGAGCGGCGGGGTGTTCGAGGTCGGGGGCGTGCGCACGCAGCGAGACCTCTACATCGCCGGCGCGCAGACCGAGCGCCTCGGCCCCGAGCGACAGAACACGCTCATCGCGAGCCTGACGCAGCAGATCGCGCCCAAGTGCTCGCTCTACGGCGAGCTGCAGTACGTGGACGGCGAGTACCAGATTGGAGTGCCGGCCGGCGGTCTGCACGAGGAGACGGACGAGTACACCTCGACCGTATTCCGCTTGGTGGCTGACGTCCAGTTCTAGCGGCTCGGACGCTGGGCGCCCGCGAGCGGCAGCGTGACCGTGAAGGTCGTGCCGGCGCCTTCTTGGCTGATCACCGCAATGCGGCCGCCGTGCAATTCAATCGCCTCGCGAGCGATGGCGAGCCCGAGCCCGGTGCCCTCCGTGGCGTGGTGCTTGGCGTTGGGGGCGCGCACGAACTCGAGGAAGATCTCGGGCAGAATCTCCGCCGGGATGCCGATGCCGTGGTCGGCGACGCGGATCGTGGCCAGGTCGCCGCTCACGCGCAGGTCGACGTTGACCACGCTGCCATCGCGCGAGTACTTGACGGCATTCTGGACCAGACACTCGAAGGCATGGCGTAGGTCCTCGCGGACACCCCGCGCCAGAACGGGCGCAGGGCGCGCGGCGACGGACGCCTCGACCCCTACGGTCCGGGCGTGCGCATAGGCGTCCAGGTCCCGCAAGACCTCGGCCAGCAGGGCGCTCAGATCGAGGTTCGCTTCCCAGGGCGCCGCCGCCTGCCCCTCCCGGATCTTGGCCAGGCTCAGCAGGTCGTTGACGATCATGAGCAGCCCCTCGGTCCGCTCGACGATGCCCCGGATCAGCTTGTGCCCGCGCGGCGACCCGAGGTCGACGTAGCCCTGCTCCAGCGCATCGAGCGAGGTCTTGATCGTCCCCAACGGCGAGCGGAGCTGGTGGGCCGACAACCGCATGTAGTGCGACTTGCGCCGCTCGATTTCCCGCATGTCCGCGAGCGTTCGCTCGAGCTGGTCGGTCTTGTCGCTGAGCTGCATCGTCATCTCCAGCAGGCGCAGGCTGCCCTGCTTGAGCCTGCCCGTCACGCGGCCGGTCAGGTAGATGGTTCCGAAGATGGCGATGGTCAGGGCCAGGATCACTGGATTGTACAAGGAATCGTAGATTGGCGGCACGAGCACCGTGGCGTGACGCGGCAGGAGGCTGGCTTCCTCGGCGACGTGCATGACCACGAGGGCCAGGCTGGTGAGCGCGCCGATCACGTACATGATGCGCGTGGACAGCATGATCGTGCCGATCACCATGTGGAAGATGAAAAAGTGCAGGATGGGGCTGCGCAGGCCCCCGAAGAAATGGACCGTGACCAGGAGAGCCAGGAGATCCAACGAGATCTGGACAATGGCGCAGACCTGGAGAAACCGATGCGAACGCGTCACCGCATGCCGCTGCCGGAGAATGAGCGTGAAGACGATGTTGTAGCTCGCCACGAGCACGGCGATGATCAGCAGGCTGGGCCACAACCCCGGCAGGCCGACGCGTGGGCCGAGCAGCGCGGTGCCGGTCAATCCGGCAATGGCGATCCAGCGGAGCTGTCCGAACCAACGCAGCCGCGCCTGCAGCTCATGGGCGAGCGTGAACGCGAAGGAGACCTGGCTCATGATCCCCCGACGCCGGTGGCTTCCTCGAGCACCGCCAGCAGCTTCTCGGGCTTGATGGGCTTCTCGAGGTAGTAGTCGTGCGGCGCGCTGGCATCCTCGACGGACAACCTATACTTGTACACCTCGTCAACGCCGGTCAGCATGATGATCGGTATGTGACGGGTGCGAGGGCTCTGCTTGACCTGGCGAGCGACGTCATAGCCTTCCGCGATGTGATCCATCATCACGTCCAGCACGATGGCGTCGGGCAGGGACTGCTCGAGCGCAGCGATGGCCTGCTTGCCGTTGGCCGCGGTGCGGACCTCGAAACGGGACTCGAGGATGGCGCTGGCGGCCTCCAGGAAGACGGCGTCATCGTCGACGAGCAGCACGGACTTCTTCGGCATGATTCCTCCTCGCATCGAGCGGGCGCGCAGCGCGGACCGTCCATTCCGGGCGCCGGTGGCGGCTGGGGCCGGTCGTCCGGGACGACCGCGGGCGCACGGCCCGGCCGGACGGACCGGGGCGACGCCGGCGCCGATGAGGCAACGGTACCCGGCGGCGGCGGGATTGGCAAGAGGGGTCCCTCGCAACGGGGCTTCGCGGGAGGCGGCCCGCGCAGCGCGGTCGCGCGGGCTAGGCGATCGGCCCTGGACAGCCCCCCGAGCCTGCGGCTAGATTGCGACGATTAACCTAGCATCGTTGGGAGCCGGTGGCGGCTTCCCGGGGGGACGGCGGCGGAGGTTGCCCGGTGCCGTTGGATCGCAAAGCGGTCGAGAACGTCCTCGAGCGCATCGAGGCGGAGGACCGTGCGGCCCTCCTGGAGCCCGAGGTCTACGCGATCCTCGCCGCCGCCGGGATCGGCGTTCCGCGCCACGCCGTCTTCCATGACCCAAAGGCCGTGACCGCGGCCGCGCTGGCGGCGATCCCGGGCGACGAGGTCGTCGCCAAGGTCGTCTCCCCGCGCATCTTGCACAAGACCGAGTTCGGCGGCGTGCGCGTCATTCCCCGCGATGCAACCGCGGTGCGTCAGGCGCTGGTCGACTTCTCCGCACGGGCGTCCGAGCAAGACCTCGGCCGCGTGGGCGTCCTGGTGGCCGAGAAGATCGACTTGCGCGCGGGACCGGGCACGGAGCTGCTGCTCTCCCTGCGCCTCGACCGCGCCTTCGGGCCGGTCGTCTCCTTCGGACTGGGGGGCGTGACGACGGAGTTCTGGGGCAAGCGGCTGCGCGCCGGACACGCGATCGCCATCCGCCCAGCCCCGGACCTGGCCGGATCCGGCGATGTGGCGGCCGCGCTGGTGGCGGGCACGGTGGCGGGGGATTTCCTCGCCGGCCGCGTCCGCGGGCAACGGGGGCCGCTCGTCGCGCCGGGCGCGGCCGAGGCGGCCGTCCGCGCGCTGGCCGAGCTGGGCGAGGCCTTCTCGCCGCTCAACCACGACAGCCCGTGGACGCTCGAGGAGATCGAGGTCAACCCCCTGGCGGTCGATGCGCAAGGCCGCCTGGTGGCGCTGGACGGCCTGGGCACGTGCTCGCAGGCGAAGCAGGAGGTCCGCCCGCGGCCCATTCACAACCTGAAGTCGCTGCTCGAGCCGAAGCTCATCCTGCTGCTGGGCGTATCGTCGCGCGCGATGAACCCGGGGCGCATCATCCTGCGCAATCTGCTGGCTTCGCCCCGCTATTCGCCCAAGACGCTCGGCATCATGCACCCCACGGAGAGGCTGATCGACGGCGTGGCCTGCTACCGATCGGCCGCCGAGCTGCCGGACGGCATCGACATGGCGGTCGTGACCGTGCCGGCCAGCGACGAGCTGATCGACACGATGATCGAGCTCTCCCAGCGGGGAAAGGTGAAGACCTTCACCCTGATCAGCTCCGGGTTCGGCGAGACGCAGGCGGGCAAGCAGCTTCAACGCCGCCTGCAGCGCTTCATCCTGGAGACGCGCGATCGGCCGGACGGCGGGATTCTCGTCAACGGGCCCAACTGCCTGGGGATCGTCAGCAGCCCGGGCGACTACAACACCTTCTTCCTGCCGCCGTACAAGCTGGCGATCCACAAAGACCGGGTTGGCGGTGCGAATCTGGCCTCCGTCAGCCAGTCGGGGGCGTTCCTCGTCTGCCAGATGTCACGGCTGGGCAACTACATCACGCCGCGCTACTCGATCAGCTTCGGCAACCAGGTCGATGTGTCCGTCTCCGACTACGTCCGCTACTTCACCGGCGAGGATCAGGTCCGCGTGATCTCGGTCTACGTGGAAGGTTTCCAGCCCTACGACGGCCGCGCTCTCATTGCCGCCGCGCGCGCGGCGCGGGCGAAGGGCAAGACGGTGGTGATGTACAAGACGGGCCGCACCGCCGCCGGCGCGAAGGCCGCCAGCTCGCACACGGCCGCCATCGCCGGCGACTACGCGGTGGCCGAGCAGTGCTTCGAGCACGCCGGCATCAAGGTGGCGCCCGACCTGGACACCTTCGCCGAGTGGATGCAGATCTACTCGCTGCTGGGGAATCGGCGCGTGCGCGGGCGGCGCGTGGCGATCATGACCAACGCCGGCTTCGAGACGACCGTCGGCTCCGACCGGCTGGGCTACCTGAAGCTGGCCGAGTTCGCGCCGGCCACCTGGGAGCGCATGCGCAAGGGGCTGCCCGAGGGCATCGTCGATTTCCGCAACCCGCTGGATGCGACGCCCATCACGCCGACCCCGGCCTACCTCAACTGCGTGGCCGCGATGGTCGAGGACCCCAACGTCGACTGTCTGCTCGTTTCCTGCGTGCCGCTGACGCTGGCCGTGAACGTCCTGCCGCCCAGCACCGAGCACAAGGAGAACCTCTACGCCGAAAGCTCGCTGGGCATGGGCTTCGCGCGCATCTTCCGTGCCACGCGCAAGCCGATGGTCTTCTGCGTCGATGCGGGCGAGATCTACGACCCGCTGGTGAACCTCTTGCAGGACCACGGCGCGCCCACGTTCCGGCGGGTCGATCGGGCGATGCTGGCGCTCTCGGAGTTCGTGCGCGATCGGTTGAGTCTGCGCGCGGAGCGGCGGGCGCGCTGAGCTCGCCCGCCGCCGCCGTCCGAATCGCCGGCGCGCGCACCGCCCCGCGGACTCCGCGGTCGGTCGGCGCCCGCCGGACTCAGCCCCCGACCGGGCCTAGAATAGGGCCAGATCCGCGCCCGGCTGATAGGCGTACTTCAGCGTGACATTGCGCTCGCCGGCCGGGGTCGACTTCACCGCCGTGATCTGCAGCTTCGCGAAGTTCGCCGGCGTGCCCGTGGCGGGGATGCGCACCGCATAGACCAGGTCCTTGACCACGGCGACCTGGTCGGTCCAACCGTCGTCGGTCGTCGTGGAAACGCCCCACTCGGTTCCCAGGATCTTGATGCCCACGGCCCTGTAGCCCGCGACGCCCAGCAGGTGCGGGCTCTTCAGCCGCAGCTCCCCGGACGAGGAGTCGCTCACGGCGCTCGTTCCCAGGTAGAGGTCGGTCTTCTCGAAGCGGTCGGTGTTGGCCTGGCTCAGAGAGACGCTCAGGCCCTCGGAGAAGTCGAAGCCGCTGTCGCCGGTGGCTTTGAACTCGTTGATCACCTTGCCGGCCCCCTCCGGCCGGCCGGCGGCGCTGATTTCGTTGCTGGCCGCGGTGAGGTCCCCGTTCGTCCGCTCGCCGCGCACGTGGTAGTAGTAGAGCGTCCCGTTCGTGACCGGGGTTCCGATGGTCCGCACGCCGGGGTTCGTGAACGCGATCGGGGTGGGTAGCTGAGATGGTTCGACACCCACCAGAGAGCTCGTGGCGCGGTAGAGGTTGTAGCGACGGAATTCACCCTGCCCCTCGTGCGGGCTCGCCGCCCAGGTCAGGGTGATCTCCCCGTCCCCGTTCACCGCCAGGAGATTCGAGGGCGGGTCGAACGTGGCCGGCGGTCCCGTCGGGCCATTATCGTCGTCGTCGCCGCACCCCGGCCCGGCCAGAATGACGCCCACGACCAGGATCAGGGTTGCGAACAGAAGCCGTCCGCGCAGATCGCCGATCATCTTGATCCTCCTTCCGATCGCTGGCCATGCCAGCCGCCCCGCGGGTCACCCGATGGACGCCGAGTCAAAGTCCGACACTGTCAACGCGATACATATCGCAAGCGGTCGACAATCGTCAAGCGCGAAGGGACCTCGCGTGATCGCCGCTCGCGCGCCGGCGCGATCGGTTGCCCGCTGAGGCGAGCCTTCGGGGGCTCAATCGCCGGGGAAGAAGGTCCATCCCACGGTGAGCTTGAAGTCGGGCAGGTCCCCCAGCCCGAAGGTCGTCTCCAGGAACAGGCGGTTCCCGCCCGAGAATCCCTTGTCGATGCCCGCGATGAGGTTCAGCCCGGTCTCGGACTCGCTGTCATCGTTGCCCTTGGAGTCTATGCGGTAGTAGGCGAACGATGGTCCGGCGCCGAAGAAGGGCGTCAAGGCCGTCCAGTCAGGGGTCAATCGATAGGCTATCTCGATGTTGGCGGTGGCGACGGTGACGTCGTCGCCGAAGCCAAGTTCCACGTTGGGCTGCAGGCGCACGTGCTTGGCGAAGTTGCCGAAGTCGATGTGTGCGCCAACGTGGATCTGGTCCGGGTTGAAGGTGATGCCGCCCCGCGGTCCCCAGCCGATGAAGCCCGTCTTGTATTCCGGGCTCGCCGACGCGCTGCCTGCCGCCATGAGCAGCCCGGCGACCATGATGCACAGCCTTTTCATAGACACCTCCTGCGCCAAGATCGAGACCCATGCCAGAAGGATCAAACCTGGTCACAGCCTACCCGGGCGACGTGCCGGGGGCAACGAGTACCGCTCTGCAGAGGTGCCCCTGCCCTGCCCGGCAGTCGACCGCTCACGCGATGATCGTCACCGGCCAGTGATGGGTGAGGCTCCAGGCCGCGTTTGCCGCTCGGCTGCAGGTGCACCTGGAGTCGCGCACCTTGTTGCGGCACGCCGCGGATGGATCGGATGAACGGATTCCACTCGGGATAGGAGGAGAAATCCATGAGGACTTCCCAGACCCGCGCTGGCTCGGCAGCAATGCCGACTTCGGTTTGCAGCTCGTAGGTTCCCATGTGCGGCTTCCCCGCGCGTCTACCTCACCAGCACCGCCGACGCGATCACCTGCACCAGGATGATCTTGGCCACCATCGCCGCCGGGTACACGGTCGCGTACCAGGTGTTGGGCAGATCGCTCTCGGTCTGCTGATTCGCATACGCCAGCACCGCCGGCTGCGTCTGGATGCCTGAGACGATGCCGAGCACCGCCGCCATCGGCAGCCGCAGGACGCGGTGGCCGACCGAGAGCATGACGAGCGTCATGATCGTGGTGAGCGCGGCTCCGGCGGCGACGATCGTCCAGCCGCCCGCGCGCAGGGTGTCGCTGAAACCGAAGCCGGCGCGCGTCCCGATGGCGGCCAGGAAGAAGACCAGGCCCACCTGGCGCAGCACCAGGTTGGCGTTGTACGGCAGGTCCCAGATGATCGGGCCGGTGCGCGTGAGCCGGCCAAGGACGAGGCCCGCGATGAGCGGCCCGCCGGCGAACCCGAGCTTGAAGCTCAAGCCCCCGCCCAGGGGGATGGGGATCATCCCCAGGAACACGCCCAGGACGATGCCCAGCGAGAGCGACAGGAAGTCGGTCTCGGCGATGCCACGCACGGAGTCGCCGAAGAAGCGGGTGACCGCGTCCATGTTCTCCTGGTAGCTCACCACGCGGACGCGATCGCCCAGCTCGAGGATCGTGTGGGGCGACGGCACGATCTCCACGTCGCCGCGCCGCAGCCGGGTGATCGTGGCCTGCAGGCGCCGCCCGAGCTGCAGTTCCCGAATCTGCTTGCCCACGATCTTCCGGTTCGAGACGAACACGCGGCGATAGGTGATGCCGTCCATGCCCTCGGGCAACGGCTCCGCCACCTGCTCGCCGAAGATCAGCCGCGCGCGCTCCATGGCGGCCGGCGGGCCGACCGCGACGACCAGGTCGCCCGCCTCCAGGAGCGTCGCGCCCTCGACCACCGAGCTGCGATCGCCCTTGCGGATGCGGCTCAGCACGAAGCCCGGCTCGCCGTGCGCGGCGAGCGCCTGCCCCACGGTCTGACCCATGACGGCTGGGTTGCTCACGCGGAAGGTGGCGCCGGTGATGGGCGTGACCTGCTCGACGGCAGCCTCGCGCTGCACATCCTCGGGCCTAACCCGCCGGAGCTTCTGGTAGAGATGGATCCAGAGGATCACGCCGAAGACCCCGAACGGGTAGGCCAGGCCGTAGCTCACGACCGGGCTGTTGATGAGCTGCTCGCGCGCCGCCGGCTCCAGCCCGGCCGAGAGGTTCTTGGTCGTCTCCACGGCGGCCGCCAGAGCAGGCGTGTTCGTCAGCGAGCCGCAGAAGAGCCCGGCGGCGGTGGGCGCCGAGATCTTGAGCAGGAGGGCGGCCGCGCCGGCGAGCAAGGCCGCCAGGGCGAGGATGGCGAAGGTGATCACGCTGTACCGCAGGCCCCGGCGCTGGAAGGAGGCGAAGAAAGACGGCCCCGATTGCAGCCCGACCGAGTAGACAAAGAGCACCAGGCCGATGATGTAGATCTGCTCGGGCAGCGCGCAGCGCGCGTCCAGGGCGCCGAAGGCGATGCCGGCAAAGAGCACCGCGGCCACCCCCAGACGGAAGCCGAAGATGCTGATGTTGCCTGCCAGGTAGCCGGTCCCGATCACCGTGAAGAGCAGGACCAGCGGGTTCTGCGCCAGGATCTCGAGCATGGGGGGATCCTGGGCCAAGGCCGAGCGGATCGCAACAGGTGCTTGGTCGTCCTACTCGTACGCCGCCGGCACGAGGCAGGCGAACACCAGCGGCTCCTCGCCGGGATTGCGGTACTGGTGACGCTCGTTGGGCAGCACGAGGATGAAGTCCCCCGCGGCCACGGGGCGCGGTCCAGCATCCGTCAAGAGCTCGCCGCGCCCCGCCATCATGTAGTTGATGTGCTCAAAGGGATGGGCGTGATGGGGCGTGTGGCCGCCCGGCGCGATCGTGAAGACGCGCAGCGACATCGTCGGCGACCCATCGCGGGCGCCGATGGGGACCTGCTTGAACGCGCCAGACGCGCCCTCCATCGTGACGGGCGTCTGGGGGACGTCTCTCAGACGTGCGATCTTCATTCACCTGCTCCTGTGAGGATGGCCTGACTACCCCAAGACCACTTCGGCAGAACAGCGCGCCATCGTTGCCGGTTCCTCGGTTTCCTTTCGAGCTCTTACCCGGGGCGTGAAACCCGCAGTTGAACGCAGGGGGGTGGATGGGATAGGAATCCCCTGTCCGGCGTGGGGCCCGGCGCATCCTGCCGGGGTTCCGGCGCGCCCCCAAGTCGCAACCCGCCGCGGCCTGGAAAGGCCGGCCAAGAGGCAGCGCATGGACATCGACATCACCCCGCTGCGCGCGCATCCGCGCGTCACCGCCGATCCCGAGGTCTGCGGCGCCTACGCCGCCGACGTCTCGGGGCTCTCCCGAGTGCCGCCGGCGGTGGCCCGGCCCGAGAGCGCGGAGGAGCTGGCCGACCTGCTGCGGCTCTGCCACGACCGTGCCATCCCGGTCACGCCCCAGGGTTTGCGGTCGAGCACGACGGGAGCGTCCGTCGCGACGACCGGAATCGTGCTCTCCCTCGAGCGCATGGCCCGGTTGATCGACATCGACCGGGAGCGGCGCATCGCGATCGCCGAGCCGGGCATCGTGACGGCCGAGTTCAAGCGGCAGGTGGCCGAGGCCGGGCTCTTCTATGCGCCCGATCCGACCAGCGAGGAGGAGAGCACGCTGGGGGGCAACGTCGCCTGCAACGCCAGCGGCTCGCGCACCTATCGCTATGGGTCCACGCGCCAGTACGTCCGCGCGCTCGGCATCGCGCTGGCCGACGGCAGTCGCCACGAGGTGCGGCGCATCGGCGCCAACAAGAACGCCGCCGGCTACTTCGGCCTGCAGAACCCGATCGACCTGTGGATCGGCAGCGAAGGGACGCTCGGCGTGATCACGCGCGTCGAGGTCGACCTGCTCGCGCCGCCGCCGGGGTCCTTCGGGGCGATGGCCTTCTTCCGCGACTGGCGGGCCGCGATCGGTTTTGTGCTCGCCGCCGATGAGGCCCGCCGGGCGGGCCGGCTTGCGCCGCGCTGTCTGGAGTACTTCGACCACCATGCGCTCGAGCTGATCCGCCCCGAGGCGGCGTCGCTGCGCGTGCCGTCCGACGCCCAGGCCGCGATCTTCCTCGAGGAGGAGGTCGCGACCGAGGACGTGCTGCCGGCGCTCGAGCGCTGGCACGAGGCGATCGAGACTGCCGGCGGGCTGGCCGACGCCACGATCGTCGCCCGCACGCAGGCCGAGCAGGCCGAGCTGCGCAAGCTGCGCCACGCGGTCCCCAGCGGGATGAATGACCGCGGGGCCAGGGCGGTGCTCGCGGGCGGGCGCAAGATCGGCACCGATTTCGCCGTGCCCCTCGAGAGCCTGATCCCGGTCATGGAGGACGCCTACCGGATCGCGCGCGATGACTTCGGCGGGCTCGTCGTCGGCTACGGCCACGTCGGCAACGGCCATCCGCACTACAACCTCCTGGCCGACAGCCCGGAGGCGCTCGCCCGGGGAACACGGGCCGCCTGCGCCATGGCGCGCCGGGCGATCGCGGCGGGCGGCACGCTGGCGGCCGAGCACGGGATCGGCAAGGTCAAGGTGCCGCTCTACCGGCAGCTCTACCCCGACTGGCTCTATCAGGCCATGCGGGCGGTCAAGCGCTCGCTCGATCCGCGCGGGATCCTGTCGCCCGGCAACCTCTTCGCCCCGGAGGGTCCGTGACAGGCCGGCCGGGATGCGCCGCCGCGGCCGTTGATCCGGGCGCCGGGCAGCGGTACTCTTTGCCCCATCGTGCTTGGAAATAGCAACTTATGCCCATGGGGGGACGTACCTGACTAGGCGTCCGCCCGCGCTGGACGGGGCGTCGGAATTCTGGGGGACACCTCAACAGAGCTCATCGAGAAGGAGGCACTCTGTGAAAGCCTTCATCCGCACCTTCTTCGCGTCGGTGTTGGCGATCATCGTGGTCTTGGCCCTGATGGTCGGTCTGCTGGCTTCGAAGTCGGGCCAGAAGGAGAAGATCGAGGACCGGTCCTGGCTCGTGCTCGACATCTACGGCGATATCCCCGAGTACGGCCCGCCGGCGGACCCGATGGCCCAGCTCGTGGGCGGCGACGTCGAGACGCTCCAGGGGTACCTGGACAACCTCACCAAGGCCGCGGTCGACAAGCGCATCGCCGGCGTCATCATGAAGATCTCGGCCAGCAACTCGCTCGGCCTGGGAAAGCTGCAGGAGCTGCGCGGCGGCGTCGCCAAGGTGCGCGCGGCGGGCAAGACGGTCTACGCTTACGCGGATGGGCTGTCCAAGGGCTCGTACTACCTGGTGTCGGCCTGCGATTCGATCTTCATGCCGGCCACCGCCTTCATCGAGTTCACCGGCTTCGGGGCGACCTCGACGCACGTCAAGCGCACGCTCGACAAAATCGGCGTGCGTCCCAACCTGCATCGCATCAAGGACTACAAGTCCGCGGCCGAGATCGCGCTGCGCGAGGACATGTCGCCGGAGACCAAGGAGAACATCCTCTGGATCATGGACGACTACTGGCAGGTGATCATGGCCGACCTGCAGGCGGACCGCGGGCTGAGCGAAGATCATGTCGTGGCCCTGATGGAGCATGCGCTCTTCACACCCGAGGAGGCGTGCGATGAAGGGATGATCGACGCGGTTCTCTACTGGGACGAGTTTGCGAGCAGACTCAAGGGCGAGGAAGACGAGGAGCTGCGCACCGTTTCATCCGTTCGCTACGAAGACGAGTCGTTCGACAAGGTGGGGCTCAAGGGGAAGAAGAAGATCGCCATTGTACACGCCCAGGGCCTGATCGCCGGCCGCAAGAGCACTGTCAATCCGATGCTCGGCATGGTCATGGGCCACGAGTCGGTCGTGCGCGATCTGAAGCGTGCGACGCAGGACGAGGATGTGGTGGCGGTGATCTTCCGGGTCGACAGCGGCGGAGGGGAGAACCTGGCGAGCGACCTCATCGGCCATCAAGTCGAGGTCACCAGCCGGACGAAGCCGATCGTGGCATCGATGGTCGACCACGCCGCGTCGGGCGGCTACCAGATCGCCTTCCGCGCCAGCAAGATCATCGCGCTGCCCCTGACCGTCACAGGCTCGATCGGCTCGATCAGCGGCAAGATGAACATCGGCGGCCTGCACGAGAAGCTGGGCATCACGCACGACAGCATCACCAAGGGGCCCAACGCGCTGATGTGGTCGCCGTACAGCGACTTCACCGAGACCGAGCGCGCCCGCTTCGAGGACGACCACTGGAAGTCGTTCAATCTCTGGCTGTCGCGCGTGGCCGAGAAACGGGGCCTGAGCTTCGCAGAGGCCGAGCGACTGGCGCACGGGCGCGTGTGGACGGGGCGCCAGGCGGTCGACAACCGCCTGATCGACGAGGTCGGCGGCCTCGATCGGGCCATCGAGATCGCCAAGGAGCTGGCCGAGATCCCCGCCGGCGAGCAGGTCAAGTTCGTGCACTACCCGGAAGAGCAGGGCATCCTGGACATGATCCTGGGGGGCGGCGACACGAGCATGACGGTCAGGTGGATGATCTACCGGTTTCTGCACGAAGATCTGGCGGCCACCTGGGATCTCGTCGCCGCGAAGCTGATCGGATCGCCGCGCATGAACTTGATGCCGGATCTGCCCATTCGCTGATGCGCCGATCCGCGCGGATGGGAACGGCGGTGGGACAGGAACATTGGAGCCGCGGCTCAACCGCTGAGGCGAACACGGGGCCCCGCCCTCATCGGGCGGGGCCCCGCTGTCATCCGATGCGCGCGACGTCCTGAGCTCAGCTTCGGGTGCGCGATGGGCGCGCGAGCGCAAGCGCGCGCCGCTCGTCCCGCGGGGCTCAGTCGCCGGGCGAGATGGCCTCCACCGGGCACTCCCCGACGCACGCGCCGCAATCGGTGCACAGATCGGGGTCGATCACATAGCACTCGTCTCCCTCGGAGATCGCCTCTACGGGGCAGACCGCCGCGCACGCGCCGCACGACGTGCAAGTGTCGCAATCGATCTTGTGGGCCATGACTCAGCTCCTTTCTTGGGGTTGTTGGACAACGCAGCCCGATAGACTACCGGCGGCACCGGGTGGACGCAAGCGAT
Organism: uncultured bacterium; assembly: GCA_964603725.1. Classification (GTDB taxonomy): domain Bacteria; phylum Eisenbacteria; class RBG-16-71-46; order CAIMUX01; family WJJG01; genus CAZDKK01. Next base: position 15,057 of record CAZRWW010000049.1, read on the forward strand.
TTCAGGCCCGTATGACTCACGGGGGCGTGCCTGTAAAATTCATCTTGGTAACGGCTTAGTGGGTTGAGACGCGCGCCCCACGCCATCCCGGCCGGTCCAATCCCACGGAGAGCGGTCACCCCTCTCCATGCAGGTCGCGAGGGCGCACCCGCGCCACCACCAGCGTGAAGTCATCAGCGAACGACGACGAGCCGGTGTGCCGGGTGACTTCCTGCTGCACGAGGTCGATGAGGGCGCTGGCCGGCTGGCCCGGCGCGCTGGCCAACAGCGCGGTGATACGTCCCTCGCCGAACTCCTCGTCGGCGGTGTTGCAGGCCTCGGACACCCCGTCGGTGAAGGCCACGAAGAGGTCGCCGGGCGCGAAATCGACGGCCCCCAGTTCATAACGGATCCCGGGCAGGATTCCGAGGATCGGGCCGCCAGTCTCAAGCGGCGTGTGCATGCCGGTCGGCTTGATGATCCGCGGCGGATTGTGCCCTGCGTTGACGTACTCCAGGCGCCCCGCGCCGGCATCGTAGATGCCGGCAAAGAAGGTGATGAATTGACCCAGCTCGGTGTTGCTGTGGATCACGTCGTTGAGACGACCTACCGCCCGGGCGAGATCGATGTCGGCGCCCGAGAGCGCCCGCAGCGAGGCCTGCACGTTGGCCATGATCATGGCGGCTCCGGCCCCCTTGCCGGAGACATCGCCGATGGCGAGCAGCGTGCGACGCTCATCCAGCCGGATGACGTCGTAGTAGTCGCCGGCCACCTCGAGCGAGAAGATGCAGCGCGCGGCCAACTCCAGCCCCGGAGTCGGCGGCAGGTCGCGGGGCAGAAAGCGCTCCTGGACGCGGCGGGCGGTCGCGAGCTGCTCCTCGAAATGGCGCTTCTGGATGTTCTCCTCGAGCAGGCGCAGGTTCTCGCTCTGCAGACCGATCTGCGCGGCCAACGAGACGAGCAATGCCAGCTCCTCGCCGCGCAGGTCCTCGTGGCCCGGACGCAGCGACAACGCAAGGAGCCCCACGAGACGGCCGCGCGTGCTCATCGGCAGGAGCAGTGAAACGCGATGGTCCGCCAGCCATGCCTCCTCGTCGTTCGCGAGCAGCTCGCGATCCGACGCCCGGGCTTCGTCGACCATGACCGCGCCGCCAGTGCGCATCATCTCTTGCACGACGGGGCTTGTGCGCGCGAAGGGCGACGCCTCGCCGCCGGGTTGCCGCAGGGCCTCTTCTTCCTCGACCACGAGCAGAGGGAATAGCCGCTCCGCGCCGAGGCCTTCCTGCAGCCGTTGCTCGAGCTGCTCCCATAGGGCCCGGCGATCGGGCATGGCCGAGGTTGCCGACAGCAGGTCGGCCAGCAGAGCGCGCAATCGCAGGCGCTCGGGGTAGAAGCGCCGCTCGACCAGGCTCTGGGTGCGCCTGAGCACGGGCAGAAAGCCGAGCGCCGACACCATGGCCACCGCCAGGGTGGGCGTGCGGCTTTCGACCTGCAGGGTCTTCAGGAACAGCTCGCTCAGCGCGAAGAGCCCCGCCATGAAGAGCGCCAGCACGGCGGCCGTCACCAGCGCGAAGCGCGTCCCGCGCCGCAGGCGGCCCTCAACCTCCAGGATCCGGTAGCGCCCGAAGGCGTAGGCGAAGGAGGCGGGCGACAGAAGGAGCGCCAGGAAGGCGAACGTGACGATGAGCGCCCCTGTGAAAGTGCTCAGCTTGGTGGCGATGGCCGGTATCCTTCCGATCATGACCAGCGCGAACAGCGCGCTCATGCCGATGCCGGTGCCGTAACTGACGAGAGTGAGCTGGCGTCGCTCCAGCGGATCGCGCGTCTTGCCGCGTCGCACGCCGAGGACGACGAATCCCGCGGTGATCGGTACGACGAGCAGGAGGAGCTGCGCCAGCTCCAGGATATCGATTCCGGCCAGCCCCAGGATCGTCAAGGCGATCGGCCCCGCGTAGTAGAGCGCGTGGAAGCGCACGAGGCGGCGCGCAATCCGGGGCAGGGGCGTCGGAAACAGCAGCGCCAGGTTCAGCCAGAACACCCCGAAGTACAGGACGAAGGAGTTGAGGACCGCGGCGAAGACCCGCGCCCCCGGAATCGTGAAGGCCGCGTAAGGGTCGGGGATGGCGCGCACGCCCATGGTCATGAAGGCGGCCATCGAGAAGCTGAAGAGCGTGAGCGCCCGCACGCCCGGGGAGTCGGGCCGGCGCGAGAAGGCCCAGAACCCGACCAGCAGATAGCCGACGTGGATGAGCACGCGCAAGAAGCTGATGCTCGCCACCAGCCACAGGGCGTCCCGGCCGGCCGGCCGCAGCACGAGCGTCGTCGTGTCGCGCGCGGCCGCGCTCGTTCCCGCGCGCAGCTCGGCGTCCCCGCTGTCGCGCGCGGCCCCGTCCCGGGCGCCGGGCGGGCGCGCGGGGGCAAAGACCAGTCGGGCGCGGCTGCCCGGGGGGTGGGGACGGGTCAGCCAAGCGATGGGCGCCTGCTCGACGCCGCTCGAGTCGACCACGGCGACGGCCGTGTCCCCGGCGGAGGGGAAGGGGCGCGCGGCGAAGTCGAGCGTGTCGACCTTGGCGAAGGTCAGGGGGGCGTCGGCGTTGGCCCGCTGGACGTCGCTGTACACCTGACCGGACTTCAAGAAGGTGATGATCTTGGTCGCTTCGCGCGCGTATTCGCCGGCGGGGTAGGCGATGAGCAGAACGCCCAGCGCTATGATGAGCGCCTTGATCGCTCTGCCTATCATCGCGGCGAATCCCCCTGGTCCGCAGGGCCCATTGGTCAATCGCGTCCCGGCGCTCACTCGCCGCTCAGAATCAGCCGCCGCGTGTGCACCTCATCTTTGCAGCGCAACCGGCAGAAGTATGCTCCCGCGGCGAGCCGGCGTCCGTCCGGGCCACGGCCGTCCCAGTCGAGGGCGTAGCACCCGGCGCCCAGGTCCTGCGCGGCGAGCCGGCAAACGCGGCGACCGGCGGCATCGAAGAGATCGAGCTCGACCCGACCGGCGCCCGGCGCGCTGAGGGCGAGCTCGACCTTCCCGGGGGCGGGATTGGGCCGCACCGTCAGGGTCAGCTCGGCGCCCGGCGCCGGCGCGCCGGATCGCGGCGTGAAAGTCCCCGATCCCGCGCGTTCCGGCAAGCGGCCGGCCGAGGGCATCTCGCCGGCCACGGCGCTCGCGCCCAGCGACGCCCGCCACACGCCGTCGGCCGCGTTGGCGAGCAGCAGCTGCGGGCCGGCGCCCACGCGGAGCTTGCGCACGCTCAGCCAGCGCAGCCCGTCGTTGGCGAGCTGCCAGCTCACGCCGTCGTCGCGCGTCTCGTAGACGCCCGAGGCCTCGATCTCGCCCGAGATGCGGTCGGTGGCGATGAGCACGTGGCCCGAGTCGTCGGGGTCGACGAGAATCGAGACCGGCCAGTGGTTCGTCGGGGCCTGGAAGCTCGGCACCGGGTCCCACTGCGTGCCCCCGTTGACGCTGCGGAAGAGCCCGTTGTACTGCGTCGACACCCACAGGCGCTGGGGATCCTGGGGATCGAAAGCCAGATCGCGGATCGCCAGAAGGCTCGCGTTGAAGCCCGGCACGCGCGCGAACGACTCGCCGCCGTTCGTGCTGACCACGAAGCCGTTCCACGCGCAGGCGTAGACGACGTTGGCGGCGAGCGGATGCGGCTCGACATCATAGGTGCCGCCCGCGCCGATCGCCAGGCCGCGAAAAGACCAGGTGTCGCCCCCGTCCACGCTGCGGTAGACGCCGGCTGTCCCGCCCCCGCCGCGGGCCGCAAAGACCAGACTTGGATTGGCCGAACTCACCGCCAGGCAGGTGATGTCCTCGGCCATGGACGCGAAGCCGCACGGTTTCACAGGCTGCCAGTGGTCCGCGCCGTCGCGGCTGCGATAGATGTTGTCGAAGCCCGGCTTCGCCTCCGCGCCCATGAAGAGAGTGGTCAGCCCGTCCGTGGCCAGCGAGCGGAAGAATGTCTCGATGCCGGAGCCGGTGTTGAGGCCCTCGTTGGCGCGAACCCACCGGCCGGTCACGACGTCCCCGACGAAGACACCGTTCTCGAAGGTGCCGACGACGACGCCGGTCCCCTCGCGCGGACCGCCTGCGGCGCTCATGGGCAACGCGACCTCCAGCGCGTCGTGCGCGCTCGTGTTCTGCAGGCCCGTGTTGATCTCGCGCCAGCGGGACGCGACGGCGTCCCACTTGAACATGCCGGTGCCCCATTCGCCGAGGCAAACAGCATCAGATCCGACCACCAGCGTGTTCCAGTGATCCGTGCCGAGCAAGCCGTCCGCGCGGCGAACCCAGGTCGTGCCGCCGTCGGCGCTCTCGTAGCCACCGGGCGGATAGCCGGGATTGCTGATCGAACAGGCCCAGGCATGATCGGCGAGGAGCGGATCGAAGTGCAAGTCGGCGAAGAGGAATGAGGAGATCGACGTCCACGACCAGCCGCCGTTCAAGCTCCGGCAGACGCCGAAGCCGTTGAACGATCCGAGCAGGTGCCGTGGATTGCCTGGGGCGAAGTCCAGCGCCAGCAGGACTCCGCTGTAACCCTGGATCAGAACCTCCTGCCAAGTGAGGCCCCGATCCTCCGAGATGTAGAAGCCACCGCCCGGTTGGATGTAGTGCAGCTCCAGCCCTGTGCCCACCAGCAGTCGGTTGGCAGCGTCGGGATCGACGTGGATGCGCGACGGGGCGTAGCCGACAGGCATGCCGCCCACGATCTTCTGGAACGAATGGGGACACGCGTGCCAGTGCAGGCCGCGGTCCACCGAGTAGTACAGCGAATCCGACATGAACCCCGCGTAGAGGCGGTCGGGGTCAGCGGGATCGAAGGCGATTTGGATGCAGGGGGCGATGCGGCCGTTGAGCGGGCACTCCTCCCACGTCGCGCCGTCGTTGCGACTGATGAAGAGGCCCCGGCGCGCGAGCTCGCAGCCCAGGGCGAGCATCGTGGGATCCCCGGGATTCGCCTTGACGTCGTAGACCTTGCATCCACGAAACCCCAGCGGCTCCCAGGTGGCGCCCCCGTCGGAGCTGCGGAAGACGCCCATGCCGTCGGTGCCGGCGTAAATCCGTCCCCAGGCGTCCTGGGTCACGACATAGGTCGTCGCTCCGGGAGGGCCGTCCGCCGACTGCCACAGCAGGTCGGCCCGGGGCGCCGCGCCGCCGGCCAATGCTGCGGCGATCAGGACCGCCCCGATCACGGATCGCAGGCCGGACCTCACTGCGAGTCGCAGGCCTGACCTCAATGCGAGTCGCAGGCCGGACCTCGGGGCCGCGGGTCGCAGGCCCGAGGGCCGGACGCATCGCGGACCATGGCGGCTGCGGGTGGTGGACGGAGCGGACAGGCGAACAACTCGATCGTGAGTCATGCCGCATCCCTCCTGCAACCCCGAGGGTCGCGTGCCAACGCGGTCGGCGCGGGCCCTACGCTCAGAGGTGGCGAGTCGAGAGTGCCCGTGCGTCTCAGTATACCAGCTCTCGTGGGGTCGGCCCAGAAGGGTCCAATCGCCGGCGCTGGCGCTCGCCCCCGTCGGGCCTCACGCGCGGTCGAGCCCCAGCACCGTACGGATGAACTGCTCCCCCACCATCAGCCCCAGGGAGCCGCGCGCAGCCTGCTCTTCGTCGAAGCGCTCGGTCGCGTCGGGCGCCTCGCCCGGTCGCAGAATCGCCACCGGCACGGGGTCGCGGGCGTGCTGGCCGGTCGTCACCGGCGTCGGGTGATCGGGCAGGACCGCCACGGCGGCCTCGATCCGGCGCTCCTCGAGCCCGGCCAGAATGATCCGCACCAGCCGCTGGTCGAGGTACTCGATGCAGCGGATCTTCAGATCAAGATCGCGGGCGTGACTCGCTTCGTCGCTGGCCTCGACATGGACGTAGACGAGATCGTGGCCGGCGAGCGCGTCGAGGGCCGCCTGCGCCTTGCCCTCGTAGTTCGTGTCGTGCAGCCCCGTCGCGCCCGGCACGCGGATCAGGGTCATGCCGGCATAGACGCCCAGGCCCATCACCAGGTCGACCGCCGAGATCACCGCGCCCTTCACCCCGAAGCGCTCCTGCAGCGTCGACATGGCCGGCCGGCGTCCGGGCGACCAGGTCCAGATCGCGTTGGCCTCGTCCCGGCCCGCCTTGCGGCGCGCCGCGTTCACGGGATGGTCGCGCAGGATCGGGACGGCGCGGTTGTACAGGTCAATGAGTCGATGGGCGGTGGCCTCAGCCGCCGGTTCCGTCGCGCCAGGCTTGACTCGCGGCAGGAGGTCGTTCACGCGGGCATCGAGATGATCATGAGGCGGGGCGAGCTCGACCTGCGGCGAAGCCCATCCGCCGGGCAAGACCAGCAGGTGCCGGTAGCTGACACCCGGGTAGAAGACGGCCGGCATCGCCCCGCGACCACCCCCCAGCTCTTCATCGAGCGTGCGGATCAGCTCGGCCGCTTCCTCGCTCGAGATGTGGCCGGCCGAGTGGTTCTTGATCCGCCGGTCGTGCTCGGGGCCGGCGAGGCAGATCAGGTTGCAGCGCACGGCCACGTCGCCGGGGCGGATCTCGACGCCCATGCTGGCCGCCTCGAGGACCGCGCGCCCTTGCGACACGCGCGCGGCGTCGTATCCCAGGACGGCCAGGTTGGCGACGGCCGAGTCGGCCGGACCGGTCACGCCGATCGTGCGCGCCAGGCCCATCCGGCCCTCGCGAGCGATGCGATCGATGGCGGGCTTGCGCGCCACCATCAGGGGCGTGCGCCCGCCGAGCCGCTCGAGCGGGTGGTCGGACATGCCGTCGCCGATGATGATGATGGACTTCATCGCACCGATCCTCCTCGGACTCCCGGGTTCCCGCGGCCACCGACGCTGACGGGCCCCGTGGGCAGCTCACTCGATCAGCAGTAGCGCGTAACGGTTCATCGCCTGGGCGTAGTTGCTGAGCACCTCGATCGGGTAGCCGTACTGGCGCACCGTGGCGAAGAGATCGATCGCCAGCGCCTCGGGCGCCGGTCGCGCGAGCTTGAGGTTGCGGCACTCACGCCGCGTGGAGGCGCACTCCGGGCACAGGGAACAGCTATCCGCCGGCAGCATGAAGGCCTTGTGATAGCCCGCCAGGAAGACCGCCCGCTCGAGCTCCAGCAGCCGCTCGAACCGCTCGCGGGCCCACGCGTGGCGATCCTCCGGGTTCTGCACGGCCTTGATGAAGTGGAAGAGCGCTCCCTCGCAGTAGTCGTCGATGAACCGGCGACACTCTTCGACCGGCGGCGTGTTGGGAGGACAGGCGGCGCTGCCGTAGCCGGAGCACCCGAACATGCACTTCATGCGGACCCACTGCGCCACAACGATGCGGCGAGGATCTATCCACCTGAAGTCCGTCAGGCCGTGCTCGCGGAACATCTGCTCGAGCCGCTCGCGCTCGATCATCGCGGGGTACGCTCCTACCGGTACTCCTTGACCAGGAACTCCTTGAACGCCCGGTAATCGGTCTCCATCTCGCGGTACGACTCCGGCCGCTCATCCAGGCCCATCAGGCTGGCTGGCACGGGCGGATCGATGTGGATCAGCGCGCGGATCTCCTCTGGGAACTTCGCCGGATGCGCGGTCTCGAGCGAGACCGCGGTCGCCTGGGCCAGCTCGCGATGCTCATCCAGGAACCGCTCCAGCCCCGCCCAGCCGACCGCGCCGTGCGGTTCCAACAGCGTCCCGTGGCGCTGGTGCGCGGCGACGATCGTCGCGCGCGTGGTTTCATCGTCGACGCTCACACCGTGCAGGTCGCGGCGGATGCGCCCCATGTCCGGGGCGCGATGCAGATTGCCCTTCTCATCCATGTGGCCGCCGTAAAGATCGACCAGCCGCGCGAGATTGGAGGGATGCCCCACGTTCATCGCATTGGAAATGCACTTCCGTGACGGGACGATCTTCTCGTAGGTGCCCGTCGCGAAGAAGCGCGGCACCTCGTCGTTGGCGTTGGTCGCGACCACGAAACGGTGGACGGGCAGCCCACTGTGAAACGCGAGCAGCCCGCCCAACAGGTCGCCGAAGTTGCCGGAGGGCACCGCGAAGACCACCTTCTCCCCGGCCCCGACATCGGCCAGCCGCGAGGCGGCGTAGATGTAGTAGACCGATTGCGGCAGCAGCCGGCCGATGTTGATCGAGTTGGCCGAGGTAAGCTGCAGGTCCGCCAGATCGGGATCGGAGAAGGCCTGCTTCACCAGGGCCTGGCAGTCGTCGAACTTGCTGTCGAGCGCGAGCGTCGCGATGTTCCCGCCCAGGGTCGTCATCTGCCGGCGCTGGCGCTCGGAGACCTCGTGGATCGGGAAGAGCACGACCACGCGGATGCCCTTGACGCCCAGAAAGGCATGGGCGATGGCCGAGCCGGTGTCCCCGGACGTGGCGGTGAGAATCAGAAGCTCGCGACCCCGGTCACGAACCAGCTGCCCGAGGGCGCGGCCCATGAAGCGCGCGGCGAAGTCCTTGAACGAGGCCGTGGGCCCCCGGTCGAGACGCATCACGTGGCGCGAACCGGTGACTCGCTCGAGCGGGACATCGTAGTCGTAGGCGTCGTGACAGATCGACAGCAGGGCGTCGCGCGAGAATGTGCCCTCGGCGTACGGCGTCAGGACGGCCGCTGCCAGTTCCGGGTAGGGCAGTGTGCGCGCCCGGGCTAGCAGTTCTTGGTCCATGCGCGGGATCGGCCGGGGCATGTACAAGCCGCGGTCTCCCGCCTGGCCCTGGAGCAGGGCCTGGGCCAGGTCGACCTCGGGCACCGCGTGGTTCGTGCTGTAGTAGCTCGTCATGAGCGCTGACCTTCCTCCTGGGCTGGATCCGCCAGCGACGCGCCGCCGTAGGAGAATGCCGACGCCCGAACGTGAGTGGGTCGTCCGGAAGCGGACGCCAGGGCCTGCTCCAGATCGGCGATGACGTCGTCGGGGTGCTCCCCGCCGACGCACAGGCGGATAAGATTCGGCGGAATGTCGGCCAGCCTGCGGCCTTCCTCGCCCTGTTGCTGGTGGGTCGAGATGGCCGGGATGGTGGCGACCGACTTGATGCGCCCCAGGTCGGTGGCGCGCCAGATGCGCTGGAAGGCGTCGAAGACCGCGCGCGTCGCGCCGGCCCCGCCCTTGACGCGGAAGCTCATCAGATGGCCGTAGCGATTGACCGGCCGGCCGTACTGCTCGTCGTGCTCGGCGTCCACCAGGAAGAGGTACTGGCTCGCCAGCTCGTGCAGCGGATGGCCCGGGAGGCCCAGGTAGTCGACCTGCTCGACCTGCTTGTGACGCGCCAGGTACTCGGCCACGCGCAGCGTGTTGCGGCTGAAGAGGTCGACCTTCGAACGCAGCGTGCGCATGTCGTTGAGCGAGAGGATCGCGTTCATCGGAGATAGGTTCTGTCCGTTGTCGCGGTTGGGGAGGGTCTTCAGGTACATGGCGAAGTCGGAGGTGATCTCCTTGGGCGCGTACTCGCACGTGAGGTTCTTGCGCGAGATCACCGCTCCGGCGATGCCGAAGCCCGAGGAGGTCAGCGTCTTGGTGACCGATTGGATCACGACATCGGCGCCGTGGCACAGCGGGCGCATCAAGGCCGGCGAGGCGACGGTGTTGTCGATGATCAGCGGCAGCCCATGGCGATGGGCCAGCTCCGCCACCGCCGCGAGGTCAAAGAACGCCTGGCCCGGGTTGGACGGCAGCTCGCCATAGAGAAAGCGTGTGTTCTCGTCAATCTGTTTGCGCCACTCATCCAGATCGGCCGAGTTGACCACCCAGCGGCACTCGACCCCCTTCTCGTGCATCTTGCGCACGGCGAACTGCTGGAAGGTGCCGCCATAGACCTGGCAGGTGGCGACGAAGTTCAGCGGCCGGCCCGGGTTCTTGAGGTTGACCGCCAGGAAGGGCTCGGTGGCGCTGAAGATCGCGGCCATGCCCGACGAGGTGGCGCAGCACGAGGTGTCGCCGTCGAAACCGTAGCCCTCGAGCAGCGCGAGGACGTTCTCGTAGTAGTACAAGCTGGGATTGGCGATGCGGGAGTAGCACCAGGTCGGGACCTGATAGGCGAGGGCTGCCTCCATCTCGTCGGAGTCGCGGTAGGCCTGCGAAGAAGCCATGTAGATCGGCTCGATGATCGACCCCTGATTGTAGTTGAGCGCCTCGCTGGCCGTGTACAAGCCATGCACTGCGATCGTGTCGAAGCGGCACTTGCGCATCACAGCGAGGTCGGCCTCGCGGCGCCGGGCGGCCTCGGCGGCCGCGGCCACGTAGCGCGCCACGCCGCTCGCCGGCGGCGTCCCGGCGGCGGGCGTTGCTTGAGTCTTCGTCTCGGACATGTTCATGCCTCCTCATTGGTGGGGCCGGCCAGGCCTTGAAGGGGGGCTGTAGGATACCCGGTCTCCTCCTTCACCGTGGAGAGGACCAGGAAGGTTTCCTGTTTTTCCACGCCGTCGATCGCCGCGATCGATCGCGCGACCAGCTCGCGCAGCTGCTCGATGTCGCGCACGGCGACGTGCAGCATGTAGTCGTACCGGCCGGTCAGGTGGTAGCAGGCCAGCACCTCGGGCACGGCGCGGATGTGATCCTCGAAGTCGTCGATCGAGAGCGCCTGATGGCGCCGCAGGTTGATGAGCACCAGGGCCTGGATGGTCAGATCGAGCGCGCGGGCGTCGATGCGCGCGCGATAGCCCTTGATGACCCCGCGCTCCTCGAGGCGGCGCACCCGCTCGAGCGTAGTCGACGGAGCGAGGTCGACGAGACGCGCCAGGTCGGCGTTGGAGATGCGGCCGTTGTCCTGGAGGGCCGCGATAATCTGCAAGTCGAGCGCGTCCATAGCCTCACTCTAATGCAGTTTATCCGGGGAATTCGAGCGCAATCGGGCCGGACGTTCTGCGATCGTGCGGATTCTGCGCAGGATGTTCGGTCCCGGGTCTGGGATTCCGAATGCCTGTCCCTGTGGACAGGAGCGACCGACTCCGAGTCGACGGGTTCCCGCTTCCTGCCCCTAAACGCCCATGCCGCAGTCAGCTACCCCACTACCGGCCCCGGGCCCTTCTCTGCCGGCACCGCGGATGCGGTCCAAGGTGCGCCCTGCGGAGAGGGGCCGACCGCCACGGCGCTCCATTCGCGAACCCAACTGGAATCCCCATTGCGGTGTCCTATCCTCTGGAAGGAGGGAGCCCCCGGGAGGCGCCTTTGGACGAGCAACAGCTGATCGCCCGCGCCGTGGCGGGAGACGAGGCGGCGATGCGCGCCCTCTACGACGCGCAGGTCGACCGGGTCTTCGGGCTCGCCTACCGCCTCGCCGGCGATCGGGACCTCGCCGAGGACTTCGCCCAGGAGGCTTTTCTGCGCGCCTTCGATCGCCTGGCGGACTTTCGCGGCGAAGCGGCCTTCAGCTCCTGGCTGCACGCCGTCACGGTGTCGGTGGCGATCAACGGTCTGCGCAAGCTGGGGCGGCGGAGAAGACACGAGGTCGCCTGGGACGGCCGGGCGTTGCCCGAGCTGCCGGCCGCCGGAGACCTGGAGGTCAAGCGGTGGCTGCAGCGGGCGATCGATGAGTTGCCGGACGATCTGCGGGCGCTGGTGCTGCTGCACTACGTGGAGGGTCACAGACATCGGGAGATCGCCGAGCTCCTGGGGATCCCGGAAGGGACTTCGAAGGCGCGTCTGGCGAGGGCGCGCGAGCTGATGCGCAGGGCCATCGGATTCGCGCCGCGCCCGAGCGGCGCCCCGCCGGGAGAGACCATCGCAAGCCTGGGCACGGAGAACGCGGACGCCAAGCGATGACCGAGGAACGATTCGAGAAGCTCCTGCGCGAGGCCGCGCGGGAATACAACGAACCGCCGCCGGCGCCGCGCGAGGAGATCTGGGCGCGCATCGCGGCTTCGCGCAAGCCGAGGACGGCGTCGCGGGCGTGCCGCTCGCGCTTGGGCGACGCGGTTGATCCGGGCCGCTGGCGGTGGTGGCCGGCCGCCGCGGCCGGGACGCTGGCGCTGGCCTTGGGCATTGTGATCGGTCGCCTGGGGGCTCCGGGCGGCCCCGGCGCGGACCGGGCCCGAGTCCCCGGCATGGCCGAGCCCTTCGCCGACGGCGCCGGGGACTCGGAGGCCGGCGCCCGCCGCGCGCAGCTCTACGCCTGGACCGCCGCGCCCTACTTGAGTCGCGTCGAGACGCTCCTGACCCTGGTGCAGAGCCGGGACGACCCGGGCGCTTCCGCGGCGCGGGTCTCGGACTGGGCGCGGGACTTGCTTCTCGAGACTCGTCTGCTCATGGATTCCCCGGCGCAGCACGACGAGGAACTGTGGCGGCTGCTCCAGGACCTCGAGCTGGTGCTCGTGCAGATCATCCGGCAGCCCGACGAGGCGCCGGCAGGGAGCGGCCGGTGGGTGCGCGACAGCGTCCGGCAGCGGTCCATCCTGGGCCGACTGCGTCAGAGAACTCCGGCCGGGGAGTCGAGCGTTGCAGCCTGGGGGGTACAGACATGATCACGCACGATCGCGCCGATCGGCCGATTCTCCGCGCGGCAGGCGGGGCCCTGCTGGCCCTGACGGCAGTGCTGCTCTGCTCGTCCGCGGGCACGGCCCGTGACGGGGATGTTCCCGCCGCGCGACAGCGGGCGCAGTCGGCGGCCTACGCTGAGGCGTTCGCGATTGGACAGGAGGCCCTCATCAGTGACGATTACCGCGCCGCGGTCGACGCCTTCCGTCAAGCCTACGAGACCCGCCCGGACTCAGCGCTCGCCGGCGATGCGCTCTACTGGCAGGCCTTCGCGCTCTATCGCTGCGGCGGCACATCCGACCTCAGTGCCGCCGCGGCCTATCTTGAGCAGCTGCTGACCGACTATCGTACGTCCGGCAGCCTGCGCGATGCGAGCGAGCTCGCCACGCGGATCCACGGAGAGCTCGCGCGCCGCGGCGATGCCGCTTCAGCGGCCCTGATCGCGGCCCGGGCGATGGAGCTCCGGCGACAGGCCGAGGAAGTGGCGCGGGCCGAGCACGAGTACCAGGCCGCGTTGGCGGAGCGTGCGGCGCGAGCGGCGGTCGCGGCGCTCCCGGTGCTCCCGGCGCCCGTCCCGGACCCGGAACTCCCCGATCCGCTGCGCATCATGGCCCTTGCCCGGACGTTGCCGGTCCCCGACGATGAGAGAGATGATGTTCGTTTGGCCGCCCTGAATGCGCTGGCCAGGATGGACCAGGAACGAACGCTCCCGATCCTCCAGAGCGTGCTCGCGCGCCGCGACGAAGAGAACGCCAGGCTGCGCGAGCGCGCGCTCATGATCTTGTCGATGCAGGAGTCCCGGGAGGCCGAGCAGCTTCTCCTGCGGACGGCCAGGGAGGATCCCGATCCCACCGTTCGCGGCCGCGCGCTGATCCACCTCGGCACGACGGCGAGCTCCGAGGTTCTGAGCTTGTTGGAAGAAGTCCTCTCCGAGCCCGGGTCGCCGAAACTCCAGGAAGATGCCTTGACGGCCCTCCAGTTCAACTCCCAGCCCCGGGCGGATGAGATCTTGCGCAACGTTGCTGAGAACCCCTCCGTGGCGCCGTCCATCCGCGGGCACGCGGTCCTGGCGCTGAGCCAGCGCAAGAAGAAGCCCGACCTGGCCTTCCTCCAGCGCCTGTACGTCCAGGCCGAAGATCTGGCGCTCAAGGAGGCGATCGTCATGGCGGCCGGTTTGCAGAGCGGCGATGCCTCGCGCGAATGGCTGCTGGGACTGATTGGGGATCGGCAAACGCCGCCCTCGGTGCTCCAGAGAGCCATCTTCCGGGTCGGCGAGGATCGCCGCGTGGCCACGCGCACGTTGATCGACCTCTACGCCCGGCTGGCGGATCCCGCCCCGCGCCGGCAGGCCATCCTGGTCATCGGACAGCGCGGCGATGCGGAGTCCTTCGAGTTCGTCGTCCGGATCGCGCGCGAGGAACAGGATCCCGAGCTCCGCCGCGCGGCGATCTTCTTGCTGGGCGAATCCCGCGATCCTCGGGCTCTCGACATCCTGCAGGAGTTCCTCGTCCGATAGGAACGCCCCGAAACGAGGTTCCTTCCCGCCCAAGCTGCACCATTGTGGCGTTGCGCGCGGTTCTGCGCGCGCAACGCCACTGCGCGCTTGGTCGTGCGTGCTGCCCGCATAGTACAATCAGCCCGTCGGTGTCTCGCGAACACAGGGGACGGCGAACAGGGGAGGGAGAATCATGAAGCGTCTGGGATTCATCGCAATGGGCTTCGCGCTGCTGGCCGGGATCCACGCCACGGCCACCGCGACGCAGCGGCTGGTGCTCATCGAGTACTACACCAACGTCGCCTGACCGTCTTGCCCAGCAGCCAGCCGTGTGCTGGAGCAGATCAGCAACAGCCATCCGTTCGAATGCACCCGCATCAACTACCACATGTCCTGGCCCGGCAGCGATCCCTTCTATCAGGCCAATCAGACGGAAGCCAATGACCGGCGCTACTACTACTCAGTCAGCTACGTGCCCTACGTCCGCATCGACGGCATCGTCGACGGCCTCAGCTCCGGACCGTGGGAGCAGATGATGCTCGATCGCTACGCGATCGACAGCCCGCTGACGATCGACCTGAGCGGGGAGATGACCTCTGCCGTGGACGGCTCGATCACCGCGATCGTCACCAACACGAGCGGCGCCGCGGTGAGCGGCCAGCTACGCGTCGTGCTGGTGGAGAGCGACCTCGCGTACGGGGGCAAGACCTGGAACTACGTGATGCGCGACTTCATCGGGCAAGGCACCGCCGGCGAGGCGATCTCGCTGGGCCCCGGCCAGGCGCTCTCCCGCAATGCGCCCTTCACGCTCAATGCGAGCTGGGTGCGCCGCAACCTGACGGCGGTCGTCTTCGTCCAGAACGACGCCACCAAGGAGATCTACCAGGCAGCGCGCATCTTCTTCGAACTGGACCAGCCCGAGCTGGTGATGAACGGCCTGATCATCGACGACTCGGTCGGCGGCAACGGCAACGGCCACCTCGACCCGGGCGAGACCGCGTCGATCATCTGCGGCCTGGCGAATCTCAACCCCGTCACCGGGACGATGGTGGCCGGGACCCTGGCCACCGCCGATCCCCATGTTGCCATCACCGACAACTCGGGGACTTGGCCGGACATCGCCCCGGGCGCGACGCAGCAGAACACGGCGGATCCCTTCGTGCTCACCGCCGACCCCGGCACGCCCTGGGGCTTCGACGTCGTCCTGACCCTCACCCTGGACGCCGGCGGCGCGACCGGGATCAAGACGCTCACGCTGCGGCTCCCGGTGGGCTCGCCGGAGAACCCGATCGGTCCGGATGCCTACGGCTACTACGCCTACGAGAACCTCGATGCCTACGAGCCTTCGCCCACGTACAACTGGGTGGAGATCGATCCCACCTACGGTGGAGCGGGCACGCTCTTCACGCTCTCGGACGACCAGACCCGCAACACGGCGCTGCCCTTCACGTTCAAGTACTACGGGCAGAACTTCACGTCGATCTCGATATGCTCCAACGGCTGGGTCGCTCTGGGCGTCACCAGCGAGACCACGATCAGCCCGGGGCCGATCCCGGGTACAGATGGACCGCCCAACATGGTCGCCGCCTTCTGGTGCGACCTCAACCCCGTGGCCCCCGGCGGCGGCAAGGTCTACACCTACAATGATCAGGCCAACGGCCGCTTCATCGTCGAGTTCAGTGGGGTGGAGCACTACCACAGCGCGGGGTTGGGCGTGCCCGAGACATTCCAGTTTATCTTGTACAACCCGGCGATGTATCCGACGCCGACCGGCGACGGCGAGATCGTCCTGCAGTATGCCCTGGTGAACGATCCGGCCGCGTGCGCCGTCGGGATCGAAAACAGCACCGAGACGATCGGCATCCAGTACTGGAACTCGGGGCAGCTCAACGGCGCCGCCTTCGGCCTGGCGGCCGGCCGCGCGATCAAGTTCTCGACCGCCATTCCGTCGAGCGCCTCGGTGCCCGGCAACGAGAGCGGCGTCGCGGCGGCCATGTTGATGGCGCGCCCGAATCCCGCGCCCGGCGCCGCGCAGATCCACTACTACCTGCCGTCGGCGGGCGACGTGACGCTGCGCGTCTTCAGTCCCGAGGGCGCGGTGGTGCGCACGCTGCTGCGCGGCCAGGCCCAGGCGGGGCCCGGCGTGGTGAGCTGGGACGGGAGAAGCGATCGCGGGCTGACGCTGCCGGCGGGCGTCTACTTCTTCCGGCTGAGCGGCCCGGGGCTCGAGCTGGAGCGCAAGATCGTGCTGCAACATTGACATGAGCGCATGACATGGGTTGAGCCCGGCAAGGGCGATCGGTGGCCACCTCTCCGGAAGGGGAGGTGGCCACGTCTTTAGCCCGGCCGCAGCCCTGGGCGACTGCCTCCCGGACGTGCAGCTTTCGTGGCATGGAGATACTGAGCCAGGGGCACGTCCGTCTTGGCCGGTCGCGCCGACACCAGGCAGTCCAGCGGAGGAAAGAGTACCCAGCGACCCCAGGGTTGCAGTTGCATCTTTCTCTCCGCTGAATTGCACATTGGTCACCTTGATCCGGGCGCCCCTTCTCCGCCCAGCGTTGGTTGCCGCGCCCAGCGGCGCGGCAACAACGATCGGGAACTCCCCACCCAGCGCTCGGTTGAATACCCATCGCTCGGGTCGGCCGGCGTCCGCTCGGACGGGCGCCCGAATCGCGCGTTTCTCAAGGTCTCAGAACACAGTCCCGCGAATGTGCCTGGAGGCAAGGTGCGGGTTTTGAAGGAGAATGGTCATGCATCGTCTGACACGGAACGCATTGGTGCTGATCACTGTGATCGGCTTGGCGCCACTGGCAGTCGCCCAGGATTGGAACATCCAGCTCGTGGATGATGCCGGCGACGTCGGCTACGACTCCCAGGTCGCGGTGCTCAGCACAGGGATCCCCTACATCGCCTATGTGGCGAATGGCGTCACTCTCACGCTGGCCTGGTGGGTCGAGCAGGGCGGGCAGTCGGGCTGGAACTTCGCGAACCTCGGCAACGCGACGCCCGGCCGTACCAAGGAGATGTTGGTCGATGCGCAGGATCGACTGCACTTGGCCTGGTCCCACGGGAACAACAGCTACTACGGGATCTACAGCGCTGCCACGCAGAGCTGGATTCTGGGCCCCGAGGCGGTCAACTTCGGCCTCTCTTACCCGCATATCGATCTGGCTCTCTGGCCCGACGCCGGCAACCTCATTCCGATCATGCTGGGCTGCGGCGATGCGGGCTCCGCGGTGAAGATCGCCAAACGCGACCCCGGAACCGGGACCTGGGCCATTGAGACCTGCTCGGGATCCTTCCAGGCCAACGGCTCCTCGTCCGTCGCGGTGGGGGCCGACGGTGGACTTCACGTGAGCTTCTATGAGAGCTTGGGTGCCAACCTCGTCTACGCCGTCAAGGTCGCCGGGGGCTCGACCTGGATGTTCCAGACGATCGACACCGGCGGCGTCGTGGGGCAGTACAGCTCGATCGTGATCGACGATGTGGGCGACATCCACATCGCCTATTACGACGCCACCAACGGCGATCTCAAGTTCGCGTCGGCCACTCCTTAGTGGGCGTTCGACTTCATCGTGAGGACGTCTGCCCTCAAGGAGGTTCCAATCATGAATCGCAAGACTCTGGTGACCGTCGGAGCAGCTCTGCTCGGAGCCTACCTGGGTGCCGCGCCCCAGTGCCTGGGCGATCCGCAAGACTGGACGGTGATCACTTTGGACTCGGAAGGCAACGCGGGGCGATACGCCGACCTCCAGATCGGCATCGACGGCAAGTTGCACATCGTCTACCTGCGCGCGGACAACTCCACGCTGAAGGTCATCACGCGCGCGGGTGGCGTCTGGGGAGCTCCCCAGACAATCGACAACTCCGGCTGGGTCAATGGGCACTGCGCCGCTGCGCCGATGCCCGACGGCGAGGTGCCGATCTCCTATCGGCGCAACGCTGGCGGCGAGCTCTGGTTCGCCGGCCCGCAGACGGCGCGGCAGTGGTCCACGGCGCAGATCACCTCCGAGGCCGACGACGTGGGGCGGGGGCTGTCCGTCGTGCGGCAGGGAGCCATGGATCTGGCGCTCTCCTTCCGCAACCAGACGGACGGATCGCTCCTGCACATGCGCCGCGAGGATGGCTCGTGGACGCCGATCGAGACCGTGGACCCGGGCCCCAGTCGCGGGCAGTACGGCGATCTCGCCCACCGGATGGGCGCGGGGTACGTCTTCTGCGAGTACGCGGCGGACGGGGGCTTCCTGGCCTACGCGGACCCCGAGATCGAGCCGCTCGCCTGGGCCGTGCAGCCCGTGACCTCCGAGGTCGACGACGTGGGTCGGGGGCTGTCGGTCGCGCGGCAAGGAGGCATGGACCTGGCGTTCTCCTTCCGAAACCAGACGGACGGATCACTCCTGCACATGCGCCGCGAGAGCGGGTCGTGGACACCGATCGAAATCGTGGACCCGGGGCCCAGCCGTGGGTCATACGGTGATCTCGCCCACCGTCCCGGCGTGGGGTACGCCTTCAGCGAGTTTGCCGCGGACGGGGGCTTCCTGGCCTACGCGGATCCGGAGATCGAACCGTTGGCGTGGGGCCGGCGGGCGCTGGACCACCATGACAACGTCGGCCGCCAGCTGGCGATGATCAAGGGTCCCGAGGGACGCCTGAACTACGCCTACCTCGGCTTCGATCAGAACAGCGGCTGGCACGTGCGCGCGGCGGAGTATCTGCCGGACTCGGTTCGCATCATGCGCACGGTGGTCGAATCCGTGGCGACCCTGGGGAGCGAGCACATCTTCCCGGACATCTTCCTGACGCCCGGGGAGAACTGGTACGTGTCGTTCCGCAACGGGATCGATCATTACCTCTACTTCGCGAGCGTGGAGTCGCTGCAGATCATCACCGCGGATGTCTCCGAGCCCGATCCTGACCGCGGCGACCTCGGATCCGGGCCACTCACGACACGGCTCATCGGGGCGCAACCCAATCCGGCGTCAGGCAGCCTGCGCCTCCACTACTCGGCGGCGGCCGCCGCGCCGGCGGAGCTTAGGGTCATGGATCCGACCGGCCGTGTGGTGCGTCGACTCGCGGGCAGCGCGCGGCAGGGCAGCAACTGGTTCGACCTCGATGCCGGACGGGCCTCGGGCGCGCCCGCGCTCGCGGCGGGGGTCTACTTCGTCCGGCTGCGGGTCGGCGATGCATGGCTGGGGCCCAAGAGACTCGTGCTGACGCGGTGAGATGAGCCGCCGGCAGCCGAGTCGGTCCCGGCATCCTCATGACGGGGGACGCGTCGCGGAGCAACCCAAGCGGTTGTTCCGCGACGCTGCTTGTGGGGCGCCTCTCTCCATCCGCCGGGGTGGCAGCACGGGACCCGCCCTCGCTCTCGAACTGAGCATACCGGGCCCGACCGCTTGACCCACCCCCCTGACCGCCTGTACTCTGCCGAGCAGCGCAGGTGCGTTTCGCGTGATGACGCTGGCAAAGGAGGTGTGCGTATGCTCTCAGCGCGAGTGTCCCGGGCATGGCTGTGCTTCCTTGGACTCACGATGACAGCATTGATGGCCCTCTCTCCCGAGTCATGGGCATCTTCTGCCAGCATGCAGGCTCAGCAGATCCCGATTGGGTTGCTGCGGGATGTTTCCTCGGCGGCGCGATTCCCCGCTAGCGCCTTGTACATCGATCAAGGGCTCTACGGCGACCTCGAAGGCTCGCCGAGCACGCAGCTCGGGATCTTCGCGTGGAGCCGCTCGCGGCTGGGCCTGGCCTGGTCGAGCCAGGATGACTTCCTTCCGGGAGAATCGCTGGAAGCCTGGTGGGCGATCCCGCTGGGGGGGCTCGACCTGGGCCTCGCGGGCGGAGGATGGGGACGGCGGCTCGAGAACTCCCAGGAGACCCGGGACCACTGGCGAACGGTCGAGACGTACCACCTGAACTGGAACGCGACCATGGGCCTCGGGCTGCGGCTGGGATCGAACGGCTACCTGGAGCTGGCCGCCTCCGCGGGGCAGCTCCGGCGCGAGCAGCGGCAGCAGGACTACCTGCTGCACGGAACGACCTGGACGTATGACAGCGGCTATGAGATCGAGCCGGATTGCGGGGCCAGCTGGCGCACGGCAGTCCGCTGGAGCACCGCCGGCGAGTGGCTCCCTGCCTGGTTGGGTCACGTCGCCTTCATGGAGCAGGACAGCTCCACGGAAGGCGAATGGCGCCGGCCCGGAGGGGAACGCGAGCGGGTGGACTTGCCCGGCGGATCCACGACTGCGGAAGCCATGCTTGGCCGGCGGGTGCTCCTCGGGCGGGATGTGGCACTGACCGCGGTTCTGGCCGCGTCCTACACGGAAGACCTCGAGACGTCGCGAAGCTCCTCGGGGAGCGGGCAGGCCTCAGCAAGCTGGTACAACGCCCGCTTCAGCGGCCGCTTGGGGCTGGAGGCCACGCCCAGGGACTGGCTGCGTCTGTATGCGGGCCTGGGCGGCGGGTATCGCAACAGCTACGAGGTCAGACGGGAGCTCTCGGGGAGCGGGTCATGGTCGCGTTACTCCAACGAGGCCGGGATTCTGGACGGTCTGCGCGCTTCCGCGGGCCTGGGCCTGCACTACCGGAGCGCCTATCTCCACACCTACATAACCAACGACATCTCGACGAGCAACCCGTTCGCGTCCGCTTCCGTGGGATGGAGCTTCTGAGGCCGGGACCCTGCAGCCTTTCACAACAGCGGGCATCGGGCCTCCGGCCGATCCGTGCCCGGATCAGAGTCGCGGCGCCCGTGCGTTCGAGACCGCTGTTCACCGCCCCGCGACCGGCGCCGGGGCATACAGCGCCTTGATGAGCCCCCAGGTGTGCGGCTCGGCCGGCGTGGGCGCGCCGGCGAGGTAGACCCCCAGTCCCCACGACTGGGTCTGTCCCCAGACCACGCTCGGGTGCTGCCATCCCGTCGGATAGCCGATTCCGGAAGCGATGCAGGTCCAGGGGTGGCCTCCCGGTCCGTTCTCGTCGGCGGCAACGAGGAACTGGTTGACTCCGGCCGAGAAGTCGGCCCAGAAGCCGACGGTGAACGGGCCGGTGATCGGCGAGCCGATCTCGATGTCATGCTGGCTGATCGCGGGCCACATGCCAATCGGGCCGGGAATGGGGACGCCGGCATCGACCCAGAGGACCGCCCCCGGAGGGCCCGTGACGCCTCCCTCCCAGAGGTAAACGTCGATTGGCGAGCCGAAGTATAGACCGACCTGCGTGAACCAGAAGGCCCCGCAGGCCACCTCCCCGGGACCCAGGTCGAAGCCCTCACCGAAGGCGCCGTAGTAGGGCGGGACGATCCCGCCAAAGGCCCAGGCGTGGCCGTTCTCGAAGCTCCCGTCGTGGTTGACGCAGAGCGTGTCCCCGCACTCGCTATCGGGAACGGGAGGGAGCAGCAGGGTGTCAAAGCGCTGGCCGAGGCTGCGGGCCGGGACGTTGGTCTCGGCCGCGCACGGATCGGGCAGGACGGACGAGGCTGCCAGGACGCTCCAGGCCGCGGCGAGGGCAACCGGAAGAGACGCGCGCATCGCATGCCTCCTCTCGATGCAGGTGTCAGGTCCAAGGGGTCACAGTCTGAAGATGGGCCCAGGGCACTGGGTCGCCCTCTGGCTCGCCTCGATGATACCACTCGACCCGGACAGGCACACCCGCGGGGACATGTCCGGGGGGATGTGTCTGCGGCCCGGCCGGCCCCATCTCGGCTCTGGCGGGGGCCGCGCCAGAAGCCCTCCGTTCCCGCGTCGAGGACCTCCGGTCCCGGGCCAGAAGCCCTCGGGCCCGGGGCAGACGCCTTGCGGTCACAACCTTGAGGATTCAGGGAACCTCGGCCAGCCTTTACGATAGATGCAGGAGAGTGTATCCGGGCTTGGTGCCGGTTGCGGGGAGCGCTCGCCAGCCTGGCCCGAACCTGGCCCGACTCCAGGAGGATGTCACATGAGCGAAGACGGCGTTTCCACCCCTGGCGCCGCCGGTGCCGGCGGGCCGGCGGTGGCAGACCCGGCATCCGCCGAGCCCGGCGGCGGGGCGGCCAACCTCGTCTACCTGGAAACCCTCTACGAGAGCTTCCTGCGCGATCCCGATTCCGTCTCGCCCGACTGGCGCGCGCACTTCACCGCGGAGGCGCTGCGCGCGGGCGTCCCCGCGCACCCCGGCCGCGGCCCCACCTTCCGCCCGGCGAGCCTCTTCAACCCGCCCAACGCGAGCTGCCGCGGCGGAGCGTGCGCAGTCTGGCAGATCTCCGCCCTGCAGGAGCGGGTCGGCCGGCTGGTGCACGCCTACCGCGTCCGGGGCCACATGGTCGCGGCGCTCGACCCGCTCGGGCGCCCGCGCCCGCGGCCGCCGGAGCTGGATCCCGCCTACCACAGCCTGAGCGACGCGGAGATGGATCGCGGCTTCACCAGCGGGACCGTCTCGGGCGTCGAGGGGACGCTCACGCTGCGCGGGATCATCGAGCTCCTGACCGAGACGTACTGCCGATCGATCGGCGTGCAGTTCATGCACATCGCCGACCCCTTCGTCCGGAGCTGGCTGCAGACTCGCATGGAGGGCTCGCGCAACCGCCTGGCCCTGACGCGCCCTGAACAGCTCCGCATCCTCACCGAGCTGACCGACGCGGTCATCTTCGAGCAGTTCATCCAGAAGAAGTACATTGGGGCCAAGCGCTTCTCGCTCGAGGGCGCCGAGAGCTTGATCCCGCTGCTCGATCTCGTCCTCGAGAAGGCCGGCGACCAGGGCATCGACGAGATCGTGATGGGCATGGCCCACCGCGGGCGCTTGAATGTCCTGGCCAATGTCATCGGCAAGAGCCCGCAGGAGATCTTCCGCGAATTCGAAGACCCCGAGGGCGACGTGCGCGAGGGGTCGGGCGACGTCAAGTATCACCTCGGCTATACAAGCCGGCGGACGACCTCGAACGGTCACGTGGTCGCCATCTCGCTCTGCTTCAATCCCAGCCACCTCGAGTTCGTCAATCCCGTCGTGGTGGGCCGCCTGCGCGCCAAGCAGGACCGCTTCGGGGACCGGCGCGGGGACCGTGGCCTGGGCATCATCATCCACGGCGACGCCGCCATCGCGGGGCAGGGGATCGTGCAGGAAACGCTCAACATGAGCCAGCTTCCGGCCTACGCGACCGGCGGCACGCTGCATGTGGTGGTCAACAACCAGATCGGCTTCACGACCTCGCCGGAGGAAAGCCGCTCGAGTCAGTACGCCACCGGACTGGCGCAGATGCTGCAGGCGCCGATCTTCCACGTGAACGGCGAGGATCCCGAAGCGGTCGCGCAGGTGGTGCGCCTGGCGATGGACTTCCGCCGGACGTTTCACCGTGATGTCTTCATCGACATGTACGGCTACCGGCGTCACGGCCACAACGAGGGTGACGAGCCGTCCTTCACGCACCCGACGCTGTACAACGCGATCCGCGCGCGCAAGTCGGTTCGCCAGGGGTATCTCGAGCACCTGCTCCAATTGGGCGGGGTGAGCCGCGAGGAGGCCGACGAGATCGCGCGTCGCCGGCGCGAGCACCTCGAACAAGAGCTGACCGTCGCCCGCAGCCCCAAGTACGTCCACCGCACGGACGCCCTCTTGGGCGGCTGGCGCGAGATCCTGCCGGCGCCCGATGAGGCGGTGCCCGATGTCCCCACCGGCGTGGACCCGCGCAAGCTGGCCGACGCGCTGCAGCGCCTGGCACAGGTGCCCGCGGAGTTCGAGCCGCACCCCAAGCTGAAGCGCCTCCTCGAGACCCGGCGCGCGATGGCCGCCGGGGCGCAGCCGATCGACTGGGCTGCCGCCGAAGCGCTGGCCTTCGCCACCCTCGGTCTCGACGGCCACCGCGTGCGCCTGACCGGCCAGGACAGCCCGCGCGGGACCTTCTCGCATCGTCACGCGGTCCTGCACGATACGCGCGACGGCCACCCCTACAGCCCGCTGCAGCACCTGTCGGCGGAGCAGGCGCCGATCGAGATCTGGAACTCGCCGCTGTCCGAGGCGGGCGTGCTCGGCTTCGAGTACGGCTACAGCATGGAGCTGCCCGACGGATTGGTGATCTGGGAAGCCCAGTTCGGGGACTTCGTCAACGCGGCGCAGGTGATCATCGACCAGTTCATCACGAGCGGCGAGGCCAAGTGGCGCCGGCGCAGCGGGCTCGTGCTGCTCCTGCCCCATGGCTTCGAGGGCCAGGGCCCTGAGCACTCGAGCGCGCGGCTGGAGCGCTTCCTACAACTGGCCGCCGAGGAGAACTTCCAGGTCGCCGCGCCCACCACCCCCGCGCAGTACTTCCACCTGCTGCGCCGGCAGGTCGTGCGCCCGTGGCGCAAGCCGCTCGTCGTCATGACGCCCAAGAGCCTCCTGCGACATCCGCGCGTCGTCTCGACGCTCGCGGAGCTGGGCACGGGGAGCTTCCGGCGCATCCTGCCGGACGAGCGCGTCCTGTCCGCCCCGCCTGGCGGCGCCGGCCAGCACCCCGAGCTCCCCGGCCGCGCTCGTTCGGCGGCCCGCTCGGTGCTGCTTTGCAGCGGCAAGATCTACTATGATCTCATCGCTCACCGCGAGCGGCGGGAGCGCGCGGACGTGGACATCCTGCGGGTGGAGCAGCTCTACCCGCTGCCTCCCGCCAGCGTGCACGCGGCCCTGGCGCCCTATGCGGACGGCACGCCGGTCGCCTGGGTGCAGGAGGAGCCGGAGAACATGGGCGCCTGGTGCCACCTGCAGCGACTCCTGGGCGGAGGCCTGCCGCGCGGGATGTCGCTGTCGGTCGTGGCCCGCGCGGCGTCGGCCAGTCCCGCCACGGGATCCACGGCCAGGCATCGGAGGGAGCAAGAGCATCTGGTGCGGCGGGCGTTCGGTGAGGAGTAGTGTGCCCGCCCCGGCCCGCGCGCGCGCGTCGCGCCGGTCAGGGGCGTTCGCTCGTGAAGGGAAGGAGCGCGTGTGGAGACGGTCGATCTGAGGGTGCCCTCGGTAGGTGAATCGATTACCGAGGTGGTCATCAGCAAGTGGCTCGCGGCCGAGGGCGGGGCGGTCACGCAGGATGCGCCGGTTGTCGTGCTCGAGACCGACATGGTGACCGTGGATCTGCCTGCCCCCGCGACCGGGACTCTGCTGCAGATCCTCAAGCCCGAGGGTAGCACCGCGGCGGTGGGTGAGGCGATCGCGCGGATCGCCGTGGGGGCCGCTCCGGCGCGCGCGGCGGCCACGGCCGCGACGCCGGCCGCGACCGCGGCTCCGGCGGCGGCCGGGCTCACGGCAGCCGCGCCCGCGGGTGGAGGCTCGGCGGATGCGGGCGCTGCGGGCGCGCCGCCGGCG
>CAZRWW010000050.1:0-38851 GCA_964603725.1 uncultured bacterium
GACAAGGACCTGCAGGCATCGTTTCAAGGCGGACCTCCCTGGCGGCGGCGTTCGCCCGGGCGAAGCCCGGGAAACGCCGCATCTGCCAACATCACAATGAGTTGGCGGGATCACCGCCTAATCCCGCATGCCGGCGGGCCCGTGTCGGGGACGCTGCGCGAGGCGGCAACCAACCTATTCGTCGGCAATCGGGCGGCCCCCCTTGAGAGCCGCCCGGGGAAGTCGGGGGCTCGCCTCAGCCGTCCCGGCGGCCGAAGGGGTCGGGGCGCATGAAGTCCGGCCGGTAGGCCCCTTGCGACTCGGGCTCCTGCCGCCAGCCCACCTCCAGCCCCAGCGCATCGGCCTGGGCGAGCACGCGCGCGTACTCCCCAGCGCCCACCGCGCGCTGCAGCAGCGGATGGGCGCAGGCGACCGGCGGATAGAACTGGGCCATGAGCGCGAGAGCCGGGCGAGGCGCAAGCGTGGCCAGGAACTCGAGCACGCGCTCGGAGCCGGCCAGGCGATTGGGCAGCACGAGGTGGCGGACGATCACGCCGGCGCGGGTTATCCCGTCGCCGTCCACCCGCAGGGCCCCTCGTTGCCGCACCATCTCGCGCACGGCCGCGCGGGCCACGTCCCAGTAGTCCGGTGCATCCGAGAGCTCCGCAGCCACGGCCGCGTCGCCGTACTTGAAGTCGGGCAAGTAGACATCCACCACGCCCTCGAGCTCCCTGAGCACATCGAGGGCCTCATAGCCGCCGCTGTTGTAGACGATCGGGAGACTCAGGCCCTCCGCCGCCGCCAGGGCCAGGGCGGCCAACACCTGCGGGACCACGTGCGTGGGCGTGACGAGCTCGAGATTGTGGCAGCCCGCCGCCTGGATCGCGAGCATCGCGCCCGCGAGCGCCCGCGGCCCGGCCGCGGGCAGGGCAATCTCGAGCCGGCTGATCTGATGATTCTGGCAGTAGAGACAGCGCAGGTTGCAGCCGCCGAAGAAGACCGTCCCCGCGCCGCGCGTCCCCGAGATGGGCGGCTCCTCGCCGAAGTGCGGCTGCGCACAGGCCAGCGGGACCTCGTCGGCGACGCCGCAGAAGCCCCGCTCGCCGCGCAGGCGATCGACGCCGCAGCGCCGCGGACAGATGTCGCAGGCCGCCAGGCGCCGGCGCAGTCGCGCCGCGCGGCGCTCGATCTCATGACAACCGACGTTCATGGACCGCCGGTGCCGCGCGGCCGGCCCGCGCGGGCCTGGGCGACCAGCGCGAGGAAGAGGCGCACGACGAGCCCGTCCGCGGCGAGCTCGGGGTGGAAGCTCCCGCCCAGGACGGGGCCGCGGCGCACGAGCACGGGCACGCCGCCGTGACGCGCCAGGACCTCGGCCCCATCGTGGAGAGCGGTGATCTTCGGCGCCCGGATGAAGACGAACTCGGTCGGGAATGCGAGCCCGGACCGGGCCGCCGGCCGGGTGGTCCGATCGCGGTCGGAGGGAGCTAGCGGCCGGGTGGCCCGATCGCCGCCCGGGGGAGCCGGGGGCTGAGCGGCCGGATCGCCCTCCAACAGCGCCGCGGCCAGATCGTCCGGCACGCGCACCTCGCCCGCCTCGACGAAAGAGTCGACCTGGCGCCCATACGCGTTGCGCTCGACCGTCACCGGCAACAGGTCGAGCGAGGGCTGCGGCGGGTTGGTAACCTCGCGCGCCAGCAGGATCAGTCCGGCGCAGGTTCCGAGCACTGGCCTTCCCGCGGCCGGCGCGGCCCTGACCGCATCCCACAGCCCGGTCTCGCGCATCAGCTTGACCATGGTCGTGGTCTCGCCCCCGGGCAGCACGAGCCCATCGACCTGCGCGATCTCTGCCGGCCGGCGGATCTCCCTCGCCGAGGCGCCGTGGCGCACGACGGATCGAGCATGGGCCTCGAAGTCCCCTTGCAGCGCGAGCACGCCGATCTCGAGTGGCGCGACCATGCCTTCGCGATCCCTCCCGCGCACCGCTACCAGCCGCGCGTCTGCAGGAGCTCGGACTCCGGCAGCTTCGACACGTCGAGCCCGGGCATGGCGTCGCCCAGCCCCTCGGAGAGCTTGGCCAGCATGTCGGGATCCTGGTAGTAGGTTACCGCCTTGACGATCGCCGCCGCGCGTGGGGCCGGATCGGAGGACTTGAAGATCCCGCTGCCGACGAAGACGCTCTCGGCGCCGAGCTGCATCATCAACGACGCATCGGCCGGGGTGGCAATGCCGCCGGCCGAGAAGTTGGGCACCGGCAGCTTGCCGTTCTGCGCGACCCAGCGCACGAGCTCGTAGGGCGCGCCCAGCTCCTTGGCCCTGGTCATCATCTGCTCGGGCCTGAGCTGGGTCAGCTCGCGGATGCCGTCCATCACGGCGCGCATGTGGCGCACCGCTTCGACGATGTTACCCGATCCCGCCTCGCCCTTGGTGCGGATCATGGCCGCTCCCTCGCCGATGCGTCTCAGGGCCTCGCCCAGATCGCGGCAGCCACACACGAACGGCACCTTGAAGGCGAACTTGTCGATGTGGAAGCGCTCGTCGGCCGGCGTGAGCACTTCGCTCTCATCGACGAAATCCACCCCGAGGGCTTGCAGAATCTGCGCCTCGGCAAAGTGACCGATGCGCGCCTTGGCCATGACCGGGATCGAGACGGCCTTCATGATCTCCCTGATCTTGGTGGGGTCGGCCATGCGCGCCACGCCGCCATCCTTGCGAATGTCGGCCGGCACGCGCTCCAGCGCCATGACCGCCACCGCGCCGGCATCCTCGGCGATCTTGGCCTGCTCGGCCGTGGTGACGTCCATGATGACGCCCCCCTTGAGCATCTCGGCCAGGCCCGTCTTCACCCGCAAAGATCCGATCTCCATGGCATTTCCTCCCTATGCGCCTACACGAACGGCACGGCTTCCCGCGCCGGACGCCGGCTCGCCCGCCCGGCCCGCAGCCGGGTCTTGATGATCTCGCTCAGCAGGCGCACGCCCTTGCGAATTCGGCTTTCACTCTCGCGGTTGAAGGAGAGCCGCATCGCGTTGCGTCCGCCGCCATTCGGATAAAACGCCGCCCCGGGCGTATAGACCACGCCCCGCGCGGCGGTTTCCCGCAAGAGCTCGAGAGTATCGATCTGCTCGGGCAGCGTTGTCCACAGCGTCATGCCGCCCAGCGGTCGGGTCCAGGTCGCGCCCTGGGGGAAGTGCTCTTCCAGCGCCCCCAGCATGGCATCCAGCCGGCGGGTGTTGACCTCGCGCACGCGCTCGATGTGCCGCGCGAGGCGACCGGTGCGACAGAAGCGCTCGAGGATCTGCTGCGAGAAGGTCCCCGTGGAAAGGTCCGTGGCCCAGCGCAGGCGCTTCAGGGGAGCGTCCAGCTCGGCGGGCACGACCACCCACCCCAGCCGCAGCCCCGGGAAGAGGATCTTCGAGAACGTCCCCAGATGAATCACCTGGCCGCGGCGGTCGTCGGCCAGCAGAGGGCGCGGCGGGGCGCCGCGATAGTGCAGCGGCGAGGTGTAGTGGTCCTCGACGATCGCCAGCCGCGAGCGCTCCGCCAGCGCGAGCAGCTCGCGCCGGCGCGTCTCGCTGAGCGAGACCCCCGTGGGGTTCTGGTAGCACGGCATCAGGTAGAGAAACCGCGCCGGTTCGCGCCGGAGAGCCTCCGCCACAGCGGCGACCACGAGGCCTTCGCCGTCGACCGGCACCGTTTCGAGCCGCGCGCCCGCCTCGCGCAGCACCGCCTGCGCCCCGGTGTACGTGGGCCCCTCGATGAGCACCCGGTCGCCGGGCGCGACGAACAGGCGCGCGATCAGGTCGAGCGCTTGCTGTGAGCCGCTCACGATGAAGACCCGCGCGGGGTCCATCCCGCCCACGCCCGACTGCGCCATCCACTCGGAGATCCAGGCGCGCAGCGGCCCGTAGCCCTCGGTGGGCCCGTACTCGAGCAGCTGCGGGTCGGCCTGCCCGAGCACTTCCTGCAAGCACGCGCTGAACTCGTCCATCGGGAACAGCCGGCTGTCGGGCACGGCGCCGTTGAGCAGGATCGGGTGGTCGCCGCCCGCGCTCTCGGCCGCGCGCATCCAGACCGCCGGGTCCGCCTCCCGGCTGCCCGGCAGCCGCAGCAGCCCCTGCCAGGAGAAGCGCGCCGGCGGGCCGGCCGGTCCCGATGGCCGATCGGTGTCCAGCGCATCCGCGGCGACGGCCGAGTGGGCGCTCGCGGCGAGGCCCCGCCGCGGGGCTTCGGCGCCGGTGACGAACGTGCCCGCGCCCACGGTGGAGCGCACCTGCCCCTCGAGCTCGAGCAGGCGATAGGCGGCCACGATGGTGTTGCGATGGACGCCAAGCTGCTCGGCCAGCGCGCGCGTCGACGGCAGCCGCGCCCCGGGCTCGAGCACGCCGGTGACGATCCTGCGCCGGATGTCCTCGGCGATCTGCCGGTAGCACGGCACGCCGGTCTCGCGATCCAAGCGAATCGGCAGCGGAGACATCTCCTGCTCCCCGGAAACGGCCGCGCGACGTCGGCCCGGTGACGGCACCTCGTCCGCGGTTCCACCCGTGACGCAGCTCTATTATAGACAAATTGGTCTAATCGTCAAGTCCAATATCGGACCCAGGTGTTGTTTCTCAACATATTGGACTAGTCCACTTGCCTGATTCGCAGCACTCCAGGGCCCGATGCCACGGCACGCTCCACCCTGCCCATGTCATCGGTCCGCCTGTTCCCGGATGGCGGCCGGGTCCGCCTGTTCCCGGAGGACGGCCGGGGCCGCCTGTTCCCGGAGGACGGCCGGGCGAGAGGGTGGGCCGGGCCTTGGCGCTCAAACGAGCGTTTTGGCTTTGCGGGGCGCCAGGCCATCGCTTACGGTGCTTGCGAGGAGCGCGCCCCTGCAGGCATCGCTGGCACGGCACAAGTGGGTGGGGGATGCATCGCAGGCCACGGTCGGGATGGTCGTCGGATACCCGAATCGCCCAGGAGGTCAGGCATGGAAGCCCTGCACGTTACGGCCAACAAAGAGATCAGCAAGATCGTCCTGCAGGGCGTGCCTGACCGGGCGGGAATCGCGGCGGAGATCTTCGGCACCCTCGGGGCCCAGGGGTTCAACGTCGAGCTGGTCGTCTCGACCGGCGGCACGCGCGGGACGGCCGACATCTGCCTGGCCGTGTCCGAGGCCCAAGAGGCCCAGATCCGCCGGGCGCTGGACCAGATGAAGGGCGACACCCTGGCGGGCGAGATCGTCAGCGACTCGAGCGTCGCGCTGGTCTCCGTCACGGGTCAGAACCTGGCCAAGGTGCCCGGCGTCGCCGGCCGCATGTTCCGGGCCTTGTCTTCGAAGGGCATCAACATCGAGATCATCTCCACCTCCCTGGCCTCGGTAACCTGCATGATTCCCCGCGCCCGCACGGAAGAGGCGCTCGCCGCCCTGGAGGGGGAATTCCTCAGTGAGCGCGCATCGAGCTGAGGAGATTCCAACCCCTTGGTGTCACATCAGGTTGCGGCGATGCGGCGCCTCTGGTAGCTTTCGTCGACTCTGGAATCTTGTGCCTGATCCCGGGGCCGCCCCGTCTCGCGGAGACTGCCCCTGGCAGGGCCAGCGCAACTCGCGGAGAGTGGAAGATGGCCGACCCGAGACAGCCTGAATCGCATCCTGCCAAGCCCGGCGTCGACGCCCCCGGCGGGGCCGGGGCCCGCTCGTGCGGCTGCCGCGCTCGCCCGGCGGCCTTCCAGCCGAGCGCGGGCGCCGCGCCCGCCGGCAGCCCTGAGCTGTCCGAAACCTACTCTGGGATCCCCCTGCAGCCGCTCTACACGAGCGGCGACCGCCGCCAGTCGCTGTGGGCGGCTCCGGGGCTGGGCGACGATACGCTCCCCGGCCGCTACCCGTTCACCCGCGGGGTGCACGAGACCATGTACCGCGGGCGGCGCTGGACCATGCGCATGTTCGCCGGCTTCGGCACGCCCGAGGACACCAACCGCCGCTTCAAGTACCTGCTCGAGCACGGCCAGACCGGCTTGTCGACCGCCTTCGACATGCCGACCCTGATGGGCTACGACCCCGACCACCAGATGAGCGCCGGCGAGGTCGGGCGCGAGGGCGTGGCGATCGCGTCGCTCGAGGACATGCTGCGCCTCTTCGACGGCATCCCGCTCGACAAGGTCAGCACGTCGATGACGATCAACGCGACGGCGATTATCGCGCTCTCCTTCTATGTGGCCGTGGCCGAGCGCCAGGGCGTCGGGCCCGAGCAGCTCCGGGGAACGGCCCAGAACGACATCCTCAAGGAGTACATCGCGCAGAAGGAGTGGATCTGTCCGCCCGTGCCCGCCATGCGGATCATCCGCGACGGGCTCGTCTACTGCACCGAGCACATGCCGCAGTGGAACACCATCTCGATCAGCGGCTATCACATCCGCGAAGCCGGCGCTACGGCCGTGCAGGAGCTGGCCTTCACGCTGGCCGACGGCATCGGCTATGTCCAGGCCGGGATCGACGCCGGGCTGGATCCGGACACCTTCGCCCCGCGTCTGAGCTTCTTCTTCGACGTCCACAACGACTTCTTCGAGGAGATCGCCAAGTTCCGGGCGGCGCGGCGCATGTGGGCCAAGATCATGCGCGAGCGCTTCGGCGCCAAGAGCCCGCGGTCGTGGCTGCTGCGCACGCACGCCCAGACGGCCGGCGTGTCGCTCACCGCGCAGCAGCCGTACAACAACGTCGTGCGGGTGGCCCTGCAGGCGCTGGCGGCGGTTCTGGGCGGCACGCAGTCGTTGCACACCAACTCGCTCGACGAGACCTACGCGCTGCCCACCGAGGAGGCGGCCAAGATCGCGCTGCGCACCCAGCAGATCATCTCGGAGGAGACCAACATCCCGATCGTGGTCGATCCGTTGGGCGGCTCCTACTTCCTGGAGCGGCTCACCGATCAGGTGGAGGAAGAGGCCTGGAAGTACATTCACCAGATCGACCACCTGGGCGGCATCGTGCCGGCGATCGCGCAGGGCTACCCGCAGAAGGAGATCGCGCGGTCGGCCTACGAGTTCCAGCAGCAGGTGGAGCGCGGCGAGCGGGTCATCGTCGGGATCAACAAGTACGTCGAGGAGGAAGGCGGCGACGCGATCCCGACGCTGAAGATCGATCTCGCCGTCGAGCGCCAGCAGATCGAGCGGATCAAGGAGTTGCGCGCGCGCCGTGACCAGGCCGCCGCGCGCGACGCCACGGATGCGGTCCGCCAGGCCGCGGCCGGCCAGCAGAACCTCGTGCCGCACATCATCACGGCGGTCAAGGCCGGCGTCACCCTCGGGGAGATCAGCGATGTCTTCCGCGAGGTGTTCGGGGTGTATCGAGACCCGGCGTTCTTGTAGGGGAGGCCAGGGATGGATCCCAGGGAACCGAGCTCGGTGGTCGTCGACGCGCTGCGACTGGGCCTGAATCCGGACCAGGTGCGCCGCTTCACGATTCCCGTGACGGTGCAGCAGGACGTGTTCACGATCCGCGCCGCCATCGAGGGCGACTGCCCGATGCTTCTGTGCCTGCACCCGCCGCGACTCACCGAGTTTCAGTTCGCCCAGAAGGTGCGCGACTTGTTCAAGCTCCGGGCGCATCTCGTCTTCCCGCGCGGCCTGCACGCTCACCTCGTCGATCTCGGCGGGGCCCGCACGGTCGGCTACGATTGGTGTCACTATACTGGTGACAACCCCGCTTTTCGTCGCAGTCTCAAGACGGCCTCGGAGTACGTCGATCGCGTCATGGCCGAGTCGCTGGCCCGGCTGCCGGTCGATCGGCGCGCGATCTACCTGCTGGGCACGGAGGGCGGCACGCTGTTCGCCGCCATCTACGGCGCGGCGCGCTGGGAAATGTTCGCCGGCATCATCACGGTGGGCGGTCATCTGCTGCCCGAGGTGGTCGCCGAGAACCTGCCCGAGGCGCAGCGCGTGCCGTTTCTGTGCCTGAACCGCCGCCGCCTGCGGCCGGCGCGCTTCCGCGAGGAGCCCAGCCCGGGACCCAACCGCATCGACGACCTGCGGCGCTTGGGGTTCCCCGTGACCCACGAGGTTCTGCGCGGCGACCTGCCTCCCTGGCAGGAGGAAGTGGGCGTCATCGTCTCCTGGCTGACGCAGAAGGCGGGCTTCGAGGTCGATCAGGAAAAGGTCTGACCCGCCCCGTGCACCGCACTCGGTGGGGCCGGGTCGCAGAGCAGCGGCCCGTCCAGCCCCAGCCGCTTCATCTTGCTGATGAGGGTCGTGCGGCTCAAGCCGCCCAGCAGTCGCGCCGCCTTGGTGCGATTGCCACCCGTCTGCCCGAGCGCCTGCAGGATCATGCGACGCTCGATCTCGTCCAGGTACTCCCCCAGGCGGCGGCCCGCGGGAAGCGGCAGTCCGCCGGCCGGATCGCTCAGCGTCTGGTGCCGCGCCGGGCCGCCCTGTCCGCGGGCCGCCGGGTGCTCGCGAAGGGGATCGACTTCGTCGCGGGCGGGTCTGGAATCGTGCGCCGGCCCCGGCTCGGCGGCCACAGGCGCCTCACGAGCGAACGCGGGCCGGCGCATGACCTGCGGAAAGAGCATCTCGGCGGTGATCTCGGCCGCGCCGCAGTTCTCACGGAGCGCGTGCGAGCGTTCAATCGCGAACTTGAGCTCGCGCACGTTGCCCGGCCATTCGTGGGCGAGCAGGGCGCTGCGCGCGCCCGGGGTCATCCTCGGGCAGTGCGGAGCAACCCGGTGCAGGAAGTGCTGCGCCAGGGGCAGGATGTCGTGCGGTCGCAGACGCAGGGGCGGCAGCCACGTTCTGACCGCTCCTAGCCGGAAGAGGAGGTCCTTGCGGAAGCGCCCCGCCCGCACTGCTTCGCCCACGTCGGCGTTGGTGGCGGCCACGATGCGCACGTCCACCGTGCGCGGGCGCACCTCGCCCAATCGCCGCAGTTCCCCAGTCTCCAGCACGCGCAGCAGCTTCACCTGGGCCCGCAGGTCCATCTCTCCCACCTCGTCCAGGAAGAGCGTGCCGCCGTCGGCCGCCTCGAAGAGACCAGGCTTGTCGACCGCCGCGCCGGTGAACGCCCCCCGCGCGTGCCCGAACAGCTCGCTCTCCTGAAGCTGGGCCGGCATCGCGCCGCAGTTCACCGCCACCCACGGCCCGCGCCGGCGCAGGCTCATGGCGTGGATGGCGCGCGCGACGACTTCCTTGCCCGTGCCACTCTCGCCCTCGATGAGCACCGGCAGATCCGTGGGCGCGAGTTGCTCGAGGAATCGCAGCGCGTCGATCAGGTTCGCATCCTGCGTGATCACGCCCAGCCCCAGGGCCCCGGGCAGCCGCGCGCTGGTCGAGCCGCCAGGGATGGGCCCGCGACCGCTCGCCGGACCGCCCGGCCCCGGCCCGGGCGTGAAGGCGGACGCGGCGCTCGACTCGGACTCGGACTCGGGCCACAGCGCGAGTTGGCGCGCGGCCGGCGCCCGCGGCTCGGTGACCGCCAGCGCCGCCAGCACGCACAGCCAGGACGATAGCTCGGGATCGGGCTTGCGCAGCGCCGCAATCAGCGCCTGCAGCGCCACGCCGGCGCGCCGGCGGGCGCGCCGGCGCCGGCCCAGCGCCAGATCCAGCTCGATGGCGCCCCGTTCCACACTCAGCCTGCTCATGAGCTCTTGGTTTTCCACAGGCGCATCCTCCCCGCTCGGTCTTCATGCGAACGAACACCACTGGCCGCCCGAACGCCACGACGTTCGCGATCGGCCGTTCCCAGGTCGGCGCGACGCTCCGGAGAGCTCTGGGCGCGGCAGGCCTGTGCTGGCTGGAAGGGCCGGCGTCCGAGGAGAGGAGGGCGCCGTGTGTGGCGGATAGGAACCAATACAGGAAAGGTGCCAGCGCGTCCGGGTCGGGACCGGGGCTGCCGTCAGGTGTACGGCGCTGACGTCCCGCGCCGTTGCGCCCGTTGCAGAAGCGGCGATTCGCACGAAATGCCGGGCGCCCTGCAAGGTCGGCCCTTGCCCTCCGCAGGTGGCCGATGCGCTCCATCGGGCGCAAGAGAAACGCGGGGCGCGCGTAAGCGGGTTTTCCCGGCCTCCCCCGGCGGTCTGGTACGGGCTCTGCAAAGGATCAGCCGACCACGGGCTACATGGGGTGAACCTACCATGTGCATAGGCCGGCCCCGTTGGGGGTCGTTTCACCAGCAAGGGAGCAAAGGGCATGAAAGTACTCGCGGTCCGCTACTTCGTGTTGGGCGCTCTGCTGTGCGCCGCGCTGGGACTCACGTTTGTGAGCATCGGGTGCAGCAGCGACTCGCCTGCGAAGGTCCCCGACAATCCTCCTCCGCAGGAGCAGCCGGATGTCTTCAGTCCGGGTAAGGAGCACTGCTCGGATGCACCTCTGCCGTTCGACGGCGACAACGGAGACTACTAGGATCGTCACGTCGGCGCTCGCCAGGGTTCCGGGGCTGAGGAGAGCCGGAACGTAGACGAACGCAGGTGGTTTCTCGGCGGCTGAGCACGTCACGTGCTCGACAGCGGGCATCCCCGCCTCCTCACTTGCCCTTTGCCCCGAGGACCCGCTGGCCGCCGAAAGATCATCGGCCCGCGCCCCGGGCAGCCCCCAGCGGGGTTGTCCGGGGCGCCGTGTTTCTGGCTCCTGGCGCTCCGGCGCCCACCCCCCCGGCCCGGGCCGCGCGCTTCCCCCCGGAGCAACCTGCATCCGCCCCGCCACGTAAACAGCCCTGGCGGCCGGTCGCGCCTGGCTCGAGAGATCGGCCGCATGCCCGCCAAGGCCCCGCGACGATGGCCGCGGCGGGGCGGGGGTATCGTCGCCGGGGGGTTGGCGTCATGCTCACCTTGTTCGGATTGCTCGTGGGTGGGCTTGTGCTGCTGCTGGCGCTGGGCCTGGCCTTCAAGGTGATGGGGTTCCTCCTGGGCCTGGTCTTGCTGCCCCTGAAGCTGCTCTTCTCGCTCGGCGGGCTGCTCATGGCGCTGGTTCTGGGCGTGTTGCTCCTGCCGTTCGCGCTGCTGGTGCTGGTCGCGGTCCTGGGCGGCCTGGCGGTGGCGGGACTCGGGGCGCTCGCCTTGCTGATCTAGCCCCTGCCCCTTTCGGCAGGCGGCGTGTCACTGCCCGCGGGTGGCGCGCCCGTTGAACCCTTCGCGGGTGGCGCGCCCGTTGAACCCTTCGCGGGTGGCGCGCTGCCAATGAGCCTTTCCCGCTCCCCCGCCACCCAGGCTGGATCGGCCCGGTCCAAGAGCGCGGCGACCGACTCGTGGACCAGACCGTTCGAGGCCAGAACCTCCACCGCCTCGTGCGCGCCCGGCTCGCCCCCGAAGTCGGTCACGCGCCCGCCCGCCTCCTCGACCAGGAGCAACCCCGCGGCCACGTCCCACGGTTTCAGGTACAGCTCCCAGAAGGCCTCGAAGCGGCCGGCGGCCACGTAGGCCAGATCCAGCGCGGCCGAGCCGCCCCGGCGGACGCCCTGGGCGACGAGCGCCACCCGGCCGAAGTTGCCCAGGTTGCTGTTGGCCAGCTCATGGAGGCGGTAGCTGAAGCCCGTCGCCACCAGACTGCGCGCCAGGTCATCCTCACCCGACACCTGGAGGCGGCGGTCGTTGAGGTACGCCCCCTCGCCGCGCAGAGCATGGAAGGTCTCTCCCAGGACCGGCGCATGGACGACGCCGGCCAGCAGGCGGGGCCGATTGCCCGCGCGGAAGAAGCCCGAGGCCGCCGGCCCCAGCTCCGCCTCGCGGCCGCCCGGCAAGCCCGCGTACCCGTCGGCGAGCGCGATGCTGACGCAGACCATCGGGTGGCCGTGGACGAAGTTCGTCGTGCCGTCGAGTGGATCAACGATCCAGACGCGCCCGCTGGTCCCGTCCCTCCGGATCGACTCCTCCGCCAGGATGGCGTCGCCGGGAAACGCGGCCGCGATGCGCTTCGCGATGAACTCCTCGATCTGTCGGTCGACGCTGGTCACCATGTCGCGGCGGCCCTTGAAGTCGATCTGGCCCGCCGTCAGGCGGCCCAGGCCCGCCAGCAGCAGCTCGCCCGCCTCCCGGGCCAGGGGATCGATGAAGTCCCGCACCCCATGCACCTCCGCTGGGAAAAGCGCCTTGATCCGCCGAATGAGCAGAGTGTAGCGTACACGCTCAATCGCCGGGCGGCCAGGGCGGAAGGCCTCAGGGGCCTGTCGCGCGCTGCGCCGCGCCGGGCCAGGCGTCCCGCTCCGGTCGGCGGACCAAGGGCTGCGTTCGGGGCCGCCCGCGGGCAAGACGTGAGGGAATCGGCTGATGGAAAACATCATGGACAAGCTGACCGCGCTCTGCAAGCGGCGCGGGTTCATCTACCCCAGCTCCGACATCTACGGCGGCATCAACGCCTGCTGGGACTACGGCCCCCTGGGCACGCGGCTGAAGAACAACATCAAGAGCGAGTGGTTTCGAGCGATGACCCGGCTGCGCGACGATGTCGTGCCGCTCGACGCGGCGATTCTGATGCATCCCCGCGTCTGGGAGGCCTCCGGGCACGTCGCTGAGTTCACCGACCCGCTCATCGACTGCAAGAACTGCAAGGCCCGCTTCCGCGCCGATGACGTCGACTTCGACTTCCGCGATCCCAAGACGGCCTGCCCGCGCTGCGGCCAGCGCGGCACCTTCACCGAGCCGCGCCTCTTCAACCTGATGTTCAAGACGTTCATGGGCCCGGTCGAGGACGCGGCCAGCGTCGTCTACCTGCGCCCCGAGACGGCCCAGGGCATCTACGTCAATTTCGACAACGTGCGCACCTCGGCGCGCATGAAGGTCCCCTTCGGCATCGCCCAGATCGGCAAGGCCTTCCGCAACGAGATCACCCCCGGCAACTTCATCTTCCGCACGCGCGAATTCGAACAGATGGAGATGCAGTTCTTCGTCAAGCCCGGCGAGGACACCCAGTGGTTCGAGACCTGGAAGCAGGAGCGCATCAACTGGTACCGAGCGATGGGCATCGCCGAGGACCGCCTGCGTTTCCACGAACACGGATCCGGCGAGCTCGCGCACTACGCCCGCGCGGCGTTCGACATCCAGTTCATGTTCGGCTTTGGCGCCGATCCGTGGCACGAGCTCGAGGGCATCCACAATCGCGGCGACTTCGACCTGAAGCGCCATCAGGAGTTCTCCGGCAAGAGCCTGGAGTACTTCGACGAAGAGACGCGCGATCACTTCCTGCCCTACATCATCGAGACCTCGGCCGGCTGCGACCGCACGCTGCTGGCGATTCTGATCAACGGCTACCGGGAGGAGGAGATCAAGGGCAGCCAGCGGGTCTTCCTCGGCTTCCACCCGCGCCTGGCGCCCATCAAGGCGGCGATCTTCCCGCTGGTGAAGAAGGACGGCATGCCCGAGATCGCTCATCGAATCGCCGACGAACTGCGCCGGCACTTCGACGTCTTCTACGACGAGGCGGGCAGCGTCGGGCGGCGCTACGCCCGCCAGGATGAGATCGGGACGCCCTTCTGCCTCACGGTGGACGGCCAGACGACGCAGGATCAGACGGTCACGATCCGCCACCGCGACACGCTCGAGCAGGAGCGGTGCGCCATCGACCGGCTGCGCGAGCGGCTCACGGAGCTGATCGAGGGCGCCTAGCGGGGAGCGGCCACACCGCGGCGGCCGATGCGACCAGCCTGCCGCGGCCAGCGCGGCCAGCCTGCCGCGGGCAGCGGGGCCAGCCTGCCGCGGCCAGCGGGGCCAGCCCGCCGCGGCCAGCGCGGCTAGCCCGCCGCGGCCAGCGCCGCCAGCGCTTCCGGCTCGCTGGCGTAGCGCGGGAGGACCTCCCACAGGCAGACGATCTTGAGCAGCGCGGTGACGTGGTCCGGGATCGCAACGATGCACAGGCGGCCGCCCGCACGCGTGACCGACGTGTAGCAGGCAGCCAGAATGCCGATCCCGGGGCTCGAGATCTTCTCCACGTCTGCCAGGCTGAGCACGACGTTGCGGCTCCCGCCGTGGACCGCGTCGCGCACGTCTTCGAGGAACTCGTAGCACTCCTGGGTGCCGGTCATCTTGCCCGAGAGACGAAACACCATCGCCTCCGGATCGCGATGCTGCTCCCGCTGAACCTCCATGCTGCGCCGTTCTCTCATCGGCCACCTCCTGCCGCACGCGGACCCGAGGGAACTGACTCTTGTTCTTCAGGCTAGCAGCCGCGCGGGGCGGCGTCAACGGCGCCGGAACGATGACTTGACGGCGCCCCGGCCTCAGTCCAGTTCAATCAGAACCGGCGCATGATCCGAGGGCTGCGGCCCCTTGCGAGCGTTGCGGTCGATGGTCACGCGCCGGCAGCGGCCCGCCAGCGGCTCGGTCACGAGGATGAGATCGATGCGCAGGCCCTCGCCTTTGTGAAAGGCGCCGCCGCGGTAGTCCCACCAGCTATAGTGCCCCCCCGCGGGCTCGTGGAGGCGAAAGGCGTCGTGGAGTCCCCATGCCATCAGGTCGCGCAACGCCACGTGCTCGTCGGGATGAAAGAGGAGTTGCCCGCGCCACAGCTCGGGATCATGGACGTCTCGATCATCCGGGGCCACGTTGAAGTCGCCGCAGACGAGCACGGGGTCCGCCGGCCGGGAGGCGCGTTCGAGCAGCGTGCGCAGGCGGCCGAGCCATGCCAGCTTGTACGCGAAACGCTCGCTGCCCACCTCGGTGCCGTTCGGCACGTAGACGTCGATCACCCGCACGTCGCCGTAGGTCGCGGCGATCAGGCGCCGGTCGGCCTCCGGGGGATCGTCGGGCAGGCCGCGCACGACACCGGCCAGCTCTCCGCGCGCGATCAGGGCGACCCCGTTGTAGGTCTTCTGGCCGGAGCACTCGACCTGATAGCCGCGAGCGCGAAAGGGCTCCACCGGGAAGTCGGCATCGACAACCTTGGTCTCCTGCAGGCACAAGAGATCGGGGCGCCACTCATCCAGCCAGGCCTCGACCCGCGGCAGCCGCGCCCGAATGGAGTTCACGTTCCAGGTGGCGATGCGCACACGCTCTCCCGATCGACGTCGCGCGCGATTTCGCGCGGAAGTCCGGCCGGACGGCGCCGGCTCTTGCCGGCCGGACCGCGCACCAGCGCGCCGCACCGGCTCTTGCCGGCCGGACCGCGCACCAGCGCGCCGCACCGGCTCTCAGGCCAGGACCGCCCCGCGGCGCATGATCTCGCGCCGCCGCCCCGTGGGACCGATCGCCATGATGGTCGGGCTCTTGATGATGCAGTCGAGGTGAATGAACGCCTCGGCATCCTGGTCGTAGTTGGCCCCGATGGCGAGGTGGCACGTGCCCAGGATCTTCTCGTCTTCGAGCATGTTGCCCGTGACGCGCGCCGCCGGGTTGAGCCCGATGCCCAGCTCGCCCAGATGGCGAGCGTGGTGCTCGTAGCTGCGCACGCGCTTCTTCGTCCAGCCGGGCTTGCCCTCCATCCGGCGGGCCATCTCCTCGCCGGCCCGCAGCGACTCCTCGAGCGTCTTGGCCCCCGCGCCGCCGCGCACCTTGACCGCCCGTCCCTTGCGCACCTCGACCGTCACGGGCCGCGCCGGCACGATCGCGCCGCCCTGCACGACCGACAGCGAGCCGTCGAAGACAAGCACGCCCTCGGCGTCGTACTTGGTGGGCGAAATGTACGCCTCGCCCGCCGGCAGATTCCCGCCCGTGCCGGGCTTGTTGAAGGACCCATCGTCCAGATGCGCCTTGCGGCCGCGCAGCCCGATCTCGGCGTCGGTGCCACCCGGGGCGGTGATGTGCACCCGCTCGGCGCCGTCGAGCAGGCGCTTGAGGGCTCGCGCCCGGCGGCGCATGAGGGCGTAGTCGACCGGCACGGTGCGGATGAACGTGTCGAGCGTGACCGAAGGCGACCAGAAGGCGCGGCTGCGCTTCGCTCCCATCAGAGCGTCGAACAGGTGCGACCACTTCCCCTTCACGCCCGGGAAGGTGTAAGCCTGGGCGAGCCCGAAGCGGTCCTTGCCCAGCTTGGCCGCGCTGATCGAGATGATCACCTCCGGCTCGGCGTGCAGCGCGTGGATGACCTCATCGGCCGCCACGTCGAGCGAGGTCTTGCGCGGCTGAACGATCACGACCGGCTGCGCGCCGGCCGCGGCCGCGGCCTCGTAGAGCGCCTGCGAGATGAGGAAGACGTCGTGCTCGGGGTTCGTGACGATGACGACGCGCTCGTCGCGCCGGACCTTCATCACGTCGGCGATCGCCACCTCGGCCGCGCGCGCCAGGGCGCGCGGGCGGTCCCGGGGCGCCGGCGCCCACACTGCGGCCATCTTCACCCGAACACTACGCTTGCGCTTCGGCATCTCCACTACCTCCCGCCCGGTCACGCGCCGGCCGTCATCGGAGCCCCATCCACCGCTGATTGCACCGAGCGCTCAGCCTATCGTCGGAGCGTCTGCGGACGCAAGGGGAAGTCCGCCGCGCGCATCCGGGCAACACCTGCCTGCGCGCTCGGGCAGCGCCTGCCCGAGCGAGCTCGGGCAGCGCCTACGGACCCTCGACCACCCCGCACGGCTCCGCCAGCCAGAGCGGGCGCCCGGCGTTGGGCAGCAGGTTCTCGAGAAAGGCGCGCTCGCCGTCGGCCAGCGGCGACAGCTTGAAGCGCTCGGTGTTGAGCCATCCCGGCGAGGGCCCGGAGGTGAGCGCCACCGGCCGGCCGGCTGGCAGACCCGCGCGGGCCTTGGCCAGGCGCAGCGCCTCCCACAGCCCGCCCGCCACGTCGGCCAGTCCCAGCTCGATTGCCCGCGCGCCGCTCCAGACGCGGCCTTGAGCGATCGCCTCGATCTCGCCCTCCGGACGGCCGCGGGCGGCCGCCACCTTGGCGACGAACTCGGCGTACATGGTTCGGATCAGGCTCTCCGCGCGCGCGCGCTCCTCGGCCGCCAGCGCGCGGTGCGGCAGCGGCGTGGGATAGAAGGGCAGGCCCCACCCACTCAGATAGTCGGCGTGCGCGCCCCGCTGAACCTTGTCGTAGGAGAGGCCCAGCCTTTCGCCGAGCCCATTGTCCCACGCGTGCGCGCTGATGACCCCGATCGATCCGGTGCGCGTGAGCGGGCACGTCACGATCGTGTCGGAGTCCATGCTCAAGTAGTAGCCGCCCGAGGCGGCCACCGACCCCTGCGAGACGACGACGGGCTTGACCTTGGCCGTCTCGCGCAGCTCGCGCGCGACCAGATCGCTCGGCAGCCGATCGCCCCCCGGTGAATCGACCCGCAGGACGAGGGCCTTGACGCACCGATCCTCGCGGGCGCGCTTGACCGCGGCGGCCAGGACGGGCCCACGGATGCCGCTCTCCATCGCGCAGTCGCCCACGGCGTAGAGCTCGGCGATGCGCGCGGGCTCGCCCCACTCGAGCGCCGCGCGCGCGGGATCTCCCAGGACCCCGGCCAGCGTGGCGGTGGCGCCGGCGCCCTGGCCGGCCGCCGGCGCCGCGAGCAGCGGCCGGCGCTCGACCTTGCGCGCCGCCTTGAAGGCCTCCTCGTACGTGCCGATCGAATCGATCAGCCCGGCCTCGCGGGCCGCGCGCGGGTTGAGCTCGC
Organism: uncultured bacterium; assembly: GCA_964603725.1. Taxonomy (GTDB): domain Bacteria; phylum Eisenbacteria; class RBG-16-71-46; order CAIMUX01; family WJJG01; genus CAZDKK01. The sequence continues at coordinate 17,468 of CAZRWW010000050.1, forward strand.
TGCGCTCATCGACCAGCCGGTCCCAGGCCGCGCGATCGATCCCGCGCCCTTCCGTCACCAGCCGGGCGACGGTCTCGTAAGCGTCGTCCACGAGGACCTGGCGTTGCTCGCGCTCGGCCGGCGACATCGCGGTGCGCGCGCCGATCTCGGCCGCCGACTTGTACGTGAAGAAGCGCAGCTCATCGAACCCCACCCCGGCCTTGGCCAGCGCATTGGCGTAGTAGGTGCGCCCGATCACGAAGCCGCGCAGCGTCAGTCCTCCCAGCGGATCGAGCCACACCTGATCGGCGACGCTGGCCAGCATCGTGCCGTACATCCCGAGCCGATCGGCGTAGATGATCACCTTCTTGCCGCGCGCGCGCAGGCCGGCGAGCTGGGCGCGCAGCTCCCACGCGAGCGCGCCATCCAGGTTGGCCCCCGAGAGGTTCACGACCAGCCCGCCGCTGCGCGGATCGTCCGCGCAGACGTTGACGGCGGCGAGGGCGCCCAGCAGGGTCGGACGGCGATCGAGGAGACGATAGCGCTGGTAGGCCAGCGTCCCCGGCAGCGACAGGCGCTGGTGGGAGCGCGTCCGGCCGATGAGCCCGTGGCCGACCGGCGGCTGCCACGCGCCCGACTCGAGCGCGTAGACCGTCGCGGCGTGACGAGCTCGCCCGTCGTTGCCGCGGGCGCCCACGCCGCCGCAGCCGCAGCCGGCACGACGCCCGCCGCCGTCATGGCGGTCGTCCCACAGCGCCCGAACACTCGCGCGCAGGGTGCCGGTGGCGCCCAACGTCACGCCGAGGGCGAAGGAGCCGTCGTCGCGCGCCTGGCCTGCCAGGCGCACGCCGGGCGCGGCCACGACCTCGAGCCCGCCGCCGGCCGCGATGTCCTGGGCCCGCTGGCCGTGCCGGTAGACGGCCTCGGCAAAGAGCGTGAGCCTGGGTCCCCAGGGCCGCACGCCGGCGTCGGCCTGCACGTAGCTGTCTTCGCGCTCCAGATCGAGAGCCCCGCTCAAGCCCAGCGCCAGGACGCGCGAGCGCGCGACGCCGCCGGCCAGCAGATGGCGGTCGCGCGCCCGAGCGCCGGCCGGCTCGCTATTCCAGGCGTAGGCCAGGCCCAGAGCGCGGCTGCGATTGCCGCCCGCCACCGCGACCGTGTACTCGTCGACGCGCACGGCGCCGGATCCCGCGTCTGAGCCGGATCGGGCTTTGGCGCCCGGCCACAGACGCCGCGCGCCGAGCGTGAGATAGCGCCGGCTGTAGAGCGCGGACCAGGGATACTCCTCCCAGCCGCCCGCACCGAAACTGCCGTCGGCCGGATCGCACACGGAAAGATAGAAACCGGCCTGCCCCTGGGCCACCGGCGCGGCGGGATTGAAGAACGCCGCCGCGAGGCTCCCGGAGACGCCGGGCGGCTCGCCGAGCGCCCGGCTCTCCCCCTCATAGTCAGGCAGCGCGGAGCCGCCCGCGGTCGCGCCGGCCGCGCCCTGGAAGACCGCGCCCAGGCACGCCGCGCTCAGGAACATCGCGCCCAGGCACATCGCGCGCAGGCACATCGCGCGCAGGCACATCGCGCGCAGGCACATCGCGCGCAGGCACGTCGCGCGCAGGCGCGCCGCCGCCAGGTGCCCGCGGGATCGCACGGGCGGCACTAGAAGGCCTCCCGGCCGGACGTGATCTGCACCGGCTCCATCACCATGATGGGCCGCCCGCCCGCGCGCATGAGTTGCTCGAGATAGAAGCGCTCCGCGGCCGGAAGCAGCGCGACCCGCTCATCCCCGAGAATGCGGCGCACGAGCGAGTGCTCGAGAGCGAGCGACCATGGCCCGCCCGAGTCGTCATTCGCGGCCTGCGCCCGCGGTTGCACGTCGGCCGATTCGCCGCCCGAGCCGGCCAGGCGCTGCCAGACGCCGATCAACCGCGGCTGCAGGGCGCCGAAGTTGAAGGCTCCGGGACGGGGCCCCTCGGTGTACGTGACGGCCCTGTTCGCCGGCAGGCCGGCCGCGTCCTTGGCCATGCGCAGGCTCGCCCACAGCCCGCCGATCTCGTCGACCAGCCCCTTGGCCTTGCCGTCGGCGCCGATCCAGACGCGCCCCTGGCCCACCGCGTCGACCGCCTCCTTGGTCATGCCGCGGCCCTCGGCGACCTTGCCCACGAAGTCGTCGTAGAGCCCGCGGATGACCTCTTCGGCCCGCGCGCGTTCATCGTCGGTCATCGGCCGCTCGGGAATCGTCTGATTGATGAGCGGCAGCGTGATCCCGCGATCCAGATCGGCGTGCTCGCCGCGCTTGACGAAATCGTAGGTGAACCCGATCTTGTCGCCGAAGCCGTTGTTCCACATGTAGCCGCCGATCACGCCGATCGAGCCGGTGATCGTCACGGGCGTCGCCACGATGCTGTCGCCGTACATGCTGATCCAGTAGCCGCCGGAACCGGCCACCTGCCCCTGCGAGACGATCACGGGCTTGACCTTGGCCGTCTCGCGCAGCTCGCGCGAGACGAGATCGCTCGGCAGCGGGTCGCCGCCCGGGGAGTCGGCGCGCAGCACGACCGCCTTGACCGACCGGTTCTCGCGCGCCGCCTTGATCTGCTTCGACAAGAGCCGCCCCTTGATCCCCGAATCCATGGCGCACTCACCGATCGCGTAGAGCACCGCGATGCGCTCCGGCTCGCCCCATTCGAGCGGACTCCAGATCGGATCGCCGGTGACCCCCGCCAGCGCCAGGGTGGACACGTCCGCGGTCGCCCGCGGCTTGACCTTGCGCGCCTCCTTCTTGGCCTGCTCGTAGGTGCCGATCGAGTCGACCAGCCCGGCGGCCAGCGCCTCGCTGGCGGTCAGCACGCCCTTCTCGTCGACGAGCTGATCCCACTGCGCGCGCGTGATCCCGCGGGCGGTGGTCGCCGCCTGGGCCACCGTCTCGTAGATCCCATCCACCAGCGGCTGGAACTGCTCGCGATCGGCGTCCGACATCGAGGTTCGGGAGAAGGTCTCCATGGCCGACTTGTACATGAAGAAGCGCAGCTCGGCGATGCCGACCCCCAGCTTGTCGAGCGCCCCGCGCATGTAGGTCCGCCCCAGCGTCAGGCCGGGCATCTCGAGATCGCCCTCGGGGTCCATCCAGATCCGATCCGCGACGCTCGCCAGCATGTAGCCGGCCAGCCCCACGCGATCGAAGTAGACCGTCACCGTCTTGCCCGCCGCGCGCAGGCCGGCGAGCTGCTCGCGCAGCTCCCAGAGCATCGCCGCGCTGATCTGCATGCCCGACAGGTTGAGAACGACGCCGCCGACCCGCGCATCCTCCGCGTGCCGGTTGATCTCCTTCAGCGTGGCCATGAAAGCCCGGCGGTCGTCGAAGAACTGATAGCGCTGGTAGGTCATGGAACCCTTGAGGGCCAGCTCCGGGTAGGTGCGGCCCTTCGACAGCACGCCCCCGCCCAGCCCGGGTTCCTTGCCGCCCACGTCGAGGCAGTAGGTCGTGGCGACGTGATCGCCGTCCTCGTTGATGCCCAGGCGGAATTCGGAGCGCCCCCCGCCGTCGCCCAGCGCCAACCCGAGACGGCAGCTATAGTGGTTCACATCGCCCAGATCGTCGGCCTTGACGCCCAGCACGATACCCGGCAGCGGGCGCAGCTCGAACCCGCCGCCCAGCGTGATGTCCTTGAAGCGGTCGCCGTAACGCGTGACCGCGTCGGCGAAGATCGTCAGGCGCGGCCCCAGGGGCCGCAGGCCCAGGTCGATCTCGCCGTAGTTGTCCTTGCGCTCGAGATCGAAGGCCGCCGAGCCGCCGACCGAAAGCTGACGCCAGCGATAGACTTCACCGACCGTGAGGCGCTGATGCCGGGGCATTGTGACGTCATCGCCGCGGTTCCAGGAGTAGGCGATGCCGGTGGCGTGGCTGCGATTGCCGGCACAGAGGCCGAGCGTGTACTCGTCGAGGTGGGCCTCATCGCCCGACCAGTCGCGGAAATTGAACCGGCGCCAGCCGAACCCGAGGCCGCTCAGCGAGAGCACCGCCGTGAGCTCGGCCGGACGATCGTCGTTGGGGCGCCTTCCGCCCACGGAGTCGGACCAGGCGGCGAAGAGGCCCGGGTGGCCGTTGACCCTCCACACGGCGGGATTGAAGAGACCCGCCGCGCTGCTGCCCGACGCCCCCGGCGTCTCGCCCAGGATCCCCACTTCCTGCCGGTAGTCGGGCAGGCCCAGGGGCCGCGCCGCCTCTGGAAACTCGGGTATGGGGTTGGCCAGACAGGCCGGTCCGACTGCCAGGATACCCAGCGCCACGCCCAGCGCCACGCCGAGCGCGCGCCCGGCACGAAGTCCGTTCCTCTGGATCGTCATGTTTTCCTCCCGCTCCCGCGCCGGAAGAGCGTCACGGTCGAGTGTCCTTCCTGGTTCGTTGCGCCCTCCCACAGATGTCAGCGGTCACATATAGTGGGCAATCTCGAGGGCTGCAAGGGGCAGATGGGAGATGCGAGGCATGCAAGAAGACCGAGAGCCAGGGCACCGCGGAGATCACGGCAACGTCGGGCCCGGCAACCGCGGCGACCACCGGGACGGCCGCGGCCGCGGCGATCCCGAACGCTGGCGCGTGGTCAGCCTGCCGCTTCTGGCGGCTGCGGGGCTCTGGTGTCTGCTCTTCGCCCCCTGGCTCCACGCTGGAATCGGCTTCTGGCCGGGCATGACGATCGCCTCCGGCGCGCTCGCGGCCTGGGCCGCGACGCTCGAGCGCGGCCGCCTGAGCGCCCGCCTGCGCTTGAGGCCAGGCCACGTGGCGATCGGGCTGGCATCGGCGGCCGTGCTCTACGGTGTCTTCTGGATCGGCGGCGCCGCAAGCCGCGCGATCCTGCCATTCGCCGGCGACGAGATCGCCGCGGTCTACGGGCGCCGGGGAACGACCTCGCCGGTTGTGATCGGCGCCTTGCTCCTCGCCTGGATCGGACCGGCGGAGGAGATCTTCTGGCGCGGCTTCGTCCAGCACCGTCTCGCGGCGCGATGGGGCGATCTGCGCGGCTGGCTGGCGGCGGGTCTCATCTACGGCGCCGTGCATCTGTGGGCGGGCAACGCCATGCTGTTCCTGGCCGCTCTGCTCTGCGGCCTCTTCTGGGGAGCGATCTACTGGCGCTGGCGCTCGTTGTGGCCGGGGATCGTATCGCACGCCGTCTGGGATGTCATGATCTTCGTCGTCGCGCCGGTGCCGCACGCGGGGGATCCGTCGATCTACTGAGTGATAGTCGGCCGCACCCCAGGCCCGATCAGGCCCGATCAGGCCCGATCAGGCCGGATCAGGCCAGGGTCGGGTCAGGCCGGGCGCACGTCGTGGTTCGAACGCGTGCTTGGCGCAACGCCAGGCGATGGGGTGGCCGCGGCCGTGACGCGATCGGGCCGGCACGCCGTCGGAACCTCGGGAAGAGGAGCAGGCGCGGCCGTTGCCTGTGGGCAGTGAGCTGCATCGAAAGCTGCGGCAGCGGCCGTGCCTCGATCAGAGGCGTCGCCGCGTGCCCGGCGGAGCGAATCCACCCAACAGCCCCTCAATCCCAGTCGTATTCCCGATCAATTCGCATCGCCGCGTAGATCTGCGGCAGCTCCTGCATGCGCGGCTCGAGGCGAGCCTGCAGATCCGCGCGGATCCCAACATCGAGCGACCGGAATCTGAACCAGACGTACGCGGACGGCAGGGCCCGCTCGATGACCCTGCGGTGCTCGAAGTGCGTCCGGGAGAAGATGCACGCCGGCCTCTGCCGCCGGACGAGATCCACGAACGGGAGCTGCCGCGTGCCTTCGCTGCGCAGCAGGCCGTACATGTCCAGCACCACATCCTCGGGAGGTAGGAAGAACCCGAGCGCGCCGATCTCGTTGGTCGCCACCACGGCGCCGGGACCCAGGTTCCGGCCCGACCACACGGCCGCGGTCGCGTAGACGCGCTCGCGCTCGTTCGTGAACGTCCGGCGCAGCCCCACGGCGTTGAGTTCCAGCGGGATGAAGGCCGCCACCACCCAGATCACGACGAGTGCCCCTGGCGGGATCCCGCGACCCGCGGCGCGGCGGAATCCCGCCGATTTGCCGGACAGCCAGGACCAGAGCCGCGCCATGGCCACGTCGCAGCAGAGGTACGCCGCGGGCAGGGGCGGGACGAAGTACCAGGGAAAGTTCGTGGCGTAGGAGCTCCCGGTCCCCAGGTAGGCCAGCGCGTAGCTCGCGCCGAGCGCGCCGAGCGGGACCAGCGCCGGATCGCGGCGGGAGATCTGCAGGAACAACCCGATCGCCAGAGGGGCCAGCATGGCGACGAAGGGCGTGGGCGCCGTGTACCAGTAGGCGCTGCGACCCAGGAATGCGTTCCCGAACTCCCGCGCCAGGAGCTGAGCACCTGACCACCAGGGTCCGGAGAGCATCTGGGGCGACGTGTCGGCCTTCTGCTGCACGCTCATCGGGATCCACGTGCCGAAGGCGAGCAGCCCGAAAACGACATACGCGAGCGCCACGGCGGCCGCGGGCGCCAGGGCTGCCAGCGCGCGCTCGGGGCGTGCCCGCAGTTCCCGGCGCCGGCTCCAGAGCACGAGCGCCAGCGTGGCCGCCAGAACGACGATCCCGTCGAAACGCACCCACAGCGCGCAGGCGGCGCTGGCGGCGGCCGCGGCGGGCCGTCCGGTCTGGAGGAAGTGCCCGACCAGGACGAGCACGAGCAGGAAGAGCGGCAGCTCCATGCCGCTGAAGCTCGTCAGGAGAAACACGGGGTTCGTGATCAGCAGGATGGCGGCCAGCACCCCCGTGGCCGGCCCGAAGCTCGATCTGCGCCCGTAGCGCACCAGAACGATGGCGAGCAGCGCCTCGAACACGACGCCCAGGATCCGGGCAGCGAGCGGAACGTCGCCGACCACGAAACGCAGGCCGGCCAGAAGCAGGACCCACAGGGGACTGGTGGACACGTAGGCCGGCTCGCCGGGGTTGAACACCAAGCCGTGACCCTGGGCGGCGTTCTGGGCGACCCGGAAACTGATGTAGGCGTCGTCGCACAGGCTGTTGGGCAGCAACGCCCTCAGCAGGAGAAGTAGAACCACAGGGGCGGCGTACGCAACGAGGCCCCAATCCGGTCGTCCGGCGCGGAAGACCTCGCCGCGCGGCCGGCTGGCGCGGTAGGGTTCGCCACCCCGTCGGCCGGCACCGAGGGGCTCGCTTCGGCCTGCGCGGGCCTTCTCCTCGCTCATTGCCTGAGATTCGCTCGCCGCACCGCGAACGTCAATGGCGCGGCCGCTCGTCCGCTACCGGCCCGCGGGAGCCCCGGGCCAGTTCCTGCACCCGTGTCAGGAGCGGGGTGCGCGGGCCCGCCCGGCCCGGGCCCGCGCATGTGAGCGATGCTGTGTCACGCCGGTCATCACCGAACGATCACGAATCACCGCCCGATCAGGACCGGATGCGTGACCGATTCGACGCCCGACTGCGCGCGAAGGCAATAGGCGCCCGATGCGGCCGGCGTCCTCAAGATACGGCGATCCCCGGCAACAAGAGATCATCGCAGCCGATCTGGAGCCCGCGGCGCCGGGTGGAACTGCTTGCCTGGCAATCGATGATGCTGGCGCCGCCCGTCCAGTCTTGGGCGCGGATGGTCAGCGGTTTGTCCACGTCGATGTCGCGGTTCCCGGCGCCGGTGAAAGAACCGTCAGCGAGCACGATGACATCGCCCTCCGCGGCCCCGTCCGCCGCCGCCTGGATCGTCGGGAAATCGCCGCTGCCATCCGGTCGAACCACATACGTCGTCGCCGACGCCGTCGGCGCGATGCCGATCAAGACGGTGACGGCCGGCCAGTATGCCGCTCTCATGGCGCAACCTCCTCCCGCAATCCCCACGCGTCTCGGATCGAGCAACTGACCGCGATCCAGCGAGTCTTTGACGGTGTAACGCCGCGCCAGATCGGAAATCTCATGGACCGGATCGAAAGAGTGGAAGACGACGGTCGGCGGGCCGCTGCGCGTGGCAGTGATGCGATGAAGGAGACGAGTGGGAGCATTCCGAGGTGTAACGCCGGTGAACGCCGAAAGACGCTGCGGGCGAGGTAACTTCCAAGCTCAGAGTGAGATCGAGCTCTCGGGGTCGAACGTGGCGGCGCGCTCCGGCCGGCACACAGTTCTCGTGTAACCCCCGGGGCCCGCCATCGTCCAAGTAGGTGATGCCGGAAGCCCCGTGGTGACCTGCCCCACTACCCCCCTGCCTGAGCCGACCGGAGTCACCAGAGACCGGGGCGCCCGTCGTCGCTGAGCCATGAACGGATCCGTGGGGCTGCGCCCGCGGTCCGCATCGAGATCGGCGCCGCCCGTCGGGCGCCCAAAGAGGAGGGAAACCGATGAGGCTCTGTCGCGTTGCGCTCCTGGCGATCCTGTTTGCCGCACCCGGCACCCGCGCCGGTTCACAGTCGCTGCCGGAGAGGATCGACGGGCTGGTGAACGGCTATGCCGTCAACAAGGGATTCATGGGCACCGTCCTGGTGGCCGACAACGGGAAGATCGTTTTCTCGAAGGGATACGGGTTGGCCAACGTGGACCGGAACATCCCCAACACCACGGACACCAGGTTCCCGATCGGCTCGATCTCCAAGCAGTTCACCTCGATGCTCGTCATGCAGCTCGTCCAGCAGGGGAAGCTGAGGCTCGAGGACAGGCTGTCCGATCTGGTGTCCGAGTTCCCGCGCGATCCGGGAGAGAGGATCACGGTCGGGATGCTGCTCAGCCACACTGCCGGGCTTCCCTTCCCGGAAGGGATCGAGAAGTACTATCACGCGACGACCAAGGGGGAATTCCTCCAGGAATTCCTGAAGCAGCTCTCAGAAGAAGGGCTACGCTTCGAGCCGGGCGAGGGCTACGGATACTCCAACGCCGGGTACTTCCTGCTGGGAATGATCATCGAGCGGGTCACCGGCCAGAGCTACGAGGAGGTCCTCTCCCGGCTGATCCTCCAGCCGCTCGGGATGAGGGCCACGGGCTGCGAAAGCCAGGGGCCCGTCACGGACGGCCTGGCCGTCAGCTACCAGAAGCTGCCCGAGGGGTACATCACGTGGAACGAAGAGATGTTCTCGTACGATCCTGGTATCGTGGGTTTCGGCTTCGGATCGATCTACACGACTGCCGGCGACCTTTACAAGTTCAGCCTGGCCCTGTCGAGCGAGGCGCTCCTGCGCCGGGAGTATCTGGACAGCTACCTCCGGATGAGGCACGTGAAGAAACGCCCGCCGATTCCCAACATCTCGAACGATCTCGTGCAGGAGTTCTTCACCACGTGCGGCAGCGGGTACGTCGGCGAGATCGCGATCGTGGAGGATCCGGTCACCAAGGAGAAGGAGACGATCTATTGGCATGACGGAACCGACAAGCTCTTCAAGTCGAACCACGTCCACTATGCCAGGAAAGGTCGGGTGATCATCATCCTGAGCAACTGCAGTTTCCTCGGCGAGGGCAACGAGATGGTGATGAAGATCGACCGGATACTCCGCGGCAGGCCCTACGATCACATCCTCATCAAGCACAGCCTCGCGCAGTACGTCAGCGAGGATATCGCCATGCACGCGGGCATCGCGGCCGCCATCGATGAGTATCGGAGACTCAAGGCCGACACCCTCAACTTCATCGTCCCCGGCGAAGACTGGATCATACGCCAGGCCCTGGAGGTTGCGGAGCGAGGCGACCTCGATAGCGCGCTCCTCATCCTCGAGACGGCCCGCTCAGAATTCCCGGGTTCTTGGCAGGCCAGTGAGGCGCTCGGCAGGGTCTACGTCATGAGAGGCGACAAGCCCGCCGCCGCCGCGAGCTTCAGGCAGTCGCTCGAGCTCAACCCTGCGAATGCCGGCGCCGCGAAGGCCCTGGAAGAGCTGGGAGGCAGGTGAGGCTGAAACCGACAGCGCCAAGTCATTGACCGGTAGCCAATTGCAGTCGTGCCCCGGGGGCACGGATCCGAGCCCTGTGACGTCGGTCGGTCATGGGAGTCGCACCGCGTTGTCGGAAGGGAGCGTAAACATTACCTCGCGATCCGGGCCGGCTCGAACTCGGCGACGAAAAACCAATGGACATCCTGCAACCTGTGGCTTATTGTACTAGTACAGTAAGGACACAGAAGAACCCAGGGTCCAGGCCAGGAGGTCGCCGTGCTCTCGATCACCATCGATGCCCGCAGCGCGACCCCCATCTACGAACAGGTCATCGCCCAGATCCGGGTCGCCGTTCTGGCGGGCCAGCTGCGTGCGGGCGCAGGCCTTCCCCCGGTGCGCCAGCTCGCCGCCGAACTCGAGGTGAATCCCAACACCGTTGCCAAGGCCTACCTGCTGCTCGAACGAGAGGGGGTCATCCACACGGTCCGTCGCCGGGGCTGCTTCGTCGCCGAGCAGGCCGCGGAGCGCCTGCGCCGGCAGTTCGGTGGGCAGATGGAAGCAACCCTGGATCGCGTCCTGGCCGAAGGTGAGCTCCTGGGCATCCGCGGCGAAGACCTTCTGGAAGCTCTCAAGCAACGTCTGGCCCGGCGGGAGCCGCCCGCCTCGACTGACAAGGGGAGATAGCTCGCAATGAACCACCACGTCATCTCGGCTGTCATCATCGCCCAGGTGCTGGTCTTCCAGTTCCTGGCCGTGGGCTGGATCCGCGCCATGCTGGCCTTCCGCCTGGGGATGAGCGCGCTCCCACCCGAGGTCGCGCGCTCCCTGGCCGACCACAACCGTCGGGCGCGCGCCGGCGGGTATCTCGCCGGAGGCCTGCTGCTGCTGGCGGCTGTGGGATCGGCACTCGTCCCGGGGCTCGCCGACCCCCAGCGCAAGATCGGCCTGGCGCTGGTGTCGCTCGGCTCGAGCGCCGGGCTGGGCATCCAGATGCTGCTCGAGCGCCGCGCGCTGCAAGCGATCGCGGCGCAGGTGCCGCCGCCGGCGGTGCGGTCGGCATCGCTCGAGCCGCGCCGGCTGGGACACTATCACCCTACTGCCCTGGAAGGAGTGCCCATGCTGGTCTTCTGCCTGACAGTCGCCTTCACGCTCCTGGCGATGCGCGGGCTCCTGCCCGGCCTGCCCCCCGCCTTTGAAACCGCGCGCGACACCGTCGAGCTGTGGCTGGCGCCGCTCGCGCAGCTCGTCTTCGCGATCGGCGGCGCGCTGGCCGCCCGGGGCGTGCTGCACGGCGGCGCGCTTCTTTCGCAGCGCTCGCGCGCCTCATTGGGCGATCCGGCCAACGCCCTGCGCGTCGAGGATGCCCTGCGGCGGGTGAAGCTGCGCGGCCTCCTGGCAGTCCGCATCGCGATCGTGGTCATGTTCGCGCTCATGCAGGTGCGCCGGGTCTACGCGCCGGCGGAGGGGGGCGGCTGGCTCGCCGGGGTGGTCTGGGGTCTCGTGGCCGTGATGCTCGGGTTCTTCGCCGCCCTGATGCTGCGCGTGGCGGCCCTGCGCCGCAGCAGCTTGCCCTAGAATCGCGGGCCGCCCGGCGTCGCAGCAGCTTGCCCTAGAACCGCGGGCCGCCCGGCGTCGCAGCAGCTTGCCCTAGAACCGCGGGCCGCCCTGCGCACCGGCCGCCTGCTCTTGTGCCGTCCGCGCCCGGCGCAAGAGCCGCTTGCCCCGGCGTCGCGCTTCCCCGAAACTTCGGGCATGCGCATCGTCATCGTCGGGGCGGGAACGGTCGGGACCGACCTGGCCACCTACCTGCAGAGAGCCAACCACGACATCTGCCTCGTGGAGCCCGACCCTGCCCGCTGTGCCGCGATTCGCGAGAAGCTCGACATCCTGGTGGTCGAGGGCTCGGGCAGTAGCCCGGCCGCCCTGGATGCCGCCGGGATCAACGAGGCGGACATCGTCCTGGCGGTCACCTCGGTCGACGAGGTGAATATTCTCGTGTGCGGCATCGCCCGGCAGTTCGGCGTCAAGACCCGCATCGCCCGGATCCGCAGCCGCGAGTTCGCCGGCCGGGAGTCGAAGGTCGATCTGGAATCCCTGGGCGTCACCCACGCCATCGACCCCGAGCGCATCATCGCCAGCATCATCGACCGGATCGCCGCGATCCCCGACGCGATCGAGGTCCTCTCCTACCACGACAGCCAGATCCTGATCGCGCGCCACGTAATGGCCGAGGCGATGCCGGTGGTCGGCCGCAACCTGGCGGAAGCCGTGAAACTGGCCGCACCGCACCGCATGTTGGCGGTGGCGCTCAAGCGCGGCCAGGAGGTGCGCATCCCCTTTGGCAACGACGTCCTCATGCCGGGCGACGACGTCACGACGGTCGTCCCCCGCGACTCGCTGCCGAAGTACATCGACCTGCTCGGACTGGGCCGGCGGCGGGCCACCAAGGCCGTCATCGGCGGGGACGGGCTGGCCGCATCTCTGCTGGCCGAAACCCTCCACCGCTGGGTCGAGGACGTCACCCTGATCGTGCCCTTCGAGGAAGAGGCCTGGCGGGCCGCCGAGCGTCTGGCGGGAGTTCAAGTCATCCACGGCGATCCCGCCGAACCCGATGTCCAGCGCGAGGTCAACGTGGCCGGCGCCGACCTCTTCGTCGGCGCGGGCAAGCAGACCACCAGCAACGTCATGAGCGCCCTGCTGGCACGCTCCGCCGGCGCCGACCGGGTGTTCGCCATCTCCTACGAGCCGCAGAGCAATCGGCTCTTTCGCGAGATCGGCGTGCACCAGGTGATCAGCCCGCGGCGGGTCATGGCCCAGGAGATCATGGACCTGATTCATCGCGGGCGGATCTCGATGGAGCTCCAGTTGCGGGGCCTGCCCCTGGAGACGATGGAGATCCGTGCGGCCTCCGGGAGCCGCATCACCCGGGGGCCGCTCACCGAAGTGTGGCAGCCCTTCCTGCGCCGGGCGATCGCCGGGGCCGTGATCCACGACGACGTGCCGCAGATCCCGAGCGGCGACACGCGCATACAGCCCGGCGACGACGTGATCGTCGTCACCGAGCCCGCCTGGGCTCGCAAGATCCAGAAACTCTTCGAATGAGCGACTGGCGGTGAACAAGCGCGCGGTCTTCTACGTGATCGGCCGGCTCCTCCAGCTCCAGGGAGGGGCCCTCCTGGCGCCGCTAGGGATTGCGCTGGCGGATGAGGGCTGGCTGCTGGAGCGGCCGCTGCTCGCCTGCCCCAACACCCTGGCCTTCCTGGCCGCCATGCTGATCTGCTTTGCAGCGGGCACGGCGCTGGTGAGCTTGTTCCGGGTGGCGCGCTACGAGCAGGGCGCGCGCGAAGGCTTCGCGATCGTCGCGCTCGGTTGGGTGACGCTCGCGCTCGTCGGCTCGATTCCCTTCGTGATCTACTTCGTGCGCCATCGCACCGGCCCGGACGGCGCGCTCGCCGTGGCAATCACCGACGCCTTCTTCGAGGTGATGAGCGGCTTCACGACGACCGGGGCCACCATCGTGACCGATGTCGAGGCGCTGCCGCGCGGCCTGCTCTTCTGGCGCAGTCTGACACACTGGCTGGGGGGCATGGGCATCATCACCCTGGCGCTGGCGATCTTCCCCGCCATGGGCGTCGCGGGCTACCAGATGTTCCGCGGCGAGGTGCCGGGGCCGAGCGCCGACCGCCTGCGGCCGCGGCTGGCCGAGACCGCCAAGATCCTGTGGGGCGTCTACGCCCTCTTGTCGGCCGCGGAGACGCTCCTGCTCCTGCTGGGCGGGATGAATTGGTTCGACGCCCTGTGCCACACCTTCGGCACCATGGCCACCGGCGGCTTCTCGACGCGCAACGCCTCGATCGGCGCCTACAACAGCACCTACATCGACATCGTGGTGACGATCTTCATGTTGGCGGCCGGGATCAACTTCCTGATCCACTACCGGATCATCTTCCGGGGCGACTGGCGCGTGACCCGGCGCGACGGGGAGTTCGCTCTCTACGCGGGCGTCTTCGCGGCCGCCGTCATCTTCACCGCCTCCAGCCTCTGCCTCGAGCGCCTGCCGGCGCCGGAGGTCAGCGCGCGCCATTTCCAGTTCGCGCCCCGCACGACCGCGCAGTTCGAGGGGCACGTGGCCGCCGAGCAGGCCCGGGTCGGCAGCATCGGCGGAGCGCTGCACCACGCCGCGTTCCAGGTAGCCTCCATCCTCACCACCACGGGCTACTGCACGGCCGACTTCGACGTCTGGCCGCGCCAGGCCGCGGCCCTGCTGGTCGTGCTCATGTTCTGCGGCGGGTGCGCGGGATCGACCGGGGGCGGCATGAAGATCATCCGCGTCCTGATCGCCTCGAAGGCAGCCTGGCGCGAGCTGCGCAAGGTCGTGCAGCCGCGCCTCGTCGCGCCGCTCAAGGTGCGCGGGACGGCCGTCCCGGAGGGGGTCGTCACGAAGATCGCCGGCTTCGTGCTGCTCTACGTGGGCCTGTTCGTGGTGGGCTCGATCGTGATGGCGATCTTCATCGACGACCTGACGACGGCGGTCAGCTCGGTGGCCGCCACGATCGGCAACATCGGCCCCGGCCTCGCCGGCGTCGGGCCCACGCAGACCTACGCCTGGATCCCGCTGCCGGGCAAGTGGGTGCTCTGCCTGTGCATGCTGCTGGGGCGGCTGGAGATCCTGACCGTGCTGGTCGTGCTACGGCCCTCGTTCTGGCGCCAGTAGCCCGCGAGAACACCTGCCCGCCTACCGCGTGAGCGCCCCCGCATCGATGTGCTTTCCGGCCAGCTCGGCGAGCAGGTTGATCTTATCCGCCTCGCTCGCCGTCAAGAGCCGCTCGATGTCGTCGATCTGCTTGGCCACCTGGTAGGTGTCGGCCGCCACCATCATGAGCGGCGTCTGGTTTGCGGCCGCCCGCGAGATGATGTTCGAGGGCGGGAAGATGTTGTTGGTCAGCACCACGCCGACCGTGTCCCCCTCCAACGCGGCCAGGATCATGTCGCTGCGGTCGCCGCTGGTGATGACCAGCTTCTCCTCCTTGCCGAAGAGCGGATTGCGCATCGCAGCGTCCGTCGACATCGCGCCGACGAAGACATTGCGCACCACCCGCTCGAGGCCCTTCTCGCCCGCGATCACCTTGGCGAACAGGCTCTCGGCCAGGAAGCCCAGCGACAGATGGGTGAGCTCGGAGCGATAGGGCACCATGCCCAGGATCGGAATGCCGAGATCGCGCACGCGCGGAGCGTAGGTGTTCGTGAAGTCTTCGAGGTCCTGCACCTTGTTGATGACGATTCCGGCGAAGTCGACGCCCTCGAGGTTCAGGCGGCGCTTGATGAAGGTGGCATCGTCCTGGATGACGCCCTCATCGCCGCTGACCACGATCACCAGGCGCGCCCCGGCGTGGCGGGCGAGCGTGATGGCATCGAGATGCACGGACCCGCCGAAGGCGAGGTTCTTGCCGGCCTCGATGAAGAGCAGATCGCGCCCATCGACGCTGGCGATCAGCTCGGTCAGCTTCTCCCGCGTGCCTTGCTCGTCGTACATGAAGCTGAGCTTCGAGTGGTCGAAGCCAATGCTCAGCTCCTCGGGGTTGTCGTGCATGCTGAAGATGTTCTCGATCAGCGCGGCATCGTAGTCCCAGAGACGCTTCTTGCGGTACAGCAGCCGATCGCCGAACGGCTTCAAGTAGGCGATCTTCTGGCCGAGCGCCCGGCCGAGACCCACCACGATGCTGGTCTTGCCCGCGCTCTTGCGCATCGATGCGATGACGAGCCTGTGCATCTGTCCTAACCCCCCTCTACTTCGACAACAGGACCCTGACATCGACCGCCTTGGATCCCTTACCCTCTTCGTAGACGACGATCGGGTTGACCTCGATATCCGAGATGCTCCGGCATCGGCGGATGACGGTCGCCAACCGGATGATCGCGTCGATGACGCTCTCCATGTCCTTGCGCTCTTCGCCCCGCACGCCCAGCAGCAGCGGGTAGGCGCGGATCTCTTTCATCATGCTCATCGCCTCGGTGCGGTCGATCGGCACCGCCCGGAAGGAGACGTCCTTCATGACCTCGACGTAGATGCCCCCGAGGCCGAACATGACGATCGGCCCGAAGCCCGCATCCCGCCGCGCCCCGACGATCAGCTCGAGCCCCTTGGCGATCATCTCGGCGACTTCGATGCCGTCGATCCGGGCGCCCGGCACCGCCGCGCGGCAATTGCGCAGGATCGCCTGGTAGGCGTCGATCACCTCGGCGCGATTCTCCAGGTCCAGCGCCACACCCCCGGAATCGCTCTTGTGGAGGATGTCGCGCGAGACGACCTTGAGCACCACCGGATAGCCGATCTCGTCGGCGCAGTGTACCGCTTCCTCGAGCGTGCGGGCTACCCGGCTCTGCGGCGGGCGAATCCCGGCCAGCTCCATCAGTTGGCGGCCCTCGTGGGCCAGGAAGAAGGTGCGCCCGTCCGCGCGGGCGCCGGCCACGAGGCGCTCGATGGCCGGCACGTCGATCTGGGCCTCTTCGGGCTCCACCAGCGGCCGGGCCAGATTCTCGTACTGGCGGTAGATGCCCCCCAGCGTGCGCACCGCATCGTACACGTCTCCGAAGATGGGCACCTTCTCGGTGCTCAGCTTGCGGAGCGTGGCATCGATGCTGGCGCCCCCGAACGCCGAGAAGACGATCGGCTTGCCCGCCGCTCGGTACTTGGCGAAGTTCTCCCGGACCATCGGGGCCAGATTCTCGGCGTCGAACACGGCCGTCTCGCAGTAGAGCGCGATCACCGCGTCGATGCCGCCGTCCTTGAGCGCCGCGTCCAGGGCCCCCGTGTAGTGCTCCGCGGTCGCCCCCCCGGTCAGGTCGATCGGGTTCTTGGTCGACCCAAAGTCAGGGGTGACGCCGCCGAAGACGACCTTCAGGTTCTCCGCGTCGTCAAGCAGCTTGACGCCGTACTTCTCGCAGGCGTCCGTGGCCAGCACGCCGATGCCGCCGCCATTGGTGATGATGACCGCGTTGCGCCCGGTCGGGACCTTGGTGCGCGCCAGGAACTTGCAGAGGTCGAAGCCCTCCTGCACGCTCTCGGCCCGCAGGACGCCGCACTGGCGCATCACGGCGTCGAAGACGGCGTCGGAGCCGGCCAGCGACCCGGTGTGCGATGCGGCCGCGGCCGCGCCGCGCCGCGAGCGTCCGGACTTGATCACCACCACCGGCTTGCGGCGCGAGACGCGTCGCAGGATCTCGACCAGGGGCGCCCCCTCGCGCACGCCCTCGATGTACATCATGATGCACAGGGTGTGGGGATCATCCACCAGGTACTCAAGCAGCTCCGCCTCGCCGATGTCGGCCTTGTTGCCGACCGAGACCAGCGCGGACAGGCCGATGTTCTCGGAGGCAGTCTTGCCGATCATCGCCAGCCCCAGGGCGCCACTCTGCGTGATGATCGCCACGCTGCCCGGAACGATGCCGCCCGGGCCGAAGGTCATGTCCAGGGCCGCCGCCGCCGAGTACATCCCGAAGATGTTGGGCCCGATGATGCGCATGCCGTGCTCGCGCGCGTAGCTCGTGATCTCGCGCTCCTCGCGGCTGTTGCCGATCTCCGAGAAGCCCGAGGTGATCACCAGGTTGAACTTGACCCGCTTGGCCGCGGAGGCCTTGACCGACTCGAAGACGAACTTGGCCGGCACGCAGGTGCAGACGACGTCCAGCTCGCCCTCGATCTCCTCCAGGGCCCGCACCGCCGGCAACCCCAGAATCTCGCCGCCTTTGGGGTTGACCGGGTAGATCCGCCCCCGGTAACCGGAAGCCACGATGTTCTGGAGGATCTTCGAGCCGATCTTGGCGGGATCGTGCGACGCGCCGACGACCGCCACGTGGCGCGGCTCGAAGAGGTGTTTGATGTCGGGAGTGTTGTTCTTCATGAGACCCCTCGGAACCTCATCCGCAGCTCGACGACGCCTTCCTCGGTGCGGGTCTGCGTGTCGAAGCCCATCTTCTCGAACAGGCGCAGCATCGGGTGGTTCTCGACCAGCACCTCGGCGGTGAACCCCAGCAAGCCCTGCTTGCGCGCCAGGTGAGTCATGTAGGAAAGCAGTTCCGTGCCGATGCCCCTGCCCTGCCAGTCGTCGCGCACGACCAGGGCCACCTCGCCCGAGTGCAGCCGTTCGTCGATGCCGTACTGCCCGACGGCGACCACCTCCTCGGGTTTCTCCTCCTCCTCACCGCCGATCGTCACCAGGATGACCATCTCGCGCGTGTAGTCGATGACCACGAACTCCTGCAGCCGCTCGTGCGGCATGTCCTTGCGCTGGGAGATGAAGCGGCGGTAGATGCTCTTGTCCGACAGCGAGTAGAAGAAGTCCTTCAGCAGCGGCTCATCGCTGATCCGCACCGGCCGCATGTGGACGGTGACCCCATCGCGCAGCGTGCGATAGGTCTCGACGTGTTCGGGATACTCGCCCTTCTTGCCGGGAATAAAGGCCTGATCGCGGTAGATCAGCCCGTGCTTCTTGGCTTCGCTGATCAGCCAGGGCTGAAACTTGGGATGCGCGATGGCGATCAGCGCCATCGCCCGCTCGCGCACGTTCTTCCCGTGCAGGTACGCGATGCCGTACTCGGTAACCACGTAGTGCACGTCGCCGCGGCACAGCGTCACGCCCGATCCGTACTCGAGGAAGGGCACGATGCGCGAGACTTCATCGTCGCGCGCGGTCGACTGAATGGTCAGGATCGCCTTGCCGCCCGCCGCCAGACGGGCCCCACGCATGAAGTCGGCCTGCCCCCCGACGCCGCTGTAAAACATAGGGCCGATCGACTCCGCCGTGGCCTGGCCGGTGAGGTCGATCTCGAGCGCCGTGTTGATGGCGGTCATGTTGTCGATGCGGGCGATCGTGAGCGGGTTGTTGGTATAGCTGATCGGCCGGAACTCGACCGCCGGGTTGTTGTGCAAGTAGGCGTACGTCTCGGCCGTGCCCATGCAGAACGCGGCCACGCTCTTGCCGCGGTTGAGCGACTTCTTCGAATTGTCGATCACGCCGGCCTTCATGAGGTCGGCGATCCCCGAGCTGAGCAGCTCGGTGTGCACGCCCAGGTGCTTCTTCTCCCCGAGATTCTCGACGATAGCATTGGGGATGCTGCCGTAGCCCACCTGGATGACGTCGCCATCCTGGACGATGCGCGAGACGTAGTTGCCGATGCGCTGCGCGATCTCGCTCGGCGCGTCGGAGACGTACTCCAGCAGCGGCTCGTCGTGGTGGACGATGTAGTCGACCTCGCGCAGGTGGATGAAGGTCTCGCCCAGCACCCGCGGCATGTTGCGGTTGACCTGGGCGATCACGATCGGGGCGTTCTCGACGGCGGTCTTGGTGATGTCGACACTGATGCCGAGGCTCACGTACCCGTACTCGTCCGGCAGCGAGGTCTGGATGAGCGCCACGTCGATCGGCACCTGCTTCTTGCTGAAGAGATCGGGCACGCGCGACAGGAAGACCGGCGAGTAATCGGCCAGCCCCGAGTTAACCGCGTCGCGCGTGTTGGCGCCGACGAAGAAGGCGTTGTGGCGAAAGTTCTTCTTGAACTTGACGTCGGTGTAGACCGCCACGCCCAGCGTCCAGACGTGGAACACCTCGGTGTCGAAGAAGGCCTTGGGATTCGCGGCCACGTAGTCGGCCAGTCCCTGGGTCAAGTGCTGGGGCTCGCCGCAGCCGGTCCCGATGAAGATGCGCATGCCCCGCTGGATAGAGCTGAAAATCCTGTCCTCGGAGGCGAACTTCTCCGGGTACTTGGCCCTGAACTCGGCCAGCATCGCCACTTCGCGTTCGAAATCCCGCATGACCCTTCTTTCCGTTCCGGTCGGAACTCTGGCCCCCCAACGATCCGGGCACCTGCGTCGGAGCTCTGACCCCCCGATCCGTGCACCGGCGCCGGAGTCCTGGCCTCCCTCCGATCCGCGCACCTGCTGCCCGAGACCGGTATCTTCCTACCCGTTTCCGGGACGCCGTGCTCCGAACCCCGCCGCCCCCGGGCGCAAGTGAGCACCCCCACGTCTCTGGAATCGGAGGCAGAGCAGGCTTTGGTGACCAAAGGGAACTATTGTCCTACTTCCGCGCGCAGAAGTGGAGTTAACTTTCGGAATGTCTTGCATTGCCGCCCGTCAAGCAACACTGGATCGCCCTAACGCTTTACCAATAAGTGAATTGCGCTGCCGGCCTCTCGCGCCCCCACGGGCGTGCCGAGCCGCTCAACGGCCTGCCCCGGACGCCGCGGCCGGACGGGGCCAACCAGGCAGCGAGCCCTTGCGGAGCAGCGCCTCGTGCCCCAGCAGCGCGTGCAGCGCCACCATCGAGGTGTGCAGATGGCTCAGCCGGATTTCCAGCGGATCCTGCGAGTCGGCCCGCGACTCGCCGAAGGTGCCTTCCTCCGACTGGATCTCCAGCAGATTGCGCATGCCCTCGCCGTACCCGTAGGTGCCCGTCGTCCCGGCCACCTGATGGCAGATGCTGATCTCGGCCCCCGGGTCGGGCAGATTCAGGATCACGTGGAAGAGCGACCAGAACGGGAGCGAGCGCTCCAGGTACGCGTGCTCTTCGGGAGAGAACGCGACCGCGCGCAGGCCGTATTCGCTCACACCGAAGATCTCGTGCGTCAGATCGTAGATATCCCTCATCTTGAGCGACGCCTCGGGGGGGCGGGTCTGGAGCATCCCCTGCGGGCACAGCTCCTCGAGCGTGGGCCCACCGGTCAGGCCGACCGAGCGCGCCAGCCAGGCCAGAGCGATCTTGACGCCGATCGTGCGCCGCGGCTCAACGAGACCGAGCTGATACAACTGCGGCAGGGCCGCCTCGAGCGCTGGCACCGGCGCACCCACGGCCCGCGTCATCAGCGCGAACATGATGAGATCGGCGATGAGGCTGGGCATCCGCGCCGTCTGGAGGAACGCCACCAGCTCCCGCCCATCGCCCATGAGCCGCACGCGCTCGACGACCTCGCTCCGATAGCGCGCCTGTTGCGCCGAGTCGTCGGCAAAGGCATAGAGCAGGAACCAGCAGTGGACCTCCATCACGTAGCCACGGAGATGGCCCAACCCCTCCACGCCCGGTCGGACGCGCGTATCCGCAAGCCACGCGACCACCCGATCGATCGCCTGCCGCGTAACGGCCGCATCGGGGCCGGTCACTGCGACGCGGGCGTCGGCGGTGCGGCTGGCGGTGCGGCTGGCCTGGTCACCGGGAATCGACCCGTGCCGCGGGCACGGAAGACGCAACGCGATCGTAAGGACCAACAGGACAGCCAGGACGCCCGCGGCACTCCAGGCAACCCGCGCTCCAGTGGTTTTTAATCCGCCGACGGACATCGGTCACCCCTCTCCCCCGCGCGGCCGGCTGAGGCCGGCATCGCGATTGCAGCACTGCAAAGGTACTAGGAGTCCCCGAGGCAGGGCAAAGCAAAAGCTGGCCCCGCGCGGGCGGGTGGCTCGGGGGGGGGCGGGGGCGGCGGGGGTTGGTGGCGCGGGTATCCCTGCAAGGCAGACACTAGTTCTTAGCGCATTCCTCCCCCCGAAGACGAATCGCGT
>CAZRWW010000051.1:0-38604 GCA_964603725.1 uncultured bacterium
ATGGCCGTCATCATTCGATCAACCTCGACCGCAGAGCAGTTGACAGGGCATCAGACAGGATGGCGCGACCGGCCGCGTGACGATCGCCGGTCGTCAGCGCGAGCATCCCCAGGATCGGCGGCAGGATCTGCGCCGGGCCCAGATGCAAGCCAATGGGGAACCAGGCGCGCTCGAGGCGCCCGTTGAGGAACTGCGCAATCAGGATCGCGCCCGGAACGGCCAACACCGCCGCCAGGGCGGCCTGCACCAGCCCTTCGATGCGCACCATGCGCGCCAGCATCGGCGGATCGCAGCCCAACGACCGCAGCGTCGCGTACTCCCCCACCCGCTCCGTCACCGCCAGGTTGAGGCTGGTCAGAAGCAAGAGCAGCGCGATCGCCAGGCTGATCGTGGCGGTGATGTCGACGATGGCGATCTCCTGATTGAGCATCGCCAGGATGTCGGCCATCAGCTCCGACTTTGGATGCGAGCGGGCGACGAAGTCGATGGCATGCAGCGTGGCCAGGTGCTCGACGCGAAAGTCTCCGCGCAGGAAGACTCCGCTGGCCTGCTCTTCCCGCCGCGACCAGCGCCGGGCCTCGTCGATCGGGGCCAGCACGCGGCCCAGCACGATGTCCCGCGTGATCCCGGCCACCGCGACCCGGATCGTCTCGCCGTCCGCGATCGCCAGATCGAGCGAGTCGCCAGGGCTCGCGCGCAGGCGCCGCGCGATGTCGGGACTGAGCACGACGGCGCGCCGGTCCTCCGGCTCCAGGAAGCGCCCGTGCTGGATGGCCACGGAGCGCATCGGACTGGCCGGATCGATGCCGAGGAGCACGCCCGGCTCCACGGCGCCTGCCGTCACGACCTCCACCGGCCGGGCCAGATAGGGTTCCGCCGCGCGCACAGCCCCCAGCGCGGTCAGTTCCTCGAGCTCCTCCGGATAGACGGGATAGTGGAAGTCGACCTGCAGATCCCACAGCTCGTGCTCGCAAGTCAAGCGGGCCGCCTCGTGCATCGAGTGCAGCGAGATCCGATAGGCGGCGGCCACGCCGACCGCGACGCCAACCGCCACGACGGTCGTGGTCGTCAGCCCCGGCCGCCGCACCAGGTTGCGCAGGGCCCAGCGTGCTGTCACGTGCAGCGGCTCGGTGCAGCGCCGGATCACGCACGGAATCCGCGCGCCGATGCGCTCGCGCTGCTCCAGCCGGCGCAGGATGCGGTGCGGCGGCTGGCGCAGCAGCCGACTCACGGAGAGGACCATCGTGCCCGTCGAGATCAGCACGGCCTGGCCGGCCGCCAGGGCGAAGGAGCGCGGGAAGAAGTGATGATCGATGCGGGGCATCCCGATCGCGCCGCCGTAGATCCCGGCGAAGGCGTCGCGGATGAGCAGCGCCGCCGGCAGCCCCAGGGCCGCGCCGAGAAGCCCCAGCGCCAGCCCCATGCCGCCGAAGCCGGTCAGCACCTCGCGGCGGCGGTAGCCCAGCGCCCGCAGGGTGCCGATTTCCTTGCGCCGCGCCCACACCATGCGCCGGAAGCCCAGGATCGCGATCAGCAGGCTCAGGCCGCCCAGCGTCAGCTCGATGGCCGGCACGTAGATCTCGAGGGCATGGATGTCGATCTGCAGGAAGCGGTAGCTGAACTGCCGCTCGCGCGGCACGACCTCTTCGATCGTGGCGCCCGCGAGTCGCCCGACCACCTCAGCGCGCGCCGCACGCCGGTCGCTCCCGGGCGCGAACTGCACCACCACGCTGTTGGCCATGCCGAAGCCGAGACGCTGCGAGATGCGATCGAGATTGCCGAAGAGCACGGCCAGCGTGCCCTTCTGCGGAATGAAGCTCTGGGGATTGGTCGAGGCGGAGACGAACTCGGCGCTGAGCGCGATGCCGCGCACGGGACAGGCATACCGCGCGCGGCCGATCTTCAGCCGCAGCGTATCGCCGACGGCGACGTCATGGTAGCGCGCCAGCGCTTGCTCGACGACGACGCCCGCGGTGTCGCCGGGCGCCAGCGCGGCGCCGGACAGGATCCGCAGGCGGTTGACGAGCGGATCGGGGTTCTCGAGAAACACCGCCTGCGCGCTGAGCTTGGCGCCCGACGGCAGATCGACCGTGCCCGGGAAGATGAGCCGGCGCTCGGCCTCGGCCACCTCCGGCAGCGCCGTCAGATCGGGCAGGAGCTCCAGCTCGCGGGGCACGAGGCGCACCTCGAGGTCGGCCGCATTGCATTCGGCGAAGATGGCGTCGCGCGTCGCGAGCAGCGTGCGGACGGCCATGTCCGTGCCGGCCGCCATGCCGATGCCCGCGGCCAGCGTGACGGCGATGGACAGGCCGCGCCAGCGGTCGGCCCACAGGTCGCGCACCGCCTTGCGCGCCAGGATGGGGTAGAGCGGGATCATCATGCGAGGTCCAGTGCGGCGCGCGGGAGTTCGCGGCCGGGGAGCACGGCGCGCAGGTACCCCTGTTCGATCCGGTAGACGTGATCCGCATCGAGCGCCGCGGCGGGGTCGTGGGTCACCACCAGGAACGCGGCGCCCGTCTCGCGGTTGAGCTGGTGCATCAGGCTCCAGATGCCGCGACCCGTGTCCCGGTCGAGATTGCCGGTCGGCTCATCCGCCAGGACCAGGGGCGGTCGCTTGGCGAGCGCGCGCGCCATGGCGACGCGCTGCTGTTCGCCGCCCGAGAGCTGCTCGGGGAGGGAATCGGCCTTGCCGGCCAGGCCCACGGCCGCGAGCTGCGCCAGAGCGAGCTCGCGGCATTGCCTGGGCGCGAAGCGCCCGGTGACTTCCAGCGCGGCCTCGACGTTTTCGCGGGCGGTCAGGGTCGGAAGCAGGTTGTAGGACTGGAAGACGAAACCGATGCACTCGCGGCGAAAGCGCGCCAGGTGGCTCTCGGTGACCTCCGCGAGCTGCGTGCCGCACACCAGCAGCCCGCCGTCCTCGGGCTGGTCCATGCCCCCGATCAGGTTGAGCAGCGTGGTCTTGCCCGAGCCCGACACCCCCAGGATGACCACGAACTCGCCCCGCTCGATCTGGAGCGTGATGTCGCGCAGCACGTACTGGACGCCGGCGGTGCTCCGATAGGACTTCTGCAGCCCCCGAATCGAGATCAGCCGGCCGTTCGCCTCGCCGACGCAGTGTAGACCCTTGCCGTTTACTCCCATGGGATTCCTTGGTCTTGATTCGCCCAAATGCTCTAAAGGCAATTCAGGCATTGTTATCGGCCGCCAGCGCCGCATGCCCAGACCTATTTGCGGCGCTGCCGCAGCACCTCGTAGAGCAGGATCGAGGCGGCGGCCACCACGTTGAGCGAGCTGGACGACCCCAGCATCGGGATCGTCACGCGGACATCGCACATGCCGGCCAGCCGCTGGCTCATGCCGAGCATCTCGTTGCCCACCACGAGCAGGGTCGGGCCGACCCAGTGGTGCTCGGCGGCCGTCTGTTGCGCGTGGGCGCTCGTGCCAACGAGCTCGAACCGTCCGGTCCGCGCGCGCACCCCGGCGATCCAGGCGGCCAGCGTCTCGAGGCCGGTCAGCCGGATCACCGGCAGCGCGAAGAGCGCGCCCATCGACGCGCGCACGGTGCGTGGCGCGTAGAGATCGACGGCGTGCCCGCTGATCAGGAGCGCGCTGGCGCCCAGAGCCTCGCAGGAGCGGATCAGGCTGCCCAGATTGCCGGGGTTCTGGGGCCGATCGACCAGCACGGCGAGCAGCTCATCCGACACCGGGATCCGCCCGAGATCGTCGGGCGCTTGCTCGACGATGGCGACGAGCTCGGAGGGCTCCGTGCGCTGGCTGATCCGCCCCATCAGGTACTCGTTGACGGGCAGAAGCAGGCGCGCATCGGTGCGGTCCAGGATCCCCTGCGCCCAGCGCGTCCGGTCGCGCTCCGGGCAGTAGATCAGGGACTCGACCCGCCAGCCGTGTTGGTAGACGCCGTTGATCGCGCGCACGCCCTCGACCGGAAACAGCTTGTGGCGGTGGCGCTCCTTCCGCCGGTCGATGAGCCCGAGGGTGCGCCTGATCCTGGCGTTCTTCGCGGACGTGATCATCGTGACGACGTGTCCCGCGACCGGGATTTGGCCGGCCCCGCGTCAGGGTCCGCGGGAGGCTCCTCGTCCGCGGCCGCGGGAGGCTCCTCGTCCACGGCCGTGGGAGGCTCCTCGTCCGCGGCCGCGCCCTCCTCCAGAATCCGCCGCGCGAGCGCTGCGTCGCCCGGATGCACCAGCACGTGTGCGCCCAGCACGTACTGCAACCCCGGTCCCTGGCCACCGGTGTCGTCCGACGTCACGACGGCATCGATGCCGTTGGCGGCCAGCACGCTGCGGGCGATCTCCGCCTCGTGGCGGTAGAAGAAGCCGGCGACCTCGACGAGCCCGCCAGGGCCGCGCGGCTCGCCGTGTTTCGATCGATCCATGGTCGACTCCCGTCCGGGCACCTGCGGCCGGCACGATGGGATCGCCGGCCGGCGAGCGCGCTGCAGAATCGCAGGTCACCCTCTGGACACAGAATAGCACGGCGCGTTGGCCTGCAGAGAGGAATGCGCCTCAGGTGTAACCCCGCCTCGGGTTGGTCGTAGTTGTTCCACGGCGCTCGCACTGGCTGCGTGGGTCTTCGAGGAAGCCGGAGGCATCGATCCATGCGGTACCATCGCCATCGCGACCTCACCCTGTCCGCCGTCGGCATGGGCTGTTACGCCGCCGGCGGCGCCTACGGTTCCATCGATCGCGGGCAAGCCCGGCGGGCCATCGACTGCGCCCGGGCGCTGGGCGTCACCTTCTTCGACACGGCCGAGGCCTACGGGGACACGGAAGCCCTGCTGGGCGAGGCCCTGCGCGCCCACCGCCAGCGGGTGGTCATCGCCACCAAGGTGGGTGTCAGGCAGGGGACCAGGCCCTGTCTGCGCGCCGACTACATCACAGCGGCCTGCGAGGACAGCCTGCGAGCTCTGGCCACCAGCTACATCGATCTCTACCAGGTGCACTTCGATGATCCCGGCACACCCGTGGCCGAGACTCTGGCCGCCCTCGAAATGCTGAAGGCGTCCGGCAAGATCCGCCACTACGGCGTGGGCCATCTGCCGGCCGAGCGCGTCGCCGAATACCTGGCGACCGGTGACTGCTTCTCGGTGATGATGGAGCTCAGCCCGGTTGAGCGTGATGCGAGCCGAACGCTGCTGCCCCTGTGCAACGATCACGGCGCGGGAGCGCTGGCCTTCAGCGTGACGGGCCGCGGCGTGCTGAGCGGGCGAATTCACCCCGACACACAGTTCGCCGAGGATGACATCCGTCGCATCGACCCGCTCTTCCAGCGCGAGCGCTTCTCCTCCGCGCTGCGCATCGCCGCGAAGCTGGCCGAATTGGGCGCCGAGCGGGGATGGACCGGCGTCCAGACGGCCATCGCGTGGGTGCTGGCGCAGCCGGGCGTCATCTGCGCTCTCACCGGCGCCACCTCGGTCGCGCACCTCGAGGAGAACCTGGCCGCGGCGGATCTCGACCTTCCGGGGGCCGTGCGGGCGGAGCTCGATCGCCATCTCGCGGCGGAGGAAAAGCGCCGGGCGGGCGAGCAACGCGCCGGGATCGGGGCCATTCTGGCCGCGCCCCTGGCCGCGGACGCCTCGGCAGCCTTCACGGGCCTCATCTACGCTCTCGAGACCGCCATCGCGCTCGGCCTGGCGACGGAGGCCGAGATCGTGCCGCTGTTCCATGAGCTGTTGCCGCTGCGCCGCAACCCGGCCGAGTCCCGGCCACAGATGAATGCGCTTCTGGAGAAGCTGCGCGCGTTACTGGATCCGCGGCTCTGACCGTGACGGGGTCGGCAGGCCCGATCGTGACGGGGTCGGCAGGAACGATCGTGACGGGGTCGGCAGGCCCGATCGTGACGGGGTCGGCAGGAACGGCGGGTGACAGCGGCCGACACCGGCCCGTCGCGCGATCAGGCGCCGCTCGCGCCACTCTCACACCTCGCCGTGGCGCGCGCCTTCCATACGCACCGCTTGCCAGTCGTCACCCAGCTCCACCATCGCCTTCACCACGATGAGGAAGCTGAACCAGCCCACGCGGTAGGATTCGCCCTCGAAGCTCGGATGCCACCCCGTGTGGCGCAGCTCGAGCGCCGTCGCCTCGCCCCGCGGGGCCAGTGTCCAGGACACCTCCGTCTCGCGCTCGCATCCGTACCGCCAGCGATAGGCGAGACGCCGAGCCGGCTCGAAGGCGGTGATCGCTTGCGGCCCGCCGTCCTCCCAGCCGAAGCTGATGCGACCCCCGACGCGAGGCTCCACGACCGAGCCCCGCCCGAAGTAGCGGTCGATCTGCTCGGGATTGGCGATCTTGTTAAAGACTTGCTCGGGCGCTCCCCTGATCTCCATCTGCACCGTGACCTCGGGGCCGGGCTGCTGGCGGTAGTCGGGCATCCGCTGCGACCGGCCGGTCAGCGCGCGCAATCGCAGGTTCTCGAGCGCGGCGTACCAGAAGTCATGCAGGGAGCCGGCATTCTCGGCCCGGGGCCGCAGTCCCTCGTGCTTGACCGTGACCTGCGTGCCGCCGTCGCCCTCCTCGAGGTCTACGGTCACGATGCTTTCGACACCCCGCAGCCGCCATCCGAAGCAGAGCGATTCGGGCGCCTTCACACGCACCAGGCGTGTGTGACCCGAGAACTGCACGGGCTCCTCGGGCGTGTGATCGCCCCAGAAGTTGAACATGCCGGCGTCCAGGCTGACCTCGGCGTCGGCGGCGAACCAGCTCTTGAGCCCTTCGGTCGTGCCGAACAGGCCGAAGACCTCCGGGCGCGGGCGTCCGATCCGGACGCCGGCCGTCAGCGACTGCATCCCATCCCCCCCTCAGCTCGAGCCGCCCCGCCGCCCGAGCACCCAGCCCGTGCGAGACTGCTCAGGCCAGCTTCGGACAGCGCCGCGGGCAAGGTCAAGCCCCGGGTCCGTTTCGGCGCGACGCTCCGGCTTCCGGATGGCCATCAGGGCAGCCATCGGGCGATGGTCCGAACCAGGAGCAGCACAGCGGCCCCGGCCAGCAGCACGAGGATCGCCCGATCGAATCTGCCTCGGGGGATCGTCCGCTGGGCACGCTCCCCGGCGAGCACGGCCGCGATCACCACGGGCAGCGCGCAGAGGAAGAGCCCGAGCACCGGCCGGGTCCACAGGCCCGCGGCGCAGTGCCCCGCCATGATGAGCGCGTTGGTGAGCAGGAAGTACCCTTGCAGGGTTGCGCGGAACGTCGCCGGCGGCCAACGGCGCAGGGTGCCATAGATGACGACGGCCGGACCGTTGACGTTGTAGGCGCCGCCCAGGATGCCGGCCACGAAGCCGAACGGGAAGGCCGCCCGCTCGGAGTCGAGCGAACGCATGCGCGGATGCAGCAACGCGTAGGCCGCGTAGGCGAATGTGCCCGCGCCCAACAGCAGGGTCGCCGCGGTCTCGTGCACGCCCTTCAGCAGGAGCAGGCCCAGCGGAATGCCCAGCGCGGAGGACGCCACCAGCCGCCAGGCGCTGCGCAGTTGGACGTCGCGCCAATGCCTCAGGAGAATCGATGCCGCAATCACGCCCGCCACGAGTGCCACCAGCGGCGTGGCCCCGCGCAGGCCGATCAGCACGGTGAGCAGGGGCATGGCCAGGAGCGCATCGCCGAAGCCGAAAGTCGCGCGGATGAAGGTGGAGGCGAAGAGCACCGCCAGGACGGCGAGCGTCTGTGGGTCGAAGGTCATGCGATGAGGCTCTCCCGTCCCTGCTCCGCGGCCCGACCCTCGTGCTGCGTTCGGGGGCAACGGCCGTGAGCCTCCCGCCCCCTTGCGCGGGCTGTCAAGACGAATCCCCGCCGGGCCGCGGGTCCGTGGAACACGCGAGGCACTCCCCCCCAACGAGAGGTCCTGGGTCCGAGAAGCGCGCCCCGCGGGCCCCCAGAGAAGGGCCCGCAGGCCACAGGAACACCGGATGCCGTCCGATGGTTGGTTAGAGCAGGCACGAGCAGCGGAGGCAGCGTGGGTCAGATCCTCTTGCTGGTGGGCATCCCGCTCGTCGTCGTCGCGGGCGTGATCCTGGCGCTGGTGACGAGCACCCGCGACGCGAGCGCGCGCCGTCGCTTCCTGGAGGAGCACGGCTTCACGTCCTGCTCGCCCGAGAAGCCGGACCTCGAGGCGCGCGTGCGCGCGCTGCTCGGGGATCGGCACACGCACATCCAGGTGCTGCGACCTTGCCTCCGCCGACGCTCCGGGCCCGCGGTCTACTTCTTCACGCTACACCAGTACCGGACGAACGTGGACGCGCGCGCCGCGCGGGTGTTTCTGCTGACCCTCCCGCGCCGCACGGACCAGCCCTGCACGTTGTTCCTCAAGCCGACCGGTCTGCGGGAGGGATGGGTGACACGCGGACTGCGCGCGCTCCTCACGCTGAGGGCAGGCATCCAGGCCGACGGCCTGGCCCCGCTCGAGCTGCCGCCCGACCCCGAGGTCGAGAATCTGCTGGGCGCCTGGGGGCCGCGCGGGGCCGCAATCCGCGACCTCATCGACCGCGATCTGCTCCGCCTGCTTGTGGAAGCGGGCAACGCCGGCTTCCTCACGGTCCGCTGTCTTGGAAGCGACTGCCTGCTGGAGCATCCCGCCAGCCTGGCCTGGGACCACGATCGGGCCTGGGCCTTCATCGCGCGGCTCGATCAGTTCGCCCTCACGCGCACGAACCAGGACTTGGCGGCCGCGGGGTGAGGCGTCCAAGCGCACGGCCCCGGGCGAGCTTCGCCCGAGGCCGTGCTGTCCGGAACCAACCGGGTTGATCCTCTTGCGCTCCACCGCTGGCCGCGCTGCCCGCGCATCCGCGGCTCTTCGCGAGGTTTCTCCCTTCGCGGTCTACTTCGCCGCTTTCTTCGGATTCGGGTGGGTAATCACGGCCATCGCCTTCGCGTACTCGAACGGCTTGTAGGTCGGGCTTTCCTCGTTGTGACAGGTCTTGCACATCTTCTCGTCATCCGGCTTGATCATGCCGGCGGCCATCGCGCCCGGGACGTCCTTGATGTGCAGCTTCTTCCAGTCCGCCGCTGGGCCGTGGCAAGACTCGCAGCCGACGCCTTCCTCGACCGTGTACTTCGCGCCGAGCAACTCGGCCTTCACCCCGTGGCCGGTGACGTGGCACTTCAGGCACTGAGCGGCCTTCTCGGGGGCTTCCGCAATGCCCTTATCAGCGCAGATCTTCTTCGACTGCTCGGTCAGCAGGCTCTTGTAGGCATGCGCGTGCGGGCTGGCTTCCCACTTGGCGAACTGAGCCCCTTTCGCCTCGGCATTGTGGCAGGCCTTACATTCCTGAACGCCCACGTAGCCGTGCTCGACCTTGGCCGCCGGCTTATCCTCGGCCACGGCTGTCACCTGTCCGCTCAGCCAGATCGCGGCGATCAGTGCCAGCGGTACGAAAGCGAGCCATGCAAACCTCTTCATCCCCAGCCTCCAGTGTCTCCGGGTTGTTGCCTCCGGCCCGGGACGCCGCCGATCGCAAGACTCGGCCCCCGGCACCTCATCCTCAAGAAACGTCCACGGAACAGGTGATCTTACTACCCTTGTCCAAGATATAAAACCCCAGATCGGATGACGGTTCCTCCCGGGCAGGCGCGCGGCGGGCTGGGCGGCGCGGGCCGTGTGAGGCAGGGCGGGTCGGGTGACGCGCGGCGAGCCTGGGGCACGGGGTGGGCGCAGGCCCGCGAGACCATCCGACCCACCCGGCCGTAGACTCGCGCCGAACAACCGGCCCCGACGTGCCCGATCTCGTACACAATTCATAAGTGATATAAATATAAAAGCTTGTGCTCGATCCCGCCGGCGGTCTCAGAACGGCTACTCCCACTCGATCGTGCCCGGCGGCTTGGTAGTAACGTCGATGGCCAGCCCGCTGACCCCGGGCAGGGCCAGAATCGCTGCGCGCAGCTCGCCCACCAGCGCGTCCGGCAGTCGGGCGGGGCGAGCGGTCATGGCGCGCTCCGAATGCACGGGGCGCACGACGACGAGCTCCCGTCCTCCGTCCCCGGAAAGCCCGCGCCCGCGGCCCCGCACGCGAATCGGCAGCATGACCGTTGGGCACTGCCAGATCGCGTGCATCAGTCCGTGGCGGGCCAGACCGTCCATGACCAGCGCGTCGGCCTCGCGCAAGAGATCGAGCCTCTCCCGCGTGACGTAGGCTTCGAGCACCTCCAGCTCAGGCAGCGTCGCCTTCCCAGGCGCGGCCGCAGGCGCGGTCCCGGGCGCGGCTGCAGGCGCAGAACCAGGCGCGGTCCCGGGCGCAGTCCGAGGCGCAGCCGCGGGCACGGTCAGGTCGTAGA
This sequence comes from uncultured bacterium, assembly GCA_964603725.1. GTDB lineage: Bacteria > Eisenbacteria > RBG-16-71-46 > CAIMUX01 > WJJG01 > CAZDKK01. Next base: position 10,287 of record CAZRWW010000051.1, read on the forward strand.
TGCAGCGATTGACGCCGGAGACTTCCTTGTAGATGTGATTGGCCGCCTCCAGGATGTCCTCCCAGCTCTCACTGCCGCCGGCCCGGCTGCCCTCGGCCCGGCCGCCGCCGGCCTGGGCATAGAGAAGCACCGGCCACTCGTAGGCGCGCAGATCCGCCTTCACGCCCACCGATCGGATCGGCACCGCGACCGCCCCCAGCCCGTAGCGGCGGGCAATCGCCGCGCTCTCGCGCCCGATCCGTTCGAGCTCGACGGCCGTGTCTTCGGCGATCCCCGGGCCCATCCCGCGGGTGCGCCCTCCGCCGGCGCGTCCGCGGCTGCACAGCAGGCGCACGCCGAGCCCTGGGCCGGGGAACGGCTGCCGCTCGAGGAAGTCGGCCTCGATGCCGAGCGCCGCGCCCAGCTCCCGCACTTCCACCTTGTACAACTCGCGCACCGGCTCCAGGACCTTGCCCGCTTTGACCATCTCCTCGACCATCGGCACGCGATTGTGGTGGGTCTTGATCACGTCGGCCCGCTGCGTGCCGCCGGTTTCGATCGTGTCGGGGTAGATCGTGCCTTGAGCCAGCAGGGCCGCGTTCACGCCGAGGCGCTCCATCGCCTCCTCACAGACCTCGATGAAGGTGTTACCGATCGCCACGCGCTTCTGTTCGGGTTCCACCAGACCTGCCAGCGCGGCCAGGAAGCGATCACTGGCATCCACGAAGTGGAGATTCTCCGTGATGCCCCAGCTCCGGAAGCGCTCGACGACCTGGCGGCTCTCGCCCTTGCGCATGAGTCCGTTGTCGATGTGCAGCATGTGCACGCGCTCCGGGCTCAAGGCTTCGACCAGCAGGCGCGCCGTCACTGTCGAATCGACCCCGCCGCTCGCCAGGAGAAACACGCTCTGCCCGCCCGCCCGCTCGCGGATCGCGCGCTTCTGATCATCGACGTAGTGGGTGACGGTCCAGGTCGGCCGGCAGCCACAGATGCCGAGCACGAAATTCGCCAGCATTTCCTGGCCGTGCTCGGTGTCGTCCACCTCGGGATGGAACTGGAAGCCGTAACGCTTCAGCCGCTCCGAGGCCAGGGCGGCATTGCGGTGGCCATCCGCGTGGTCCTCCGCGCCCACGGGCCGCGAGTAGCCGAGCTCGACGAACCCGGGCGGGAGCTGCGTGACCGTGTCGCCGTGGCTCATCCAGACGATCTGCTCGCGAGCGAGCCCGGTGAGCAGCGGGCTGTCCGCCAGAATGTGCAGCCTGGCAGATCCGTACTCGCGCTTGGTGTGCTCGACACGCCCTCCGTAGCGCTTGGCGATCTCCTGGTGCCCGAAGCAGAATCCCAGGATCGGGATGTCCAGGTCGTAGATCTCGCGCGTGTAGTCCTCGCCCTCGCCGCGCGCGCTCAGGGCCGGGCTGCCCGACAGGATGATGCCCTGGTAGGACTTGAAAGTCTGGAGCGGCGCGAGGGGATCGACGATCTCGGCCAGCACGTGCAGCCGGCGCACCTTGGTGGCGATCAAGTGAGCGTACTGCCCGCCGAAGTCGACGACGGCGATCCGATCGTGGCGCATGGGTAGGTCGGCTCCAGATAGGCTGGGAGGGACAGACGTCCTCCGGTTCGAGAACCGCCCGGCCGCGAACCCCGCCGGGTGCGAAGCTTGGGGCAAGGGTATAGGCCGCCGTGAGCTCGACGCGCAAGGGAATTCTGAGGGCGGTGCCTCCCCGAGCGCCGCCGCGGGTCCCGTCCCGAGCGCCGCCCGAAGTCCCGTCTCGGGCCCCGCCCCGAGCGCCGCCCCGGGCCCCGCCCCGGCGGCCCGGCAGCAGCGCCGCCAGGACATCCCGGGCTACTCGCGCCGCAACGCACGCGCCGGGTCGGCGCTCGCCGCCCGCGCGGCCTGCCCGCCGACCGCCAGCGTCCCCATCAGCAGCGAGAGCGCTGCGGCGAGCAGCAGCGGCCGCGGGCCCAGGTCGATGCGGTAGGCGAACGCCTCCAGCCAGCGCGCGCCGAGGGCGGCCGCCACGGGCAACGCGATCAGGTCGGCCACGGCCACCCAGCGCGCGAACTCCCCCACGAGCATCGCGCCCACGCGGGCCGCCGGCGCCCCGAGCGCCTTGCGGATGCCGATCTCGCGCCCGCGCTGCCCGGTCACGAAGGATGCCAACCCGAACAGGCCCAGGCCGGAGATGCCGAGCGCCAGGAGCGCGAAGGCGCCCAGGATGCGCCCGGCCGATTCGACCTCGCCGTACTGCCGGGCCCAGGCCTCGGCCACGATCTGCGGCTCGAACAGCCGCCCCGGTGCGAGCCGGCGCTGGACGCGCTCGAGGTGCGCCAGCACCGCGCGCGTCTCGCCGGGTCGGACGCGCACGAACGCGGTCCAGCCGAGGACATCCGGCACCGGCTGGTCGTAGAGCATCATGAGCGGGCCGATCGGATCGGTCATGGGCCGGAAGTGGAAATCGCGCACGACTCCGATGACCTCGCAGGCCCGGCGACCGGACGGACTGGCGTCATCGCACTCGTAGAGCCGGGCGCCAACCGCTCTGTCTCGACCGAGCTGCCGGGCAAAGGACTCATTGATCACGACCTCGTCTTGATGCCCGGCGCCCCGCTGGCGGGTGAAGAACGACCCGTCGGCCAGGGTTATCCCCATCGCCGTCAGGTAGTCGAGGTCGACCGCCACGTAGGTCACGAACGGGTCATTTCCCGGGTCGCGGCCTTCCCAGTCCCAGCCGCCGCCGTTCCAGTACATCCCCATCGGGGCGTGCGTCGCCCGCGTGACCGCGACGACGCCGGCGTGGTCTCTGGCGGCGTTCTTGAAGGCTTCGAACTGCTGGGCCAACTCACGATCGAGCGGGAGTGAGATCAGATTCTCGTGTTCGAATCCCGCGTCCTTGGCGCGCATGAACTCGTGCTGCTGGCGGATCACCGCGGTGCCGGCCAGGAGCACGACCGTGGCCGCGAATTGGGCCACGACCAGCGCCCGCCGCAGCCAGATGTCTCGGCCCCCCGGGGCCGGCGTGCCCCGCAGCACGCCGATCGGCTGAAAGGACGAGAGGACGAGCGCTGGGTAGCTCCCCGCGATCAGGCCCACCACCAGCGCGAACAGGGGCGCGGCCGCCAGCGTCCATGGCTCGCGCTTGAGGGCCCCCGCGGCCGCGGCGCCGGTGAGGTCGCTGAAGAGCGGCAGAAGGGCCCCGGCGATCGCGAGCGCCAGCCCCAGGGCGAGGAAGGCCTGCAGAATCGCCTCGGTGTAGAACTGCGCGATGAGCTGCCGGCGCCCGGCCCCCACGGCCTTGCGCACCCCCACCTCGCGCGCCCGTGTGCTCGCCCGCGCGGTCGCCATGTTCATGAAGTTGATGCAGGCGAGCAGGAGCACCAGCACCGCCACCAGCGCGACGACGCGAACCGTCGCGATCCGCCCGCCGGGACCGTGCATCGCATGGAGGTGGTAGTCCCGGAAGGGGAACAGGAACGGCGTGATGTTGCTCCTCGGGTCGGCCGCCTTGACCCGCCCGGCGATCCGCGCCTCCAGCGCGCGGGCGGTGGCTCGCAGGTTCCCTCGCGCGCGCGGCGGCGTCGCGGCCTGACCCTCTTCCGGCAAACGCAGCTCGACAAAGGTCAGGAACTCGCAGTTGTGCCAGGCATCGAGGTAGCCGGGCGCCGATTGGATGTGCCGCAGCAGATCGAGCGGCACGAGGGCATCGAAGGTGAGGCTCGAGTTCGGCGGCGGGTCGGCCACGATGCCGGTCACGCGCAGATCGTGGGCGTAGTTGCAGCGCACGAGTCGCCCGAGGGCGCCGGGCGGCCCATTGTCGCCGCATCGCCCACCCCCGCGGCTCGGCCCGCGCGCGCCTTCCAGACCCGTTGCGCCATCCGCTCCGAAGTGCTTGCGGGCCGCGCTCCGGGTGAGGACGATCGAGAAGGGATCCTCGAAAACCCTCATCGCGTCTCCCTGCAGCAACTCGAACGAGAACATCTGGAAGAACGCCGGATCGACGAGCCGGACCTGCTCCCGCGAAGTCAGCGCGCCCGATTCGATCACCCAGCGATCGCCCCGCTGCCAGCGCACCGCGCGCGCGACCTCGGGACACTCGACGGCCAGCGCCGGGGCCAGCGCGGGCGGCGCGCCGTCGCTGAAACCTCGCCGGGCGCCATACTGCATCCAGCTCGGCACGATGAAGATTCGCCCGTTGCTGCGATGGAACCGGTCATAGCTGCACTCGTGGCGCACCCACAGCAGAATCAACAGGCTCGCGGCCAGACCGGCGGCCAGGCCCGCCACGGTGATCAGCGAAAAGCCCCAGTCTCTGCGCAGATGGCGGACCGCGACCGCGAGATGGTGCCTGATCATGACGCCCGCGCCCCCCGCGCACGCGCGCTGCCCGCGGCACGCTCGCCGAAGCGCGGATCCGCGGGCGGCTCCGCATCCACGCGTCCGTCGATCAGTCGCACGATCCGACGGGCCCGCGCGGCATACTCCGGGGCGTGCGTCACCATGACGATGGTCGCTCCCTCGGCGCTGAGGTGCGCGAGGGTGTCCATGACCTCGCCCCCGCGCCGCGAGTCGAGGTTGCCGGTGGGCTCGTCGGCCAGGATCAGGGCCGGCCGCGTGATCAGCGCCCGCGCGACCGCCGCTCGCTGCTGCTGCCCGCCGGAGAGCTGCCGGGGCCGGTGATTCCCGCGCGCCGTCAGGTCGAAGCGCTCGAGCAGCGCGTCGACGCGGGCTCGCCGCTCCCGGGCTCCGACGCGCTGGTAGAGCAGCGGGAGCTCCACGTTCTCCCGAATCGTCAGCTCATCGATCAGATTGAAGCTCTGGAAGACGAACCCGATGCCGCGCCGGCGCAGCTCGACCCGGCGGCGTTCGGGAAGCCTGGCCACCTCCTCGCCCAGGAAGCGGTAGCTGCCCGACGTGGGCCGATCGAGCAGGCCCAGCACGTTGAGCAGCGTCGACTTGCCGCACCCCGAGGGCCCCGTCACCGCGACGAACTCTCCGGCCTCGATCGCCAGCGTGACGTCGCGCAGTGCCGTCGTCTCCACCTCGACGGTGCGGAAAACCTTGGTAAGCTGCTGCGTCGCGATCATCGTCCCTCCCTCAAGATGGGCTGTGACCCGGGATGCCCGCGCCCCGCGCGCAATCCGGGCACCCGCACCCGTCCCGGCGGACACCAGCGCCCCCGTCAGCGCCGCACGCTTAGCCGCTCAGCGCCGGCGAATGACTCGTACGGCGATATCACCACGCGCTCCCCCGCGGCCAGCCCGGCCAGCACCTCGCAGCTCGTGCCGTTGCGCCGGCCCAGCGACACCTCCCGGCGCCGCGCGCCGCGGCCGGAGGGGTCGAGCACGAACACCCAGCGACCGCCCGTGTCCTGCAGGAACCCGCCGCACGCCAAGAGCAGCGCCTCGTGGGCCTCGCCCAGCTCGATGCGCAGCGGCATCGTCTGGCCGCGTCGCAGCCCGACCGGCTCGGGCCCCGCGAAGCGCAGATCGATCTCGAAGCGGCCCCCGGCGATCTCCGGATAGACCTTCTCGACCACCAGCGCGTGCGTCTGGCCCCCCAGCTCCAGGCTCCCCGACTGACCCGACGCCAGGCGCGCGACGTAGTGCTCGCCGACTGACGCGCGCACCTTGAAGCCCGCCAACACGTCGATCTGCCCCAATCGCTCGCCCGCCGCGAGCGACTGGCCGACCTCGACGGCGAGGGCCGTGAGCTGTCCGGCCACCGGCGCGCGGATGACGAGATCGTCGAGACTTCGACGGACGACCTCGGCGTGAGCGCGCATGCGCGTCAGGGCATCGTCGATCCGGCGCGACTGCTCGGCGCGGAAGAGCGAGTCCTGCTCGTGCGCGGCCGCGAGCAGCGCGCTCGTCCGGCGCGTGCAGGTCAGCTCCTCGCGCGCCTCCTCGACCGCCTGCCGCGCGATCAGGCCCTCTGCCAGAAGCTTCTCGCGCGTGGCGACCAGGCGCTCCTGGCGCGCCACGGCCAGATCCACCTCGAGCGCCTCGCGGCGCAGCTCGCGGGCGCTCCGCTGCAGCGCCGCCCGCGCCGCGCGCAGTTCGCTCTCGCGCTGCAACAGCTCGGTCTCGTGGGTGAGGCTGCCGAGCTGCAGGTCGGCGTTGACGAGCTTGAGGATGGGATCACCTGCCGCCACTGGACTGCCCGCCTCGCGATAGATCGCCTCGACGCGGCCTCCGCTGGCGGCGTTCAGATGATGCGTCGTCACCGGGATGATGGTCCCTGTGACCGCGATCCATTCCTGGAACAGGCCGCGCTCGACCACGCCGATGCCCAGGTGCTCGGCCTGCACGCGCACGCGGCGCCCGGCTGCCGCGCCCGTCACCAGCGCGATGCCGGCCGCCACGAACGCTGCCAGGCCGAGGGCCGCCCCCGCGACCAGCGCCGGTCGCCGGCGCCAGCCCTTCTTCTCGAGGATGCGATCCATGCCGCTGCGCTCCGGTCATGCGTGATCCTGACCGCCGCCGAGCCGGTGTCACTACGGTGTGAGACCCCTCGCCCGCGGGGTCTCGCAACCAGTGAGTAGCAATCTGCGTGCCGAAAGCGCGCGTCTGCCGCTCACGGCTCCTGCACGATCTCAAGAATCGCCGAGCTGTTCTGCCAGGGCAATGTCACCGGGACGCTGATCCGGCCCTCGGCGTCGGGCATGTAACTGGCGATGACCCCCGGTTGATCGACCAGGGTGACGTCGCACTTCGTGCCGGGCAGGAACCCCTTGAGGCACAGAGTCAGGTCGTCGTCTGCCGACTCGTTGCGGAACACGTACGCGCGGGCTTCTTTCGTGGCAGGGTCCAGGAACTCCACCGCATCCCAGCTGTCCGCGCAGCTCTCAAGCGGGCAGAAGCTGTGCTGCAGCAGAACGTTGTAGACTTCGCCATGCAGGAATCTGCGATTGGCCCGGTAGTAGGCGACCGCTTCGGCCACGATCGACTTGAACTCGGGCGACCAGTTCGCCACATTGCTGCTGATCGTGTAAGGGCCCAACATGGGTGTGCGCGCGTAGTGCCGCCGCACCGCCACCTGCTCGGTCGAGTCGAGGCCCGCCACATCAGGCTCCCTGTAGAGGAAGCACCCTGTGTACTGGGGCGGCACGGCGCAGCGGAGCGCCTCCATTCGGTAGCGGGACATCCGCGGCAACATGGCCGCCGGGTCGCTCGGATCCTCGCCGGTGGCCACGTGGCCAACCGGCCAGCTCGATTCGAAGGTCGTCCCGGGGAACTCCTGCAGCATCTCGCCCAGCATCTGGTAGTATCCCACCAAGGTAGGCTGGACCCGGTGGAGCAGCGTATCCCCAGGCTCGGTGGCCATGCAGTGCGTATGGCCGGTCGACACGCAGGGAGCCACTCCTCCGTCGAATTTCAAGTAGCGGGCTCCATAGGCGTCCTCGTCCAACAGCCGGCGCATCTGGCTCTTGATCCACTCGCGCGCAGGTGTGTGGGCACAGCAAAGCTCGCCCAAGAACTGCACACCCGTTGTCGTGGCGCATTCGGAGGAACTCTGATCGCCCTTCCATCGATCAGTCCCGCCGTAGGCCGTATACCAGGCCGACTCCCAGGGTCGACACGCCAGTGTATCCGCCGAACTGCAGAAGCAGGGAGATCCGGACGGCGGGCTATCGCTCCAGCAGGCCAGGCTGTCGGTCCAGAGACTGTCGACCCAGTGGAGGATCGAATCCACGCTGCAGGGGTAGATCCACAAGCCGGGATCCATGCCGCGACTCCTCACCTCAGCGCTGAAGAGGTCGACCAGCGTTGAGTCCGGTTCCGGGAAGCGGCATCCGTCGGACACCCAGTACCCGTTGCCATGCCTGTGGGCGTTGAAGCCCGCGGGTGGCACGGGCGGGTTGTAGATGGAATAAGGCCACCAGTTCGCATCGAGGACGAACAGCTCGACTCCCAGGTCCTCACAGGCTGCCGCTTGCACCACCAGGGACTCGTACGTGTATCCCCAGTTGTTCCAGAAGTAGGTCAAGAACTGCATCCGTGGCATGCTGTCCGCAGGAAAGGGGGCCACAGGAGCGTAGTGTCTGCGCATGAACTCGTGCGTCCGCAGGGTCGCCTCGTCGAGCGTACCGTCCGTGAACAGGAAGTAGACATGGCTGCCCTCGGTCGACATCCCGGGGCGAACGACCTGCGGCAGGACAATCCCACGATCTTCCTCCTGATCGACGCGTTCCTTCAGGTCGATGTCGGTCGACCCCGTTCGCTCCACATTGTAGATCTTGATGTCCAGCACTCGATTGACGACCGGTCGCTCCAGCCAGGTGGCGTTCGGCCATTCCTGGGCCCCTGAGGCCTGAATGAGCCCGCTGACGAATCCCTCCGCCCGGCACCACTCTTCCTTGCCGCAGCGTCTGTCGTAGTGCATCGCGCACCAGGGCCGGTGGCTCTCCCAGCTCCTGAGCTGCAGGTAGACTCCCAAGACACTTGACCTGAGCCACACGGTTTGAAGGTACTCTGCCACCCACCGGGACGAATCGTTGGACACCCACCCGGCCGGTGACAGTTGCCGCCGGGCAGACGCCAGATGGTGGACATAGAGGATACTTGCACCGGCCGTGTCCAGGTCGGTGTTCGTCACCCGCGCCCAGCGCTCCATGTAGCCGTCCAGGTATCCGCGGTAGAACAGCCGAAGCTCGAGTGGCTCGACGGTGTGCTCGAAGCGCGGGCAGAACTGCACGTACTCGATCCCGTCCTGTTGGCCCTTGCTGATCTCGGCACCCACGAGCTCCAGGTTGTCTGTCCAGTTCGGGCCGTCGAGCACGAGGTCCATCGATTCTGGAGCCCAGCCATACCGGAGCTCGTACTCCCCATCAAAGGGCCCACCGTGGCACCAATCGTGCGCCGTGTCGCCCACCGCCCGCTCGAAACCCGTCAGCCTGAATCGATCAATTCCGGCCTCCGGCTGCAACTCCCATACTTGACGGAAGTTCTCCGTCCACATCGACCATGTCCGGACTCCCGCGATCATCGTGTCGACCACACACGCCTCTCGGGAGCCGTCCTGGACGCAGACTGTTTCGGCTACCGCGGCGCCCATCCAGGCCCCGAGACAGGCAGCAACGACCAGTACGCAACGTAACCTCCACCCCCCCCCTGCGCTTACACGACGATCCCCTTGGCAACATCAGATCTTGGAGACTACAACTCACCGCCATTGCCACGCTCCTTGCTCACAGGTCATACGGCTTTGCCTACCATAGCAGCTTCACAACGACGTTGCCGCGGCACGAGACTCGCCGTAGAATCAGAAGCAGTTAAGCTGCTGATTCCGGGCTGCTGATTCGGCGAGAGCGCACCTGCTTCCACGCTCATATACCTCGGGATAAGCCTCGCTGCACGAGCCTGCGGCAGATGCCGGAGCGGCTCCCATCGACAGGCGCCTGTGAGTGAATGGGGGGGAAATGGCGATGTTCAGGTACGTTCGGATGTTGGCAACGGGCGTGGTTCTCCTGGCGTCCGTGAGGGCAGCCTGCTCGGCGACCCTCCATGTGCCAAGTGAGTATCCCACGATTGAGGCTGGTCTGGCGGCGGCGGTGGCGGGCGATACGGTCGAGGTGGCGTGCGGAACGTACGGTCACTATCACATGGAGATGACATCCGGGGTCGTGCTGCGGAGCGAGACCGGGGACCCGGAGTGTGTCACACTGCGGCCAATAACGGAGGGACGGTTCAATTGCATCGGCGTGAGCGAGGGCACGGTGATCGAGGGCCTCACGTTCACCGGGGAGAGCTTCTTTTCGGCCCTCGAGTGCGAGAGCCAATCAAACCTGATCGTCAGGCGGTGCGCATTCCGCGAGACGCGCAGCCGCTCGTCGGACTATGCCGGCGCCTTGACCTCCTTCGATTCTCGACTTCTCGTCGAGGACTGCCTCTTCGAGGAGAACAGCGGTTGGTTCAGCGCCGTTGGGGGCGTGAAGCTGTGGGCCAGCGATGCCACTCTCCGGGGTTGCACATTCATCAAGAACCACGCGGACGTCGTCCTTTGTGCTGGTGGAGCTCTGCGGATAGAGCAATCCACGTTCGCCGGTTGGCAGACCTCGCAGAGCGATGTGGTTCTGGGCTGGGGTGCGACGGCATCGATTGCCAATTGCGTCTTCGCCTATGGATACATGAGCATCGAATGTTACACAAGCGACGTGCAAGTACACTTGATGTGCTGCGACATTTTCGGTCACGGTCTGGGTGACTGGGTCGGCTGCATCGCCGACCAGTACGGCGTAGACGGCAACATATCCGCGGACCCGCAGTTCTGTGATCTTGCGGCCGGGGATCTCACGCTGCAGTGCACTTCGCCCTGCGCGCCCTTCTCTCCCCCGAACCCGGAGTGCGATCTGATCGGGGCCTGGCCGGTGGGCTGCGGCGGAACGGCCGTCCAGCGGAGCACGTGGGGCGCGATCAAGGGTCTGTTTCGGAGGTAGCTGCTCTCGCGCATCGCACCGATACCGCGTGGATCACAAGCCGGCCCGCTCCAGTCGATAGAGCAAGACCAGGATAAGCACAGCGACGGGGATGACGACAATCCACTCGTTGACCTTCAGCAACCGCGGCAAGGTCACGTCGCCGAAGTCGCCCTTGCTCAAGATGCCCTGGCTGAGGCGGGGATAGAGCGCGGCAAAGAGACCGGCGCCGATCAAGATGCCGGCCAGTCCGCCGACGAGCGCGTCGAGATAGCCGTTGCCGATCGCGCCGGCGATGGTGCCGGGGCAATAGCCGAGCACGGCGAAGCCGATGCCGAAGATCAGGCCGCCGACCACACTCTTGCCCACCGAACCGGACTTGGGATACAACTCCACCCGCCCCAGGGCCTTCAATCCATAGATGCCGATCATTCCGGTCAGGACCGCGGACAGCATGATCTTCACCACGGTGAAATCGGTGAGCAGCAGCTGCCCGATGATCACGTCGTACTTGGTCGCGCCGCCCTTGTGGAGCAGGAAGCCGAACACGATACCGAACGCCAGCCCCCATGCCAGGGGAGATCGATCCTTCCGGACTTGCTTTCCAGCTTCGTTCGTCGCTTCCATCGCTGAGCCCCTCTTGTAGATGCTACTGCTCGCGTGGATTCCTCCCGCGGGCAATCATTTTCGCTCGGCCATGCGATCACCTTGCAGATGAGCCATACGCTCAATCACCTTGAAGATGAGCTATACGATCACCTTGAAGATGATGTGGGCCACCACAATGCCCCCGATGAAAAAGCAGATGGCCGCGATCCAGCTCGAAACCGCCAGCTGGAGCGTGCCGCTGATGCCATGGCCGCTGGTGCACCCGTCCGCCCACCGGGCGCCGAATCCGAGGAACACACCCCCGCCGAGCGCCACGATGACGCGAGTCAGCGGATCGCCGCCCAAGGAACCCGCCCAGAGCGAAGGCACCCACTGCCAGTGGAAGTCCCCCGACAGCAGCGCTGACACGAACGCGCCGATGACAATCCCCACCACGAACATCCATTGCCAATCGACTGCGAGCTTGATCTTCCGATAGTAGGGCTTGAGATCGACGTCTTTCCCTCCCAGCAGCTTTTCGACCATACCGCTGGTCTTGGCGAAGGTCGTGGAACAGGCGATCGGCGTCCTCGAGATCAAGAAGCTGAACCAGCTCAGAACGCCGATGCCAATCCCGACGGCATAGGGCGACCAGCGCGCGTCGGTCAGGAGATTCATCATGGGGTCCCCCATCCTCTATTGCGCATCCCAGTGCTTCTTGACCTCGCTGACACTCGCGAAGAACCTGGAACCGTGGGGATTGACGCACGCCCGGCACTCGCGGGTATAGCCGGCCGCGCTGTAGCCCGTCATGCCGCCGGCGACATTGTAGATGTCCGTGAAGCCGTGCTGCTTGAGAATGCTGGCGCCGAGACTGGAACGATTGCCCGAGCTGCAGATGAGGACGGTTCGCTTCTTCTTGTTCAACTCCGTGTGGCGCGTCCGCAGATCCGCCACCGGGATATTGATGGCGCCCGCTATGTGGACATCCTCGTATTCAAGAGGCGCCCGCACATCCACCAAGACAAAATCCGCACTCCCGGTAACCAGGTCGTGCAGCTCTTCGGCCGAGATCAGTTCGACGTGGGCGGTTCTGAACCCGGCTACCGCCCAGGCAACCATGCCGCCATCCAGGTAGCCCACGATGCGATCCACCCCTACCCGGCGAACCCAGGCATTGGCCTCGAGCGCACTCCGGTAATCATCCGCGACCAGCAGGATGTCTTTGTCGGTCGGCAGGACCCAGCCGGCAAAGGTGGGGAGATTGCCATTCAGATCCAGATGCCAGGCGCCGGCGATGTGCTGACTGGCAAAGGCGTGGTAACTCCGGACATCCAGAACCACGCAATTCGGATCCGAGAGCCGCTCTTTGAATTGCCGCGTGCTCAGCTCCTCCATGTTGGGAAGCTCCGTCAGCCGTGCCGGGCCCTGGCGGTTGATGTCGCTGCACCGGCTGAAGTGATCCGGCGCTGGGGGCATGTCCTGGGTGAGCGACTTGATGAACTTTGCCTTGTCCTTGATTTGCAGGGCCACATTGGAATGGCGTTCGTAGCCGATCGTACTGGTCCACTTGGCGCCCATGGCGCGGCCGCACAAGGAGCCCGCCCCATGCGCCGGATAGACTTCCACGTAATCCGGCAGCTTCAATAGCTTGTCATGCTGGCTGTGGTAGAGCTTCCCCGCCAGCTCCTGCGCCACATCCGGAAACAGGTCCGGCCTGCCCACATCGCCGACGAACAGCGTGTCGCCCACAAATACGCCGACCGGGTTGTTGGAACGGGACTTGTCAATCACGACATAGCTGAGATGCTCCGGGGTGTGGCCCGGTGTTTCCAGCACCTGCAGAACCATGTCCTCTAGCTTGACGCTGTCCCCTTCCGCCAGGGCCACGTGATCGAAGGCGCACCGCGCCGATTTCGCCACATAGATCTTGGCCCCGGTTTTCTCCGCCAGATCCATGTGTCCCGACAAGAAATCGGCATGAAGATGGGTTTGCAGAATGTGAGTGATGTCCACCCCCAAGGTACGGGCTTCGGTGATGTACACATCCACATCCCGCTGGGGATCGATCACGGCGCAGCTCGTCTTGCCTGCAAGGATGTAGGAGCTGTGCGCAATCTTACCGATAAAGAAGTGCTTGAGCAGCATGCGATATCTCCTCCGCGCATTAGGTCACAGGTAAAAGAGATAGAATACCGTAATCACCAGGACCAGGAAGATCAACGTCATCCATCGGCCAGCTCTTATGTAATCAGCGTTGCGATACCCACCGGAGGACATCAGCAGCGCGTTTACCTGGTGAGTGGGCAAGATGAAGGCATTGGCCGCGCACACCGCCGCCATCAGAGCGAGAGGACGGGGATCGAGCCCCCTGATGGCCGCCATGCTCATGACCAACGGTGCCAGCACCACAATCGCGCCCACATTGGACATGACGAGTGAGAACAAGCTGGACAGCACCGCGACAGCCAGGACGATCAAGAGCGGATGCCCACCCTGCATGAGCGCCATCACCTTCTCGGCCAGAAAGGCGGCGGTTCCCGTCTTCTGCATGGCGATTCCCAGGGGAATCAGGCCGGCCAGAAGAAAGACGACCTTCCATTCGATGGCTTGATAGGCCTCCCCGATGGTGAGCACCCGGGTCAGCACCATGGCGATGGCGCCCGTGAAGAACGCCAAGGAAATGGGGGCACCAGCCACCGCCAGCGCGATGGCGCCCAAGAAGCACAGTGAAGCAATCCAGGCTTTCGACACATCCCTTCTCTCGACTACGAACGGCGTCGCCACCACGAAAGCTGCGCTGGCTTTCAGATCGCTGATGCGCTCCCACAAGCCTTGCACAATGATCGTGTCGCCCGGCAGTATCTCATGGTCCGAGAAGTCGCCCCGTATCTCCTCGCCTTTGCTGAACAGCATGACCGGCTCCACAGCATAGCGCTTGCGAAAGCCAAACCTGCGGATGGTCTGACCGACCATGTCCGAACGGGGCGGGATGATCACTTCGGCAAACCCCGATGTCTCGGGATCGGTGAGCGTGGCGAATCCGTGCGTCTGTTCTTGCCGAATGAGGCCATACGTGGCAGCGAACCGCTTGGCGTCTTCTTCCCTGCCCAGCAGCGCCACCATCTGACGGGGGCCGAATTTCGTTTCTCGCCAGGGAGCGTACTCGACGTCCTTGTCGCGACTGATGCCGAGGATATGCAGGTCGAAGTCCTGCCAGGCCCTCGATTGCTCCGTCGTCTTGCCGATCAATCCGCTGTCTTGAGGAACTGTGTAGTGCCAGACATGATGTGGGAGGTGTAGGGCGGCGATGAGCTTGTCTTGTTCTGAAAGCGGTTGCCCCGGGGATGTCGCATCCGGTAGGACAGACTTGCCAAACAAGAGGAAATAGCCGATTCCGGCCAGCAGCAACACTACTCCCACTGGGGTGACACTGAACAACCTGTAGGGCGCCATCCCGGCGTTGCGTAGCAGATCGTTGATCAGAATCAGCGGGCCGGAGCCAACCATGCTCAAGGTGCCACCCAGAATCGCGGCGAATCCAATCGGCATGATCAAAGCCGATGCAGGAATTCTCGCCCGGCGTGAGATGCTGAGAATGCCCGGAAGGAAGAGTGCCGCGGCACCAATGTTCTGGATGAAGCCTGACAAGGTCCCCACGGACAAGGACATCAGTCCGATCACGCGCCGTCTGTCAGTCCCGGCTCTCTTCAGAACGCCTCGTGAGAATCGATCCATGATGCCGGTCTTCGCGATGCCCTGACCCAGGATCATGACCGCCATCATCGAGATCACGGCAGTGCTCGCGAAGCCGGAGAGGGCGTCCTGCGGTCCAAGCGCGCCGCTCCATCCGAGGGCCAACATGCAGACGATGGCCACGACGTCGACGCGAACGACCTCGGTGATGAGCATGACCACGGTGACGAGGAGGATCAGCAGAACCTTGATGATGGCGGGATCCATGTAGACCACCCTCATTCGTGGAGGTTGTCACCAGGTAAGCCCGCGCGGGGGTCACCCCGTCTGGAGTGCGGCCGCAACCATGCTCATTCTCATACCCGTTTCAAGGTTTGTGTGCAACGTCTTTGGATGTGCCAGCGCCATGAGGGCGCGCCCTACCGGCGCAGGAGCAGCTCCCGGCCGCGTCGCCCCAGGGGCAGGACCAGACCCAGCACGAGGCCTCCCAGGAAGCCGCCGACATGCGCGCGCCAGTCGGCGTTGAAGATCGAGGGCAACACGGCCAGTACGAGAATCGGCGCATAGACGCGCCGCGCCTTCCAGCGGTGCCAGCGGGGCAACTGGGGGTAGTAGCGGATCACGAACGCCCCGACCGCCCCGATCAGCCCGTAGACGGCGCCCGAGGCCCCGACGCTCATGGGCGGGCTCTGCTTGACCGCGAAGGACACGATCGCTCCGGCCACACCGGCGCCCAGGTAGACCAACAGCACACGCCGATTGAAGAGATACTCCACGAAGGCCGCCGCGGGCACCATGGCCATCATGTTCGCCATGATGTGCTCCAGGTTGGCGTGCATGAAGAGCGTCGCCACAAAGCCAATCGGATTGAGCCGGCCAGTGAACCAGCCATGGAACCGGCTGGCGAGGTCGAAGATCCGCTCGGGGTACTCGGCCCGCCACAGGAGCGCCAGGACCAGCGCCACCACGAGGTTGATCGCCAGCAGCGTCTCGGTCCCGGAGAACCCGCGCCTCGGAAACGCCACCGCGGGCAGCTCGGCGAAGGGCGTGCCGCCCGCCACGCCCAGGCGCGACTCGCGCCGCTCCTCTTCGCCGGCTCGCCGGAAGAAGCGGTAGAGCGGCAGCGAGTCGGCCCGCCGCCAGAGCCCGCCGGTCAGTCGCAGCGAGAAGACCAGAGCGTCCGCGGGCACGCGACCCTCGGAGACCCAGGCCTCCCACTCGCCTTCCGGAAACCGCGCCTCGCGCTCCCCTATGCGGATGTGAACCATGGCGCGGCTACCGCCCGGGCGAGCCCGCCGCGGGCGCCATCACGAACGGGCGGCCTTGACGGTAAAGCGCCAGGCGCATCTCGATCGGCTCCGGCCGCGTCAGGCTGCCGGAACGGCGGGCGAGCTCGACCGCCTGCTGCGCCGTCTCGATCGCCTCGGGGAATCGTCCGGCCGCCGCATACCCGGCGGCCAGAATGTCGAGCAACGACGGGCTCTCGTCGCCGGCCGCTGCGCGCGCCCGCTGCGCCAGTTGGATAGCCTCCTCGGCGTTCCGCAGACCCGCGTCGGACGCGCTCGCCAGAATCCACGCGAGCTGAGCATTGGCCGACAGGGATCGCGGGTCGATCGCGAGCGTGCGGCGCAGCGCCGCGGCGGCGCCGGCCACATCGCCTTGCGCTCCCAGCGCGACGGCCAGCGCGAGATGCGCGGCGCCGTTGTCGGGATTGAGCCGCAGCGCCGCATGGCATGCCGCCACGGCCGCTTCCGGATTCCCGCGCTGCAGCTCGAGGTTCGCGCGCAGCAGATGCGCCCGGGCCTCGCGCGGATCGACGCGCGCCATGGCGCGAATGGCCTGCTCCGCTTCGTCGAGCCGGCCGAGTTGCTGCAGCGCCTCGGCCATCCAGCCGAAAGCCTGACCGTTGTTCGGCTCCAGGCTCAGCGCGATTTGATATGCCTCCAGCGCCTCGTTCGGCTTGCCCACCCTCGCCAGGGCGGCCCCGTGGTAGATGTGGGCCAGCGCGTGCGACGGCCGGAGCTGGACAGCCGTCTGCGCGCGCTGCAGCGACTCCTCGGCATACCCCAGATTCAGCAGAACGCCCGCCAGATTGGTCTGCGCCAGGTAGTTCCAGGGCGTGCGACTCACGACGTACTCGAGGTGCGGCCGGGCCGCGGCGTAGTCCCCGCGCTCGGCCAGCTCGGCCCCCATGTTGAGGTGCGCAACCTGCGCGGTCGGATTGTACTCGAGGTTGTACAACCAGAACGTGTCCGGATCGCGCCAGACATGCACCTGGCTCCAGGTCTTGGCCGACAGCGCCAGAAGCGCCGCGGCGACCGCCACGGAAACGGCAATGCCACGCGACCGGCGCCCGCCGCTCCCCGCCAGGCGCTGGATCGCCACGGCCAGAGCCAGCATCCCGCCCATCATGGCGAAGTAGACGAGGTGGTCTCCGATCGGGGAGTAATCGAGGAAGCCGAAGCGCAGAATGCCGATCGCGGGCAGGAGCGATACGACGAAGTGGCCCAGCCCCCAGCCGGCCAGCCGGTCGATGCGCCGGCGCCAGCGCCAACAGGCCCACGCCGCGCCCAGGGCGGCCAGCAGCGCGAGCCACCAGACGAGCTGCCCCGCCGAGACGCGCCACTCCGGATAGATGCTCAGGAGACGCGCGGGCGCCAGGATCTTGAGCACGTAGGTCCACAGCGCGGCGGCGGCGAAGAGCGGGCGCAGAAGCAGCGGTGTGTCGGCTGTGCTGACCCGCAGCGCCTGCTCGCGTTCGGCCACCACCAACAGCGGGCCGAGCGCCAGGACGGCCAGCGGCAGGAGCCGCCACAGGAGGCCCCAATCGCGGCGCCGGAAGATCCACAGCTCCGCCAGGAGCAGCGAGCCGATGAGCGTGACCGCCACCGTCTTGCTTAAGATGGCCATCAGGTAGGCCAGCAGCATCAGCCAGTAGGTTCGCATGCTGCCGGTCTCGCGATGGCGCACGAAGAGAATGAAGCTCACCAGGAAGAAGAACGCGGCCAGCAGCGTCTTGCGCTCCGCCGCCCATGCCACCGCGGCCACCTGGATCGGATGCACGGCGAAGAGCGCGCAGGCCAGCCAGGTAGTCCACCGGTTGGCGCCCAGGGCCCGCAGCAGCACTCCCAGGAGCAGGACGTTGAGCGCGTGCAGCAGCACGTTTCCGAGGAAGTAGGCCGTCGGACGCGCGCCCCAGAGCTGATACTGGATCCAGTAGCTCGTGAATGTCAGCGGGTAGTACTGGGGCGCCTCCCGGGTCGTCCAGATGCGACCCAGGCCATCCGCCGATCGCAGGAGGGCGTTGTCGCGAATGTAGGGATAGTCATCCCAGCCGATGAAGGTGTTCCGCAGGCCCGGTGAGTAGATCGCGCCGACGAGGAGAAGCAGGGAGACCAGGCCCAGGACCATCCAGCGCGATCGGCGCGCGCTTCCCGGTCGCTGCGCGGTCCCTTCCGCGGAGCCCGATGGACGCTTGACTGGTGTTGTCTTCACGTTTCTCCCGCGGATGACGGATGCCTCTCGAGTCACGGATGCCTCTCGAGTCGCAGAACTCCCCGCCGGACGCGCCAGGATATCGGGCCACCACGTCTCGGGCAATGCCCTGGCCCGATGGCCCTCCCGATGACCCATGTGGCTAGCCCATTGTCTCAAAGGCAGATATCGCGTCGCAAGGCGCTCGCCCCCAGGAGGCCCCCGAGCGGATATCGAGTGCGGCGATGTCCCGGCGAGTTCTGCATGGTCGCGGCCCGTGGCCTGCGCTACTTTCGGCGGAGCTTGGGGGGCGGCGCCACGAGCCGGGCGGGCCTGAGCCCGGCCGCGCAGGTCTCGGGGACCGGGCGGGCCTGAGCCCGGCGCCCAGGTCCCGCGGACCGGGCGGGCCTGAGCCCGGCCGCGCAGGTCTCGGAGACCGGGCGCTCGGGCCGGAACCACCGGCCGGATCGAGCGCGTCGCGTCGAGAAGGGGAGGCTCGGCTCTTGCCTGACGCACACTTGGCTGACGTATTCGTCCATCCGCAGGGCATCAACGAATCGACCCGGGTGGGTCCTGGAACGCGCATCTGGGCCTTCGCCCATGTGATGAAGAACGCCGTCATCGGCGAGCACTGCAACATCGGCGAGGGCGCCTTCATCGAGGGCGGCGCGGTGCTGGGCAGTCACGTCACCGTCAAGAACGGCGTCTGCGTGTGGGATCGCGTGACGGTCGAGGATTACGTCTTCCTGGGACCGCACGCCACCTTCACCAACGACAAGGTCCCGCGCAGCCATCCCGACTACCGGACCGCTCCGGAAGATTGGCTGCCGATCCGCATCGGCGAGGGCGCCACGGTCGGGGCCAACGCGACGATCGTCTGCGGCCACACGCTGGGTCCCTGGTGCTTCGTCGGCGCGGGCGCCGTGGTGACCCGCGACATCCCGGCGCACGCGCTCGTGGTCGGCAACCCGGCGCGTCAGATCGGCTGGCTCTGCCGGTGCGGCCAGCGGCTACCGGCGAGCTCGTCAAGCTCGGCGGGCTGGCGCTGTCCGGCGTGCGGCCTCGCCTATCGCGAGACGCCGGCGGGGCTCGTGCCGGCCGGGTAGCGCGATCCCGCGCGCCGATCAGCACGGGGTGAGTGAGCATCATGCAGCCCCTGAGCGTGCACCAAGTCGTGGTCGCCCAGATCCGCGCCCTCGTGGAAGGCGCGGCGGTGATCGCCGACGCCGCGACGCTCGGCACCGAGCAGGTCGTGCTGCTGCTGGAGTTCCTCCGCGGCGAGGATGCCGGCCCCCCCGGCGAGCCGCCACCGATCCCCGCCGATCCCGGGGTCGGGGAAGCGCTGGCGCTTCACTTCTTCCTGCCCGCCCCGACGCCGGCGTTCTGGGTGGAGTCGATCTCGCGCCGGCGCTTCGCCGGGGGGGTGGGATTCAGCGACTGGCTGCGCCTGCGCGTTCAGGGCGCGCGGATCCTGAAGGTGTCCGCGGGCGAATCGGGACGCATTCTGCGGCTGGATATCGCCCGAACTCACGACGGCGCTCACTGCGCCCTCATTCTCGATCCGCTGCCGAACGCCTGCCGCTTTCTCGTGCTTGATGCGAAGGGTCGCGTCGAGCAGCGTTTTCCAGCCCCCATCCACGCCGTGTCGGCCGGTCGCGGCACTCCTGGCTCCGGCTACGAGGAGCCGCGCGGCGTGTTCCTGGAGCGCTGGCAACGCCTCGCCAGCGAGGCGGCGGCCGCCGCGCACGGAGCCGGCGAGGCCGCGGCCGCCGCGCACGGCCCTGCCGGGGCCCCAGTGAGGCCGGTTGCCGAGCCGCCGCTGCTGTGGCTGTGCGAGCATGCCGCGCCCGTGAGCTCCGAGCCGGAGATCTTCCTCAGTCCGCTCGGCCCCGATGCGCTGGCCCGGGGGCTCGGCGCCCTGCGGGTGTTGGCCGGGCCGTCGCATCCCCTCGAAGCGGCACGCCTGCTGGGTGAGCGCTGGGTCGCCCATGCCCGGGACCGCGGGGCGCGCCGATCGGCTCGCCAGGCGCTGGCAGCCGAGCTCAAGCATGTGCGACGGCTCTCTCAGCGCATCGGCGGCGAGATCGATGAGGCGCGCGGCGGCGCCGAGCTGCGGCGGCAGGCCGAGGCGCTGCTCGTGCAGGCAGGGCGGATTCCGAAGGGCGCATCGGAGGTGGACATCCCCGATGTCGCCGACCCCGGGCGCGTGTTGCGCGTGCGGCTCGATCCGGCGCGCTCCTTCGCGGAGAACGTGAACCTCCTCTTCCGCCGCGCCGGGAAGCTCGAGCGCGCGCTCGCGACCCGCATGACCCGCCGCGACCAGCTTGCGCGGATGACCGCGCTGATCGAGGCCTGGCTGGCACGAATCGATCAGCGCGCGGCGCCCGGCGCGCACCCTGCGTCTGGGAGCATGTCGCCCGCCCCCGAGGCCGGTGCTCCGCTCGCACCGGACGCAGGCTGGCTGCCGGCGGCCGAGGAGCTGCGTCAGGCCCGCGCGCTCGAGCTCGAGCCAGGTCTGCAAGCGCGTTGGGAGCGGCTGCTGACCCGGGTGCGCGCGGCGCATCGCGGAGCGGATGCGCCGGCCGACCGCGCCGGGTACGAATCGCGCCGCGCGAGCCACGCCGGTCCCGCGGATCGCGAGCGAGCCCGCGGGCGCCGGCCGCGCGCGGGCACCTTGGGGCGCGGCGCCGCGAGCGATTCCTCAGAAGACGCCCCGCGCGGCCCCACCGAGGCGGCCGCCGAGCGGGCCGGGATTCACCCTCGCCGCTTCGTGTTGCCGGAAGGCTGGGTCGTTCTCGTTGGGCGCTCGAATGCGGAGAACGACGTCCTGACCCATCAGGCTGCGCGACCGCGCGACCTCTGGTTCCACGCGCGCGGCGTCGCCGGCAGCCACGTCGTGCTGCAGCGCGGGGATCGCCAGGACAATCCGAGCAAGGGCGCGCTCGATCAGGCTGCCTCGATCGCCGCCTACTACAGCAAGGCGCGCACGTCGCGCCATGCCCCGGTGATCCACACCGAGAAGCGCTACGTGCGCAAGCCGCGCAAGGCGCCGCCCGGGCTGGCGGTCTGCCTGCGCGAGAAGGTGCTGATGGTGGAGCCCAAGTTGCCGCCCGGGAGCGACGAGGGCAGTGCCTGAGCGGCCGCGAGCACTCAATTCATCGTCGCGCTGAACCGGATGGCGAAGGATGTCCCCTTCCAACTCTCGTCGATGTTCTTCTCGGAGATGCTGTGATAGCCCAGCCCGGCGGCGACCCCCAAACCCCACTTCCGCCCAACCCACCACTCCTTGCCGATGGTGGCGTCCACGACCAGACCGCTCTCGGTCTCGCCCTTGACCCGGCCGTACTCGAGCTCGAGGGATCCGAGACCGAGCGTGCCGGAGAGATACAGGTTCAGCGGCATGATGTAATACGTCAGGCCTGCCCCGATCGCGGTCATGCTGAGTTCGGCGTTGGTCTCACCGGAGAGGCTGCCCACTTTCACGTCGGGATCGCTGACCATCCAGCCGAGGAGTGTGCCGTGCAAGGCCAGATTAGGGGCGATGACCGCACCAATGGCTAAGTTGACATCGGAGGCTCCGCCCGACATCTCGACGTCGCCCGAGGTGGCCGCAAGCTCCGTCTTGGCCGTGCCGATCCCCGCCGAAAGGCGGAGGAAAAACCCGTCCGCGTGATCCCGATCGCCAGCGAACGACGTCGCCGGGATCACGGCCAGCGTCAAGAGGAACACCAGCACTCGCACCGCATCTCGCCGTTGAGAGTCCATCTCCTTGCTCCTTTCGCGTTCGGATCAGCCCACGCACGCGCCTTCGATGACTGCGATCGCCCGTGTCGGGTGCGCACCGCACCGCGTGGTGCTCGCGCCCGGCCGGACGCGCACCGCACCGACGGCTGGCAGTTGAACCCTGCCGCCCTGACCTGTCAAGTCGTCTCCCGGCAGGGCGTCGCCGCCCTCCTGGATGAGAGGCGTCGTCGAGCTAGACAGGCAGCCGCCCCAGCCTGCCCCAGATCCACCGGTGCAGGCGATGGAACCACGCGGCCTGAGGCGCGAACATCAGAATGCACTGGCCGTGGATCACCGTCAGGCCGGACTGCTCGCCCAAGGCGATCGCCGCCGGCGACTCGGCGCCCTGCTGCATCCAGACGCGCCGGATGCCGCGTTCCGCGGCCTGGCGCACGAGTCGCTCGGTCTCCGCGGGCGGGACGACCAGGATCAGACCCTCGACGCCCGCCGGGAGCTCGGCCACGGACGCCACGCAGGGAATGCCGTTCACCTGGGCCGCCGCCGGGTGAACGGGATGGATCTCGTAGCCCTTGGCGGTCAGCTCCTTGAGAACGGCGTTGCCGAATCCGCGACCGGAGCGCGAGGCCCCGGCCAGGCCCAGTCGCTTCTGCGCAAGAAACTCATCAATCGCAGCCCGAGACGTCATGGCAAGCCTCCCGTCGCTGTGCCGCGAGTCGCGCCTCCGCCCGTCTCCAGCGCCGCAGCGGCGCGCTACGCCGAGGCGACGGCGCGCTATTCCGACGCCCGCAGCCGCGCCTCCCACTTCCCGAACAGCCGCGGGTAGATCACCCCCAGACCCAACAGCATCGCGATCGCCACAACCAAGTATCCGGCCAGCAC
Source organism: uncultured bacterium (assembly GCA_964603725.1). Taxonomy (GTDB): domain Bacteria; phylum Eisenbacteria; class RBG-16-71-46; order CAIMUX01; family WJJG01; genus CAZDKK01. The sequence goes on from CAZRWW010000051.1 coordinate 33,062, forward strand.
ATCGATGATGTAGTGATGGACGAGGTACACGGCCCCCACGCTCATCCCGAGCGGGAAGAGCACGACCGGCAGGGCCTTCCAGCGATAGCGCTTGATGGCGAAGATGCAGACGAAGAGGGCATAAGCCGCGTGCAGCGACGGAAACGCCGCAAACCGATTGGGATTCATGCGCCGGTAGACATTCTCGAAGAGAGGAAAGCCGATCTTCTGGTCGAAGTTGATCAGACTGCCCGCCCCATGCCCCTTGAACTCCGCCGGCGGCTGGGCGAAACCATACTCGGCCACGTACCAGGGCGGCGCGGTGGGCATGGCGATGAAGACCGAAAACCCGATGATGTTGATCAGCGTGAAACAGAGCGCGAACTTGTAGAACAGCCGCCGGTCCTGCGCCGTGTGCCAGAGCATCCAGGCGAGGATGATCGGCGCGCCCATGTGCATCGCGTAGCAGGTCGACGATACGTTGTCCAGAAGACCGATGATCCACGAACCCGCGTGCTCCTGCTGAAAGGCCAACGAGTAGATGGGCGGCGCCTCGCCGTGCGTCATCCAGCCGAATAGTCTGACCTCCAGGTTGTACAGCCATTCGATCTCGACCCGCGGGCGCAGGTCGTCTGCTACTCCGCGCATCATGTCGTAGACGACCCAGGCTCCGATGAACGGGCTCCAATCGCGCAGGAAGGTCTTCGCCTGCCGCAGCAGGAGCATGACGATGAAGAAGATCAGGAAGGCATGATCGGGCCGCAACTTGACGTGCTGATCGAGCCAGACGAAGTAGGCCACCAGCAGGAGGAGCACGGCGATGCGCCAGCGCTGATGTTGCAGGCGCATCCGCCACGACGCCCCGCCAGACCCCTCTGGCCGGAGGCCGCGCCGCCACCGCGCGAGCCAGCTTCTCACGACGCCGCGCCCTCGTCACCCGAGCCCGTTCCGGCCCGCGGTGGGGAGTCGGCGGCCTGCAGCTTCGGCCCGGCGACGCGCACATCGCCCTGGCGCTGCGTGATGCGCGCCTGATCGAGGTACTCGAGCAGCGGCACGGCCTGCTTGCGCGAGACGCCGAGAAAGTCCTTCAGATCGCCCACCTTCATCTCGGTCTGTCCGGCGAAGAACCCGCGCACGCGCTGCACGGCCTCGGCCAACAGTCGGCTCGAGAAGAAGAAATGCGGCGGCACGCGCGTGAGATCGCCCGAATCGGTCAGCAGGCGCAGCAACGCCTCGGTGTCGGCGGCGAGCTTGGCAGCCGGCAGCGCCTTCAGGCGGCTGGCGGCCTCGCCGGTCAACCGCCCGCCCAGCAGGCGCGCCTGAATGTCCTCCAGCAGCTCATTCTGCTTCCGCCCTTCGAAGCCCGCCGCCTCGATGGCGTCGATCACGGCACCGCGCAGCAGCTCGTGCTCCGGCGACAAGTCGAGCTGGTCGGTGCCGGAGCGCAGGCGGTCGTTACGCACGAAGATCGTCCCGCCCTCCAGAGCCTGCTGCAGCCAGTGATCCACCAGCTCCGGGTGGATGGCCGTCTCGATGCGCTTCTTGAGCTCGCTTTTGGAAATCCCCCACGAGAGCGGATTGCCGCGCTGGTAACCCTCGACGATGCCCTGCAGTCGCGCCCCCGCCTCCGCGTGGCCGGCCCGCGCCGCCACGAGGCGCTTGCTCACGCGCACGGCTTGACCGGCCGCGCACAGCGCCTCGAGCGCCTGCTCCACCTCGAGAGCCGTGCATCCGCTCTCCTTGGACAGCACGGCCACCTCGCCGCCCTGCCCGCCGCGGCGCTGGAGCACCGCCAGCACGCGCTCCTCGGGCGTGCCCTTCTCCGCCTGCCGGAGCGCCGCGAGGTCCTCGTCGCGATGGCGGCGGCGCTTCCCGACGCCCGCGGTGACGACCACGCCGCCCGCGATCGTGTGCATCGGCGAGTAGCTGCGCAGGACGAAATGATCCCCGCGCTCGGTGAGCACCTCTTCTTCGAGCCGGATCTGCGCCCAGCCCTCCTGGCCGGGCTTGAGCTCCTCGTGATCGAGCAGGATCAGCCGGCCGAGAACCTCGGCCGACCCGAGGTGAAAGCGCACGCGCGCGCTGTTCTCGAGCGGCTTCTCCGCGCTGCGCAGGGCCCGCAGCCGCGCGTCGACGAGGCGCGTGGGCGGCGGCCCGTCGCCGGCCAGCACCCAATCGCCGCGCTGAATGCTGGCCTTCTCCACGCCGTGCAGGCCGACGGCGACGCGCTGCCCGGCCAGGGCTTGCTGGACGCGCTCACCGTGCACCTCGAGCGAGCGGATGCGTGTCGCGTGCCCGGCCGGCATGACCCGCACCGGGTCGCCCTCCTTGAGGCTGCCCGACCACAGCGTGCCGGTCACAACCGTGCCGAACCCCTCCATCGTGAAGGTCCGGTCGACGGGCAGGCGCGTCATGTTGCCGCGCTGTCCGACCGCCACCCGCGCGGCGACGTCCTCCAGCGCGGCCAAGAGCGCCTCCTTGCCCTCCCCCGTCACCGACGACACGCGCACGATCGGCGCGTCGCGCAGGCAGCTATCCGCGAGGTACTCGCGCACCGTCTCCTCGACGATGTCGGCGAAGTCAGCCTCGACCATGTCGATCTTGGTGAGCGCGATGACGCCGTGCCGCACACCCAGCAGGTCGATGATGTCCATGTGCTCGCGTGTCTGCGGCATCACCCCTTCGTCGGCGGCGATGACGAAGAGGATGAGATCGATGCCGCCCGCGCCGGCCAGCATGTTCTTGATGAAGCGCTCGTGGCCGGGCACGTCCACCACGCCCAGCCGCTCACCCGAAGGCAATGTCAACGACGCGAAGCCCAACTCGATCGAGATGCCGCGCTCCTTCTCCTCCTTGAGCCGGTCGGTGTCGATGCCGGTGAGCAGGCGGATGAGCGCCGTCTTGCCGTGATCGATGTGCCCCGCCGTGCCCACGATCAGCGGGCGATGTGGCCTGGATGCCGTCATCCCGATGCTTGCGCTGCTCCCTTCTCGCGGACCCGTTCCACGCGGGCGCCCAGGCCGGCCAGCTTCTGCTCGATCGCCTCGTACCCGCGGTCGATGTGATAGACGCGCGAGACGTGCGTGCGGCCCTCGGCCGCCAGCCCGGCCAGGATCAACGCCGAGCTGGCGCGGATGTCGGTCGACATCACCCGCGCGCCCTGCAGCCGCGCGCCGCCCTCGACGGTGGCGACGTTGCCCGCCAGCGTGATGCGCGCTCCCAGACGCGCCAGCTCCGGCACGTGCGTGAAGCGATCGAGGTAGATCGTGTCGCGCACGACGCCGCTGCCCTCGGCCACGCACAGCAGCGCCATGAACTGAGCCTGCAGGTCTGTCGGAAAGCCCGGGTAGGGCTCGGTGACGATATCGACGCACCTGAGGCGCCTGTCGGGCACGGTCAGACGGATGCGGCCGACGCCGGGGCTCGCCGAGCCAGTACCGGCTGAGCCAGCACTCGCTGAGCCAGCGCCCGCCGAACCGGCGCCCGCCGAACCGGGGCGCGCCGAACCGGGGCGCGCCGAGCCCACCAGCTCCTCGGTCGGTCGGGCCGCGCCCACCAGCTCTTCGCCCGACCGCGCCGCGTCCGCCTCCACCCGGCAGCCCATCTTCTCCAGCCGCGCGATCACCATGCCGAGGTGATCGGGCCGCACGTGCGTGAGGGTGACGTCGCCGCAAGTGATCGCGCCGGCCGCCAGCATCGTCCCCGCCTCGATGCGATCCGGGATGTTCTCGAACGGACCGGTGGGCGCCAGCGCGGCGACCCCGTCGATCGTGATGGTCTTCGTCCCCGCGCCCGCGATACGCGCGCCGTGGGCGATCAGGAAGTCGGCCAGCGCGGCGATCTCGGGCTCGGCCGCCGCGTTCTCGATCACCGTCCTGCCCTCGGCCAGCACGGCGGCCATCAGGGCATTGCCGGTGGCGCCGACGCTGGAGATGTCGAAGGTGATGCGGGCCCCTTTGAGCCTGGGCGCCTCGGCCACGATGTAGCCGTGCTCCAGCTCGAGCTTCGCCCCGAGCGCCGTCATGGCGTCATGATGGAAGTTGACGGGCCGCGGGCCCCAGGCGCATCCGCCCGGCTGGGAGACCCGCGCGCGACCCATCCGAGCCAGCAGGGGCCCCAGCACGTAGATCGACGCGCGCATCTTCTTGACGTGATCGTAGGGCGCCTCGAAGGACCGCAAGCGCGACGCGTCGAGGTAGAGACTGTGGTCCTCGTACCCGCCCTCGACGCCCATCTCGCGCAAGAGCCCGAGGAAGGTCACCACGTCCATCAGCCTGGGCACATTGCGGATCCTCACGGGGCCGGGCACGAGCAGGCTCGCCGCCATCATCGGCAGCACCGCGTTCTTGGCCCCGCCGATACGCACCTGGCCGCCGAGCGGACGACCGCCTTCGACGATGATCGCGTCCATTGCGAGTCCTCGCTCCCGCACCTCCGGCACCAGGCCGGTCGAGCGACTGCTCACGTGGCTATACCTCGCTCCCTGAGTTCCCCGCTACCCTCTACCCCGTGGCCGCCGTTGGTCGAGCGCCTTGCGGGTCAATGAGTTGCGTGCCCCGCGTCCCTCGGGGCGCCGGAGAGCCTACCAGAAGTCCGGCGGCGCATCCACAGAATGGGCGGACCGGGGCGGGGGCCGGATTCGCCAAAGCGGGACTCGCCTGGCGGTGCTATACTGCCCATTGCGAGACTTGACGGACCCTGAACGCACGTCCCTATCGACAGCCCGGCACCCCGGAGCTGAGGTGCACTCTGCGGCAAGGGGTCGCGTTCGGGCAGCACGTCGAAACCGACGCTCCAATGACGGTGCAACCGGGGAGGATTCTGCCATGACCCGGATGTGGATGCCTGCAGTGATCGCGTGCCTGCTCGCGAGTGCGGCGCTTGCGGATCCAAGCATTCTGAGCGGGGGCATTCTGGTCACACACTACGATCCGCAGTACTTCTCCTACACGTACGATCCCCCGGCGGGCGGCTGGTGCGAGCTTTACAACGCCCACCCTATTCAGAACCTTGGGGATCTGAATCCTGAGCTGATGTCTGCCGGGGCCTGTGTGTGGTTCGTGTTGGCCGCCTGGGAGAGCGAGCCGAAGGTCTGGTGCGGCACCGAGTTCGGTTTCGGCGCCTACGATGCTTCGCTCTTCGATGTGTACGACTACGGTCCGTGCTTCCCGGGGACGGGCATCGAGATCCCGACGCCCGGTTGGCCCGGCCCGAACGAGGGCACGGCGTTCGTCACGACCGGCGATCCCTGGATAGGCAACTGGCTTCCGGTCTACTGGTTCGGGGGGTATGCCTACGACTACACCTACGGCTCGACCGTCATCCCGATCGCCGTCGACCCGCCCACCGGCTTCTGCGGTTTCGCCAACTGCCAGAGCCCGCCGGCGGTCTTCAGCGTCCGTCCGCCGCTACGCGGCGGCATGGGCATCAACATGCCGGGGTACGCCCCGGTCTTTCCTCCCCCGGTGTTCGCGGCCTGCTGCCTCGCCCAACCTCTCGGGGCGTGCGCGATGCTGACGGAAGAGGAATGCGGCCTGGCAGCCGGCACGTGGCTGGGCGAGGGC
>CAZRWW010000052.1:0-29446 GCA_964603725.1 uncultured bacterium
GATCGACTGGCTGGGGCGGCTCGCCGCCTCAGAGGGCGGCGCCGGCCCCGCGGCAAGCGGCGCCTCCGGAGGCGCATCCGGCGGTCAGCCGGCGCAGCCCCGGGGCGCCGGGGCGCGGCCCGAGGAGAGCGGCCCGGCCGGACAGGATACCGGCGGCGGCGAGCGCGGCCGCCAGGAAGCGCGCCGCGCTCCCCGCGGCGCTCCGCCGGAGGGGAAGGAGTCGGAGGCGCCGCCCTTGGAGGAACAAGAGGCCTTCACGGAGCTGGGCCGCAGCCCGGAGGACTTCGAGCGCCCCGAGGATCTCCCCGGGACCCTCCGCCCGGGCGCGCAGGGCGGCCAGCCGGGCCGCGGGCGCGGTCAGGGCGCCGGCGCCGCGCGGGGGGACATCTTCAAGGGGGTCCTGGGCATTACCCGCACGTCCGGAAGCTTCAATCAGAGCAAGCGGAGCACCTTCCGCAAGACGACCGGGGAGCCCTCGATCGCCTACCAGCTCGGTCTGAGCCGGGACCCCGAGGTCGACCTCCTGCCCGAGGCGCAGATCAACCTGCAGGACGGATACGGCTTCCAGCTCGACGGCGACCTGCGCCTGCTGCGGCGCATCACCATGGCCTGCAAGTACGCCCACAACGAGAACGAGCAGCGCGCGCTGGGCAAGACCACCGGCAGCTCGAAGACCGAGTGGCCCGACCTGGACATCCGCTGGGGCGAGCTGTCGCAGTGGGTGAACTACCGCGGTTGGTTCCGCAGCGTCAAGGCGAGCACACGCTACACGCGCAATGAGGGCAAGACCCTCCAGGAAGGCAACCTCAGCCGCCGCGATGTCCAGGGCCGGTGGGGGCCGCTCATGGACCTGACGGTCACGGCCCGCAACGGCATGACCTTCACCCTGCGCGTGGACCGCAACAGCGCCAGCGATGAGACGCACGATCCCCTGACCCGCTCGCTGCAACAGACCAATTCGAACGGAGAAACCAAGTTCAGCTTCGGCACCAAGCGGACCTTCAACGTGACGCGCACCATCACCATGCCGCTGACCGGAACGCAGGAGCGCGTCACCACCCGCCTGGACGTGGGACTCCAGATCGGCTTCGAGTCGCGCAAGCGCACGCTGACCCGGGCCGGCGGGCGACCCAACGTGACGCTCGACAAGCGGCTGTTCGACTTCGCGGTCAACGGCAGCTACCAGTTCACCAAGACGGTCACCGGCAAGGTGGTGGTGAATTTCGGCGAGGACGCCGACAACGAGAACAAGACCAACACCCGCCGCTACGTGGAGGTCCGGCTGACGGCCGGCTTCTCCTTCTAGGCGCCGCGGGGGAGGCGTGATGCGCGACCTGGGGCCGGTGCTGATCCGATGGCTGCTGGTGCTCATCGGTTGGGGTCTGCTGTGGCCGGCCCCGGGCGCCGGCCTTTCCCCGAGCCCGGGGCCGCAGGGCGCGCCGGGGCCGGGGGACGCCCTGTCCGGCGAAGCCGTCTTCCGGCACCTCGAGATCCAGTGCGCATTCGGTCCCCGCGTGCCGGGCTCCGCCGCCCATCGGGCGTGCGCCGAGCACATCGCCCGCCATCTCGAGGCGGCCGGCGGACGCGTGACGCGCCAGAGCTTCCTGCACCTGGCGCCAGGTCTGGGGAGCCAGGTGGAGCTCACCAACATCCTCGCCCGCTTTGGTCCCCAGCGCGAGGGCGGGCTGCTGCTGGGCACGCACTGGGACAGCCGCCCGTGGGCCGACCAGGACCCCGATCCTCAGGCCAGGACGCGGCCGGTCCTGGGGGCGAACGACGGGGCCTCGAGCACGGCGGTGTTGTTGGCGCTGGCCGACTACCTGCGCGAGCGACCGCCGGAGATCCCCCTGCTGCTCGCCTTCTTCGACGGGGAGGATCTGGGGCGCGAGGGCATGCCCGAGGAGTACCTGGCCGGATCGCGCTATTTCGCGCAGCACATGGCCAGTCCCTTCCCCGAGGCGGCCTTCGTCCTGGACATGGTGGGGAGCGCCACGATGGTCCTGAACGTTGAAGAGCGTTCCAGGGCGCTGTTTCCGGACATGGCCAGCCTCGTCGACCGCCTGGCGCAAGAGGTCAATGCCTCGGCGTTTCAGCCCGGCCCTGGCCCCTCGGTCCATGATGACCACGTGCCGCTCATCGAGGCCGGCCTGCCGGCGCTGCTGCTCATCGACTTTCGGGACCCGGTCTGGCACACGCAGCGCGACACGCCGGCCAACTGCTCGCCGGGCAGCCTCGAGCAGGCGGCCCGCATCGTCGAGCGCCTGGTCTTCGGCGGTTACTACCGCTAGCCCGCCGGCGGGCCGGCCGCCGAAGCCCGTCGGCCACGGGAAGTAGGCCGTTTTTTCCCGCTTGCATGTTCCGCCGGCGCTTGTGTACCCTGTTGGGCGCCGAGTGGGCTGTGGGTCCACTTTCTTTTTTGGGGACGGTCTGCCTGTGGTCACAAGGCAGGGCGGCTTTGGTCTGCCCGGCGGGATAGGTGCACCCTGGCGTCCGAGAGGGCCGAGGTTGATTTCGCGCGAGTCCATGGTGTCGCTCATTGAGCCGCTGCTCGCGGAGCGAGGTCTGGAACTCGTCGAATTGCAGATCGTTCCGGGGCGCAGGCCAACGGTCAGGCTCTTCATCGACCGGGAAGCGGCGATCAACATCGGGGACTGCGCCGAGGTGAGCAGGGCGATCGCGCGACTGCTGGATGCGCAGCAGCCGCCGGTCGATACCTATTTGCTGGAGGTTTCATCTCCGGGCATGCACCGCCCGGTGCGGACCTTGGAGAGCTTCAAGCGGTTCCAGGGGGAGCCGCTGCGGTTCGAGCTCTGCGAGCCCTGCGACGGACAGGTGAGCTTCGAGGGTCGGATCGAGTCGGTGGAGGGGGAGGTGATCAAGCTCCGGGTGCGCGACGGGCGGCTCCTGGAGGTGACGCTGGAAGCGATTCGAAGCGCTCGCCTGGACCGCGACCCGTGGAAGGGGCGGCCCAGGGGTTAGCGCTCGCGGTGGGCCTGAGCGGGAGAAGAGGCCAAGATGTCCTCAGAGATTCTGGACGCCGTGGCGATGATCGCCAAGGAGAAGGGTGTCGACCCCGACTACCTGATCGAGACCCTCAAGGAGGGTATCCTGTCCGCGGCTCAGAAGAAGTACCGCCGGGCGCCCTTCGTCGAGGTGAAGATCGACCAGAAGTCGGGCGGCATCTCGGTCGTCGTGCACAAGCGCGTCTCCAAGGTCGCCTACGACGACACCTGTGAGATCGACCTGCCCCAGGCGTTGGAGATCGAAGAAGACGTGCGCGAGGGCGACGTCGTGCCGGTCGAGGTTCCCATCGAGGACTTCGGGCGCAACGCCATCTCGGCCGTCAAGCAGGCGATCGTGCAGCACGTCCGCGAGGCGGAGCGCAAGAACGTCTACGAGGAGTACGCCGACCGGATCGGGCACATCGTCACCGGCACCGTGCAGCAGGTCGATCGCGGCGCGATCATCATGCGCCTGGGCAAGGTCGAGGCGATCATCCCGGCGGCCGAGAACATGCGCCGCGACCGGCCCAAGATCGGCGACCATCTGCGGGCGCTGATCCTGGATGTCCAGCCCACCACCCGCGGCTCCGAGCCGCAGATCGTCCTGACGCGCACGCGTCCGGAGTTCGTGCTCAAGCTCTTCGAACAGGAAGTGCCGGAAGTCTACGAGCGGATCGTCGAGATCAAGGGAATCTCTCGCGAGGCGGGCGCGCGCACGAAGATCGCGGTCGTCTCGCACGACGATCGCGTCGATCCGGTCGGGGCCTGCGTGGGGGTGAAGGGCTCGCGGGTGCAGAACATCGTCAAGTCGTTGGGGGGCGAGCGCATCGACATCGTCGCCATGAGCTCCGACCCGCTCATCTTCGTCAGTCGGGCGCTCAGCCCGGCCCGCGTGCTGTCGGTCGCCTTCATGGGCGATCCGAAGGTCGTGCGCGCCGTCGTGCCGGACGACCAGCTCTCGCTGGCGATCGGCAAGGGGGCCCAGAACGTGCGGTTGGCCGGGCAGCTCACCGGCTTGGAGATCCAGCTCGTCAGCCAGTCGCAGCAGGCGTCGCTCGAGGGTCACGAAGTCGGCGACGCTCTGGAGCTGGAGTCCTTGACCAAGCAGCTCGGTCCCAAGCTGGTCGAGCGCCTGATCCGGGCCGGCAAGGAGACGCTGCAGGACGTCCTGGAGACGCCGGTCGAGGACTTGATGCAGATTCAGGGCATCGGGGAGAAGACCGCCAGCAAGCTGGTCACCATCGGCGCGCAGCTTCTCGAGCAGTGGAACGTCCAGCGGCAGGCGGCCCTGCAGGCCGAGCAGGCCGAGCAGGACGCGCAGACCGAGCAGGCCGAGCAGGCCGAGCAGGCCGATCAGACCGAGCAGGCCGAGCAGGCCGAGCAGACCGAGCGGGCCGAGCAGACCGAGCAGGCCGAGCAGACCGAGCAGACCGAGCAGGCCGAGCAGGCCGAGCTGCCCGCGCGGGCCGAGCAGGACGAGCAGACCGAGCGGGACGTGCGGCAGGTGGCCGAGACGGCCGCGGACGAAGCCGCCGACGGGGATACGGCGGCCCAGGTGCCGGACGGCGAGGCGGGGACGGAATCCGAGATCGAGAAGTAGATCCCCGAGCGGGGAGGTTTGGTTGAGGAAGGTCCGCGTATTCCAGCTGGCTCGCGAGCTGAGGACCTCCGTTGAGGAGGTCATCAAGGAGCTCGCGGCGCTCGGCTGCACCGCCGACAAGGCGAGCGCCGTGGATGCCGAGCTGGCTGAGCAGGTGCAGGCCCGGCTGGCGGGCGCGAAGCGCAAGAGCGTCCGCGACGCTGCCGCCATGTCCGAGCCGGCGGCCGACGCGGCCGCGCGGCCCATGCGGGCCGTGGAGCGGGCGGCACCGGCCGCTGCCAAGCGCCGCGCGGCGCCCCAGCCCCAACCGCTGCCGGTCTGGGACCTGCCCCCCCTGCCCAAGACGCCCGAGGTCGTGGCGCCGGTGCTGGGCTCCAGCGCGCCGGCCGCGGCGCCCCCGCCCGCCCGGCGGGTGGGTCCCGCGGTGCCGGGGCGCGGCGACATGCGCGTGGCGCCCCCGGTGGAGCGCGAGCGGCGCACCCCGGCGGCGGCGCGCGGACCCGCGGCCCGGCCGGAACTGACGCGCACCTACCGCCCAGAGGCGCCGGGCGAGCTTCCCGGTCGCGAGGGCCGTCCCGGGCGCCGCGATCGCGGCCGCGGCGAGCGCGATACTGGCCGGGAGGTGGGGCGCGATGCCGAGGTGGGCGAGCGCCCCGGCGATCGGCGCGGCAAGCGCGCCAAGCGCAAGAAGAAGCGCGCCGAGGTCAGCGAGCAGGAGGTCTTCAACAGCGTGCGCCGCACGATGGCGACGCTCGACGTGGGCCGCTCGCGCAAGAAGCGCCGGATTCGCACGGACGACGGGGCCGAGGTGGAGGTCGAGGATACGCGCGTGCGAATCAACGAGTTCGCCACGGTCTCCGAGCTGGCGGCGGTCTTGGAAGTGCGGCCCAACGAGGTTGTGGCCGCTTGCCTGAAACTGGGGGTGCTGGCCAATGTCAACCGCCGGCTCGACCGCGACACGATCGAGGCGGTGGCGGACGAATTCGGCTACGAGGTCGAGTTCGTCAAGGAGTTCGGCGAGGAGATCATCGAGGAGGTCGAAGAGACCCACGAGGATGTGCCCGAGGAAGCCCGCCCCGCGATCGTGACGGTCATGGGCCACGTCGACCACGGCAAGACCAAGCTGCTCGACTTCATCCGCAAGTCGGACGTCGTGTCGGGGGAATCGGGGGGGATCACGCAGCACATCGGCGCCTACCAGGCCCGCCTGGCCGACAAGCGCGCCGTGACGTTCCTCGACACGCCCGGCCACCAGGCCTTCACCGCCATGCGCGCTCGCGGCGCCGATGTGACCGACATCGTGGTGCTGGTGGTGGCGGCCGACGACCGCGTCAACGAACAGACGATCGAGGCGATCAACCACGCCAAGGCGGCCCGCAAGCCGATCGTCGTGGCCATCAACAAGGTCGATCTGCCCAATGCCAATCCCGATCGCATTCGCCAGCAGCTCGCCGAGCAGGGTTTGCAGGTCGAGGAGTGGGGCGGCCAGACGATCGCGGTCGAGATCTCGGCCAAGTTCGGCCAGAACGTCGACAAGCTGCTCGAGATGGTGCTGCTCGTGGCGGAGATGCTCGACCTGAAGGCCCAGAAGGATCGGCCCGCCAAGGGCACGATCATCGAGGCCAAGAAGGATGCCGGGCGCGGCATTGTTGCCACGGTGCTCATCCAGAACGGCACGCTCGCCGTGGGCGACGCGTTCGTGTGCGGGACCGCCTGGGGCAAGGTGCGCGCCATGGGCACCGAGACCGGTGATCGCATCGAGAGCGCCAGTCCATCCACACCGGTCGAAGTGCTGGGTTGGTCCGACGTGCCGCAGGTGGGCGATGCCTTCTCGGTGGTCGGCTCCGAGGCCCAGGCGCGGCTGATTTCGGCCGAGCGGGGCCAGATCGCCCGGGAGAAGCGCATGCGCCTGGCCGCGGGCCGCTTCCGTCTCGGGGAGCTGCACGCGCGCCTGAAGGAGCAGACGCGGATCGATCTGCGCGTGATCATCAAGGCCGACGTGCAAGGCTCGGTCGAGGTGTTGCGCGACTCGATGGAGAAACTCACCGACGAGCAGGTCCAGGTCGTCGTCATTCACACTGGCGTGGGGCGGATCAACGAGTCCGACGTCCTGCTGGCGACAGCGTCCGGAGCGATCATCGTCGGGTTCCATGTGCGGCCCGATCCCAAGGCCACCCAGCTCGCGCAGGAAGAGGGCGTCGAGGTGCGCCTCTACAGCGTGATCTACGAGGCCATCGAAGAGATCGAAGCCGCCAAGGCGGGCCTGCTCAAGCCGAAGGAGCAGGAACGCGTCCTCGGGTCGGCCGAGGTGCGCAACGTCTTCGAGATCACCAAGGTCGGCACGGTGGCCGGGTGCCATGTGGTGGCCGGAACGATTGCGCGCACGGCGCGGGCGCGGGTGATCCGCGAGAACGACGTGGTTTGGTCCGGCCGGATCCTGTCGCTGAAGCGTTTCAAGGAAGATGCGCGCGAGGTGGCCCAGGGCTACGAATGCGGCCTGTCCCTGGAAGGGTTCAACGATATCAAGGTCGGGGACCTGATCGAGGCGTACGTGGTCGAGGAGGTGTCGCCGGTCAAGAAGGCCTAGCTTCTCGCCGGGCGCGCGAACCCGCGATCCTGGGGCTTTTGCGGCCGCCTAGTGCCCATGTTCTTCGCCCTCTGCCGATTCGAGGTCTTTATCCCGCACGGCCGTTCGCTGAAAGGCAAGCGTTCGGTGCTGGCCGGCATCAAGGAACGATTGCGGGCGCGTTTCCACGCTGCGGTGGCCGAGGTGGGCAACCACGACCTGCACCAGCGCGGCGTGCTGGCGGTGGCGCTGGTCGGCAGCTCGCCCGCCGCCCTCGAGGCCGGGTTGGCCGCCATGCGCCGGCTGGTCGAGCAGGAGGAGCGCTGCAGCATCACCTCGTGGGAGACGCGGGTGGAACCGTTCGAAGGCGCTCCCCACGCCCCGCGGGACCGGGTGCTCGGCGGTTGGCTCCCGGGGCGTGCGGCCGGCCGCGGCGCGGTGGAGGGTGAGAGCGGGGGCGCTTTCGAGGGCGAGATCGAGGCCGAAGGCGAGGGCGAAGGCGAAGGCGAAGGCGAAGGCAAAGGCAAAGGCGAGGGCGAAGGCATCCCCGACGATTTCGGCGAGCGCTGGGACCAGCACGAAGAGGGCGACGAGTACTTCGGTCCGCGACGGGACCGCGAACGAGGGGACTAGAGGGTTGGCCAGACCCCTGCGCCGCGAGCGCGTCACCGAGCTCGTGCATCACGAGCTCGGCGACATCATCCAGCGCGAGGTGCGCGACCCGCGCCTCGGCTGGGTCACTGTCACGCGCGTGGAGATGAGCCCCGACCTCTGCCATGCGAAGGTCTTCGTCTCTGTCCTGGGCGGGGACGATCGCGCCCAGCGGCAGTCGCTCCGGATCCTCGAACGTGCCGGCGCCTTCATCCGCACGGAGCTCGGCCGGCGCATCCGCCTGCGCCAGACTCCCGAATTGCACTTCAAGCTCGATCACTCGATCGAGCACAGCCAGCGCGTGATGGAGATCCTCAACGAGATCGGCGCCGCACCCGCCTCCGAAGCCGGGGCCGCCGACGGCGGCGCCGAGGCAGCCGATGGGAGCGAGCCCGGCGAGACCGGGGGCGAGGAGGACGCGACGCCGTGAGTGCGCAGGACCATCCGGCCGAGTCCGGGGAGATCAACGGGACGCCCGGACAGCCGGCCCGCCGCGCCTCGGCCGCCCGGCCGGGGGGCGGACCGGCCTGCGAGCGACGGGGCGAGCAGGTCCGGGACCCGGGGGGCGGACCGGCCTGCGAGCGACGGGGCGAGCAGGTCCGGGACCCGCGGGGCGGGCCGCTGGGAGATCTGAGCGGTCAGGGGTTCTTGCTCAACGTCTTCAAGGAGAGTCCCTGGACGAGCCACGACGCGGTCGCCCGGGTGCGACGCATTCTGCGCTTCCGCCGCGTGGGGCACACCGGCACGCTGGATCCCTTTGCCACGGGGGTGCTCCTGTGCTGCGTGGGCCGCGCGACCAAGCTCTCCGACGCGCTCATGGATCTGCGCAAGGAGTACGAGGGCTGGCTGCGCTTCGGCGTCAAGACCACGACCGGCGACGCCACCGGCGAGGTCGAGCGCATCTGGCATCTCCCGCTGCCCGACGAGGATCGCCTGCGAGCCGCCGCGCGGCGCTTCACCGGGGAGATCCTCCAAGTGCCTCCCATGGTCTCGGCGCTCAAGCACGAGGGGCAGCGCCTCTATCGTCTCGCCCGCCAGGGGATCACCGTCGAGCGCCAGCCGCGCAAGATCTTCGTCGAGGCCTTCGAGATCCTGGCGGCCGAAGGCGATCGGGTCCGGTTTCGCGTCCGCTGCTCGCGGGGCACGTACGTGCGCACCCTCATCGAGGACATGGGCACCGAGCTGGGGGCGGGAGCCCACGTGCAGGAGCTCGTCCGCACGGCGGTGGGCTCCTTCCGGGTCGACGGGGCCGTATGGCTCGCCGAAGGCATGGGGCCCGAAGAGCTGCTGGCGCACGCCATCCCGATGGCGGCGGCCGTGGGACATCTGCCGGCGTGGAAGGTGTCCGCCTTCTGGGCGAGCAAGCTGCGCCGGGGGCACACGCCGCCCTGGATCGTGCTCGATGTCGAGCGCGAGCCCGTGGCGGGGGAGATCGGCCGCCTCCTGAGCGCGGCCGGAGAGCTCGTGGCTCTGGGCCAGGCGGTGCCGACGCCCGGGCCGATCGAACGTCCCTGGCATGACGCGCTCCAGCTCAAGCTCATGCGCGTGCTCTGATCTCCGGGTCGCCGAGCCCGCTCGGGCCGGCGGCCGGATGCGGCGAGACAATGAACCTGAAGCACCAGAAGGATCGGGCCGTCATCGCCATCGGCGTGTTCGACGGCGTGCACCGCGGGCACCAGGTGCTCTTCGAGCGGGTCCGGCGCACGGCCGTCCGGGCCGACTGCCTCGCCGGGGTGGTCACCTTCGATCCGCCGCCCTACGCGCTGCTGTCAGGGGACCCGACCCCTCTCGAGATCACGCCGCTGCGCGAGAAGGCCGCCCTGCTGGCGGAGTTGGGCATCGAACGCATGCTCGTCTTGCCCTTCACCCGATCCCTGGCCGCTCTGTCGCCGGAGCGCTTCGTCGACGATGTGCTCCTGCAGGAGCTCGATCTGGAGGGGGTGGTCGTCGGTCACGACTTCCGCTTTGGGGCCCATCGTGCGGGCGACGGCGAGCTGCTGCGGGCCCTGGGGGCCGCGCGGGGCTTTACCGTCGAGATCGTCGCCCCGGTGGAGCGGGGAGGCTCCCGCGTCTCCAGCACGCGGCTGCGCCACTGCATCGCCGGCGGGCGTGTCGAGGAGGCCGCCGAGTTGGCCGGGCGCGTCCTCGCGGTCGAGGGTCGGGTGGGGCGCGGCCAGGGTCTGGGCGCCCGGGAGCTCGTGCCAACCGCCAACGTGGAGGTCGACCCGCGGCAGCTGCTGCCCGCACCCGGGGTGTACGCCGTGGAGGTCTCGGGGCGGGCCGGGTGGTTCGGCGGGGCCGCCAGCGTCGGTCGCGCGCCCACCCTGGGAACAGGGCACGACCGGCTCGTGGAGGTCCACCTGCTTGACTTCGAGGGGGACTTGCGCGGCGTTGAGCTGCGCGTCGGGTTCGTGGCCAGGCTCCGGGAGATCAGGGCATTCCGGGACCTGGCCGAGCTTCGGGCCGCGATAGCGGACGACATCCGAGCAGCCCGCGAGCGCCTGGGTCTGCGCCCGGGCGGGCGCACGAGGCCGGGAGGCGACCGGCGGGGACGGGCGGAACGATCCAGGGGTCAGAACCGGCTTGCGGCTCCCGGCTCGTTGTGATAGCGTCTTGCGGTTGATAAGAGGAAGGGAACACCTGCTGGGCGGGGGCCCAGCGAGCGGAGGAAGGCATGTCGCTCACGAGAGACAGGAAGCAAGAGATCATCTCGAAATACAAGCTGCACGGTCTGGATTCGGGCTCTCCCGAGGTCCAGATCGCGCTGCTGACCGAGAAGATTGCTTACCTGACGAACCACTTCAAGATCCACAAGAGCGACCACCACTCTCGCCGAGGTCTGTTGAGGATGGTTGGAAGGCGCCGTCGCCTGCTCGAGTACCTGAAGCGGGCCAAGGTCGAGCGCTATCGCGCCATCGTCAAGGAGCTCGGTCTCCGTCGCTAAGTTCCGCACGGCAAGGAATATCCATCCAGCATGCCGGGTCGCCAGCGATGCCGGCGGGATAGGCGTTTGTGTGCTCGGACCGACGAGAACGCGGTCAGGCGCCACGCACCAACGAGAGGAAACCGTTTCATGGTTCATCAGGTGACACTGGAACTGGGCGGCCGCACGCTGCTGATCGAAACAGGCAAGCTGGCCAAGCAGGCTGCCGGGAGCTGCACCGTCCGCTATGCGGACACCGTGGTGCTCTCGACGGTCGTCTCCGGCAAGCAGGAGGGCGAGGACCGCGGGTTCGTGCCCCTCTACGTCGACTACCGTGAGAAATCCTATGCCGCGGGACGCATCCCGGGCGGCTTCTTCAAGCGCGAAGGTCGTCCCAACCTCAAGGAGACGGTCAGCGCCCGTCTCGTGGATCGCTCGATCCGGCCTTTCTTCAACAAGGACATCCGCTTCGAGATGATCGTCATGAACGAGGTGCTCTCGTCGGATCAGGAGAACGACTCCGACGTCCTGGCCCTGATCGGCGCCTCGACCGCCGTGTGCCTTTCCGACATCCCCTTCCCGGGCCCGGTGGCCGCCGTGCGCGTGGGCCGGATCGAAGGACAGCTCGTGCTCAATCCCACGTTCGCGCAGCTCGAGGAGAGCGCGATGGACCTGGTCGTGGCGGGCACGAAGGACAACATCGTGATGGTGGAGGGGGAGGCCCGCGAGATCAGCGAGCAGGAGTTCCTCGAGGCCCTCACGTTCGCGGAGACCGCGCTCCGCCAGATCGTCGCCATCCAGGAGCAGCTCATTGCACAGCTAAGCGCCAAGAAGCGCGAGATCCCGCCGCTGCGGCGGCCCGAGGGGCTGCTCGAGGCGATCCAGCAGCGCTTCGGCGACCGGGTCCGCGCCGCCCTGGAGCTCCGCGGCAAGGAGGAGCGGGGCGACGCGCGGGCGGCGATCCTGCAGGAAGCGACCGCGGCGCTGAGCGAGACCTATCCGGATTCGCAGGGGCTGATCGACGGCCTGATCACCGAGATCGAGGGCGAGCACGTGCGCCGGCTCGTCCTCTCCGAAGGCCGCCGCACGGACGGCCGCGGGCTCAACGAGCTGCGCTCCATCACCTGCGAGGTCGGCGTTCTGCCGCGCACCCACGGATCGGCGCTCTTCACCCGCGGCGAGACCCAGGCGCTGGTCGTGACCACGCTCGGGACGACGATGGACGAACAGCGCATCGAGGATCTCGAAGGCCAGAGCTGGAAGACCTTCATGTTGCACTACAACTTCCCGGGCTACAGCGTCGGCGAGGCCAAGCCTTACCGCGGCCCGTCGCGGCGGGACATCGGGCACGGCTTCCTGGGCGAGCGGGCCCTGACGCCGGTGGTGCCGTCGAACGAGAGCTTCCCCTACACGATCCGCATCGTCTCGGACATCCTCGAGTCCAATGGCTCCTCGTCGATGGCCTCGACCTGCGGCGGCAGCCTGGCGCTCATGGACGCGGGCGTGCCGATCAAGGGGGCCGTGGCCGGCGTGGCGACCGGCTTGATTGCCGATGGGGAGACGTACCGGTTCCTGGTCGACATCCAGGGGCTCGAGGATCACCTGGGCGACATGGACCTGAAGGTGGCCGGCACGCGCGAGGGCATCACGGCGATCCAGATGGACCTGAAGATCCACGGGCTGCCGCGCGCCGTCCTGGTGCAGGGCCTCGAGCAGGCCCGCGAGGCGCGCCTGCAGATCCTCGATCGGATGGACGCGGTGCTCGATCGGCCGCGGCCCAAGCTGTCGAAGTACGCCCCGACCATCACGGTGCTGCAGATCTCGCCCGATCGCATCCGCGACGTCATCGGCCCGGGCGGCAAGACGATCAAGAAGATCACCGAGGAGACCGGCGCGACGATCGACATCGAGGACAGCGGCCTGGTCAAGATCGCGTGCATCGACCCCGCCATGGGCCGCCGGGCGATCGAGATCATTCGCGCGCTGACCGAGGACCCCGAGGTCGGCAAGATTTACAATGGCCGGGTCGTGCGCATCACGAACTTCGGCGCCTTCGTCGAGATCCTCCCGGGCAAGGACGGCCTGGTGCACATCTCCGAGCTCGAGAATCGCCGGGTGGCCAAGGTCGAGGATGTCGTGCGCGAAGGCGACATGGTGCTCGTGAAGGTCATCGGCGTCGACGAGGAGGGCAAGGTGCGGCTGAGTCGCAAGCAGGCGATGGAGGCCGACTCGTAAGACCGGCAGCGGACGCGCATCCGTGACCCCGACGACGGCCGGGTGCCCCCGGCCGCGGCGCGGCGGCTCCCGCCGCGGGCCGCCGGACGATGCCTGTCCCCGCGAAGAGGGGGTTTTTCCTGGACCCGGCGCACGTGGCGGCCGTTTATAGGTCCAAGGGGCCGGGATCGGGGAGACAGGCGAGCCGGCGAGCCAGCGGAGGGCATGCCTTGGGCAAACGGTCATGGACCGGCGCGGCCGTGGTGCTGCTCGGGGCGGGATGCCTTTCCGGGGCGATCCTGGGGCGCCCCGTGGCGCGCGCCCAGAACGACGCCACCCAACCGGTCGACGCCGCCAGCACCCTGCTCAGGGAATGGGCTGAGGGCGAGCTGCTGCCGCCGCTGGAGCCGATCACCCCCGAAGAGCGGGCCCGGCGGGCCTTCGAGCGCGAGCACCCGTTTGCTCGCGACGTCTTTCAGGTCGGCGAGAAGCTCATCTTTTCGGTGCGCTACGGCCCGGTCCGCGCCGGCGAGGCCACGATGAGCATCCGCGGCATCGAGGTCGTGGGCCAGGACAGCTGCTTCCACATCGTCTCGACCGCGGCAAGCAACGACTTCTTCTCGACCTTCTTCCACGTGCGCGACCGCTACGAGACCTACATGGACACCCGCTGGTTGCTGTCGCGCCGTTACGAGAAGCACCTCAGAGAGGGGGACTACCACAACTCGGCGATCGTCGAGATGGACCAGCGGCGCCAGCTTGCTATCTACAACAATGGCAAGGTGTTCGAGATGATGCCCGGCTCCCACGACGTGCTCAGCGCCTTCTACGTCGCCCGGACCCGGCACCTGGAGGTCGGCTCTTCCTTCGATCTCGAAAGCCATGTCGACCGCAAGAACTACCCGATCAGCGTCAAGGTCCACCGGCGCGAACGCGTCTCGGTCCCGGCGGGCGAGTTCGACTGCCTCGTGGTGGAGCCGGTGATGCGCTCGCCGGGCCTCTTCAAGCAGAAGGGCCGACTTCTGATCTGGCTGACCGACGATCGCCGGCGAGTCCCGGTTCAGGTGAAGAGCGAGCTGCCGATCGGCGCCATCTCGATCGTGCTCGTCGATGTGCAGGGACGGAGCGACTGGGTGGGGAAGTGATGGGCCGCTACGAGGAGATCGACCTGGGGCGGGTCAAGGGCACGAGCATCGGGGATCGCCGCTCGAAGGTGGCGGCGGACATGCTCGCCGCGCCCCCGACGTCCCCCGAGTCGTTCGCGGGCTACTGGGACGGCTTGCCGGAGGCCCTGGGCGCCGCGGAGCTGCGCGGACTGGCCCGGGCCATCGCCCGGGCCCGGTCCGCCGGCAAGCCGGTGGTGTGGATGTTCGGGGCCCACGTCATCAAGGTCGGCCTGGGTCCGGTGCTCATCCGCCTGCTCCGCGAGGATCTGGCCACGCTCGTGGCGGTAAACGGCGCTTTCGTGATCCACGACCTCGAGCTGTCGCTGTGGGGACAGACGTCGGAGGACGTGGGGGAGCAGCTCCACCAGGGGCGGTTCGGCATGGCGAGCGAGACGGCCGACCTGCTCAACGGCGCCGTGCGGGAGGGTGCGCGGCGCGGCGAAGGGCTGGGGGAGGCGGTCGGCCGGATGCTGTGCGAGCGCCGGGCCGAGTGGGCGGCGCAGAGCGTGATCGGGACGTGCTATGAGCTGGCGGTCCCGGCGACCGTGCACGTCGCGATCGGCACCGACATCAACCATCAGCATGCGGACTTCAGCCCGGAGGCGGCCGGAGCGACGTCGGGCCGCGATTTCCGCATCCTGGCCGCGCATCTCCGGAGCCTGGACGGCGCCGTGGTCATCAACGTGGGCAGTGCGGTGGTGTTGCCGGAGGTGTTCCTGAAGGCCTTGTCGGTGGCCACGAACCTGGGCGCTGCCTGCCGCGGGCTGGTGACGGCGACGCTGGACTTCCAGCGCCAGTACCGCCCGCGGGTCAACGTGGTGGAAAGGCCCACCCAGGCGGGGGGGCAGGGCTGCTATCTGGTGGGCCAGCACGAGATCCTGCTGCCCCTGCTTTATCAGGGGATCCTGCTGGAGCGCGCGCGGCTGGGCCGAGCGGGCTCGCCAGCGCACTGAGTGGAATGGCTTCAAGATAGCCCCACGGGGGACCGAGCATCCGGTGGGGGGCCGGCAGTCCTCGCCGCGCTGGCTCGAGCGCGGGACGGGTCGGCCGAGAGGGCCGGCGAGGGTGGTTGACCCTTGGAAAAGGCGGATGCTACCATCCGAGAATTGCGGCAGACAGACATGGAAGAGTCGGCAGCGAGGGGTGAAGTTGGGGTGCGAGGGTTCCTGTTCCTGATCGTGGTCGCGGCCCTGCTGGCCGCCGGCGGAGCCGGCTGCGGCGCGGGCCATGCCCGGCCTGAGCCTCCACGGGCCTCCGTCACGGGCCCCGAGGGCGGGCGCGTCCTGCCCGGCGCCTACCGCCTGCAGGTGGGCGACGAGATCCTCGTCCACGTGCTCGATGAGCCCGATTTGAGCGGCGCGATCAAGGTCCGGCCCGACGGCCAGATCTCGGCCAAGGGGGTCGGAGACGTTCAGGCGGTGGGGCGCACGATCCCCGAGGTCGCCGCGGCCCTCACCGCCGAGTACGAGCGCATCCTGCGCTACCCCGACCTCAGCGTCGTCTTGAGCAGTTACGCCGCCCTGCAGGTCTACGTCTTCGGCGAGGTCAAGGCGGCCGGGGCGGTCGACTACACGCCCAACATGACCGCCCTGCACGCGCTCGGCGCGGCGGCCGGACCCAACACCAAGGCCAATCTGCACAGCGCGCTCGTGCTGCGGCGCACCGGGCCGCAGGAGCTGGAGGTCTACCGGGTCGATCTGGACCAGGCCGTCGACGGAGAGGCGATCGCTCAAGACATCTATCTGCAGCCCAATGACATCGTCTTCGTGCCGCGCTCGTGGATCGGCGAGGTCAACGTGTTCGTGGAGAACTTCATCCGCCAGAACATCGCGGTCTTCACCGCCTACATCGAGGGCTGGCGCGCCTTCCACATGGATGACCGGTGGGGCTGGACGGTCCGCTGACGGGGGGCTCGGGGTGACGGATCTGCGCGAGGGAACAGAGCACCGGGGGACGCTGGAAGACTTCCTGCGCGTCGTGCACCGCCGCGGCTGGATCGTGTGGTGCACCTTCGGCGTCACGGTCCTGGTCATCCTCGCGTTGCTGCTGACCAGCCCGACGGTCTACCAGTCGTATTCCCAGCTGCTCGTCAATCGAGGACAGCCGGTCAATGCCTTCACGCCCAGCCTGCGCACGCTTTCCTGGGAAGAGGAGCTGAGCTCCGAGCTGGAGACGGTGCAGAGCGCCCGCATCTACGAGCGAGCCCAGGAGCTCATCGACGCCCAGAGTATCACCGCGCCGGACGGGGAGCCCTTCCGGATCAAGCCGCGCAACATCGAGGCCTCGACGCCCGGCAAGTCGAGCATCATCTACGTCTACTACCGCGACTTCGAGCCGGTGGCCACGCAGGCAGTCGTGCGGGCCTTGACCCAGGCCTACAAGGAGTTCCGCACCGACGAGCGGCGTCTGGATCCGACGGGCTTCCTGCAGCAGGAGATCGACCAGATCTCGGAGGAGATCGCCGAGTGGGAACGGCGGCGGGCGGAGTTCCTCGTTCAGGAAGGAGCGGTGGAGATCGGCGCCGAGCGCTCGAGTCTCCTCGATACCCGGCGCGTCGTCGAGACGCAACTGGCCGGGATTCGCGCCGATGTGGCCGAGCGCAAGGCGCGGCTCGATTGGATGCGCGAGCTGGTCGCATCCCTGGACACCGAGCGCGATATCAGCCCGGAGCTGTACGTGTTCGGCGAGGCGGATCAGCGCTCGGATCTGGCCATGTCCACGCTGCGGCGCACGATCCTGGACGCGAAGACCCAGTACCACGACGCCCGCTCGAAGTACACCGAGAACCATCCGCGCGTGTTGGCCCTGCGCGATCGGATCCAGGAGTTGAACGGCGAGCTGCGGCAAGAGGCCGACGGCTACACCCGTCATCTCGAAGCGCTCTACGAGGCCACGCTGGCCCAGGAGCGCTCGCTGGAAGGGAGCCTGGCCTACATCAACGAGCAGCTCAGCGCTTTTCCCGACCGCGAGGCGCAGCTTTCGGTGCTCGATCGCACGATCGGCGCGCTGCGCAGCAATTACGAAGCGCTGGTGCGGCGGCGGCTCGATGCGCTGACGACGCGCGTGGGCGTGACCCAGTGGGATATCGTCGTGTTGCAGGACGCGGTCGAAGCCACGCCGCTGCGCACGCGCGACTATGTCCGTTTGACGGTCGTGTCCGTCTTCAGCCTCATGCTGGGCCTGGGATTGGCGTTCCTGCTCGACAATCTGGATCACTCGCTCAAGGACCGGGCTGAAGCGGAGCTGCACCTGAAGGTCCCGGTGCTCGCCGCGGTCAGCCGTTTCCGCAAGTAAAGGAACGCCGCGGCGGCCGAGGCCCCAAGAGCGCCGGCCGCGCGGTGGGCGAGGGCATGGCAACGTACGAGGGCTTTTACGGATTTCGGGAGCCGCCGTTCAACCTCACGCCGGACCCGAAGTTCCTCTTCATGACCCCCGAGCAGCGGGAGGCCCTCGCGTACCTCACCTACGGCATCCAGGAGCGCAAGGGCTTCCTGGTGCTGACCGGCGAGGTGGGCGTGGGCAAGACGCTCATCGTCCGCACCATGCTCAACCAGCTCGACTCGTCGGTCGAGACGGCGATCGTCATGAACGCCATGCTCACCTTCAAGCAGCTCCTGGGCATGGCCCTGATCGATTTCGGCCTGCCGATCAGCAACCAGGGCAAGGTCGAGATGCTGTTGGCCCTGCAGCAGTTCCTCCTGCGGCTGCGCGACCAGAGCCGCAACGCGGTGCTGGTGGTTGACGAGGCGCAGAACCTCTCGCCTCTGAGCCTCGAGGAGTTCCGGCTGCTCTCGAACCTGGAAACGAGCAATCAGAAGCTGATCCAGATCGTCCTGGTGGGCCAGCCGGAGCTGCGCGGATTACTCAACTCACACCGCCTGAGGCAGCTCCGCCAGCGCATCCCGGGTGTCTGGGAGCTGCGGCCGCTCGAAGAGCGGGGGGTGGGCGAGTACATCGAGCACCGCGTGCGGATCGCCAGCGACGGGCGCCAGGGCCGCATCTTCGACGAGGATGCGGTGCGCGAGGTGGCGCGCTATTCGAGCGGCATTCCGCGGGTCATCAACGTGGTGTGTGACCGCGCCTTGCTGATCGGCTATGTTCACGATCGCCGCCGGGTCGGGAAGGACATCGTCCAGACGGCGATCGAGGAACTCGAGCGCGGGTATCGCGGCGAGCGGATGGCGTCGCACGCAACGGCAACGGGGGCGCAGGGATGAGCCACATCTTCGATGCCTTGAACAAGGCCCGCGGCGGGGAGCCGCCCAAGACCGCTGGTCCGGGCGAGGCCGGGCCCCCGGGACAGCCCCCGCGGACCGCCCAGGGTGAGGAGCCCTCGCGGCGCTTCGAGCCCGCCGGGCGCCTGGACGCCGGCCTGCTGGGCGAACCCAACCGCGACCTGCTGCAGGAGCTCGATTCGCTGCGCCAGAGCATCGAGGTGGGGCTTGGCCGCTCGCCGCGCAGAGTCATCGGCCTGACCGCGGCGCGCCCCGGCGAGGGTACCAGCACGATGGCGCTCAACTACGCCTGGCTGCTGGCGCGCGTGGCCGACCGGCGCACGCTGCTCGTCGACGCGAACATGACCCCCGCCACCTTGGGGCTTTCCGCCGCCGCCGGCGACCGGGCGGGTCTCTCGGACCTGCTCAGCCAGGAGCTCCAGCCCGAGCACGTGATCCTGGCGACCGCCGAGCCCAATCTGCACTTCCTGCCGGCCGGCCGAGACCGCGTGCATCACGCCGCGGGCATCGGCTCCGGCCTGCTGCGTCCATTGTTTGATGGCCTCGGACGCTACTACGAAGCGGTGGTCGTGGACATCGCCCCGGTGCTCGAGCACCCCGAGGCGCCCTACGTGGGCGCGGCCTGCGACGGGGTGGTGCTGGTCGTGCGGGCGCACCAGACGCGGCGCGAGTTGGCGCTGCGCGCCCTGGCCGAGCTCAATTTCGCCCGCTGCCGCATCCTCGGCACGGTGCTCAACGGCCATCGGGGCAACCTGCCCGGCTTCCTGCGCGAAAGGGCCTAGCAGCACGGTGGCCGCCACGGGCACAGGCGCGGCTGGGTGCTCCGCCGGCCGCCTAGCTCTGCATCCCGATTTCGATCAGGCCTTGCGCGATCTCCTCGGCGCAGCGACGCCCTGGGTGCTCGAGCGCGCAGCCCGTCACACGCGCGCCCCAGCGCTGCTGCTGGTCCTGGGCAGCGCCGCGTGCGGCGAGGCCGGCGCCGTGTCGCTGGGCGGAAAGCTCTTGCCGCTGTCGGACCTTGATCTGGGGCTCTTCCTCGAGACCGGCCTCACCGGCGAGCAAGCGGCCGGCGTTCGCCGGGAGCTGGCTCGCCACCTGCAGCCGGTGGTCGACCGCCATCGCCTGACCCGCGACCCCGTGGACCTGGGCATCTACGACCTCGGCTTCGTCCGGCGCATGCCGCCCACCCTGGAGCTGTGCGAGGCCGCGCGGGCCCCGCGCGTGCTGGGGGGCGACGGCGACCCGGCCGCGCTGGGCGCGACGAGCCCCCCAGAACCGCCGCCCTTCGAGGCCCTGCGCCTGGCCCTCAATCGCCTGGTGGAGGCTTTCGCCGAGCCGGCGCCGCCCATCACCCCCGTCAGACCTGCCTCGCCCGATTGGCCCCCCGCCTCGATCACGCCCGACTGGCCCGCCGTGCCCGACGAGGCCTCCTGGCGCCGGGCCCATCGTTGCGCCAAGCTGCCCGCGGATCTCCTGAAGGCGCTCATGGCGGCGCGGGGCGCGCTCGAGCCTTCGCTGGCCCGTCGTCTCGCCCTTGTGCGGCCCACGCTCGCCGCGGCGGGGCTCGAGCCCGGCCGACCCGATCGCTGGGGAGGGCAGGCGGCGGCCGGCGTGATCGAGGCGTGGATCGCGTGGCGCCTGAGGCCGCAGTGGCCGCCGCCCGCGCTGGCGGCGTCCGGGATCGCCGACTTGACCCGGGCGGTGCTGGCCGCGGTGTGCGGGCGGCTGGGCCGCCCGCTCCCACAGGCCGATCGTCCGGGGAGCTGGCGCGCCCTCCTGGCGGCCGAGGGCGGCCCGGAACGCGAGCGGATCCGGCGCTGGCGGCGGATGAGGGCGCGCCGGCCGGCCGGCGGGGTCGGGCCCCTGGCGGCCCTGCGGGTCGCGCTGCGCTGGGCGCCCTCGGGCGCCTGGCCGGCCTCGCTGGCGCTGCTCGCCTTCGGCCTGGCCTGGTTGGAACAGGCCGATGAGCCGAGCGCGGGTGTGCCGCCGGCTGCAGGGGCCCTCGAGCCGCGGGTCGACGCGCGGCGGGCCGCCGCCGCTCCGGCAGAATCGGCCCTGGCGCGGGGCCTGGGAATGGTACACTGGGCGCGTTTCGCCGGAGCCTGAGGGGAGGGGTGATGGGAGAGCGCCTGATCCTGGTGATCATGATCGACGCCCTCGGTCACCGGATCGTGAAGGAGCACGAGGTCTTCGCCGACCTGGGGGCGCCCGGCCAGGCCGTCCCGAGCGTCTGCGGCTACTCGAGCGCCTGCATCCCCTCGCTCCTCACCGGCCGTTTGCCCGTGGAGCACGGGCACTGGGCGATGTATCTGCGCGACCGCGACCGCTCGGTCTTCCGGCGGCACGCCCCGCTGATCGCGGTCGCGTCGGGCATGCTGGGCCGCAACGGGTTCACGCGCCGGATGATCACCCGCGGCCTACATGTGTCGGGCGTGAGCGGGTACTTCAGCCTCTATGACGTGCCGCCGCGCCTGCTGCCCGAATTCGATCTCTGTGAACGCCGGGATGTCTTCGCGCCGGGGGCCTTCCCGGCCTGGCCGACCCCCTTCGACGCCGCGCAAGCCAGGGGCGTGCCCTATCGCGTCTGGAGCTGGCGCACGCCGGAGGAGCGCAACCGCGCCGAGCTGCGGGCGGCGATCGCGAGCGGGGCCCACGGCCTGCTCTTCTTCTACTCGCCCCATCTGGACGCCGTGATGCACGACCACGGCACGCGCAGCGCGGCGACGCACGATTGCCTGGCGGACTTTGCGGCGTTCACCCGCGAGATGCTGGCGCTGGCGCAGCGCACCTACCGCGAGGTGCGGCTCTTCGTGTTCGGCGATCACGGGATGGCGGACGTGCACGCGGAGTCGGACCTCATGCCGCGCGTCGAGGCGCTCGGACTGCGCGTGCCGGGCGAGGCGCTGTACTTCATCGATTCGACCATGGCGCGCTTCTGGTTCGACCGGCCCCAGGCGCGTCCCCGGGTGGAGCAGCTTTTGCGCGGCGCCACCGGCGGCCGGATCCTCGCTGACGAGGAGTGCGCGCGGCTGGGCGTGCTCTTCCCCGATCGGCGCTACGGCGAGCTCATCTTCCTGGCGGACGCCGGGACGATCTTCGTGCCCAGCTTCATGGGACCGACCGGCTGCCGCGCGATGCACGGCTACCACCCCGGCCACGTCGACGGCGACACGGTCATGCTGTCCAACGTGGCGCATGCGCCGGTGGCGAGCATCATGGATATCGGCCCCATGCTCACGGCCGAGATCGAGGCCCTGGCATGAAGAGGCACTCGGTCGCCATCGGGCTGCTGATCAGCGCCGTTTTCCTCTACATCGCTTTTCGCAAGACGGACCTGGGTGAGCTGGCGCACCACCTGGCCGCGGCCAACTACCTCTACCTGGTCCCGGCTTCGATCCTGACCGTCGTGGCCCTGTGGGTGCGCGCCATGCGCTGGGGACTGCTGCTGCACCCGCTCAAGAGCATCCCGCCCGGCACGCTCTTCAGCGCGACCTCGATCGGGTTCATGTGCAACAACGTGCTGCCGATGCGCCTGGGCGAGGTCATCCGGGCCTTCTTGATTCGGCGCGCGTCCGGCGTGCGGGCCTCCGCCGCTTTCGCCACGATCGTGGTCGAGCGGCTGTTCGATCTCTTCAGCATGATCGGGGTGTTCGGCGTGCTGCTCATCTTCGCGCCGTTCCACAACCGCCAGTTCAAGGTCGGGGCTCTGCTGGCCTGCGTCGCGGGACTCGCGGTGCTGGCGCTGCTCGTCTTCTACCACGCGCGCCCATCGCCCGTGGAGCGCCTGGTCGGGCGCCTGCTGCCGCGCCGCGTCCGCGAGCAGGTGATCGGTTTGCTGCGCAGTTTCGGCAACGGCCTGATGATCTTCCGCGACCCGCCCCGGCTGCTCGGCGTCGGCGTGCTCACCCTGGTCATGTGGCTCATGATCGCCGTCGTGATCAAGATCTGCTTCGCCTCGGCGCGCCTTCAAGAGGGTGGGCTGGTGCTGCCCGCGACCTCGAGCCTGGTGGTCCTGGTGGTGATCGCGATCGGCGTCATGGTGCCATCGGGACCCGGCTTCGTCGGTACGATGCAGGCGGCGGCCGTCCTGGGGCTGGCCATCGTGGGCTACACCGATCGGGATCGCGCGCTCAGCTTCTCGATCCTCTACCATGCCACGCAGTGGTTTCCGGTCGTCCTCGTGGGTCTGGCCTACTTCGTCAAGGAGAACCTCTCCCTGGCGCAGGTGCGCCAGCTCTCGACCCAGGCCGACCTGGAGCCAGGCGGAGAGGGCAGCGAGGAGAACAGAACGTAACTCCTTGTGGCGCACAGGGAAAGGGTTTTGAGTCCATTGACGTCCCCCGTTCCGGGGTGCTACACTACTTGGTTTGGGGGATCGGGTCGAGCGAGGCTCGAGCCGATAGATTCCCAGGAGCGAGACCCCGTCGCGTGCGAGCGCCGGCGGGCGCCGAACTCAAGGAGGGCCAGCCTAGCGGACCATTGCGAAGGAGCTTGAGTCGGGACCTGCGGGTCCCCGGGACATGGGTGTGTCACCTTGGCCGGTGCGCCCCGCCGAGCGCGATGGGGCGCGAGGGCGGCTGTGGTCACACGAGCGGGCACTCAGGAGCGATCGCGGGCTCACCGCGGCCGTCGCCGCGGCCGCCGGGAACCCGGGTCAGTCGGCTCCGTTTTTTTGCCCTGACGCTGATCTCCGCGCGCGACCGGCGCCGGAGGCGAGTGCCCGACGCGAAGCTGTGGGTGGGACGACGGGATGACCGAGGGCGAGCGCCCGCTGCAACCAGGCCAGGATGCGGCCTGCTCCTTCGAGCCGCGCGGCTTCTACCAGCGCACCGGCAAGCGGCTGATCGACGCCTGCGCCGCGGCGATCGCCATCCTCTTGCTCAGCCCGGTGTTTCTCCTGACCGCGCTGGCGATCAAGCTCGACAGCCCCGGTCCGGTCTTCTATCGCTCCACTCGCCTGGGCCACCGTGCCCGGCCCTTCACTTTCCTGAAGTTCCGCTCCATGGTGGCCGACGCCGAGCGGCTCAAGAAGGATCTCGAGCACCTGAACGAGATGGACGGTCCGGTCTTCAAGATCCAAGACGACCCGCGGATGACGCGGGTGGGCCGCTGGCTGCGGCGCACGTCCCTCGACGAGCTGCCGCAGCTCTTTCACGTGCTGCGGGGCGAGATGAGCCTGGTGGGCCCGCGGCCGCCCATTCCGGAGGAGGTCGAGCAGTACGAGCCCTGGCAGCGCCGGCGGCTGTCGGTGGTGCCGGGGATCACCTGCCTGTGGCAGGTCAGCGGGCGCAATCGGATCGGCTTCGAGCAGTGGATGAGCCTGGACGCCCGGTACATCGATTCGATCAGTTTCGGGACGGACCTGAAGATCCTGATGCGAACGCTGCTGGCGGTCGTCCGGACCTCGGGCGCGAGCTAGGGGGCGACGGCGATGCGGGAAACACACCTCGTGTTCTTCTGCGACCCGCCCTACTACGGCGGCGCCGAAGGCTACGTCGCCATGCTCGCCGAGGGGCGACCGCGGGGCTGGCGCCTGTCGGCGCTCCTCCCGGCCGACGCCGGCGGCGACGTGCTGGCCGAAAAGCTGGCCTCCGCGGGCGTGGCCGTGCGCCGCTTCCCGCGCCGGCCCTGGTTCGCGCCCCAATTCTGGCGAGAGGCGCGCGACCTGCTGGCCGCCACGGGCGGCGAGATCCTCCACCTCAACCTGCCGTCGGTCTACGACGCCTGCCACTCGGTCCCGGCGGTTCTGGCCAAGTCGGTCGGCTACCGGCGGGTCGTGACCACCGAGCACCTGCCCATGGTGCTGCGCGCCCGGCGGCACATGGTCGTCAAGATGTGCCTTTCGACCGCCATCGATGCGATGATCGTGCACACCGAGTGGAACCGGCACCGGCTGGCGAGCTATCACCACTTGCCGGCCGGGAAGATGGTCGTGATCCCCAACGGCAGCCCCTCCCCGGCGCCCATGAGCCCGTCCGAGCGAGCGGCCTTCCGGGCGGCGCTGGGGGTCACACCCGGCGATGTGGCCATCGCGGTCGTCGCCCGGCTGACCGAGCGCAAGGGGCACCGTTACCTGCTAGAGGCGCTGGCGAACGTCAGCCGCGCGGGCGCCGCGCCCCGGGAGGCGGCGCCCTGGAAGCTGCTCGTGGTGGGCGAGGGCGAGGAGGAAAGCGCCCTGCGACAGATGGTGTCGCACCTGGGCCTGGGAGACGCGGTGCGCTTCCTGGGGTACCGTCCGGACGCGGTCCGGATCATCCAGGCCAGCGACGTGCTGGCGCTCGCCTCGCTGGTCGAGTCCCAGCCGCTCGTCATCACCGAAGCGATGGCCTGCGGGGTCCCCGTCGTGGCGACCGCCATCTACGGCATACCGGAGATCGTGGCCGACGGGGAGACGGGCCTGCTCGTGCCCCCGGCCGAGGTCGCGCCGCTGGCGGCGGTGCTGCGCGACCTGATCGCATCCGGCGAGCTGCGCGAGCGCCTGGGGCGCGCGGCCCGCGCGCGATTCGAGGCGCGCTTCACGCTCGAGCGCATGGCCGAGCGCACCTACCGCGTCCTGCAGGGCGACGGGGTCGCCGCCCAGGGGCGGGGGATCACGCTGGAGCACGGGGAGGGAGCGCGGCGATGACCGTGCTGCAGGCGAACAAGTTCCACTTCGTCAAGGGGGGCGCCGAGCGCTACTACCTCGACGTCAGCCACCGCCTGCGCGCCCGGGGCCACACCGTGATTCCCTTCGCGATGCGCCATGCGCGCAACGAGCCGAGCGAGTACGAGCGCTACTTCGTCAGCGAGGTCGACTATCGCGGGCGCATGGGCGCGCTGCAGCGGCTGCGGGCCGCCACGCGCAGCATCTACAGCACCGAGACGGTCCGGCGCATCGAGGCGCTGGTCGCCCGCGAGCGCCCGCAGGTCGCGCACCTGCACAACATCTACCACCAGATCTCGCCGGCGCTCGTGCTGGCCCTGGCGCGGCGCGGCGTGCCGATGGTCCACACCCTGCACGACTACAAGGTCATCTGTCCCGGCTACCTGTTCATGGCGCAGGGCCGGATCTGCGAGTGCTGCCGGGGGGGGCGCTACTTCAACGCGGTCGCGAACCGCTGCCTGCTCGACTCGCGCGGCGCATCGCTCATCGGGGCGATCGAAGGCTACGTGCACCGCTGGCTGCGCACCTACGAGAAGGTCCGCTTCTTCCTGTGCCCGAGCCGGTTCATGCTGGAGAAGATGGCCGAGTACGGCGTGGCGCGCGAGCGGCTGGTGCACTTCCCCTACTTCCTGCCGCTCGAGGCGTATCGTCCCGCGTACGAGCGCTCGAGCTACTTCATCTATCTGGGGCGCCTGTCGCGCGAGAAGGGCGTCGCCACGCTGCTGGCGGCCCTGCGGCTGCGCGCCGGGGCGCGGCTGACCTGCCGGATCCTGGGCGAGGGGCCGCTCGAGGCGGACCTCCGGCGGCAGGCGGCCGAGTGGGGCCTGGACAACGTCGAGTTCTCCGGATACCTCCAGGGCGAAGCGCTGCACGCGGCGATCCGCGGCGCGGCCTTCACCGTGGTGCCGTCGGAATGGTATGAGAACCTGCCCTTCGCGGTGCTCGAGAGCTTCGCGCTGGGCACGCCCGTGCTGGGCGCGCGCATCGGGGGCATCCCCGAGATGGTGCTCGACGAGCGCACGGGCCTGACCTTCACGATGGGCGACAGCCGCGATCTGGCCGCGGCGCTCGAGCGCCTGGAGTCGCACCCCGAGCAGGTGGCCGAGATGGGCCGCGCGGCCCGCCGGCTGGTCGAGGAGCGCTACGCGCCCGAGCCGCACTTGGAGCAGCTCGAGGCGCTCTACGCGCGCGCGGTGGCGGGCGGGTGATCCCATGAAGATCGCGATGATCGGACAGAAGGGCATCCCGGCCACCTACGGCGGCATCGAGCGCCACGTGGAGGAGATCGGGAGCCGGCTGGTCAAGCGGGGCCACCAGGTGACGATCTTCAGCCGCTTCCACTACACCAAGCACGGCGGGCCCTACCTGGGCATGGAGAACCTGCGCCTGCCGAGCGTGCGCACCAAGCACTTCGACGCGATCAGCCATTGCGCCCTGGCGACGTTCTACTCGCTGCTGCGCAAGTTCGACGTCATCCACTACCACGCGCTGGGACCCTCGATCTTCTCGGGCATCCCGCACATCCGGGGCACGCGCACGGTGGTGACGGTGCACGGTCTCGACTGGCAGCGCGGCAAGTGGGGCAAGTTCGCCAGCGGCTTCCTGCGCTTCTGCGAGCGCCCGGCGGTGAGCTTTCCCGATGAGACCATCGTCGTGTCGCGCACGCTGGCCGAGTACTTCAGGACTCGCCATGGGGCCGAGACGCACGTCATTCCCAACGGCACCAACCCGGGCAAGATCCGGCCGCCCAATCGCATCAAGCGCTGGGGGCTCGAGCAGGGCCGCTACATCCTGTGGGTGGGCCGCCTGGTGCCAGAGAAGGGCTGCCACTACCTGATCGAGGCCTTCCGGCAGATCGACACCGATGCCGCGCTCGTCATGGCGGGCGGCTCGAGCTTCTCGGACAGCTACGTCCAGTCGCTCGAGCGGCTGCGCGGCAACGACGAGCGCATCAAGATGCTCGGCTACGTCTACGGCGACGTGCTCGACGAGCTGTGGAGCAACGCCTACCTGGTCGTGCAGCCCTCGATCCTGGAGGGGCTGTCGATCGCGCTCATCGAGGCGCTCAGCTACGGCCGCTGCGTCATCGCCAGCGACATTCCCGAGAACATCGAGGTTGTCGAGGACTCGGCCGTGACCTTCAAATCCCGCGACGTGCAGGACCTGCGCTCGAAGCTGCAGCTCTGCCTGGAGCAGCCCGAGATGGTGACGGCGACCGCCGCGCGCTGCCGCCGGCTGGCCGAGGAGAAATACAGCTGGCCGCGCCTGGTCGAGGCGACCGAGAAGGTCTACGAGGTCGCCCTGAGTCACAACCGCCGGTAGCGCGGGGCAACTCGCCGCGGTCTCGAGGCGGGTGGCGCGGGGCAGCTCGCCATGATCTCGGCGGGCAGGGCCGGGATCCCGCCGCCGGCAGGTTGATCTTCGCCGCGCCGCTCCGTAAGATCTCGCCGCTTGGGATCGACCGTGCGCCGCGCGCGGCGTCCCCATTGCCGCGGTTCGCGCGAGGAGCCCGGAGGGACAGATGCTGGAAGCGGTCATTCTGGCCGGGGGCAAGGGCGAGCGGTTCTGGCCGCTCAGCCGTGCCGATCGGCCCAAGCAGCTCCTGCGCCTCTTCGGCGATGAGAGCCTGCTGGCGACCACCTGGCGCCGTTTGCGGGGGCGGCTGGACCCGGCGAGCGTCTGGGTCGTGACGGGGGAGAATCTGGTCCCGGCGGTCGAGCGCGAGCTGCCCGAACTGCCGGGCGCGCGACTGGTGCCCGAGGTGGTCGGCCGCGACACGGCGCCGGCGCTGGCGGTGGCGGCGGCGCTGGGCGCGCGCGACGGGCGTGATCCCGTCCAGCTCGTGGCGCCCTCGGACCACTGGATCGGCGACGGCGAGGCGTTCTGGGAGAGCGTGACGCGGGCCGTGGCGGTGGCCGAGGCCGACGACCATCCTCTGGTGACCTTCGGGATTCCGATCAGCCGCCCGGACACCGGCTACGGCTACATCGAGCGCGGCGAGCCGCGCCCCGAGGCGCGCGACGCGTGGCGGGTGGCGCGATTCCACGAAAAGCCCGACGAGCGCACGGCCACGACCTACCAGGCGGCCGGCCGGTACTTCTGGAACAGCGGCATCTTCGTGTGGCGCGCGCGCAGCCTGCTCGAGGAGATCGAGCGCCAGATGCCCGACCTGCACGCGCTCGTCCGCGATCTGATGAGCGCGCCCGACCCGCGCCGCCTGCTGCCCGACATCTTCCGGCGCGCGCCGTCGCGCTCGATCGACTACGGCGTCCTGGAGCACTGCTCGCGCGTGGCGGTCGTGGCCGCCAGCTTCGACTGGAGCGACGTGGGGACGTGGCGAAGCTGGGGCGAGCTGGCTGTCGCCCAAGGCGAGAATGCCGCCCATGGCGAGGTGGTCGCGGTGGAGAGCTGCGGGTGCGTGCTCTTCGCCGAGCGGGGCACGGTGGCCGCGCTGGGGGTCAGGGACCTGGTCATCGTCCACACCCCGGAGGCGACCCTGGTGGTTCCCAAGTCACGGTGCCAGGAAGTGCGCCGGATCCTGCAGGCGCTCAAGGCCCGCGGGGCGGGCCTGGGAATCGTCCTGGCGATCGCGCTGTCGGCCCTGTTGGGGGTGACCGGCTGCGGTCGCCGGTCTGCGCCGCCCGCGCCGCCCGATCTGCCCTACCGGATGCCGTCCGAGGAAGAGGCTGAGCGGGCCCCGGCCGGCGCCCCCGAGGCGTTGCCCGCGCCTTCCGCGCCGGCGGGCGAGCCCGGGGCGGCGCCGGCCCCGGAGGATCGGGACGAAGCCGCCACGCGGCCCGGCTATCGGGTGCAGCTCTTCGCGACGACCGACGCGGCGCTGGCGGAGGCCAGGGCAACGGAGCTGCGAGAGCTGTTCGAGGAAGCAATATACGTGGAGGCGGAAGGCCCGCTCTACAAGGTGCGCGTGGGGGACTGCGGCAGCCGGGATGAGGCCGCCGAGCTGCGGCGGCGGGCGCTGGGCCTGGGGCTCGAGGACGCCTTTATCGTCGACACGCGGGTGCGCGCGCGCTAGCCATCGCCCGGCGGGGCCGATGGCGGGAGGGCCTGCAAGGGCCCAGGAGGGGTATCCGGCGCCGATGCGCCGCGGGGAGCACCCGGAGCCGGGCGCTCCCCCCAGGGCGCTGAGGCAACGCCACGATGCGGGCTGGCCCGTGAGGAGGCCGTGGGGATGGTGCTGTTCGAGGATCGCCAGGCGGCGCGCCTGGGACCGCTGGTGCTCAACCGCCCGGTCTTCGACGTCGTCCTCGGCGCCCTCACCCTGCGCGACCGCATCGAGCGCGGGCTGGGCCGCCCCGCCCGCGGGGCCCACGTCCGGGCGCACCTGGCTGGATTGCTGCCCATGGCGGGGCTCGTCCCTGCGGCCAGCCTCGCCCCGGCGGGCGATCGGGCATCCGGGGGCCGCCTCCCCCCGGCGGGCGATCGGGC
>CAZRWW010000052.1:29546-36946 GCA_964603725.1 uncultured bacterium
CCCCGGCGGGCGATCGGGCATCCGGGGGCCGCCTCCCCCCGGCGGGCGATCGGGCTTCCGGAGACCGCCTCGCCCCGGCGGTCGTCGGCCCAGGCGAGCTGTGGGTCAATGCCGCCCTGGGAGCCGACCCCGGGCCGGCCATCTGGGAGGCGGTCGATGCCCTGGGGCCGGGGGAGGCCCTGCGCTCCCCTGAGGGCCGCCTGCTGGCCTTCCGGGTGGACGATCGGGGGTTGCCCGGCGGATTCCCGGACCCCGAGGAAGGGGATGCGGGATCGACCCCGGTGGGCTACGCTGTGCGAACGGCCTCCCCGGTGCGCTGCCTGGGGCACGCCTGGGAGCTTATCGGTTGGCAGCGCGGGGCGCTGGCGGGCGACCTGGCCTTGCTGGCCGGCGACCGGAAGCTCACCGCCGGCGAGCCCGGCGGGGGGATTGAGGCGCGGACCGGTCAACCCCGCGATGGCGTGGTGATCGCCGAGGGAGCCGAGATCGAGGCGCCAGTGTGCTTCGATGCCGGCGGTGGGCCGATCGTGGTGCGCGCGGGCGCGCGGGTGGCTGCTTTCAGCCGCCTGGAGGGACCGCTGTGGATCGGCGAGGGCGCCCGGGTGCTCGGGGGGCGCCTGGCGGGCAGCTACATCGGTCCGGGCTGCCGGGTCCGGGGGGAGGTCGACTCGAGCGTGCTGCTGGCCCACTCCAACAAGGCGCACGATGGGTTCGTGGGTCACTCCTATATCGGTTCCTGGGTCAACCTGGGCGCCCTGACGACGACCTCGGACCTGAAGAGCAATTACGGCGATGTGCGGATGTGGGAAGAAGGAGCGCGCCGATCGACGGGCCTCCTGAAGGTGGGCAGCATCCTGGCCGATCACGTCAAGACAGCCATCGGGACGCTGCTCGGGACCGGCACGGTGGTGGGGTTGGGGACGAGCCTGTTCGGCGACGCGGGCATGGTCCCCGCGTGGGTGCCGTCCTTTGTGTGGGGCGTGGGGGAGCAGGCCCGCCCCTACGACCTCGAGCGCTTCCTGCAGACGGCCGCGACGGTGTGCGGCCGGCGGAATCTGACCCTGAGCGCGGCCGAGCGGGCGGCGCTGACCGAGGCCTTCGCGATCTCGCGCGCGGAGCGCGAGACATGGCTCACGCAGCAGGCGGCGCGCGGCGCCGCCGGGAGTTGACAGCATGCCAGAGCTGCGACGGGACCCCGTCGTCGGGCGGTGGGTGATCATCTCGACCGAGCGCGGCAAGCGCCCCTCGGACTTCGGGACCCACGTGCCCACCCGGCGCACGGGCTTCTGCCCCTTTTGCCCCGGCCACGAGGAGAAGACCCCGCCCGAGGTCTACGCGGTGCGCGAGAACGGCGCCGCCCCGAACGGCCCGGGCTGGCAGGTGCGGGTCGTGTCCAACAAGTTCCCGGCGCTGCAGATCGAGGGCGACCTCGACCGGCGCGCCGAGGGCATCTACGACAAGATGAACGGCGTGGGCGCCCACGAGGTCATCATCGAATCGCCCGAGCACGAGCGCGAGCTCAGCCAGAACTCGGTCGAGCAGATCAACCTGATCCTGGGCGCCTACCGCGCGCGGATCATCGATCTGGCCCGCGACAAGCGCTTCCGCTACATCCAGCTCTTCAAGAACCACGGCGAGGCCGCCGGGGCGTCGCTGGAGCACTCGCACACGCAGCTCGTCGCCACGCCGATCGTGCCGCGGCGCATCATGGAAGAGCTGGCCGGCTGCGAGCAGCACTACGAGATGAAGGAGCGCTGCATCTTCTGCGACATCATCGACCAGGAGCTGGCGGTCGGCAAGCGCGTGGCGGCCGAGAACGCCGACTACATCTGCATCTGCCCCTTCGCGCCCCGCTTCCCATTCGAGACCTGGATCCTGCCCAAGGCGCACCAGGCCTACTTCGAGCAGTCCTATCAGGGCAACTTCTACGGCCTGGCGCGCATTCTCAAGGAGAGCCTGATGCGCATGAATCAGGCGCTCAACAACCCGCCCTACAACTTCGTGTTGCACACCTCGCCCTGCAACGACTTCCGGGGCCCCAAGCACCATCACTGGCATCTGGAGATCATGCCCAAGCTGACGCGCATCGCCGGCTTCGAGTGGGGCACCGGCTTCTACATCAATCCGACGCCGCCCGAAGATGCCGCGGCCTATCTGCGCGAGGCGCGCGTCTCCCCTGAGGACCTGGCGCTGTCCACCCCGGGCGCTCCCGATCGCAGCGGCGCGAGGGTGTCTTGATGGAGATCCTCTACGGCGCGGCCGAGATGGAGCCCTTTGTCAAGGTGGGCGGGCTGGGCGACGTGGCCGGGGCGCTCACGCGCGCGCTGGCCGCCCAGGGGCATCGGGTGCGCGCACTCCTGCCGGTCTACCCGTCGGTGCGTCGCCACTGGGATGCGCTCCAGCCCAAGCCGGCCAGCGTCCTGCGCATCGTGCTCGGCGGGGAGGCGATTCCCGGCACGCTCTACCGCGCCACGGTGCCGCAGTCGGCGGTCGAGTTGCTCCTGCTCGAGCAGGACGACCTCTACGACCGGCCCAATCCCTACGTCAACCCGGTCACGGGGCGCGACTGGGACGACAACGCCGAGCGCTTCGCCTACTTCTGCCACGCCATGGCCACGGCCTGCGAGGCGATCGACTGGGCGCCGCACGTCGTGCACATCAACGACTACCAGCTCGGGCCGCTGGCGCTCCTGATCAAGGAGCGCCGCGTCACGGCCGCGCTGCGATCGGCGGCGGTCGTCTACAGCATCCACAATCTCGGCTATCAAGGGCTCTTCCCGCTCGACCACCAGCTTCGCGGCACCCCGCGCGTGAGCGCCGCGGCCGAGCCCGGCGCCCCCGGAGGCGAGCCCGACCGGGCCGCCCAACTGCGGACACTGGCGCGGCGGTTGGGGCTGCCGCCCGAGCTCACCGGGCCGATGAAGCCGCTCGAGTTCCACGGGCGCATGAACTTCATGAAGGCGGGCATCGAGTACGCCGACGTGATCACGACGGTCAGCCCGACGTACGCCCAGGAGATCCAGACCCCCGAGCACGGCTTCGGCCTCGACGGCCTCCTGCGCTGGCGCTCGCGCCGGCTGGTGGGGATCTTGAACGGGATCGACGACGAGATCTGGAACCCGCAGAAGGACACGTTCATCCCGTACCCCTATGGCCCCGCTGACCACAGGCGCAAGCGCCTGAACAAGGAGCGCCTGCTCGAGGTGTGCCATCTGCCACGCGATGCCGACGTCCCGTTGATCGGGATGATCACGCGGCTCGTGGATCAGAAGGGGCTGGACCTCTTCGAGGCTGTGGCCGAGGAGTTTCTGGGAGCCCACGACGTGGCGGTCGTGGTGCTGGGCTCGGGCCTGCCGCGCTACGAGGAGCTGATGAAGCGCCTGGCGGCGGCCCACCCGCGGAAGTTCGCCGTCCGGATTGGCTTCGACGAGCCGCTGGCGCACCTGATCGAGGCCGGGGCGGACTTCTTCCTGATGCCGTCGCGCTACGAGCCCTGCGGGCTGAACCAGATGTACAGCATGCGCTACGGCACGGTGCCCATCGTGCGCGCCACGGGCGGCCTGGCCGACACCGTGGACGATGTGGGGCCGCGGGGGGGCGGCGGCCGCGGGATCGTTTTCCGCGACTACCGGCCGGCGGCGCTGCGCGATGCGCTCGAGCGCGCCGTGGCGCTCTACGCCAACAAGGCGGCCCTGCGGGCGCTGCGCGCGCGCATCATGGCGCTGGACTTTTCATGGAAACACGTGGCGGGCGAGTACGAACGGATCTATGCCCGCGCGATGGCGGAGCGGGCGTAGGATGGCCACCCGCGGACCTGGGGGGCGCCAGAAGCGGGTTGACGACCGGCGGGGGTGCCCGGTAGACTTCAATATTGACTTCCGGGATGCCGACCGGTACAACGGTGGCTCTTTCGAGCGGGAGTAGCTCAGTTGGTAGAGCACCACCTTGCCAAGGTGGCTGTCGCGGGTTCAAATCCCGTCTCCCGCTCCAGATTCTTCCAGGCGGCGCCCAGCGCCGCCTTCCCATTTGGACGGCCCCTCGCAGGAGGGTCCCGACCGGGAGGGCCCGCCGAGGGCCCACTGGAGGACATCGAGAGGCGGCATAGCCAAGTGGCTAAGGCGACGGTCTGCAAAACCGTTATCACCGGTTCGAATCCGGTTGCCGCCTCCACCTTCGCCAGATATCAGCCGGCCCCCCAGGGCTGGCTGCGTGGTTTTAGGGACCCGACAGGAGGTGGCGACCCATGACAGCCAAGGAGCGAGTGGGCGCACTGCGGCGCCTCATGCGCCGCGAGGGCCTGGATGCCTACCTGGTGCCATCGACCGATCCGCACATGAGCGAATACGTGCCTGCCTGCTGGCGGAGGCGCGCCTGGGTGAGCGGCTTCACCGGCAGCGCCGGCGATTGCCTCGTGACGCACAAGGCCGCCGGGCTGTGGACCGATTCGCGCTACTTCCTGCAGGCCGATCGGGAGCTCGACCCGGAGGTGTTCCAGCTCTTCAAGATGCACACGCCGGGCTTCCCGACCCTGGATGAATACCTCACCCAGAATCTGCGCCCGGGTCAGGCGCTGGGGGTCGACCCGCACCTGGTCTCGAAGACCCGCGCCGAGCAGCTCGAGGGCAAGCTCGGCCCGCGGGACGTTCGGGTGAAATACGTCGCGCGCAACCTGGTGGACGAGATCTGGAAGGACCGTCCCGCGCTGCCCCGCACGCCCATCCTGCGTCACCCCGACCGCTTCGCCGGCGAGCCGGCCCAGTCGAAGCTCGAGCGCCTGCGGGCCGAGCTCCGCCGCGCCGGGGCGCAGGCCCACGTGCTCACGATGCTCGACGCGATCGCCTGGCTCTTCAACATCCGCGGCCAGGACGTGGCCTACAATCCGGTCACGATCGCCTACGCCGTGGTGACGCTCAAGGACGCCACGCTCTTCATCGATCCGGCCAAGGTGCCGGCCAAGCTCGGGCCCTGGCTGAAGGGCTTCGTGCGCTTGCGGCCGTACGAGGAGGCCGGCCAGGCGCTCAAGGAGCAGGGCCGGCGGGGCGCCCGCGTGCTCATCGACCCGGAGGCGATCGACCGCTGGGTGCTCGACCAGCTCAAGGGCGCGCGGCTCATGTTCGAACCGAGTCCCGTCACGCGCTTCAAGGCCGTCAAGAATCCCGCCCAGCTTCGCACCTGGCGGCAGGTCATGGTGGAGGATGGCGTGGCGATCGTGCGCTTCCTGCACTGGCTCGAGCGCGGCGATCGGCCCGCACGCCTGACCGAGTCGCAGGCGGCCGAGCGGCTGGCCGAGTTCCGCGCGCAGGGACGGCACTACATGGGGCAGGGGTTCGAGCCGATCGTCTCCTGGGCGGGCAATGGCGCCATCGTCCACTACAGCCCCAAACCCGGGGCGGATGCGGTGATCGGCAAGCGCGGGCTTCTGCTGCTCGACACGGGCGGCCAGTATCTGGGCGGCACGACCGACATCACCCGCACGATCGCCGTGGGCGAGCCGACGCCGCGCGAGCGGCTCTTCTTCACGCGCGTCCTGCAAGGCCACATCCGCCTCGCGCTGGCCGTCTTCCCGGCCGACATGAGCGGGGCGCGGCTGGAGATCCTGGCCCGCCTGCCGCTGTGGGAAGAGCGCGACGACTACGGGCACGGCACGGGCCACGGCGTGGGCCAATTCCTGAACGTCCACGAGGGGCCGGTCGGCTTCTCGGTGCGGGGGGCCGCGAAGCTCGAGGAGGGCAACGTCATCAGCCTCGAGCCGGGCCACTACGAGGCCGGGCGCTTCGGCGTGCGCACGGAGAACCTCGTCGCGGTCGTTCCCGAGCGCAAGCGCTACCGCCCCGGCGAGCGGGCCTGGTACAAGCTGGAGACGCTGACGCTCTGCCCGATCGACCAGAGGCTGATCGACGCAGCGCTTCTGCTGCCGTCCGAGATCGCTTGGCTCGACGCCTACCACGAGCGCGTGCGCACCGCGCTCTACCCGCGGGTCGAGCCCGATGTCCAGGCCTGGCTGGCCGAGGCCACGCGGCCGCTCGCCTAAACGAACCCGGGGGCGCTGGTCAGGCGCCCCCGGAGCAGAGTAATCCGTACCTGTTGCGATCAGGTTCCTACTGGAACAGACCCTTGATCTGTCCCCACGTCGAGTCCTCGACCGGCGTCGAGCCGATGCCGCCGACCTTCACGTAGGCGATGTACCAGCCCTGGTAGGTCACGCTGCTGTCGGACCCGAACTCGAAGGTGAGCGAGCCGGTCTGGCCGACGAACTGGCTGAGGTCGAAGCACTCGGCCCGCCAGCCGCCCGACTGGCCCATCCACCCCATCTCCATGTCCACGCAGTACGCGTAGTAGGAGGTGCTGGTGCAGATGACGCCGGTGTAACCACCCTGCGGGGTGATCAGGACGTCGTTGAACTTCACGTTGCCGCCGTCGTAGCTGCTCTCGGTGTAGAAGTAGTGATAGATCTCCACCAGATTGCAGTTGCTGGTGACCGTGAAGCTCGGCGACTTCAGGGCGTCACCCGCGCTGACCGGGTAGTTGCCGTTCAGGATGGTGCCCCACACCGCACCCGGGGCGCCCGGGATGTAGGTGGTCGTGCCGTATTGCCAGCACGGCGCGCCGCCCGTGTCACAGGCGTTGGGGGCGGTGAAGCCCTGGTTGCTCACTGCGAAATCCCAATCGTAGCAGATGCACGTGAGATTGCAGGGAACGGCGTCGGACAGGTCCACTGCATCCACGGGGGGAAATCCCGCGAAGGCCGTGCCGGCCATCGCGAGCACCCCGAGGATCCCTAACAGACTTCTCATGTTGCTTTCCTCCTCACAATCACGGACTCGATGCTGGATACAACTGCTGTTCCGCGTCTGTGAATCGCATCGCCTGGTCGCTGCGCGCCTGACTGCCAGATCAAGTAACGCAAGATCCAGACGCAACAATGATCCCACCAGCCGTGCGGGCCGTCAAGAGCGGGCCTTGGGAGTCCACAATGTGTATTGGTGTAAATCAACAGATGACTGGCTTGCGCGGCAGAATGGACGACGGTGCGACGGCGGAGTGGTCGCCGGCGCGGCAAACCGGCTCAAGGCGAAGCGGGCCGACTCCCGGCACAGATGTGGACCACTCGGCGGCCTCGGGGCCAGAAAAACCCGGGGGCGCTGGTCAGGCGCCCCCGGAGCAGAGTAATCCGTACCTGTTGCGATCAGGTTCCTACTGGAACAGACCCTTGATCTGTCCCCACGTCGAGTCCTCGACCGGCGTCGAGCCGATGCCGCCGACCTTCACGTAGGCGATGTACCAGCCCTGGTAGGTCACGCTGCTGTCGGACCCGAACTCGAAGGTGAGCGAGCCGGTCTGGCCGACGAACTGGCTGAGGTCGAAGCACTCGGCCCGCCAGCCGCCCGACTGGCCCATCC
>CAZRWW010000053.1:0-36729 GCA_964603725.1 uncultured bacterium
ACGTACGCCCCGGCCTGCTGCACGCTGCGCGGCAGCCGCGGGGCGAAGCGCCGCAGGGCTTCGGCAAGCCGCGGCGCCTCCGCCGGATCGAGCGCGTAGATGCTGACGGTGTCGCCGCCCGTCACGACGTTATTCTGGATCCGCCAACGACCGACCCGCTGCCAGGAATCCGGGATGCGGATCCAGTTGTCATAGACGATCGCCACTTTCACGCCATGGCGGCGGATGAGGTCCTCGAGCACGCGCGAGCCATACGTCCCGGCGCGTATGTGAGCGGCCACGTCGCGGCTGGCAAGGCCCATCAGATCGAGGCAGCGCACATCGGCGAGGTAGTTGACAGCGCCGATGTCGTTGACCGCCACGACCGCCCCCGGGTAGCTGTCGCGCAGGAAGCGGCCCATCTGGATCTGCTGCTCGTGGATGTTGCGCATGGCGCGCGGCGCCTCGATCATCGCGCGCGCGCCGCGATCGGCCAGCGTGCCGGCGGTCGCCACGGTCAGCGCGGCCAGGGCCCAGCCGCGCGCGCCGCGCAGGATCGCGCGCGGCGCCGGCAGATCGCCGCGCGCGCGCAGATCGAGCCAGGCGGCGGCCAGGGCGATCACGCCGAGCCCCACCAGGTAGGCCTCGTAGCGATAGAACCAACCCACGTCGGCCAGCGCGAGATGCAGGACGAGCGTCACCAGAAACAGCGCGAGGAGCACCCAGCTCGAGCCGCCGGCTCCGTCCCCGGCGGGACGATCCTGGCGCGCCG
The DNA here is from genome assembly GCA_964603725.1 of uncultured bacterium. Classification (GTDB taxonomy): domain Bacteria; phylum Eisenbacteria; class RBG-16-71-46; order CAIMUX01; family WJJG01; genus CAZDKK01. The sequence continues at coordinate 752 of CAZRWW010000053.1, forward strand.
CCGCAGGCCGGCCGGGGTCTCCCGCCGCACGGCGGCCGAGGTCTCCCGCCGCGCGCCGCGCCAGCGCGATCAGCCCGGCCAGCGCGGCGATCGCGAGCACGAGCAGGTGGGCGTTCAGGATCAAACGCCGCAGGACCATGTATCCGGTCAGCGCCCGCAGGGTCTGGCCGGGCGACCCGCCCGGCAGATTCGCCTTGAGCACGAGCGAGTTCGGGAAGAAGAGCCACCCCTTGGACACCGAGATCAGGCCGAAGACGAGCACGGGCACGATCGCGGCCGCCGCGACCGCGAGCGCCTCGCGCCGACTCGCGCGGCGCGCCAGGATCACCACGGCCGCCAGCACGAGGAAGAGGCTTTCGTAGCGAACGAGCGGCAGCGCGGCCGCGAGCGCACAGAGCGCGATGGGCACCTTGCGCGCCCCTGCGCCTCGAGCAGCGGCCGCCTGGCGATCGGCGCCTGCGCTTCGCCCGACACCGGTCGCGGGCCCGCCCTGGGCAGCTCGCGCGGCCACCCGCCCCGCGAAGAGCAGCACCAGGAGCAGGTGCAGGAGATGCTCCTGCCCCGTGGCGATGAGGGCCGTCAGGGGCACGAACAGCACGAAGGCGAGCAGCGCGACCGCGACCGTCCCGGGATGCGCTGGTCCTACTCGCGCCAATCCTCCCCATCCGGCCAGCAGGCGATACCCGACGACCATGACCAGCGCGGCACAGATCAGATTGAGCACGAGCGGAACCCCATCGAGCGGTCCCGTCACGATGAACACCGCGGCCAGCAGGAGCGTCCACACGGGAGACGAGGACGACGAAGAGAACTCGTGGCGCGTGATGCCCCAGACGCCGTGCTGGGAAAGGTTCTTGGCCATGGCCATGTGGACGTAGGAATCATCGAGCGCGTAGGTGAGCTGCCCCTCGGTCAGGCCCAGGCCCCGCCCCAGCATCAGCACGGCCAGAACGGCCAGCAGCGCCAGCGGAATCAGCAAGGGCCATAACGGCCGTTTCTTGTCGGCTTGCACGCTCATCGAGGGGCGAATCGTAATCGACGATGAGGGTTGCGCGCAACCATGGGCGGGGCGTCCTCGTATTGCCGGCGGGAGGAGGGACACCCCCATGATATCCCCCGTTGCCGATGCCCGCTGGTCGGAGGCCCAGGCCTTCCTGGCCGATCTCGGCTCCCGGATCCGCGTGCGGGCAGCCGTCCTGGACCACTGGGGCGGGACCGATCGAATCGTCTACGATTCGCCCTGCATGGATGCCTGCCCGCCTGACTGCGACCAGTGCCCGCTCTGCCAGGCGATCAACGCCTGCGCGCTGCACGAAGCCAGCAGGGACTTGATCACCTCACTCGTTCCCGCCACCCCTCGGGATCTCGACCTCCTGCCGGCCAAGCAACGGAACCTCAACTGCAAGCCGTATGACCAGTACCTCGAGTGCCTGGTCACGTGGATCGTCGAGCGCTGCGCCACGCGCGAGCAGATCGAGGCCGGGCTGGAGTTGCTGCAGGACGCGCGGCTGCTGCACATGGAAGGCGTCACCGACCTGGCCGGATTCGAACGCTCCTGCAAGCGCATCGTCGTGCGCGAGTGCATCGTCCGATCGGGTCGCGCCGCGCGGCGCCCCGGCGACCGCGCCGCGATCATCGCCGGCGCCGCTCGCCACCTGGGGCTGCTCACGTAGCGTTCCGGCGGGACCCACGAGCCGTCTGTGCCAGACCGGCGGGTAGCATCCGCGAGGCGAGCCGGCGCTGGCCAGCCCGCGAGGCGAGCCGGCGCTGGCCAGCCTCGAGGCGGGCTGCTAGGATGCGCTCGGATCGCGCGCGCCGATCCGCGGTCATCAGCGCGGCGGCTACCAGCATGGGCTCGAGCAAGCGAGGTGGATCGTGGCCAAGAAGCGCCCCGTGACCAAGGAAGACCTCTGGACCGTGAAGACCCTGCACGGCGGCAGTCTGTCGCCGGACGGTGAGAGCTTCGTCTTCTCCGCCAGGTCGGTCCGCAAGGATCGCAAGGGCTACGACAGCCACCTGTACGTCGCCGGCCTGCACGACGGGCTCGTGCGGCAGTACACCCACGGCAAGAAGGGCGACGCGGGCGCGGTCTACTCCCCGGGCGGCACGCTGATCGCCTTCCTCGGCAAGCGCGGCCACTATCCGGGAATCCACATTCTCCCGACCGGCGGCGGCGAGGCCCGCGTGCTGGTGGAGAAGGATGGGGCGTTCGGCGATCTTTCCTTCTCGCCCGACGGGCGGCGGATCCTCTGCACCTTCACCCCCAACGACCCGATCGAGAAGCCGGGCACCCCGCCCGACGCGGCCGCCAAGGGCGCGCAGGGGGGGAAGGGCGATAGGGCTGAGGAGGCCGCAACCGCCGACCCCGACGCGCCGCCGCCCAAGCGCGAGCCGCCCGTCTTCCGGCACATCGACCGGCTATTCTATCGGATGGATGGATTGGGCTTCTATCCCAAGGCCGAGCCCCAGGTGTGGGTCTTCGACGTGCTGACAGGGGCGGGCACGCAGATCACCGCCGGCAAGCGCGGCGCCGCGCAGCCTGCCTTCTCCCCCGACGGCCGCTGGGTTGCCTTCGTGCGCAACGTCGCGCGCGATCCCGATCGCGAGTCCGAGCGCGGCGACCTCTTCGTCGTCTCATCCCGCGGCGGCCGCCCGCGCCTGGTGCCCACCCCGCCCGGTCCGGTGGGCTATCCGCGCTTCTCGCCCGATGGCCGCCGCATCGCCTACCTCGGGCACGATGATCTCAAGGACCCCTGGTACGAGCAGCTCCGCGTGTGGGTCGTGCCGGCCGACGGTCGCGGCCGGGCTCGCTGCCTGGCGCGCACGTTCGATCAGCCCGCGTACGATGCGACCATCACCGACATCGTCGGCGGCCCGGGCGTCCTTGCGCCGCACTGGAGTCCCGACGGTCGCCGGATCTACTTCATGTCCAGCCGCCACGGCTCGACCGGACTGTACCGCGTCCCCGCCCGCGGCGGGACGCCGGAGCTGGTCACACCCGATCGCATCCACCTGCAATCGGTCTGCGTGTCGCGGGACGGTCGCACAGCGGCCGGCATCGTCTCGGCGCCCACGATGCCCCCCGAGGCCTTCGCCTTCGACCTGCGTTCAGGGGCGGCGCGCCGGCTCTCGACGCTCAACAAGGCCTGGACCGACGATATCGAGGTGCGCCGCCCGCAGCGCGTCGTGGTGCGCTCGACCGAGAAGGCGCGCGTGGAGGCCTGGATCCTCACGCCGCCCGGATTCAATCCGCGCCGGAAGTACCCGGCGATCCTCGAGATCCACGGCGGGCCGCAGACGCAGTACGGCTACAGCTTCTTCCACGAGATGCAGCTCCTGGCGGCCCGCGGCTTCGTCGTCATGTACAGCAATCCGCGCGGGTCGCAGGGCTACGGACGCGCCTTCGCCGAGGCGATCAAGGGCGACTGGGGCAATCGCGACTTCGCCGATGTGATGGCGGTGACCGACCACCTGGCGAGCTTGCCCTACGTGAACGCGAAGCGTCTCGGCGTCACGGGCGGATCCTACGGCGGCTACATGACCAACTGGGTCGTCGGCCACACGCGCCGCTTCAAGGCGGCGGTCACCCAGCGCTCGGTGGTCGACTTCGTGCCCTTCTTCGGCTCCTCCGACATCGGCTTCCGCTTCCACCACACACTGGGCGCGTACCCCTGGGAGGATCCCGAGGCCTATCGGCGCCAGTCGCCCCTCACCTACGCGCAGAACATCCGCACGCCGCTCCTGATCCTGCACAACGAGAGCGACCTGCGCTGCAACATCGAGCAGGCCGAGAACCTGTTCGCGACGCTGAAGGTCCTGGGGCGCAAGGTCGAGTTCGTGCGGTTTCCCGGAGAGCCGCACGGACTGTCGCGCGGCGGGCGCCCCGACCGGCGCGTCGCGCGGCTCGAGCAGATCGCCGGGTGGTTCGAGCGGCACCTGTAGCGGCCGGCGATCTCAGCCGGCCGACCGCGCCGCCGGCCCGCGTCACTCCTGACGGCGGGCAGGCCCCCGCGCGCCGCGCCGCCGCCGCTCCTCCGCTCCCTGGCGCTTGACCGGCAACAGCAGCGACGCGGTCAGTGACAACGCCAACAGCGTGCCCACGATGGCCAGCGACAGCGAGGTCGCGATGTGCACCTCGGGGATCGTGACCGGCCCGAGCTCGAGCGGCAGCAGGTGGTAGAAGCCCGCGGCCTCGAGGAGCATCTTGATGCCCACGAAGGTCAGGATCGCTGCCAGGCCGTAGTGCAGGAAGCGGAAGCGTCGCAGGAGCCCCGCCAGGGCGAAGAACATGGCCCGCAGCCCCAGCACCGCGCAGATGTTGGACGTGAAGGCCAGGAACGGATCGGCATAGCCGGTCACCGGGTCGCGGATGACCCCGATCACCGCCGGCACCGAATCGACCGCGAAGACCACATCCGTCGTCTCCACCACCAGAAGGACGATGAAGAGCGGCGTGGCGACGAGCATCTGGCGAGCCGGATCGCGGAAGAAGAAGGCCCCGCCGTGGTACTCGTGGCTGACCGGCAGGACGCGCTTGGCCAGCTTGATCAGGGGATTGCGCTCGGGGTGGATCTCTTCGTCGTGCTTTCCGGCCATGCGAATCCCGGTATAGACCAGGAAGGCCCCGAAGATGAAGAGCACCCAGTGCAGCCGATTGATCAGAGCCACCCCCAGCACGATGAAGAGCACGCGCATCAGGATGGCGCCGACGATGCCCCAGAAGAGGACGCGGTGCTGATACTTGGCGGGAACGGCGAAGTAGGTGAAGAGCATCAGGAACACGAACAGGTTGTCCACCGAGAGGGAGAGCTCGACGACGTAGCCCGTCAGGAAGAGAAGCGCGGCCGGGCTGCCGCGCCACAGGTACATGACGAAGGCGACGACCAGCGCCAGCCCGATCCAGAAGACCGACCAGAGCGTGGCTTCGCGCAGCTCGATGACGTGCGACCGCCGGTGGAAGACGAAGAGATCCAGCAGCAGCATGGTGGCGACGAAGGCGCAGAACAGGAACCACTGCAGAACGCCCGCCTGGATCCCGCCCGCCGCCGTCAGCGCAAGCAGCATGGCCATCCCACCCCCATCCCAACCTCGCCGCTGGACCGACCCGTCGCCGGCGCGCATCATGCGGTCGGCCCGGCCGGGTAATCAAGCGCGCCGTTCCGTCCAATCCCTGTGTCCATGGTTGCAGGACGGCCCGGCGGGCAATCGCCGGGCCGGGTGAGGCGCGAGGGCCGCGCGGGCCCGGGGCCAGGTGAGGTCGGGCGAGGTGGGGCGGGGCCGACGAGGCCGACGAGGCCGACGAGGCTGGCGGGGCCGGAGGAGGTACGGCGAGCCGATGACACCCGAGGCCACAGCGAGCGGGAACGGCGGCGATCGGCGCCGCCGCTCCAGATGCGCGCCGGTGCTGCAGGGAAGCGTGCTGCCGCTCATGGCCGGGCTGTCGGCCCTGTGGGGCGGCGGCAACGAATCAGCCCTGCCGCGGTTCCCGCTCGAGGCCAAGGGCGACATCCGCTTCACGGCCGATGCGGTCGTGTTCCTCAACTCCTACGATCAGGCTGAGGCGGTGTTCTACCTGGCCGTGCCCGAGCCCGACATGGCTTTCGTGTCGCTCGCGGACCAGTCGGGCGACTGGATGCAAGTCGACGCCACGCTGACGCTGCTCGACGCCGACCGCGACGTGCTCGTGACGCTGGCCAATCACATCGACATCCCCCGCGCGGCTGAACCCGGCGCAGCATCCGCCGCCACGACCGCGGCCCAGCCCGCGGGCGTCCCCTCCGCTGAGGCCGCCGCCGGGCCCGGCGCCGTGCCCGGCGCGGCTGATGAGCCGACCCGCCGCATCATCCGGTTCATCGCGCCCCTGCGGGAGGACGTGCGCGGCTTCGAGATCGAGCTCCAGGACCCCAACGCCACCCGCCGGGGATTGATCCCGATCTTGCAGCGCAAGCACAAGCGCGGCGTGGCGCGCGGGGCCGTCACGATCCCGGACCTTTCCGCGGGCTGGGCCGTGAGCGCCCCGCTCTTCCTGTGGGACCACACCGCCCAGGACGTGGCGGATCGGCAGGGCAGCTGGCTGCTGGGCGACGCGCTCCTGATGCGCGAGCAGCTCGACCCGCATCCGGCCCACACGTACGGACTGAAGAACACCGCCCTGACGATCTACATCGAGCTCTATGGGCTCGAGCAGTGCGACACCGATCTCATCACCCGGGTGATCGCGCTGGCGGACAGCGCGACCCTCTATGAGAGCAAGAGCCGCGTGATCCCGCACTGGCACCGCTGCGGGGCGCTGCGGCACATGGACGTGTCTCGGCTTCCAGCCGGGACCTATGCCGTCGAGTTCCAGGCCCGGCCGGTGGTATCCCCGGCACAAACCGCTCGGCCGGGCCTATCGGCGGCATCGATACCATCCGCGCCACCGCCATCCGCTGGGCCGCCGGCGACGCCAGCGTCACCCACCGCGTCGCAGGTGACCGGCCGCTTCCAGGTCCTGTGGGATCCGCGCGCCTGGCGCTCGTCCCAGCAGGACCTGGTCGAGGAAGCATCGCTGCTCTTCGAGGACGATGTCTGGAGCCGCTTCATGTCCCTCGAACCAGGCCAGCAAGAAGCCATGCTCGACAGCCTGTGGAAGGCGCTCGCTGCCGGGAGCGCCGGCCCGGGCAGCGCCGAGATGAAGCACCGCTTCCGCGAGCGGCTGGCGGTGGCCGACGCTCGCTACGGCGGCCTCCAGCGCGGCTGCCTGTCCGACCGAGGCCGCGTCTACGTGCACTTCGGCGAACCCGACGAGATCCACAAGGAGCTGGCGCCCCACGAGGAGGATCTGATCTACAGGTTCCTCGAACGGGAGGTCAACGCCGTCGAGGCAGCCGGGGCCGGCGGCCGGCCGCGCGGGCACTGGCTCAATTCGTCGGCCTACCAGGTGTGGTATTACACGAACCGCGGCCGTCCGCTCCTTCCATCCCAAGGCCTGCGCGTGCGCGACGGCTCCCTGCGCTTCATCTTCCTGGATGAGATGGGCACCGGCAACTACCGGCTCATCTACACGAATCTCTTCGGCGGCATGATCTAGCCTGCGGCGGGCGGGCGCGGCGGCGGCAACTGGGGCGCGCGCGGCCGGACTTCGATGAACCCGTTCTTGAGCAGATGCCCGTGGAAGGCGATGAGATCCCGCTCGATTCGCTCGGGCGAGACCCCCGGAAAGCGCTCCGCCAGCTCCGCCGCGAGCTCCCGCGTCGTGCAGTCGGAGAGCCGCAAGCGCTCCCAGGCATAAAGGGCCGCCAGTCCGGTCACGCGCATGGCCAGGCCGTCGCGGGTGACGAGCGTCCAGCCGCCCTGCTTGTCCTCGAAGGCCCGGGCCGCCCGCGCTCGGCGCAAGCGTGTTCCCAAGGCCAGGCTCGAGGATGCTTCCTGACCCGGCGTCCGGCCGAGGTCATTGGGCGCGATCAAGTGACTCCTCCCCGCGGCCGCTCGCCGCTCTCCACGCCGGCCACCGCTCTCCACGCCGGCCACCGCTCTCCACGCCGGCCACCGCTCTGTACGACCGGCGAGCGCCCCCTACGGCCGGCAGCCGGCCAGCAGGGCCCGGCATTCGCCGAGCACGGCCTCGCCGCGGTGAACGACATCCAGGGGGCATGGCTCGCATTCCAGGTAGTGCTCGCACTCCCGGCACAGCGACAGGCGTCCGTAGGTACGGACCGAGTGCGCGAAGTTGAAGAAGTCGACGAAGTAGAGGCTGTCGAGAAAGCGCGTGGCCCGCGGCGAGCGGATGTTGACCGGCTCGATCGCGTAGAGCGGCCGTCCGCGCGCATCGCGGGGCACCGGGCTCGCCGCCGCGGCCCGGCAGGGGTGCAGGTCCCCGCCGGCGTCCAGCACCGCCACCGCCATCCCCGCCAGACATTGCCGTTCTGACGATTGCGGGTAGCCGTAGCGTTGGGCCAGAGCGGCCTTCAAGCGCGAGAGCCCGTAGTTGATCAGGATGCGCGGCTCATCACAGAGTCGGACCCGCGCCGACGCCCGCGCCGCCCGCCCGGCCGCGGCGATCCACTGCTGCGGGTTGGGCGCGAGCGCCCGGACCGCGCTCGACTGCCAGGGATAGGTCCTCATCCTTTCCAGCAGCACGCTGTCGACACCCAGATCGAGCAGCCGCAGGAGCGTGGCCTCGATCCGCTCGAGGTTCATCACCGTCAGCGTGGATTGAATCGTCACGCGCAGGGCCGCCCCGGAGGCGCGCCGTTCGGCCAGCAGCTCGCGCAGCGTGCGCGTGCACGCGGCGTGATAGCCGCCGCCGCGCACCCCGTCGTTTTCCTCGGGATCGCTGCTGTCGAGGCTGAAGTTCACCGCCAGCCCCTCGACGGCGACGAGCTGGCGTCGCAGCGAACGCGGCAGCGACAGCCCATTCGTGGCGATGCTCACCGTCATCCCCAGGCGGGAGGCGGCGGCGGCGAGCGCCGGGAGGTCTTCGCGCAGCGTGGGCTCGCCGCCGAGGAAGACCACCGCTCCGGCGCCCCCGCGGCGCAGACGCCGCAGGCCGCGCATGGCCGTGGCCGTGTCGACGGACTCCTCCGGCGGCTGGCTCAGCGCCCCCGCGGCCGAGCAATAGGCGCAGCGGCCGTTGCACCGCGCGCTGATGTCCCAGTAGACCGTCGTGCCGCCGGCGGCCGTCTCCTCAACGGGCGTCATCGATTCCCCCTTCGCTCCCCTGCCGCCCCGCCGCGCGCCTGAGCGGCGGCGGGGCGGCAGCAATCGGTCCTGGACCGGGGCGGCTAGTCTCCGATGCTGCAGTTGCAGCAGAAGATGTTCGAGGACGCCGTTGGCGACGTGCGCCCCCGGCTGCCGAACTGCACCCGCGTGGGCGCGAGCACCGGCGCCTCGTACGGGCCGAGATCCTGGCGATCCGCTTCGTGCTTCCCCATCTGTGTCTCCTTGACATGAGTCCACCGGCCGGCCGCAGCCGCCGGACCCTCCGGGGCCGGCCGGGCGGTCGTCTGGGGAATAGCGAATGCGGTACCAGATCGGATCTAGATCGCGCGGGCGGGGGAACCCCGGCGGCGCCAGATGCGCTCCTGGAAGCCGATGCCGAGCAGGGCGATCGCGCAGCACAGCAGGTAGGGCATGCGCAGGTCGGATGCGGCCGAGGCCGCCAATCCGCCCAGAAGCGGCAGCAGGAAGTTGCCGGCGCCCAGCAGGGCCTCGTGAATGCCGGCCCGCCGGCCGCGCCCGCTGCGGTCGAGCAGGCTGTAGACGATGCTCGCGTGATAGCACAGGCCGAGGCCCAGGCCGAGCGGCACGGCCGCGAGCAGGATCAGCCACACCGGGCGCGCCCAGACCAGCAGCAGCACGCCCGCCGCGGCGGCGGCCTGGACCGCGTAGACGTGCCGGCGCCGGAAACGCCAGCCGTGCCGCGTGCGCAGGCCCCAGAAGACCAGCGTCTGCACGATGAAGACCGTGCCGAGGAAGAGGCCGAACACGGCCGACCCGCGGGCGTTCTGGAGCAGGAACTTGGGATACTGCATGTTGAGCGTGTTGCCGATGCCGAAGGCGACCGCGTTGGCCGCCCAGGCCATGTAGAGCAGCGCCTTGAGGTCTCCGGCGGCGGGCAGCGCGTAGGTCGACGTCGCGCGCTCGTCCTCGCCGGCGGGCAGCGCGTAGGTCGACGTCGCGCGCTCGTCGCCGGTGCCGGCCGAGCGTGGCGGCGCCGCGAGCGTGCGCCGGCGGCGCGGCAGCAGCGCGGTCACGACGAGCATCGTCACCGGCACCCCGATGAGGATCGGGGTGACGCCGTAGAGCGCGTAGAGGGTGCCGCCGGCGAGGAAGCCAAGCGCCTTGCCCCCGCTCCAGAAGACGTTGAACAGGCCCAGATTGCTCTCGAGCTCATCCAGGCTGCCCTCGTCGGCCAGGGCGGCCTGGACCGTCGGCCAGAAGAACCCCATGCCCAGCCCGCTCAGCGGCAGGCGCGGGAAGAGCTGCCCCAGGCTCGGCGCCTGCAGGATCAGGATGCACCCGCCGGCGAAAACCAGGGCGCCGAAGCGCGCCAGATAAAGGCGCGGCACGCGATCCGAGAGACTTCCGGTGAACAGCGTGGTGAGAACATACGTGCTCGATGAGATCGTCGTGAGCAGCCCCAGCTCGGCCGCGCTCGCGCCCAGATGGATGGCGCGGTAGGGAATCGCCACCCAGACGAGGTAGAGCGCCAGGTCGGTGAGCGCCGCGGTGATCCCCATGCGCCAGACCCGACTCGTTGAACGCGCCGGCCTACTCATCCCGCCGTTCCCTCGCCCGCCATGGGTTGCCCCTCCGCTCAAATCCGCTGGTGCTTCCACGCGCCGCTGCGGAAGCGAACCGTGAGAATGCCCGCCACCAGGGCGAGATGAAACGCCGCCACGGCCCAGCCGCCGACGATCCCGCCGCCCCACGGCAGGGCGGCCAGGTAGGCCAGCGGCACGAAGAGGAGCCACGAGCTCGCGCCGAAGACGACCATCGGGAAGCGCGTGTCCCCCGCCCCTTGCAGGGCGCCCGTGTAGCTCATCTGCAGACCGTCGAAGATCTGCAAGAGCGCCAGGAAGGGCACGATGCTCACCCCGGCCGCGATGACCCCGGGATCGTTGTTGAAGACCAGGAACACCTGACGGCGCAGGATCAGGAACGCCACCGCGATGAAGGCGCAGTAGACGAGGTTCATCCGGATGACCACCCAGCCGCACCGCTCGGCCAGCGCGCGGCGCCCGGCCCCCAGGTACTGCCCCACGAGCGTGGTCCCGGCCCGGGCCACCGCGCTGGCCGGCATGAAGGAGAAGCTCAAGAGCTGAATGGCGACGTTGCTGGCGGCGAGCTGGTCCGTGCCCAATCGGCCCATGATGGCGATAAAGACGGTGAAGCTGCCCATGTCGAGGAAGAACTGGACGCCCATCGGCGCGCCGACCCGCAGGAGACGCAGCATGGCCCGCGGGCGGAAGGGATGGTCGGTGCGCGTGTGATAGTCGGCATGCACCTTGGGCCGCAGGTACGCGACCAGCAGGTAGACAAAGGACAGCACGGCCGCCAGGGCGGTGCCCAGGCCCGCCCCGAGCGTCGTCAGCCGCGGGAAAGGCCCGATGCCGTAGATCAGGAGGGCATTGACGACGATGTTGAAGGCGTTCGACACGATGGCGGCGACCATCGGCGTGCGCGTGTCGCCGATCCCGCGGAAGAAGCTCGCCAGGGTGAACATGCCGAGCACGAAGAAGGAGCTCGCCAGGCGCACGCGCGAGTAGCGCAGGCACTCGTGCACGACCTCGGGGTCGGGGCGCGCCAGCGCCAGGATCCAGTCGAACTTCCACAGGGCCAGCATGAGCAGCAGCGCCGCGGCCAGCGACAGGTAGATTCCGTGCCAGGTGAACACGGCGCACTCGCGCAGCCGCCCGCCGCCCTTGGCCTGCGAGACGAACGTCGCCACCGCCTGGACGCCGCCCACGAAGAACGTGGAGAGCGTCCAGATGATCGTCCCCCCGAAGCCGGCCGCGGCCATCTCGACCTTCCCGACGTGGCCGAGCATGATGGTGTCGACCGTCCACATGATGGTTGTCGCCATCTGGGCGATGATGGTGGGAGCGGCCAGCTTCCAGGCCTCCATCGCCGATCCCGGCCGAGTCCCGGGCACGACGATGCTCTCGCGCAGCGGCTCGGCGGGGTCCGCCCCGGCCGGTGCCGCCGCCTGGTGCGGTGAGGCCGGCGCCGCCGCCTGGTGCGCTGAGGGCGGTGCCGCGCCGGGCGCCGGGGTCTGGGGCTGCTGGTCGGGCACGGAACCTCCGGCTCGGGGGTCCCGCGGGCGCCGGATGGCGCCGGGGGACAACCGCCTCCTGGGAGGGGGAAGCGAGAAGCCTACGCGCGCCGGCCGGCTGGTTCAAGGTGGAGATCCGCGCATCCGCCCACCCGACCGAGACAGGGCCTGCGGGCTGAGCTATGATTCGGGTTGCCGAAACCACGGTCGGGGGAGCCCTGGGTGGGCCGGGCGGGGCCGTTGATCCGGCCGGCGAGCATCGCCGAGGCGGAGGAGAAACGCGGTGGACTTCTACGAACTGATCCAGCAGCGGTACAGCGTCCGTTCCTATCGAACCGATCCGGTCTCGCCGGAGAAGCTGCAGCTCGTGCTCGAGGCGGCCCAGCTCGCCCCCTCCGCCGCCAATCGGCAGCCCTTCCGGCTGATCGTCATCAAGACCGAGGGACGCGAGAGCGAGCTGCGGCTCATCTACGGCAAGGACTGGTTCGCCCAGGCGCCCTACGTCATCGGAGTGTGCTCGGTGCTGGGCGAGGCCTGGAGCCGCGCGGATGGCAAGAGCTACGCCGACGTCGATGCGGCGATCGCCATGGATCACCTCACGCTGGCGGCGGCCGAGGTCGGCTTGGGCACCTGCTGGGTCGGCGCGTTCGATGCCCGGGCCGCGCGCGAGGTGCTCGAGCTGCCCGAGGGCATCGAGCCGGTCGCGTTCACGCCGCTGGGACACCCGGCCGACCAGGCGCGGCCCAAGCGCCGGCGAAACCTCTCGGAGCTCGTCTACTTCGAGCGGTGGAGCAAGCCGACGGGCGCGTAGGCCGGCACTGCCGGCGGCTGTGGCTGTGCGCGCAGATCGGCGCTACAGGCGGCCGAACGCTGCGGATCGGCGCTACAGGCGGCCGAACGCTGCGGATCGGCGCTACAGGCGGCCGAGCACGCGGTCGATCCGCTGCGGGCCGAATTCCTCGAGCAGCGCATAGAAGAAGGCGAACGTGTCGTGTTGCTCGCGGAAGCGCCGCAGCGACACCAGGAGCTGCGGGTTCACGCGTCGATTCTCCTGCTTTTCGCGATAGTGGGGCACGATGCGGGCGTGGATGCGGGCCAGCGCGTCGTCATCCCACGGCACGCTGGCGTACTGCGCGGCGAGCAGCTCCAGGTTCTGGCTGTGGCGCCCCTCGATGTGCCGCCCGGCCCGCTCCCAGACGCCTTGATAGGGGAACCAGAACCGGATGCGCTGATTGGCCTCGCCGAACTTGCCGCGCGCCGGCCAGGCCAGCGTCCCGTGGTGCATGGCCAGCGGCACGAGCACCGCGCTCACCCAGCCCAGCGGGCTGCTTCCCGGATCGACGCCCGCGAGCTGCAGCAGCACATGCGCGGCCAGATAGGTCGTCGCCGCCATCAACCCGAAGGGCACCGCCCACGAGAGAAAGACCAGCTTCTGCCGCGAGAAGGCCAGGAAGGCATTGCGCAAGCGCGGCCGGTAGAGGTGGAACACCAGGAAGTCCAGGAAGCCCACCAGAAAGGCCAGGGCCAGCAGATGAAGGTGGATCCGCATGGGCTACCTCAGGCCGCGTTCTTCTCGGGATCCTCGCGATCCATCAGGATGTGCCGCAGCACATCGTGGGGACTTACCTCGCGCAGCTTGCGGGTGGCCTGATAGGCCGTGCGCGCGCCGCCGACCCCGGACGCCTTCAAGTACTCCCCCTCGATCAGGCGGTCCAGGAATCGCTGCAGCACGCGGGTGTCGAGCCCCGTGTGAGCCTTGAAGTCGTAGAACCCCACCGACGGGCGTGAGCGCGCCAGGTCGATCAGGGTCAGGGCGGCGCCGTAGGGCTCATCCGTCGCGCGCACCACCCCGTGGTGGTCGTGGGCGGCGGTCTTGGGCGTCTCCATGCGCCGGATGCGCTCGAGGAGCTGCGGTTGCACGGGCAGCCGGGCAGCCGCAATGGCGTCATTCACCCGCGCAACGCTCTCCTGGATGATGCGGTCCACCGTCGGCTCCTCGATCGCCAACAGGTCGACCAGCTCCCGCTTCGACATGCAGGCCGCATCGGTCTCGCTCATGCCGTCCGGATAGCCGATGCGATACGCCAGATGATCGGCGCCCGCCACCAGCGACGGCACGGTCCAGACGGTGCCGTTGGCGCGGTGCGTGATGGGATCCTCGTGGTGGCGCGTCACCGCGGTGACGATGCTGGCCGGCAGGCCGTGCAGCCGCAGCAGCTCCGCACCCGTGTGGACGTGATTGCGCAGGATGGGCTGGCTGGGCGCCAGCAGCTCCTCCTCGGCCTGCAGGGCCGTGCGCCGATGCGTGCGGCAGCGCGAGGCAATGCGCAGGTACTCGAGCGGCAGCGCCTTCAAGAGCGCCAGCTTGCCGTAGTCGTGCACCAGCCCGGCGAAGTAAGCGTCTTCCCCCAGCCCGCGCCCGCGCAGGAAGCCGAAGGCGCGCGCCAGCTCGGCCACCACCAGCAGGTGCACGACGATCGCGGTCCCCAACTCGTGACCGCCGCGGCCCAGATCGCAGATGCCTTGCGTGAAGGCGATGTTGCGGATGCTGTCGAAGCCGAGCTTGAGGACCGCGGTGGGGAGGTTCGTGACGGCCAGAGCCGACTCGTCGATGCGCGCGTTGTAGGTCAGGTAGAGCGGGCTGTTGGCCGCGTGCAGGACCCGCTCGGTGAGATCCGGATCGCGCTCGATCGCCTGCGCCAGATCCTTCTTGGTGCTCGTCTCGTCGTTGACGACCTCCAGGACCCGCAGCAGCGTGCCGGGGAAGGAGCAGGACGACTGCAGCTCGGCGATGTTCTCGCACACACGCTGCGCCCGCAGGCCCTCGGCCGCCTGATTCGCCTCGGGCGGGCGGGCGGATTTGGGATGCGATTCTCCACCGGGAACGGACATGGCGGTTCCTCCCCTTGGGGTCCTGTAAGAACGGTCGGTACTTGGGGAACCGGCCTTGAGCACTAGCGCCCCTGATCGCAGGCACTTGCGCAGGGCGCCCGGCGCGGCCGCCCTGCGCCAGGGGGGCGCTATTCGACGGTGACGTTGAGCTTACGAATCCGCCGCAACAATGTGTTGCGGTGCAACCCCAGCAGTCGCGCGGCCTTGGACTTGTTGCCCCCCGCGCGGATGAGCGCCTCGCGCAGGGCCTCCCGCTCCTGTTCGACGTAGGGTCGCACCTGCCCGGTGCGGCCGGCCGTCGGCCACGCCCCGGGCACGGCGTCGGACGCCCAGGCCTCGTCCGGCACGGTCACCAGCTTCTTGATGGCGGCCAGATCGATCCTGGTCTGCTCGGTGAGCAGCAGCGCGCGGCGCACGAGGCTCTCGAGCTCGCGCACGTTGCCGCGCCAGGCGAGGCCCTGCAGGAACCCGATCGCTTCGGGCGTGAAGTGCAGCTTGCGACGGCTGTCACGGTCCGCGGCGTGCTTCTCGACGAAGTGCTCGATCAAGAGCGGGACGTCCGCCGGGCGCTCGCGGAGCGGTGGAATCCGCAGCTCGAGCACGCTGATGCGGTAGTAGAGCTGCTCGAGGAAGCGCCCCTCGCGCACCTCGGCCCGGATGTTCCGGCTGGACGCCGAGATGAGGTGCACGTCGATGCGATACTCGCGGCGACCGCCGAGCGGCGTCACGACGCCTTCGTCAAGCGCGCGCAGCAGCTTCTGCTGCAGCTCGGGAGCGAGATCGGTGATTTCGTCCAGATACAGCACGCCGCGGTCGGCATCGCGCAGCAGGCCGGGCATGTCACGCTGAGCGCCGGGAAACGCGCCGCGCACGTGCCCAAAAAGAACCGCCTCCGTCAGCTCGTGCGGGATGGCAGCGCAGCTATAGGCAATGAACGGATTCAGGGCACGCGCTCCCCCCTCGTGAATCCCTCGCGCCAGCATCTGCTTGCCGGTGCCCGGCTCGCCCAGGATCAGGATGGGCGCGTCCACCTGCGCCGCCAGCGCGGCGCGCTGGCGCAGCAGGTCCATGCGGGGGCTGAGCGAGAGGAGCTGCTGGAGAGCCTCCTGGGATTCGAGGCGGCGGCGCAGCCGGAGGTTTTCGCGCACGACGTCGCCGTGCAGGCGCGCATTCTCGACGGCGACCGCGGCCAGTCGGGCGAAGGCCTCAAGGAAGCGGCCCGCGTCCGGCGGGATCGTGCGGGCGGCCGAGGGCGCGTCCAGGTAGATCACGCCGATCGGCCCGCCGCGCGAGATGAGCGGCGCGCACAGCACCGAGCGAATCTCCCCGATGCGCACGCTGGGGATGTCCATCAAGCGCGGATCGTGCACGGCGTCGGAGCTGATCAGCACCTCGCCCCTCTGGCCGCGCCGCAGGATGGTCTTGCTGACCTGCTCGACCGCCTCGATCTCCTCGCCGGTGATGCTGAGGGCCACGACCGGCACCAGGCCCGCATCCGCGCCCCCGCCCAGGAAGAGGATGCCGCGCTGCGCTCCCAGCGTCGTCATGGCGGCTTCGAGGATCTGCTTGACCAGCGAGCGCTGGTCCAGGTTGCCCGCGATGGCGCTGGCCAGGCCACAGAAGACCTGCAGCATCTGGTCCGCGTTCCACTCCTGCACCTGGGCGCGGAGGGCCTCGCGTTCCCCGTCGGTGGCGCGCGCCGGCCCATGTCCCGCGGGCGCTTGCCCGGCGATCGTCTCGCCGGCCATGTCCGCCAGCAGGCTCTCGGCCTCCTCGAGGTCCCGGGCGGGGTGACTGCGCGGCGGCTGGCCGGCCGCCGATGGGCGGCGTTGGCCCTTGACGGATCGACGTTTGGGCGCCATGCGGCTTGCTGCTCCTCGTCCCTCGGGATAGCCTCAAGGTACAGGAGGCGCGGCCGACGGTCGAGGGCGAAGTTGCGCCATTTCGGCGCAGTCAGGAGCGCGCCGCGACTCGGGGTGACGCACGGTCCGACCGTCTCCTGGGCGGCGCCCGCTCCTACGGGTGATCGCCGTCTGCTCTTGGACAATGCCCCGATGTCAACGGATCAGGACGATTCGCGACCCGGTTCGCTCCCCCATCGTGATCATCTTCGCGAAGTACACGCCGGCTCCAGCCGGCTGGCCGGCCTCGGTCAAGCCGTTCCAACTGGTCGCCTGGTACCCCGCCTCCTGCTCGCCGTCGACCACCGTGGCCACGCGCGCGCCGTTCACGTCGTAGATGACCACGCGCACTCGCCCGTTCTGAGGGAGCGTGTACTCGAACGTCACCTGCCCTGAGCAGGGATTGGGTCCCGCAACTAGATAGAGCCGCTGCGGGACACTGTGAGCCGGCTCAATCGAGGCGACCGGTGTGTCGGACCAGCGCGCCACCGACACGGACGGCTTCGCCCCCGCAGTGTGGAACGTCCCGGCGGCGTAGAGCTCGGTCCCGCGGACAGCCAAAGCGTACCCCAGGTTGTCGAGGCCCGAACCGAGCGCTTCCCAGGCCGCGCCGTCCCAGCGCGCGATGCCGTTCGCCGTCACGCTGCCGTCCGCCAGCGTGAAGTCGCCGGTCGCGATGAGGTCGCCGTTATAGTTTGCGAGCCCCCAGACGTAGAGCCAGGCCAGACCCGAGAGCGTGGGGCCGGAGAGACCGCCTCCGAGCGCGCTCCAGTTTGTACCGTCCCATGCAGCAATGTTCGTGGCCGGGACGCTGCCGGCATAGTCGAAGTTCCCAGCGACGACGAGCTTGTTGTCCCAAACCTTCAGGATGCATCCCCTGGTGTAGGGACCTCCTGTGAGCCCCCCGCCCACGGGGCTCCAGGACGAGCCGTCCCAGCGCGCGATGAGTGCCGCGGGCTGGCCGCCGGCGTTCTGGAACGCCCCCGCGGCGTACAGGTCGCCCCCGTAGACACAGACCGAGTACGCCCACCAGTCGAACCCGCTGCCCAGGGGGTTCCAGCTCGCTCCGTCCCAGCGCGCCACGAAGTTCACCGGGGTCGTGCCGGCGTTCCCGAACTCGCCCGTCGCTACCAGGTCCCCGCCCCAGCTCGTGAGACCCCACACCCAGCCGCTCAGGCCGCTGCCCAGGGCGCTCCAGCTCGTTCCGTCCCAGCACGCGACACAATTGGCCTGCACACCGCCGGCGGTGGAGAACCTACCGCCCACCACGAGGTTTCCGTTCCAGAGGCCCAGGCTCCCAACGCCGTCGTCCGTTCCGGTGCCGAGCGGGTGCCAGTCCACCCCATCCCAGCGCGCGATGTTGTTGGCGGGGACGCCGCCCGCCCGATAGAAGTCCCCGCCCGCGATCAGGTCGCCGTCGTACACGGCCAGCGCCCAGACGAGCTCGGGGGTGCCTTGGCCCAGAGCGCGGAAGGACTGACCGTCCCAGCTCGCGATCCCTTCCGCGGCAGTTGTCCCCGCCTCCGAGAAGTAGCCTCCGACGTAGAGGTCGGAGTTCCACACGGCCAGGGCATAGCCCAAGGCAAACAAGCCCTCCAATCCGGCGTCCATGGCCGTCCAGGTGGCACCGTCCCACTGGGCGATGCGATGTGCGGTGACTCCCCCGGCCATGCTGAAATCGCCCGTGGCGATGAGCCGCGTGCCGTAGACGCCGACACCATAGACGTACCCGTTCGTTCCGCCGCCAAGGTCGCTCCAGATCGATCCATCCCAGCGGGCGATGCAGTTGACCGGAACGCCACCCGCGCGAAAGAACCAGCCGCCTGCGACCAGGCTGTTGTTCCACACCGTGAGGCCCCACACGTAGGCGTTGCTTCCGCCGATCCCGTCGCCAAGCGGCGCCCAGTCAGTTCCGTTCCAGCTTGCGACGCGGTTGATCGGTGTGCCCCCGGCCTCCGTGAACTCCCCGGCGGCGATCAGGCGCCCGCCGTAGATGGTGAGCGCGTTGACCACGTGGTTCATCCCGAGGTCCATGGCGAACCAGTCGGAACCGTCCCAGCGCGCCACGCGGTAGGCCGTCCCGCTGCCCGCGCTGGTGAAGCTGCCGGCCGCGATCAGGTCGTCGCCGAGCACGCAGAGGGCGTAGACATTCCCCTGCACGCCGGCCCCGAGCGGGCTCCAGTTCGCGCCGTCCCAAAAGGCGATGCGACTGGCGGCGATCCCGCCGGCGGTTGTGAAGCGGCCGCCAACCGCGAGCTGACCCTGGTACACCGTCAAGGCCCAGACGAAGTCATTCGTGCCGGCGCCGAGTGCGCTCCAGCTCGTTCCATCCCAGCAAGCGATATTCGCGGCGGGGATGCCCCCCGCTTCCCAGAAGTATCCCCCCGCATACAGGCGGCCGTCGTACACGGCGAGGGCAAGGACCTCGCCGCCTTCACCCAAGCCGCCCGGGCAGAAGCCACCCCACCACTTCTCATCCTCCGGATCACGCCCCGCGTCCGATTGGGCTCGGTCCTCACTCTGGATGAAGCGCAGCTTCCCGGCGGCGTCGATCCCCGCACGCAGGCCGGAGAGATCGCAGGCCCCTTCCAGGCCCGCGGCGCGCAACTTCGCCAAGTCGAGCGTGCCGTTGGCACCGAGGAAGGGACGGATGTCGACGACCGAGGACGCTTCTGCCGGGGTCTCTGCCCGTGCGGTGAACTGCGCAGGCACGAGGAGCACGAGCACGAGGAGCACGAGCGCGGGAAGCATGATGACAAGGATGCTGTTGCGTTGCTTCTGGCAAGAAAGTGCGTTCATGGTGATGCCCTCCTACCGTGGATTGGCTGAGCGCTTTCGACGGGCAATTGAGAGACTAGCGGCGAGGTACCCGGGAATCAAGGCGGTTCCGGGCATCGGCGCGCGAAGCACCGCGCGCTGCCCCCTCGCGTTCCATCCGCACTCCCTGGCGGGTCACGGTGCCGGCCGCGTCTCGAACCACCGGCCGTCGACCTGGAAGATCACCCGCGCACCCAACGACAGGACGGGCCCCAGCTCGGGATGCCGGCCGAGCAGATCGAAGTAGGCGTCGCTGCCCAGCTCGATCGGCGTCGTGGGCGTGCCCGCGGTGAAGCCGACCTCCTGCCAGGCCCCCTGCTCACGCTGGAAGGTGCGTCCGGCCACGTGCCGCACGCCCAACTGCGCGTCCCGATCGCGCTCAGCCGAGGCGGATGACAGATCCTCGACCTCCGCCGAGAGCGCGACGCCCAGACGGCCGCTGGACGTCTGGAGCAGCTTCTTTCGTTCTTCAGCCGGTGCCGCGAAGATCGACTGCAGTCCGCCCCAGGTTGAAGCGGCCCCGGCCTCGGCACCCGCACCGGCAAGCGGCGCCCGAGCGGCGTCGTGGCTCTGATCCATCGCGACCGCAGTCCCCCGCCCCGTCGTGGGGCGCCGGCCGCCCAGGCGCTGCATTCGGACTTCGTCGCCCGCGATCAACGGACCCCGGCCGTCCTCATCGACGAGGAACGAGGTGTAAGGCGTGACGATCCCGAACTTGAGTCCGAGGTCGCGGATCTCATCGACGAGCTCCCCGCGCTCCCCGCGCAGGCGCACGTCGCGCAAGAGCGCGCCGACCTTGCGGGTCGCCCACAGCCGCCCCACGAATCCCTCGCGGTCCGCGCGCTCGGGCAGATCCACGCGGGCGGTGAAGGTCCGGCGCCGCCCGGCCACCGTGCCGGTCAACGAGAGCCTGGCCGGCCCCTCGCCGCGATAGCGCCCGAAGAGAACGAGCTGGCTGCCGCGGAAGATGTCGGGCAGGCGGACGGGTTGCAGATCGCGGATGCGCCCGCCGTCGATCTCGATCTCCACATCCGTCATGACCGGATCGGCAATCTGGTCGTAGAAGCCCGCGATGCGGCCGTCGAGGTCCTCGCCGGGACGCACGTAGGTGGGCCGGCCGGCATTCTCTTCCGCCAAGAGGTCGAGCAGCACCGCGTTGACGTCGTAGCCGACGCCGAAGGTGAAGATGCGCGCGCCGCGATTGCGATCGGCGACCACCTCCAGGATCCGCTCAGGGTTCACCTCGCCGGCCGTCGGCAAGCCGTCGGTCACGAAGACGATGAAGGCCGGACGCTCTTGATCGAAGCCGCTCCTCAGCGCCTCGCGCAGGGCCTCGGAGATGTTGGTGCTGCCGCCCGCCTCCAGATGACTCACGAACCGCAAGGCCTCCCGCACGTCGTGGCGCTGGGCGGGCCGCAGGTCATCGGCGAAGGCGTCGACGGACGACGAGAACGCAATCACATTGAAGCGGTCGCGGGCATTGAGGTGCTCGAGGCAGTGCTCGAGGGCCCGGCGGGCCTGCTCGAACTTCTCGCCCGCCATCGAGCCCGACCGATCGACCACGAAGACGACGTCCTTGGGGGCGATGGGCAGCTCGTCGTCCATGCCCGGCGAGGCCAAGAGCATGAAGTAGCCGTCTTCGCTGCGCGTGGGCCGGTGCGGCACGACGCGAATGTCCAGCGGCCCCTCGGCCAGCGAGTAGTAGAAGACGAGGTCGCGATCGGGCCGCGTGCCGTTCTCTTCCCAGGTCATCCGCAGGCGCTGCTTGCCCAGGTACTCGATGTCGACCGCGTGGCTCGGGCAGTGCGCGTTGCGGATCGGGCGATCGGCGGCGAGCTCGATCGTCACCACCGCCCGCTCGAGCGGCCGCGAGGAGAACTTCTCGGTCGAGAGCGGATAGACGAAGCGGTAGAGCCCGCCCTCGCGTTCGACGACCTGCTCGTAGTTCAACACCACGCGGCGCTCGCCGTGGGGCTCGAAGGGGTGCACGCGCGCGCGAAACATCTCGCGCCCGGCGTACTCGAGCAGCGCCGGGTCGCGCAACTCACGCACGAGCTCCTGGTAGATGCGCAGCGCCCGCTGGGCGTCCATCGCCTCGGCGTGCAGGGGCTGCCCGTCGACATAGAGGACGAAGTCGCTCACCGCCGCGCCGTCGGGAATCGGGAAGATGTAATCGCCCTCGACCCGACGGCCATTGAGGTTGCGAAAGACCTGATCGATTGCGACCTTCGCCACCTGGTCGCCGATGTCGATCGCGACGTCGTGGTACTGGACCGCCAGCGGCTCGGGGTGCGGGAATTCGGGCGTGGGCCGCAGGATCATGAGGCCGTCGGCGTGGGCGGCGGGGGCGGCGGTGAGGAGCATGAAGGCGGCCAGGAGGATGATGGCGGCGAGGAGGCCGTATGCCGCGGCTACCGGCCGTCCGTGCCTGTGGCCGCCCCTGGACTGAACGCAGAAACCCCGCCAGGAGATGCGGATTGCGAAGCGCGTCTTCATGAGCGTCTCCTTTCGCCGCCGGGCCTGGAACCGGCCCCGGTATCCAAGCCACAAACCTCGCGGCCCAAGCACCCGAGATACATGCGGCGGAGCCGGGCTATTCCCATCGGCAGTGAGCACGAGCACGCAAATTGAGGGCGCCAGCCGGCGCACGCTGCGGCCTGGGGATGAAGGGGCTTCACGGGAATCGGATCCCATGGCGGGCGCCGTCGGGTTTCGAACGTCGCAGGGCGCGCCGCCGGTCACGGCTTGCCCAAGGTCAGAACCACCCCAAGTGCTTTTCAAGGAGCGCGTTGTAGACCGTATACGGCCTCCGGGGGCGTCGCCAAGGGTTTCACGGGATGCGCAGGCGCATTTCACTTTGTCCCAGGGTCTTTTTGGATCTGCAACGTCATGCCTGAGCAAACCTATGCACCGCGAGGGTTTTCCGAAATGCGTGCCGAGAAACTCAGGGCGTCTTCGGGATCCCTGGTGAGGCCCAGAAACTCCGCGCACCCATTTGGGATTTCATGGGCGGGTGCGGACGATTCTGACGCTCGCCGGCGTTTGGCCGTGGCGCCGCTGAAAACTCTGGCCGCCGCGGCGGTTTCATGAACGTGGCGCAGCGGAACTTGCGCACCCCTTCGGGACCTCTGGTGAGATCCAGAAGCTTTGCGCGCCCCCTCGGGGTTGCCCGAAGGTGCGCGAAGGACTCCGGGCGTGCTTCGGGTTCCCTGGTGGTGTCCAGGAGATCTGCGCGCCCCCTCGGGATTGCTGAGAGGCGCGCGAACGATCTCGGCCATCCCTCTGGATCTCCGAATGAGACCTTGGGAATCTTTACCGCGGTTTTGCGTTTCCCGAATGGCCTTTTGACTCGGAGAGCATTGAAGCCTCATCCGGGTAAGGAGATAGCTCCTGGGGTGCCGATCCCAGCGGCCTTGGCCAGCCCCCCCGGCGTGCCGCTCAACTCGTCGCACAGGGTCGTTCGATGGCTCAAAGCAGAAGTGCCAGCGCTACCCCTTCCGGAACGCCGCCAGCGCCTCCTCCTCCTGGTAGTACGAATCAAAGACAGTGAGCAGCTTGGTGATCATCATCACCCGCGAGACCTTCTCGTTGGCGTTGCAGATCTTCATCCGGCCGCCCGCGCTGGCGATGCTGGTGTAGGAGGCGACGATGATGCCGATGCCGGTGGAGTTGACGAACGTCACCTTGTCCATGTTGAGCAGGAAGTTGCGCTCGCCCTTCTTGACCTGCTCACTGACGTCTTCCTTGATGCGGTAGGCTTCCTTGCCGCCCTCGAGGGCGCCCTGCATGTCGTACACGAGCACGTCACCCACTTTGCGCGTCTTGAACTTCATGGGTCCTCCGCCCTCCCTGTCGCCCGCCCGGGACCGTCCCCCTGAAGGGGGTCTGCGAGCAGAATAGACAAGGGGCACGCCGGGAGGCAAGCCCCCTCACGCGCCCCCTGCCAGCATCGCGATTTCCGCCGCCAGGCGAATCCGCGCGCCCCGGCCAAAGCCGGCGCGCGCCGCGGCGGATCGGCCGCGGCCGACTACGCCGCCCGCGTCACCACGAACTCGCCGTAGTCGTCACCGCACTCCAGTCCTTTGGTCTGGATGCACTTGAAGGTGCGCATGCCCGTCTTCCCGGTCGGATCGTACTTGCCGCCGTAGGCCAGATCCATGAAGGCGGCCGAGACGCCGCGCAGCATGTAGGCCGAGGGCCGCGAGGAGATGCCGCTGCTGACGACATCCGACTCGTAGTAGTCGTAGGCCTGCACCACCATGCGCTCGTTCGGGACGAGCTCGACGATATCGGCCTTCGCCCAACCCCAGGCCGTGAAGACGGCGTACGCCCCGTAGAGGATGTCCTCGGGCACCTTCTGGACCATGGGCTGCACCACGGCCTTCCATTCGTCCGAAGTGATGATGCCGTAGCCGGTGTGGTAGCCGCACTCGTGCGCCGCGTTCACCAGCAGCCCCTCCGCCGCCGACTGCAGGTCGGGACCGGCGTTGCGCACGAGGCGGTCGGCGAAGCTGTTCCAGAAGCGGGCCGGGAGTTGGTTGACGAAGACGCCAAAGGCGGGAATCAGGCCCTCCTGGTTGCCGATGACCTCTATCTTCGAGAGCGACTCGATCACCTTCTTGCGGTCGATTGCCATGTCCCTGCCTCCTTCCTACTTCATCACGACCGTGAAGCGCGAGCGCTCCGCGCCGGTCACCATGCCCTGAACCTCGTGGACCTGGATGCTGCGCATGGGCCTGTCGAAGGCCGTGGCGAAGCAGGCGGCGATGTAGCCGCGGGTGAAGTGGTTGACGGGCCGGATGTGCTTGCCCCACTTCTTGACCCAGCCCTCATCGACATGCGAGTGCGTCAACTCGACCTCGCCCGAATCGGGGCCGGCGCTGACGAAGTGCAGCTGACCCATGCCCGCCGCGGCGTAGTATTGCGCGGCCAGCTCGAGGCGCTGCCAGGGCTCGGTCACGTTGTGCTGCCGGTAGTACTTGGCGAGGAACTCGCGGAACACGTCCTCGGCGCAGTCGGCCAGGAGCTGCTTGGCGTCCATGAAGGCCGCGTCCTCGGCGAGCTGCGTGTAGAGCGACATGTAGTGATGGCAGTGGAAAACGTGATCGTACCCGTTCATCGAATGGCGCGAGTTGCGCCGGTCGTACTTGTGATCCAGGACGAACTGCGTCTTGCCCAGAACGGCC
Organism: uncultured bacterium; assembly: GCA_964603725.1. Taxonomy (GTDB): domain Bacteria; phylum Eisenbacteria; class RBG-16-71-46; order CAIMUX01; family WJJG01; genus CAZDKK01. The sequence goes on from CAZRWW010000053.1 coordinate 25,303, forward strand.
ATTGCGAAACCTCCTTGTGCTAGCTGATGGGGGCGTCTTTCCCGGTGATTTCTTTGATCGCGGCCTTGAACTTGGCGATGTTCTCCGGACTGTCCGGGCTGTTGCCCGCCTTGTCCGACGAGATCAGCGTCTTCATCGCCAACCGCATCTGGGCGGTCATGCCCCCGTTTTGGCCGGCGAATTCGTAGAACTTCTGGAGTTTCTCACCCATGTCTACCTGCCCCTCCGTGTGCGGGAATCCTCTGACCGACATACCTGGACCTGCGGCTCAGGGGGGCGGGCCTGACTCTCTGCGGGCGCCCCCTGCCAGAGATCCACCCGCGGCGACCCGCCGCGAATCACGATGGGGCTCCGGCTGCGCCGCGAGCCCGCCTGGGCTCATTGGTCGGCCGCGAGCGCTCGTTCCCCAGCGCCTGTGAACGCCGTGTGCGGCAGGCGCCGAATGTGGCGCGAAAGATGCACACAGCGAGGGACGATAGGTTGGCCTGAGTGGCTGAGATCAGCCGTGACCATCGCCACCGCGGTGGTCGGGGGCCGGGCCCCCTTGGAAGGCGCGGTCCATCCTCGGCAGGGGCGACCTACCCGGGGATCCGGAGTCCAGGTCCATGATCTACTTGAACAACGCGGCCAGCTCGTGGCCGAAGGCGCCGGGCGTGGCGCAGGAGGTCGGTCGTGCGCTCGAGGCCCCCCCGGTTCATCCCGGCCGGGCCGCGCTGCGCCAGGATGCGACTGCCGATTGCCGGGCGGGCTTGGCCGCGCTCCTCGCCAGCGATCGGCCCGATCGCGTCGTGTTGACCGTCAACGCCACCCACGCCCTCAACCTGGCAATCCTCGGTCTGGACCTCCAGCCCGGCGCGCTCGTGGTCACCACGGTCACCGAGCACAACTCGGTGCTCAGGCCCTTGAACCATCTGGCCGAGCGTCGCGGCATCCGCGTGCAGATCGTCGGCCTCGACGCGGACGGACGGATCGACAGCCGCGCTTGGGCCGCGGCGCTCGCCGGCCGCCCCGCGCTGGCGGTGCTCAACCACGCCTCGAACGTCACCGGGCGGATCGCCGACGCCGCGCAGCTCCTCGGGCAGGCCCGCGGAGCGGGCGCGGTCACGCTGCTCGACGCCTCCCAGACGCTCGGCATCGCGCCGGTCCCGGCGGCCAGGCTGCAGGCCGACCTCGTGGCGTTCACCGGCCACAAGGGCCTGCACGGCCCGCCCGGCACGGGCGGTCTCTACGTGGCCCCGCATCTCGATCTGGCCCAGTGGTTCGTGGGCGGCACGGGCGTGCGCAGCGATCTTGCACTCCACCCGGCCGACATGCCGATGCGCCTCGAGGCGGGCACCCCCAACGTCCCCGCCCTCGCGGGTCTGGCGGCCGCGCTCGGCTGGTGGGCCCGGGAAGGCGCGTGCCACCGCGAGCGGACGCTGCTCGTGGCTGCCCGGCTACGCGCCGGCCTACGGACCACGCCGGGGATCCGCTTGTACGGCGACGGTCCCGAGCACGAGTCGACCGGCGTCGTCTCGTTCGTGATCGACGGCTGGACCACCGAGGACGTGGGCTACGTGCTGGGCGAGAGCTTCGACATCATCTGCCGCACCGGCCTCCACTGCGCGCCGTTGATCCACGAGCCTCTGGGTTGCGCGCCGGCCGGGACGGTTCGCTTCAGCGTCTCGGGCTTCAATACGGATGACGAGATCGAGACGGCGGTGCGCGCGGTTGGGCAACTGGCCGGCAAGCGCAGGGCGGCGGCATGAAGATCGTGGAGAGCAAGCGCGTCGAGGATTGCTTCGACGGCAGCCGCGTCGTGCGCTACTTCTTCGACGCGGCCTGGAACCGCGCGGCGATCCTGCGCCTGGCGTTGCTGGGGAAGCTCGATTACTTCGATGATTTCCCGCGGCCGCTGTTCCGCCTGAGCACGCCCGACGGCGGCGAGATCAAGGGCGTCGAGGGCGAGGCGGACTGCCAGGTCGTCTATCCCAGCGCCAACCGCGAGCAGATCCAGGCGCGCATCGAGGCCTTCTTCACGGGGTGACGCCACCGGACGTCCCTGGCAGCCCGGGACGAACTGCGATCCGGGGCGGACGATCGCGTCACCGCTCGCGCAGGCGCGCCGGAGCGGCCGGAGCCGGCGGCGCTGCCTCTCCGCTCCAACCACGCAGCACTTCGATGCGCCGGCTCACATAGGCAGGAATGGTCCTCTCGTCCAGCCGGGCCTCCCGGGCAAGAGCGACGGCCTGCTCGTACGCCCTCAGCGCTCTGACCGCGAGCGAGTCGGTCGCCGCCGGTTCCTCTCCGCGTGAAGCCGGTCTGCGACGGCGGACCTCAGCACCCGGCTGTTCGGGGAGTAGGGAGAACCAGCCATCGCCGGCCGCCACCCACCCGCTGGCGAGGCGATCGGCACCCGCGGAGGCGCCGCGCTCGCCGGCATCGGCGCCCGCTTTGAGCGGCGTGGCCGGGGTGGCGAAGCGGTCTCGCTTCTGCGATCGGGGCGACTGCTCGACCAGCGCACGCTCCGTCGCCACCAGGAGGTCGGCGACCGCGGCCGCACTCGCGCGCTCCAGATCGGCCGGCCCCGAGACATTCAGTTCTCTCGCCAACTCGCTCAGGCGCGTGAGCGCCTCCGTCCGGCTGGGCGGCTCGGCCTCCGCGGAGACCCTGTATTGGGATGCGGCTGCCTTCTTGTCTTCCGACGCACTGCGCGCGGCCGGCGGGACGGGATGCAGGCGGCGCAAGGCGCCCCAGGTTTGATCAGAAGTTGGACTGGGAGTTTCGCTCGGGGTCGCGTTCAGTGTCAGCATGGGCGTCGTCTCGAGCGCAGTCTCGCGGTCTGACTCGGGGGTTGGGTCGGGACTTGCTTCAGGACCTGGTTGGGGACTTGCTTCAGGACCTGGTTGGGGAGTTGGTTCAGGAGCACGTTCGGGAGCTGTTCCGGGAGCAAGTCCGGGAGCAGATCCGGGAGCCGGTTCGGCAGCCGGCTCGACGGCCGGTCGCCCGGGGGCCTGCGCGCGGAGTTGGTCGGGCCCACGCTCGTAAGGCCGATCAGCGATCCGCTCTTGGAGCTGCTCCGGAGTGGGGGCCGTCGTCATCTCCTCCGCAGATTTCGCCGCGGTCGTCTGCAGCCGGACGCTGCGAGCCGTCGCGGCAGGCTCGGGCGCGAGATCCGCCACCGCGTCATCCGGCTCGAGCGCGGTCCTCGCTACGACCTCACCGGGCTCGGGCGCGCCCCCCGCGCCGAGGTCCGCAGACTCGAACTCAACGTCCGCCACCTTGCTCCTGGTCTCGACCTCTGCCCGGCGATCCCGCGATTCCGCGCCCCCCGCGCCGCCGAGCACCGGCGGCTCCTGCCGCTGAGCGGGCGCCGCGATCATGGGCGGATGCCCGGTGACCGGAGCGGCGTGACGGACTTCCGGGTGGCGCACGATCAGCGCCGTCGTGATCACGGCGACCACGACCGCCCCGCCGGCCACGCTGGCCCAGCGCCACGCGGGACGCGGCGCGAACCAGCCGGCGAGGGCCGCGCGCGCGCGCGCGGCAAGCGACGCGCGGGCTGCCTCCGCCGCCATCACCGGCGCCCCAGCACGCGTCTCGCGGGGCACCGCTCCGGATACCTCGAGCGGCGCCGCGGCCACCTCTTCGCCCGTCATCGGCGACTGGGCGCCGACGCCGGACTCGATCTCGGCGGTGCGTTGCCGATCGAGGGCGGCCAGATCGAAGCCCCCCTGGAACCGCGCCCAGCGGCGCCGGAAGGTCTCGTCCTCGGCCGGCGGGTTCTCAGCCGTCGCGCCAACGGCGCGATCCGCCGCGCGCAGCGACGCAAGCGCCGCCCGGCAGCCCGCGCACGTCGCGCAATGCTCCTCGACCGCCGCCGTCTCGTCGTCGGGCAGCTCCCGATCGATCAGGCGCTCCAGACGCGCCCGCACCCAATCGCAGCGATCGTTCATGGCGCCTCCCGACATGCGCCGGCCAGTGTGGCCTGGATGCGACTGCGCGCGCGGCTCAGCCGCGACATCACGGTGCCGATGGGCAAACCCAGGGCCGCGGCGATCTCCTTGTAGCTCATCTCGCCGAGCAGACGCATCTCGAGCACCGCGCGCAACTCCTCGGGCAGACCCGCGAGCGCCTCGCGCGTGCGCGCCAGCAACGCGCGGTGCTCCAGCTCTTGCACGCTCCGCACATCCGCCAGCCAGGCTCCCTCGAAGCTGCTCTCGCCTTCCTCGCCGCCGCCCTCTTCGAGCGACACCTCCGCCCGCACGCGCCGCCGGCGGAGGTGATTGCGCGCGAGGTTCGCCCCGATGCACATCACCCAGGGCCCGAACGGACGGCTGCGATCGAAGCGGTGCAGGTAGCGATAGGCGCGCAGGAAGGTCTCCTGGAGCAGATCCTCCGCATCCTCGGGATTGCGCACGATGGCGCGGAGCATCCGGGCCAGCGCGGCGTGATGGCGCCGCATCAGCGCCTCGAATCCGGTGCCGTCACCGGCCAGCGCTCGCTCCACGCAGGCGGCGTCCTCGCGCAGCCTCTGTTCGTCGTGCGCTGGGGTCACGGCCTTTGCCTTCGCATCGCGCCCCCGCTCCCCCTCGCTATCGATCTACCCGTGGCCGGGCCCGGCTATTCCCTCACTGCCGGGCTCCGGGGCCGCGCGCCCCGGGGTCAGGCGGGCCGTCTACCCTGGCCGGGGGCGCACGCTTCGCGCCCTCGTGTGCCCGAAGGTCTTGCAGCGGTGCCCCTTGAGAGACCCGTCCACCATCCTGCCCTGAAGGAACCCACCCGCCCGGCCGATGGATTCGACAGAGATCCTACGGCGGATTCGGGCCCGGGGCCACGGCGGACTTGGGCCCCCGCGCCCGAGTCCATGTGCCAGGCAAGGAGAGGAATCCACCATGGTCCACCCCCCGCTGGCCGCGCGCCGGTCACGAGGTCAGATCTTGTGCGCCGCGATCCTCGGAGGATGGCTGGCGCTGTGCGCAAGCCCGGTCGCCGCCGCGGACGAGGAGCGCCCGGCGCTGGGATTCAAGCCCATGCCGCCTGAGATGCTGCCCCTGCTGCCCGCGCCCTCGTTCCAGATCCCGACCGAGATGCCGGCTAGCCTCGACTGGACCCCGCAGACGACCCCGCCCAAGAACCAGAGCGTGTGCGGCGGCTGCTGGGCCTTCGCCGCCTTGGGGTTGGTCGAGGCCATGGCGATCATCCAGCACGGCGCGCCGACGACCCTCGACCTGGCCGAGCAGTTCCCGCTGTCGTGCGACACGGCCACCCATCCGTACTACGGCGTGGCCAACGACGGCTGCTGCGGCGGCTATGTCACGGTGTTTCCGTTCCTGCAGACCTACGGAACGCTGGCCGAAAGCCAGCTCGGCTTCCGGGGCGATTTCAACGGCGATACGCCGCGGCCCGGCTGCACCGTGGGCGCGCCGCCCTGGGACACGGTGCCCTGCCCCGTGCCCCTGCCGTCGGGCGCGGCCTACCGCGTCGCCAGCTGGGGGCTCGTCCGCAACGACGGGCATCTGCCGACCGTCCTCGAGCTCAAGGCGCGCCTCCAGAGCGGGCCCGTCTGGCTGGGTTTCCTTGTTTACGCGGACTTCATCACCTACTGGAGCCACGCGGCGGCCGACTCCGTCTACGTGCACACTACGGGCATCTACGAGGGCGGGCACGCGGTGCTGCTGGTCGGGTACGACGATGCGAAATCCGCCTGGATCGTCCGCAATAGCTGGGGCGCCACGGCCGGCCCGCGGGGCAACGGGACCTGGCTCATGTCCTACTCGGCCGACTGCATGTTCGGTCTGGACGCGGCCTGGGCAACCGTCGAGATGGTGGCGACGGATCAGGCGGCGTGCTGTCTGGCGAGCGGGGCCTGCACGGTGCTCTCGGAGGCCGAATGCCTCGCGGCCGGCGGCGTCTGGTACGCGGCGATCGAAGACTGCGCGCCCAGCCCGTGCGCCACGCCGGCGGCCGCGCCGAGCTGGGGCTCGATCAAGGGTCGCTTCCGCTAGAGCGGGGTTCCCGGAACTCGGCCGACCTGCTACCTTACGGGCGCTTAGTCGCCGTACGGCGCGCCCCCGTCGGGCAGGCCGCCCGGACGCCCGGGACGACCACCGGATGCCCGGGAGGACTGGACGCCCGGGACGACCGAAGCGCGGCGACGGACTCTCGGAGTGGGCCATGAAGTCGGGTTCCGGCGACCTTCACACTTCCGGCGTGCTTCATGTGCGCGGCGGCCTCCGCGTGGCGACCGCCGCTGCTCTGCCGGCGGTCGTGACCGCAGGCCTGCTCGTCGCGGGCGCCTGCCTGCCGGCCGGGGCGGCGCGCGCGCAGGGCGCCGGGCGGAGCGGCGAACGCTGGCTGCGCTCCCCCGCCGCGACCCTGCAAGCCGCGCAGGATCGCCAGACCGAATGGCAGCAGATCCAGTCCGGCGAGATGGCCTACGAGGGCCCCGTCGATCCCGACACCTACCGCCTCGCGCCCGGCGACCGTCTGGTCCTCTCGATCTGGGGCGCGGCCAACGAGGTCCTGCCCCTGGTCGTGGCGGCCGACGGCAGCCTGATGGTTCCCTCGGTCGGCGTCCTGGCCGTCGATGGGCTGACCCTGAGCGCCGCGGGGGACGCCCTGCGCGAGCGGGCGCGCCCCTTCTACCCGGGCGCCGAGATGACGCTGACCCTGGTCAGGCCCGCCCTGCTCCGCATCGCGGTGACCGGGCTCGTCGCCGCGCCGGGGACCTACGAGCTGCCGGCCGGCTATCACCTCAACGATCTGATCACGCTGGCCGGCGGATTGCGCGAGAGCGGCGATGCCCGCCGCATCCGCGTCGAGCACCGCGGCGGCGCCGCGACAGTCTGCGATCAGCTCGCCTGGCGGGTGGACGGTCTCGCCGGGGGCAATCCCGTGCTCTCCTCCGGCGATCGGGTCCTCGTTTCCCCCCTGAAGGCGTCCTACCGCGTGCGGGGGCTGCTGCCGGGTGAGGTCGACGAGACCCCGGCGCGCTCCTCGGTCGTCGATCGGCCCTTCGAAGCGCGGACGCGCCTGATCCCGGCGGGCGAGAATGATGACCTGGCCTTCGTCCTGCGGGCCGCGGGCGGGCTCGGCCCGGAGTTCTGCGACACCGGCGTATGGGTCGCGCGCGGGGCAGTGGCAGGCCCGGCAACAGGCGCCGGCGCGATCGGCCTCGAGCGCCACTGGGTCGCCCTCGCCGCTGCCGGCGCGTTCCGGATGCGGCCCGGAGATGTGGTCGAGGTGCCCTTCTGCGGCGAGTGGGTGGCCGTGGGCGGCTCGGTCACGCGACCGGGGCTCTACCCCTATCTGCCGGGCGAGACCGTGGCCCACTATGTCTACGCCGCGGGCGGACCCAATCAGTTCGGGCGCACCGGGAGCTGGAAGATCCGCGGCCCCGGCGATCCCGGCGAGCGCGCCGCGGCCGCCGCCGATACGGTCATGGCCGGCGCGATGATCCGGGTGCCCGAGCGGCGCTCCTACACGGTCTCGAGCCTCCTGACGCCGGTCGCCACGGCGGCGGCGGTGATCGTCTCGATCGTGGCGCTGGCGAGGTAACCGCGACCGCACCGCGCCCCCGGCGGGGCCGCATCGGGCGCCCATCGCCGGGTTCCCGGTGTCACGGTCGCCGGCCGGCCCAGCGAATTGACACCCAGCCCCCCAACGACTATGCTTCCTTCTCTCGCGCCCTCGCGATGCATGGGTCTCGGAGGCCGAATGCAGCACAGTCAGCAGTTCTCGCCTCCGTCGCCGCGCATACCCATTCTCTCGGGTCTCGCCGAACGCTCCCTCGTGCTGCTGAGCCCATTCGCGCGCCTGCTCCAGCGCCTCCTGGCCGCCGGCGCACGGGCGCAATCGGCCGCGGCCCGCCTGCTGGCGCGCGCCGGCTTGCTCAGGCTGTTGCTGGCGGGGTTGCTGTCGGCCGGCGTGCTCACGGGTGCGCCGGGGATCCTCGGACCGTCGCCCGCCGGCGCGATCGCGCCCCCGGCCGGCCTGACCGCGCGCGACGCCCCCAACGACCCGGGCGGCGCGATCGAGCTCACCTGGGAGAAGAGCCCCGACGACCGCATCCCGGCCGATGATGAGTCCACCGCGGTGACGGTGCTGCTCTACCGCGTCCTGCGCTCCAGCGGACCGGCGGACTCGCTCGTCGAGGCCGGCACGGCGCTGCCCGGCGAGACCGGCTACCTCGACAACGAGGTCGCGGACGGCGTCGGCTACTACTACCGCCTCGAGGCCCTCGGCACCGACAGCAGCCGCGCGGCGACGTCGCCCGTGGGGCCGGTCGCGGCGAGCGGCCAGTGGTTCGACACGCGCAAGACCGTGCTGCTGGTCTTCATGCTGCTCTTCTGCGGCGCGGTGCTCCTGCTCATCCAGCGCGCCCGCGCCGGCAAGCAGCTCTTCATCCGCCCAATCCCGGGGCTGGCGGCGGTCGACGAGGCGATCGGGCGCGCGACCGAGATGGGCCGGCCGATCCTGTTCGTGCCGGGACTGGGCGTCACCGGCGACATCGCCACGCTGGCCGCTTTCACGATGCTCGGCCGCGTCGCCAAGAAGACCGCCGAGTATCAGACCAGCGTGCGCGTGCCCTGCTACGACCCGATGGTGATGACGATCGCCCAGGACATCGTGAAGTCGTCCTACCTGGATGCCGGGTACCCGGACGCCTATCGCCAGGACGACGTCTTCTTCGTCACGCAGGATCAGTTCTCCTACGTCGCCGCGGTCAACGGCATGATGATCCGCGAGCGGCCGGCGACCAACTTCTACATCGGGAAGTTCTATGCCGAGAGCCTGATCCTGGCCGAGACGGGCAACTACGCCGGCTCGATCCAGATCGCGGGCACCGACGAGATCACGCAGATCCCCTTCTTCGTCGCGGCGTGCGACTACACGCTGATCGGCGAGGAGCTGTACGCGGCCAGCGCGTACCTGTCGCGCGAGGCGCCGCTGCTGGGGACGCTCAAGGCGCAGGACTGGGGCAAGGCCTTCGTGGTGGTGGTGCTCATCCTGGGCACCCTGGCGGCCACGGTAGGCTGGCAAGGCTTCGTGGACTTCTTCGCCACGCAGTAGGGGGACGGAGGCAACCGATGAAGCGCGAGCTGCCGCGGATCATCACGCTGGTGACCGGCGTGTTCCTCGCGCTGCAGTACTTCGCCCCCCACCGCACCTCGGCCCACGTCTATGAGACCCTGATGGACTGGCTGATCATCGTGGGCATCTTCGCCATCGTCCTCGGGATCCTGGGCCTGGCGCACATGCACCTGGACCGCCTGAAGAAGCGCGAGACCAACTGGCCCTACAGCGTGACGCTCCTGGTCGGGCTCTTCGGCATGATCACGCTGGGCTTCTGGGGCCAGGGGCTGGAGTCGCCCTTCGTGCGGGCCTACTTCGCGGTGCTCAATCCGATCCAGGCGACGATGTTCGCGATGCTGGCCTTCTACATCGCCTCGGCCGCCTACCGCGCCTTCCGCGCGCGCACCGCGCTGGCGACGATCCTGCTCATTTCGGCGGTCCTGGTCATGATGGGGCGCGTGCCGCTGGGCGAGCTGCTGTGGCCGAAGTTCCACCTGGGCGGCCTGACGGTGCCGGGCGTCGCGGAGATCTCCGACTGGCTGATCAACGTGCCGAATCTGGCGGCCAAGCGCGCCATCTACATCGGCCTGGGGCTGGGTGGCGCCGCGACGGCGCTGAAGGTCGTTCTGGGCGTCGAGGCGCCGCATCTGCGGGGATAGGAGCGCTCGAGAGTGCATCGGGCGGTCGGAGGCGAGATGGGAGCTCGGCTGCGGCGGGATGGGGTCAGCGCATGATCTGGCTTGAGCGCATGTTGGCGATCGATCGGCGCATCCTGTACGCGCTGATCTTCCTCGCCGTGCTCATCCCCTCGCTCGTTCCGATCGGGCTGCCGATCAAGATCACGCCCGAGGTGCGCAACGTCTACGACCGCATCGACGCCCTCAAGCCGGGCGAGATCATCATGCTCGATTTCGGCTACGATCCCTCGACCGCGGCCGAGCTCGAGCCGATGGCGATGGCCATGCTGCGTCATGCGTTCTCCAAGGACCTGCGCGTGCTGGCCTGCTGTCTGTCGTCCACCGGCGTTACGCTGGCCGAGTCTGAGCTCGAGACCGTCGCCCGCGAATACCAGAAGGTCTACGGCGAGGACTACCTCTACCTCGGCTACCAGCCCTATCCGGGGATCGTCATCATGACCATGGGCGAGAACTTCCGCACGCCGTTCCCGCTCGACTACCGCGGCAAGCCCCTGGACGACTACCCGCTGATGAAGGGCGTGCGCAACTACGACAACGTCGCCATGGTCTTCACCGTCAATGCGACCAGCGGCATCGACTACTGGATCATCTATGGGCAGGGCCGCTACAAGTTCCAGCTCGGGCTGGGGTCAGCGGCCGTGATGGCGACCAACTACTACCAGTACCTGCAGTCGGGACAGCTCTTCGGCATCATCAGCGGCCTGCGCGGCGCGGCCGAGTACGAGATCCTGGTCGACAAGGGCGACGTCGCGCGCAAGGGCATGGACGTGCAGTCGGTCGCCCATGCGCTCATCATCGCTTTCATCGTGCTGGGCAACGTGGCTTTCATCGTCGAGCGGCGCCGGGCGCGCCGCGCGGTGGCGGGTTAGGAGGACGGGATGGCAGCCGCGTTGCTCACGACGGTCGGGGCGCTGCTGACGCTGTGCATCCTCTCCTTCCTCTACCGGGAGAACCCCTTCTATCGTTTCGCCGAGCACCTGGCCGTCGGCGTCTCGGCCGGCTACTGGGTGATCATCCTGTACAACCAGAGCTTCACCGCCAAGGTGATCGAGCCCCTCAAGGCCGGCAACGCGCTGCCGCTCATCCCCTGTCTGCTGGGGCTGCTGCTCTTCACGCGCCTCTTCGGCAAGATCGGTTGGGTCTCGCGCATCCCGATGGCCTACATCCTGGGCGTCGGCAGCGGCGCCGAGATCCCGCTCATCCTGCAGACCTTTGTCGTCCAGCAGGCCCACGCCACGATGCGCCCGGTCGGCCTCACGGGCCCTGCGCTCACCAACCTCCTGATCGCTCTGGCGGTCATCTGCGGCATCGCCTACTTCTTCTTCAGCACCCGCCACTCCGGCGCGTTCGGCTGGCTGACCCGCGTCGGGATCTGGGTGCTGATGATCGGCTTCGGCGCCACCTTCGGCTTCACCGTGATGGGCCGCATCTCGCTGCTCCTGGGGCGCGTGAACTTCCTCGTGGCGTGGGTCGGGATGCTGTTCGGGGGGCCGGCGCCGGGGTTGTAGGGCCGCGGTCCGTATGGGCCTGGGACTACTCCCCGCTCCGCGATCCTGCCCTTTGCCAAAACCTCGTCCGTGCCCGCTTCCGACCGACAGCCTGGATGCGTCGGTTAGGCGGAAGTTCCTTCCTCCGGCCAGGCCGAACTCTTTGAACCATGAGCAAATGGGTC
>CAZRWW010000054.1:0-36658 GCA_964603725.1 uncultured bacterium
CCGGGTGCGCGCCCCGATTTCTCAGAAGCCCGCAGGGTACCAGGATCGCCCGGAGATGGTCAACGCCGCCCGGCTGGCAGGGCGGCGTTCATGACGAGCGCCGGCGACGGTCGGCCGCCGGAGGCTATACGGTGACCAGCTCGCGCTCCAGATACTCCACGTGTCCGCTGTTGCTGAGCGACCGTTCGACGGCCTCCAGCACCTGCACGACCCGCAGGCCCCGCTCGCCGTTGACGCTCGGCTGGCGACCTTCGTGGATCGATTCGAGGAAGTCGGTGACCTCGGCCTGCAGGGGCTCGAAGGTGTCGATCTTGGGCGACACGATATCGCCCGCTCGATAGCTCAGCTGGTACTCCCCGAAGGTGTCGGGGTCGCGGTAATGAACGCCCTTGTCGAAGATCTTCACCTGCTCGAGGTTCTGCGTGTCGTCGTAGACGAGCATCTTGCTGCTGCCCACGATCGTGGTCCGGCGCAGCTTCGAGGGCGCCAGCCAGCTCACCTGGATGTGGGCGATCGCCCCCGAGGCGAAGCGCATGAAGATGAAGGCCACATCGGGAATGCCCGGCTGGACGAAGTCCTTGCCGGTCGCCATGACCTCGCTCGGGGTCTCGCCCAGCCAGTAGAGGAACATCGAGAGGTCGTGCGGGGCGAGGTCCCAGACCACGCTCGAGTCCTTCTGGTGCAGGCCCAGGTTCACGCGCGTGGCGCTCATGTAGAAAATCCGGCCCAGGTCGCCCGAGTCGATGATCTGCTTGATCTTGCGCACCGGCGGGCTGTACTCGAACGTGTGGCCGACCATGATGATGAGGCCCCGGCGGTGGGCCAGATCGATCAACTCCCGGGCCGTCTCGCTCGAGAGGGTGAAGGGCTTCTCGATGAAGACATGCTTGCCGCGCTGCAGCGTCGCCTTGGCCAGCTCGAAGTGCGTCTTGGGCGGGGTCGCGATCATGACGGCGTCGAACTCCGGATCAGCGAAGATCTCCGCGGGATCGGACACCGTCCGGATGCCCGGGTAGCGCCGCCGGATGCGGGCGAGCTTCTCCGGAGCGTGATCGCACACCGTGACGCGCGAGCAAAGCGGGTTCTCGACCAGATTGCGCACCAGGTTCGGGCCCCAGTAGCCCGCCCCGATCACCGCCACATTGGCCATTGATTCAGTCCCTCCCGGCCCATGGCCGCGCCACCGGCCTTGGTCCAGCTCTAGCGCGCCCCGCGAGCACCCAGGACTTCCGGTACTGTACGCCACAACAGCTTCAGGTCCAACAGAATGCTCCAGTTCCCGGCGTAGAAGAGATCCAGCAGCACCATCTCCTCGAAGGTGAGGAAGCTGCGACCCGAGACCTGCCAGAGACCGGTCATCCCGGGCACGTTGTCCAGCCGGCGCCGCTGCCAGGGCTGGTAGAGCTCGTACTCGAACGGCAGGCAGGGACGCGGCCCCACCAGGCTCATCTCACCGCGTAGCACGTTCAGGATCTGGGGCAGCTCGTCGAGGCTCGTGCGCCGCAGGAGCCGACCCAGCCACGTGACGCGGGGATCGTCGAGCAGCTTGTAGACCGGCCGCCCCTGCGCATCGAAGCCGGCGGCGTCGCCCTGGAACATGAGCGACTTGACGTACTTGCGGTGGCGGCTGTCGTCGTTGGAGACCTTCATGCTCCGGAACTTGTACATGCGGAAGCGCCGGCCGCCCTTGCCCACGCGCTCCTGGGAATAGAGCACGGGACCCGGGGAGCTGACCTTGACCAGCGCGCCGATGAGCAGCATCAGGGGCGCCACCGCCAGCAGCCCCAGAGCGGCCGCGAGCAGGTCGATCGCCCGCTTCACTTTCGACCCCACGACGCGATCGTCGACCTTGCCCAGCGCCAGCAGGGGAACCCCCGCTTCGCGGCGCACCGGCGCGCCGTCGACAAACAGGTTCGTCAGGTGGGGCACGACCAGGACCCGGTGCCCCTGTCCGTCCAGCTGCGTGGCCAGCTCGATCGCCTCGCCCCGCTCCAGGTCGCGGGTCGCCAGGATCACCTCATCCGCCGCCAGGCCGTGGGCCAGGCGAAGCAGATCCTGCTGCCGGGCCAGGTGGAAGCGCGGCCAGCGCTGGTTCGCCCCACGCTGGGGCGGCTGGCTGTCCGCCAGCCCGACGACCACGGTGCCGCCGGGGTCCTCTTCTTCGAGCGACCCCGCCATCCGGCGGGCCTCATGGCTCTGGCCGACCACGAGCACCCGGCAGGGCCGGACCGGCCCGACCACGGACCACCGCAGCAGGAGATGGCAGGCCAGCGGGCGCAACGTCAGGACGGCGACGGCCATGACCATGGCGTGCATGAGCAGCAAGTCGCGCAGATCGCCCGGCGGATCCAGCGCTAGAAGGAAATCGAACCCGACCGCGATGAACCCGCTCCACAGCACGGCGCGGGCAGCCCCGCTCATCGCCCGCCGGGGGTTGCGCAGCGTGCGGCGTGTGTACAGACCGAACATCCCGCACAGGAGGAGAAAGCTGCACACCAGAACCACATAGAGGGCCGTCAGGGGCGGGGTGATGGCGCTGGCGGCCGGTCCCAGGTCCGCCTCTGCACCCAAGGCGATCCGCACCGCCGCCAGGAAGCCGCCGGTCACGAGCAGGCCATCGATCAGGAGCACCCCGGGCAGCGCCAGCCAGAGCGCGCGGCGTTGCGAGATGCGCGTGCTCGGCGCAGTCTCTCCGGCGGGCATCTCCAGACGCCCTGTCGGGGTGGCCAGCCGGCGCTCCCCCTCTAGGACCGTGGCGTCCAAGAAGTCCTCCTGCACTCCTTCCCTGCATTCGCGACCGGGTCGAGGGCACGACCCAGCCTACCGCGATCCGGACAACCCCAGATTCGCGTTGCCCTCCATTCTAGGTCGGCACGGCAGCGTAGGAAACAAGGCCTATCCATGCAAGGTATTTCAGGGATCGAAGCCCCGCGGACGGTCTGTCGCTCTGGCCGGCGACCAGCGGCAGAGAGGCCGGCACAGTCAGCATATTCAGCACGTAACCTTCTGTCAATGCTCCTGTTAGTTGATCCCCTCCACGGGACGTCCCGACGGCGCGACGCCCGGCGGCCCCGTCCTGCCCCCCGGGGCAGCTCCTCGAGCGGGTGCCCCAGTGGCGATTGCAACTTAGTAACCGCTGCAAATAAGAGCGGTTCCGCGCTCCGCGGAGCGCCGCCAGCGGCGGACCGCTGCCGGGGGGTCTCAGGCGACCTCGGCCGCCAGGGCTTCCTCGGCCGGCGCGGGGCGCCCGTCCTCATCGGCGAGGTCGGCCGAGCCGGCGGAATCGGGCGCCTCGATCGCCGCCAGCAAGTCTCCAAAGGCGCAGGCGCGGTTGCGACCGGTCTTCTTGGCCATGTAGAGGGCCTCGTCGACCCGGCCCAGGATCTGGTCGACGCTCTCGCCGTCGCCCGGAAAACCGGCCACGCCCACGCTCACGGTCAGCTTCTTGCGGCGGTAGAAGGTGTGGCGCTGAACGCGCGTCCGCAGCCGCTCCGCGGCGACGATGCCCCGCTGCTTGTCCGTCATCGGGAGCAACACGACGAACTCCTCGCCCCCATAGCGGGCGACGATGTCCGAGCTGCGCGCCCAGTGTTTCAGAATGGTGGCCAGCTCGCTCAGGATCCTGTCGCCCACCTGGTGACCGTAGCTGTCGTTGAGCTCCTTGAAGTTGTCGATGTCGATGAAGAGCACGCTGAAGGGCACGGCGTAGCGCCGGGCGCGGTCGATCTCGCCCTGAAGCCGCTCGAGGAAATGGCGGCGGTTGTAGATGTTCGTCAAGTCATCGGTGATGGCCAGCCGGCGCATCTCATCGTACAGCAGCAGGCGCTGGATCGTGGCCGCGGCCTGGCCGGCGATCAGGGCCAGCAGCCGGAACTTGTCCTCGGTGAAGGCTCGCGGGCGATGATGGCTCAAGTTGAGCACCCCCACCAGCTCGCCCTGCACGACCAGCGGCACCGACATGAAGCTGCCGACCACGGAGTCGTCGGGGCGCCGGCCGCGGTGCAGCTCCGACAGGAGCACCGGCCGCTTCTGCTTGGCCACCCAGCCGCTGAACCCCTCGCCGTGATCGAACTGCACGCCGCCGATCAGATCGACGAACTTGCCTTGCTGGGCGACGGCGACCAGCTTGGCGTCCTGCTTGACCCACAGGAACAGCGTGGCGTTGTCGAAGGGGATCGCCTGCTGGATCAGCTCGAGCAACCGGCTGTAGACCGCGTCCTGATCGAGCGTGCTCTGGATCATCCGGCTGACCTCGAAGAGGATCTCCAGCTCGGAGTCCTGGCGGGCGACCTCCGCAAAGCTCTCCTGGCGCATGACACGCATGATCTTGTTGTTCAGCGTCAGGGCGGCGCCCAGGACGTCGGAGGAGCGCTTCTGGGTGGCGGCCCGCTCGATCTGCGTGCTCAGGCCGCGACCTTCCTTCTCGGTGATCAGGTTCTCTTCCTGGAGAATCCGGATCAGCTGGAGCTGCGATTTGCGGAACTTCTCCGTGGCATCGACCAGTTGACGTGACCCCGCACCGTTCCTGCGCCTCATCGAGTCTTCCTCCTTGGCTTGGCTCTCCGACCTGCCCCACCGCCCTTCAGTGTTCGAGAACCCTCAGAGCGCGAAGATCTCCTGACTCCGTTCGATCGCCTGGGCAACGCGTTCCTCGAGCTGCTCCAGATCATCCATACCGAAACCCAGCCGGTTCAGCGCCGGCGGCACCGCGGTGACCGGCTCGGTGAGCGCGCGCACGCCGCGCCCGGTGAGACGGCTCAGCTCATCGGCCGACCGCACGATGAGCGCGACGCCCGCGAGCTGCGTCAACGGATCGTGATGGCTGCGCGCCACCGCCACGAGCTCCTGCGGGAAGCTCCACTTCTTGAGGATCTGCTCGCCGATCTGCGCGTGGTCGACCCCCAGAGCGCGGCGCTCCAGTTCGATCGTGTCGCCCTCCAGGTTGTAGATCGCCTTCATCACCGGCTCGTACTCGTCGGGCGCGGCCTGGCTGAGGGCCAGGCGGCCCGCGTCGTGCATCAGCCCGCCGAGCAAGGCCTCCTCCGGGTCGGCCCGCTTCGTCAGGCCGGCGATGACGCCGGCCGCCACGGCCGTGGCGGCGGCGTGCGTGAAGATCATCTGGTCGGCGAAGGTCGGGGTCGCCGAGCGCTTCCAGGGCAGCGAGTGCACCAGCACGAGATTGCGCACCGCCTTGAAGCCGAGCAGGGCCACCGCCCGACTCAGTGTCTTCACGCGCTGGGGCAGCCCGTAGTAGGCCGAGTTGCAGGTGCCCAGGACCTTCGAGGCCAAACCCTGATCGGTAGCGATCAGCCGCGTCACCTCCGCCGCGTTCGCGTCCGCCGATCCCGCCACCTTCAGGATCTTGGTCGCCACGGCGGGCATGGTCGGCAAGTTCTCGACCAGCTCGAGCAGCCGCTCGACCTCGAGTCTCGGCCTGTCCTCCGGCATCCGGCTCCTCCTCTCTCCCTCGCCGCCATCCGGACCTTGACGCGGGCTCCGCTAGGCCCGCCGATCGAGGCGATCCCCGTCCCGGAGCGCGCGTTTCTCGCACGAGGCGTCGACGAGCACCTCCACGCCCCCCCGCTGCCCCGGCGCCACGACCCGCAGCACGGGCCGCGGCCCGGGCGTCAGCACTTCCAGGCGGCACTCCCCGACGGCGGGGCGCCCGCCCACCGGCCGGGCGGTGAGGATCCCCGGTCCGAGCGCCACGCGGACCTCGTCGCCGCGGAGCACCTGCAGGATGCGCCCCGTCACGACTTCACCCCGGTCGAGACTCGCGAGATAGGCCGTCAGCCGCCGCGTGCGTCCCGAGCGCTCGGCTGTCGCATCAGCGGCCAAAGCTCGCCTCCGGCGCCCGATCCTGCGGCTGCCACCCGGGCGCGGGCATCGTCGCCGCGTGGGCGTTCGGGCCCGTGACGTAGGGGGCGCCGGCCGGGATCTCGAGCCGAGCGCTGCGACCGAGCATCAAAGCCAGGTGGATCTCCTCGCGCGACAACCCCAGCCGGCGGGCGATCTCCGTCTCGCCCCAGCCCTCGGAGGCCAGCCGTTCGACCTGCTCGCGCGTGCTCGGGCCCCCGCTTCCGTAACGAGGGGCGTTCCTGGGGCTGGGTGTGGGGATCTCGCGCCGCGCGGGCTCGGTCCAGGGACCGGTCGGAGCGCCCGCGTCCGTGACAGCCGGTCGACTGGGGCCCGCGAAGGCCGGCTCGCTTCGGCGAAACGGTCCCGCGAAGGCCGACTCGGCCTGCTCCGCCATCCCAGGAGCCTCCGGCGCCAGAAACCTCCTTGCCCAGGACTGCGGCTCAGCGGGGATGGGCGCCGGCTCGGGCTGGAAGTCGAGCCCGGGCGCCGCCTCGCGCGACGGCGCGGCCAGCGGATCTTCGGATGGGGTGCTCGGACGGCGCAGTTCGCCGCTCCCCATGGGCACCGCCGCGCCGACGTGCTCGTCGTCGCCAAAGAAGAATCCTCCCCGGCTGGGCTGGGCGGGCTCTGGCGCCTCCGCCGGCCGGGCGGGTTGTGGGGCCCGGACCGCCGGCGCGGGCGGCGCGCCGAACGTCACGGCCTCGGCCGGGCGCTCCAGCGGGTCGGGCGCCACCGATCGGTCGGCCGCCGGACGGCGCGAGCGCGCCTCCGCCGCCGCCCAGGAGCGCGCCGCGGCCAGCTCGGACTCGAATTCCTCGAGCGCCCCGATGACCGAGAGCTGGAGGTTGCGCAGGCGGGACTCCTCTTCCCGCAGGCGCTGCGTGAAGCCGGACCAGTCGGCCGCCCGGCGCACGAGAACCAGGACGATGATTAGCGCCAGCCCCAGCGTCGCCGCCGCGGCCGCGGCCTGCCGCTTCCAGAACTCGGCCAGTACCTGGCGCCGCAATAGATCCTCCTGCGCCGCGATGGCCCGCTCCCGCGCGGCCAGCTCCCCCCGGATGAGCTGGGCTTGTTGGACGATGCGCTCGGCATCGGGGAGCGCGATCTCGCCCGCCGCGCCAGAGGGTGGGTACAGGATCGTCTCGCCCGAGCCGGGGCGGGCCGCCTCCTCGCCGGTCACCGGCGCGCTCGGCGCGGGCGCGCCGGCCCGCGTCGAGCTCTGCCCGGGGATCGCGGCCAGGCGCTGCTGCAGCGTCGGGGTGAACCCGACCACGATGATCAGGAGGCACATCAGGATGATGACGTTGAGGTACTTCCTGCGCTTGTTCGACTGTGACACGTCACTCCCCTTTCCTTGCGGAGCGATCAGGCCGTCCGGTCGATCATCCGCCCCTTGCCTTCGTCCTGGTTGTCAAGATCCTCCGGGCAGATGGCGTCGTGTTCGGCAGGCTCGCCGGCGGGCGGTTCCTCGCCCTTCTTGCGTCGCCGCTCCTCGGGCTCGTTGCCCTTGGACTCCGGCTCCACCTTCTTCTCCCGGGCCTCGGGCGTCTCCTCGACTTGCCGGCCCTGGATATCCACCTTGTCGATGATCTGCCGGCCGCGCTGCTGTTGCTCCACCTCGCCGCGGCGCCGGGCGGTCTCCTGCGCGCGCTGGACCGACTGGGTCTGGGCCAGCACCTGCCTGAGGTTGGCGACCTCGTCGCTCATGCCCGACGCCTTCCCCGGGTCGCGGTCACGCGGCGATCAGCAGCCGCTTCATGCGGCCGTGCAGCCGCGACACCGCCTTGGTGTGAATCTGCGAGACGCGGGACTCCGAGATCCCCAATGTCTCCCCGATCTCCTTGAGCGTCATTTCCTCGTAGTAGTAGAGCGCCACCACCAGCCGCTCCTGCTCCGAAAGGCAGTTGATCGCCTCCAGCAGCAGCTCGCGCGACTCAGCCTCCTCGATCAGATCCAGCGCGTTGATGGCGTCGGAGTCCTCGATCAGCTCGGCCAGGCCGGCCAGATCGTGTTCCTCGTCGACCGACACGGTCTGGTCGAGGCTCAGCAGCGAGGCCCCCCGCACCTCCTCGAGCAGGCGCACGAACTCGCCCACCGGCAGGTTCATCTCCTTGGCGATCTCGTGCTCGCTCGCGGCGCGCCCGAGCTTCTGGTCGAGCCGGCGGCAGGTGCGCTCGACCTCGCGCGCCTTGCGGCGCGTCGTGCGGCTGGCCCAATCGAGCGACCGCAACTCGTCGAGCACGGCGCCCTTGATCCGCCAGATGGCATAGGTCTCGAACTTGGTGCCGCGATCGGAGTCGTACTTCTCCAGCGCATCGAAGAGCCCGATCACCGCGGTGTTGATCAGGTCATCCTTCTCGATCGACTTGGGCAAGCTGCTCGCGATGCGATCCACGACGTACTTCACCAGCGGCGCGTACTTCTTCAGGGCCTCGGCCTTGGCCAGCTGATCAGCCGGCAGACCGGATGGGATGGGCCGCGCGGCCAGCCTCAGGAGAGCTGCGGTATCTCGCACGCTTCTACTCCGCTCCTCTCGATCCGTGGGTTGGGGTCCTTGCCGGTCTCCCGCCCCAGGGGGCAGGCGGCCGGGGTTGCTCGTCGCGCCGGGCGGGCAGCCTAGGCCGCCTCGTGGTCCTCCGCCGACCCGACGTCGTCGCCGCGGACGCTCGGGGCGCTCGCCTCCTCGCCCGCGTCCTCGTCCTCGTCCTCGTCCTCCTCCTCGAGGCCCTGCGCCGCCGCGCGCTCCCTCGCTCGCTCCTTCTGCTCCTGAACCGCCGCCGCGTGCTGCTCCACCGCCAGGCGCAACAGCGCCTGTCCGATCAGTCCCCCGACGAGCACGATGGCGAAGTAGAGCACCAGCCCGATGACGGCGCCGCGCAGGAGCACCTCCAACGGACCCAATCCGTGCAGCATCCCGGCCAGGACGGTCAGACAGAGCCCGCCCGCCGCGATCTGCTTGGCCAGATGTCGCACCCAGCGCTCCACCGCGCCTCCCTACGCGGCCCTGACGGCCCGTTCGCGCTCCGGGAGCACGGCGCGGGGGAAGATGGGCGCGGCCAGCGGCTGTAGCAGGCGCTTGGCCAGCTCGCGCACGCCCGCAGCCGCCGGGCAGTCCTCATAGATCTTCACGAACGGCTCCTGGGCCTTCACCGCCCGCGGCACGGCCTCGTCGTTGGGAATGATGCCGTAGAGCTCGGGTTCGAAGCCGAGGAACTGGCCCGCCACGCGCGAGACACGCCGGGCGACCCGCAGCGCTTCGGCCTCCGTGTGCGCCATGTTCACCACCAGGCGCGGCGGCCGGGCCAGGCGCCGGCTCGCGAGCACCTTGATGGTGGCGTAGGCGTCGGAGAAGGCGGTGGGCTCCGGCGTCGTCAGGACCAGGATCTCGTCGGCCATTTGCGCCAGCCTGAGGTTTTGGCGGTGGATGCCCGACCCGGTGTCGATCAGGAGCACATCCCGGTCGGACGCGAGGTTCTCCAGCGTCCGGATCAGAACTTCCCTTCTGTAGTCGTCCAGCGCCGCCATTTCCTCCACTCCGGAGGCGGCTGGGATGATGCGGATGCCAGCCTCGCCCTCGAGGACGATCTCATCGATGCGTTTACGGCCGGATACCACGTCGAACAGATTGCTGTGCGGCACGAGCCCCAGCAGCAGATCGACGTTGGCGAGGCTGAAGTCCCCGTCGAGCAGGAGGACCTTCTTGCCCATCCGGGCGATGACGATCGCCAAGTTGGTCACCAGATTGGTCTTGCCCACGCCGCCCTTGCCGCCGGTGACCGCCACGGTGAGCAGCTCCTCGCGCATGCCGCGCAAGACCCCGGGGGGCTCGGGCAGCTCGCTGGGGATCCCGCCGGCCGGGCCGGTTTCCTGGAACCCGGGCTCCCGATCCGGCTCCAGCTCGGGATCCCATCCGGGCCCGCGTCGATCGGCCGCCCCCGGGCTTTCGGTCCAGTGGGTCCGCTCGGGTCTCGACTCCTGCCGCGTCATCGCACCGCCTCCTTCGGGCCAGCTTCGGCTGGCGCCTGCGCGGCGGCATCCCAACCGCGCGCGCACCGTTCCAGCACCAGGTCCACGAGGGTCTCCGGGGCGCAGGGCTTCAGATCCACCAGCACCCGCTGGCCCCACCCCATGTGGGTCACGGGCACCCTCGTCTTGAGCGAGAGACTGAGAATGCCGCCGTAGCGGCTGGTCAGGTCGAGCTTGGTGAAGATGAGCGAGGTCAGGCGGAAGTGGCGCAGCAGATCCAGCGCCTCGGCCGCATCGCGCACGCGCGAGGTCGCGTCCAGGACGCCGTGCACCTCGGGCTCCACGAACTGGAGCTGGAAGCGCCGCACGAGGCCGACCGCCTCGCGCTCCCGCAGGCTGACGCCGGGCGTGTCGACCAGCAGCAACTCGGCCTCGCCCAGGCGGGGATCGGCCGCGGTCGCCAGGTCCTCGGGCTCCAGCGCCGAGAGGAACGGCACATCGAGGATCCGGGCGTAGTGCTCGAGCGCCGATGAGCCGCCGGGTCGGAAACCGTCGAGCGAGATGATCCCGGGCCGCCCGCCGGCCTGCAGGCACTGCGCGGCCAGCGAGGCCGCGGCGAGCGATTTGCCCGTTCCGGGCGGGCCCACCAGGATGGCCACCCGGCGGCCGCCGCGCCCCACGATCGACTCCCCGCGCGGCACGACCTTCAGCAGCCGCTCGCGCAAGGGCGCGACCTGCGGGCCCGAGACGATGTCGGCCGTCGTGCGCTCGGCGATGTCGCGCAGAATCGCGAAGGCCAGATTCGAGTCGAGCTCGGCCTCGAGCAGATCCAGGTAGAGCTCGCGCAGCGGGATCGGGATGGTCGAGAAATGGTCGCTGGTGATGAGGCGATTCAGATAGAAGACCCGGCTCTGCAGCCGCTTGATCTCCTGCTCGAGCGGGCCCGCGTGGCCGGTCTCCCGGCGGGGCAGGCCGGGCAGCGTCTCCGCCTCCCCCGGGGCCGCGGCGACCGCTGGACTGCGCCTGGGCAGCCGCGCGGGCTCATCGGTCAGGCCGCTCGAGCGCACCTCCACGAGCCGTCCCGCGCCGCTCGGCTGGCCGGCGCGCTCATCCTCGCGCCGTCCGAACGCCGGCGGCCGCTGCTCGAGCCGCGTCTCGGGATGCCGGTCCACCGCCGCCATGACGGTGACGCCCGCGCGGGGCCCCCGGCCCTCGGGCACGCCCTTGGCTTCCAGGATCACCGCCTCCGGCCCCAGGCTCTCGCGGACGAGCTTCAGGGCCTCGGTCATGTCGCTTGCGGTGAAGCGCCGTATCCTCATCTCAGGCTCCCCCCTGGCACGTGGACCGCGCGCGCGGACAGGCCCGTGCGCGCGCTCTCACGCCTCCCGCCCGTCAGCCCGTCGCGGCCAGCTTGCGATCCCCCGCTCCCCCCCGCTGCCCCGGCTCGCTGCCGCCGACGGTGGCGACCGTGCGGACGTTGGCGGCGTTGCCGACCTCGCCGTAGGACAGCACGACGATCTGGGGAACAAAGCGCGCGATGAAATCGCGCAGGTGGGGCCGCAGGTACTGGCTGCAGAGCAACACCGGGTGCTGCGCCACCTCGAGCAGCTTCTGGATCGCTCCCGACACCTGGGTGACCAGCCCCTGCGCCCGGGCCGGATCGAGCACCAGGCGATTGCGCCCCTCGTGGCCGGGCGCGATGGCTTCCAGGAGCTGCTGCTCGAGCCGCGGGTCGAGGGTCACGACCGACAGCATGCCGCGCTCATCCTTGTACGGGCGCGTCAGGGGGCGGCTCAGGGCCTCGCGACAGCGCTCGACCAGCGCGTCGATGTCCTTCACCGCCGGCACGTGATCGGCGAGGGTCTCCAGGATCGTCACCATGTCGCGGATGGAGACCTGTTCCTGCAGCAACCGCTTGAGGACCTTGAGCAGTCCGCCCAGCGTCATCTGATTGGGAATCAACTCCTCGACCACCGCCGGATGGGTGGCCTTGGCCTGGTCGACCAAGGTCTGGACGTCCTGGCGCGTGATGATCTCGTGGGCGTGGTGGCGCACGATCTCCGACAGGTGCGTGGCGATGACGGCCGCCGGCTCCACCACGGTCAGGCCGCTCATCTCGGCCTCGTGACGCTGGTCCGGGCTGATCCAGATCGCCGGCAGGCCGAAGACGGGCTCGGTCGTGTGAACCCCCTCGATCTCGCCGTCGGCGGCGCCCGGCCCCATGGCGAGCAGGTTGTCCATCATGAGCTGGCCGCGGGCGACCTCCTCGCCGCGCAGTTTCACCGCGTAGTCTTCGGCGCCCAGGCGCACGTTGTCGCGGATGCGGATGGGCGGCACGACGAAGCCCAGCTCGCCGGCGATCTGGCGGCGGGTCATCGTGACGCGGTGCAGCAGGTCGCCGCACGCCTCCTCGTCGGCCAGCGGGATCAAGCCGAAGCCGATCTCCAGCTCCATCGGATCGACGTGCAGCAGGCGCTCGACCTTCTCGGGCTCCTCGGGCCGGCGCCGCGCGCTGGTCGCGCGGGCCGCCTCCTCCTCGCCGCGCCGGCGCTGGTGGGCGAGCAGGCCGCCGCTGGCCACCAGGGCCGCCAGCAGCCAGAAGGGAATCGTCGGCATGGCCGGGACGAGGCCCAGCAGGAAGAGGATCCCGGCGGCGACGAAGGGCCCGCGCGCCTCGCCGAGCATCTGCTCGAAGAGCTCCTCGCCCAGGTGCTTCTGGCCGTCGGAGCGCGTGATCAGGATGCCCGAGGCGGTCGAGATGATCAGGGCGGGGATCTGCGCCACGAGACCGTCGCCGATGGTCAGCAGCGTGAACGTGCGCGCCGCCTCCGAGAAGCTCATGTGGAGCTGTATCACGCCGATCGCGAAGCCGCCGACGATGTTGATGACCGTGATGATGATGCCGGCGATGGCGTCGCCGCGCACGAACTTGGCGGCGCCGTCCATCGCCCCGTAGAAGTCGGCCTGCCGGGAGATCTCGGCCCGCCGGGCCCGCGCCTGGTTCTCGTCGATCAGCCCGGCGTTCAGATCGGCGTCGATCGCCATCTGCTTGCCGGGCATGGCGTCCAGGGTGAAGCGCGCGGCCACCTCGGCGATGCGGCCCGCGCCCTTGGTGATCACCAGGAACTGAATGATCACGATGATGATGAAGGCCACCGCGCCGACGGCGTAGTTGCCCCCCACCACGAAGCCGCCGAAGGCGCCGATCACCTTGCCGCCGTAGCCGGTCAGCAGGATCTGGCGCGTGGTTGCCACGTTGAGCGACAGGCGCAGCAGCGTGGCCAGGAGCAGCACGGAGGGGAAGGCGTTGAAGCTCAAGGGGCGCTTGGCGTAGATGGTGAGCGAGAGCACCAGCAGCGCGAAGCCCAGGTTGCCGATCAGCAGCAGATCCAGGAGCATCGTGGGCACGGGCACCAGCATGACGCCCAGGATCAGCAGGACCCCGCCCGCCAGGATCAGGTCCGATCGCGCTCTGAGTTGCTCGTCGAGCTTCATCGCCCCTCAGCGGCGTCACGCCACGGCGAACCGCGCGCGACGCTCCTTCAGCCGGTAGACATAGGCCAGCACTTCGGCCACGGCCCGGAAGAGGCCGACCGGGACCTCGGCGCCGATCTCGATCTTGTAGAGCAGCCGCGCCAGCGGCGGGTCCTCGACGATGGGCACCGCGTGCTCGCGGGCCAGCTCGCGGATGCGCTGGGCGAGCAGGCGCGCGCCCTTGGCGACCACCTTCGGCGCGCTCATCTTGGCGCGGTCGTAGCGCAGGGCCACGGCCAGGTGGGTCGGGTTGGTCACGACGACGTCGGCCGTCTTGACCGCGTCCATCATGCGCCGGCGCGCGGCGTCGCGCTGCGCGGCCCGCACCCGCGCGCGCACGAGCGGATCGCCCTCGGTCTGGCGGGATTCCTCCTCGAGCTCCTTGCGGGTCATCATGATGCCCTTCTCGTAGTCCCACCGCTGGAAGCCGTAGTCGAAGACCGCCAGGAGCAGGATCACCAGCGCCACGCGCAGCCCCAGTTTCAGGGCCACGCCGGCGGCGTAGCCGAAGACGGGCAGCGGGTCGCCCACCCCGCTCATGCCGGCCAGGCGATTGAACTCGCCGCGCAGCGTGAACCAGGCCACCAGGCCGATGGCGGCCACCTTGAAGAGCGACTTGGCCAGCTCGACCAGGCCCTGGCGCGAGAAGATCCGCCCGAACCCGCGCGCGGGGTCCAGGACCTCGAGGCGCGGCACCAGCGGTTTCCAGGAGAGCACGAATCCCACCTGGGCCAGGTTGACGAGCAGGCCGATCGCGAGGATGCCGGCCCCGATCGGCGCCAGGGTGAGCAGCAGATAGGGCACGCCGCCCGTGAAGTACCCGAGCAGCAGATCGGCGCGCAGCTCGACCTGGCCGCTCGCTCCCAGGATCCGCCGCACGAGCTCCGACAGCCGCTCCAGCATGAACGGGCCGGCCAGGGCCAGCAGGCCCAGGCCCGCCAGGAGCACGAACGCCGAGTTCAGCTCCTGGCTGCGGGCAACCTTCCCCTCCTGGCGCGCCTCGTGGCGCCGCCGTTGGGTTGCCGGCTCCGTCCGTTCCTGGAACGACTCGTTGGCCATTCCCAGCCTCCAGACCCCCTAGACGGACCTCGTGGTCCGCCCCCAAAGCGGCCGTCCGTCCCTTTGGCAACTCACATGCCACTGAGCAGCACGAGCAGGTCGCGCTCGATGCTCGGGATGAGCCGATCGATGGTTCTCATGAAAAATGGAAGAGTTACGGCGATCCCGAAGAGGCCGATGGCGATCTTGACCGGGAAACCGACGATGAAGATGTTCATCTGCGGCACGGTCCGGGCGACAAATCCCATGGCGGCGTCGGTAAGAAACAGCACAGCGATCAGGGGCGCCCCGACCGCCAGGGCGGTCACGAACATGCTCCCGGCCATGCCCATCAAGTAGCCCACCACCCCCGGGGAGGGGGCTACCCCCCCGACCGGCACGACCCGGATGCTCGTCCCCAGCGCCCTGAGCAGCAGGTGATGGCCGTTCAGCGCCAGGAAGACCATGACCGCCGCGAGCTCGTAGAATCGGCCCAGTACCGAGACCTGCCCCCCCTCGCGGGGGTCGATCACGTTGACGATGCCGAAGCCGATCTGGATCCCGATCAGCTCGGCCGCCATGCGGATGCCGATGAACGGGAGCCCCGCGCCGAAGCCCAGCAGCAGCCCCATGAAGGTCTCGCCCGCGACGGCGAGAACGAAGTGCGGCAGGTCGGTCGCCGGCAGGGGGCCGATCGGCACCAGGGGCAGCAGCGCGATGGCGGTGCCGGCGGCCAGCAGCACCTTGACCTGTCCCGGCAGGCCGTGCTCGGTGAAGAGCGGGCCGGCCAGGTAGAACCCGAGGCAGCGCACGAAGACGAGCCCGAAGAGCTCCGCGCCCTCGACGGTCAGCGGCCACATGCGCGCACCCCTCTCGCCCCGCTGGCGCCCGCCTGGCGTCAGCGCAGCATCGGCAGGCTGTTGAGCAGGTTGGTCGTGTAGTCGACGATCCTGTTCACCATCCACGGCAGGAACAGGAACAGGCTCAGCACGACCGCCAGGATCTTCGGGATGAAGGTCAGGGTCATCTCATGGATCTGGGTCACCGCCTGGAAGATCGACACCAGCAGGCCGGTCACCAGACCGAAGATCAGCATCGGCCCCGCCAGCATGAGCGCCAGCATGATGGCTTGCTGGAACAGAGCGATCGCCTCGGTGGCCGACATTCCGCAATCCCTCCTGGATGGCCCTTCAGCTCAAAGCGATCCTGCGCAACCGCGGCGCGCCGCCGGCGGCCCGCGCGAGCCCGGTCCGCGGGCGCCGCCCCCTCTACCGGAAGCTCGCCAGCAGCGAGCGCACGACCAGGTGCCAGCCGTCCACGATCACGAAGAGCAGGATCTTGAACGGCAGCGAGATCATCGCCGGCGGCAGCATCAGCATGCCCATCGACATCAGGACGCTGGCGATGACCATGTCGATGATCAGGAAGGGCAGGTAGATCACGAAGCCCATCTGAAACGCGGTGCGCAGCTCGCTGATCATGAACCCCGGCATGACGACCGTCATCGGCAGGTCCTCGGCCGTGCGCGGCTTGTCGCGCGAGGCCATGCTGGCGAACAGCGCCAGGTCCTGCTCGCGGGTTTGCTGGAGCATGAACTGGCGCAGGGGCGCCGTGCCCTGCTTGAGCGCCTCGGTCGCCGAGATCTGGCCTTCGAGATAGGGCTGCAGCGCCTGGCCGTTCACCGACTGCCAGGTCGGCGTCATGACGAAGAAGGTCAGCAGCAGCGCCAGGCCCACCACGACCTGATTGGGCGGCATCTGCTGCGTCGAGAGCGCCTGCCGGACGAAGGAGAGCACGATCACGATGCGCGTGAAGCTGGTCATCATCAGGACGAGCGCCGGCGCCACCGAGAGCACCGTCAGGAGCAGCAGGATCTGGAGCCCCGTGGCGATGCGCTCGGGCTTGGCCCCCGCCTCGCCGCCATCGGCCAGCGAGAGGGTGAGCGACGGGCCCGCCCAGGCGGCGGCCGTGAGCAGCGCGAGCAGCACCAGGCCTGCCAGCAGCGCGCGCGCCTTCCCGGGCTGGGCGCGACGGCGCCGGGGGAGTCGGCCCGCGGCGCGGCCGGAGCGATCCGGCTCGCCGGGCGGCGCGGAGCGGGAGGACCGCTGCCATCCTGTGCAGCGCATGATCCCTCATCCCTTCCTGGAAGTTGCCCCTCTAGGAGGCTATTTCACAGAGGCTTCCAGCCTCCCCACCGATGCCCACAGGCCTTGCTTGACCCTCTGGACCTCGCCCTCCAGCGTCGACGCGAACTCGCTCGAGCGCGGCTGGAGGGACCTCGCGGCAGCCGGCTCCTGGATCGAGGCCTGCGCTTCCTGCGCCAGCCCGCCCAGGTGCGCGAGCGTGTTGATCTGCTGCTGCGTGATGCCGAGCAGGAGCACCTCGCCGGCCACGCGCACGACCGCCAGGGTGGTCCGCTGGCCGAGCGAGCGCTGGGAAACGATCTCGATCGTCGCATCGCCCCGCAGGCTTGGCCGGCCGCGCGTGGCCTTGCGGTAGAGCACCAGCACCCCGCCCAGCAGGCCCAGGACGAGCGCCAAGCCGAGCGTCACGCGCAGGAGCATCCCGCCCGTCGACAGCGTCACGGCCGGCGCCGCGGCGCCCAGAGCGCCGGCACCGGGCGCCCCCCCGGCCGGAGCGCTCGCCGCGAGGGCGGACGCGGCGTCCGGCGGCGGGAGCACGCCGCTCGACTGCGCCCAGGCCCCGGCCCAGGCGCCCGCGGCCAGCAGACCCAGCACCAGCAGCGGCAGCAGCACCCCCGGCTTCATCCCTCGGCCCTCGCCAGGCTGCGAATGCGCTCTTCGGGCGAGATCAGGGAGGTCAGGCGCACGCCGAAGTGATCCTCGATCACGACGACCTCGCCGTGCGCCACCAAGACGCCGTTGACGAGCAAGTCGACCGGCTCGCTGGCGGCGCGGTCCAGCTCGACGATCGAGCCGGGGCCGAACTCGAGAATCTCGCGCACCGGGAGCCGGTTGCGCCCCAGCTCCACGGCCACCGGCAACTTCACGTCCAGCAGGAGCTGGATGTTCTGGGGCTTGCCGCCCGCGTCATGCGCCTGGAGCTGGCCGAATTCCACCGGCTGAATCGGCGACGATTCGGCCTCGCCGGCGCCCTGGGCGGCGTACCCCCCGGGCAGGACCGCGTCGTCGGGCTCTGCCACGGCGGCGGCGCCGGCCTCCTGGTCGTCGGCGCCGCCCTTCGCATCGAGCTGGCCCCCGTTGAAGAGCTCGTCGATCTCGTGCTTGCTCATGGCTCGCTGCGGTTCATGCGCTTCGGCGCTCATGAGGCTCTCCTCTCCTCTGCAACAGGTCCGTCCGATTGGGGCTCCGCGTCCGCCCGCGAGGCGTCCGCCGGCGCGGCGGCACTGGCCGCCGGCGCGTGGGTCACGTGGCCGACGATCTGCACGGCCAGATTGCGGCCGGCGAGCCCCGGCCGGGCCAGGAACTTCGACTCGCCGCCGACCTCGACGAGGATGGGGTGGTCGACGCGCGTGCCCAGCCGGATGACATCTCCGGGGCTCAGGTGCATGAACTCACCGACGGTCACCATGCCGCTCCCCAGGCGCGCCCGGAGCTGCACGGTGCCCTGCTCGAGGCCGGCCGTGATCCAATCGGGCCCCTCGGGTATCTTGCGGGGCTTGATCGCGTGGCTGTGGAAGGAGCCGCCGCCGGCCTTGGTCAGCGCGGGCTCCAGGGCGACGAACGGGTAGCAGACGGTGATCGTGCCGTTGATCGTCTGCGTCTTGAGCTCGAAGGTGATCAGCACGACCGTCTCGGGATCGGGCAGCAGCTTGAGCAGGTTGGGCTGCTTGTCGTAGCCCTCCAGCTCCGGGGTGAACTTGACCACCTCCGCCCAGACGGTCGCCAGCACGTTCAGCTTCTGCTGCACGACCCGCGCGAGGATCGTCTGCTCCAGGTGCGTCAGATCGCGGGCGCGATCGACCGCCTGACCCTGCCCGCCGAGCAAGCGGTCCACGACCGAAAGGGCCAGGGCCGGATTCAGCTCCACCGCGCCCGAGCCCTGCAGCGGTTCCATGGAGAACGGGAAGATGCAGGTCGTCTCCGGGAGGCTCTGCACCCACTCGCCGTAGGACAGCTGCTCGACCGAGAGGATCACCATGTCGACCATGGTGCGCAGGTAACCGGAGAGCACGCCGCTGAAGCGGACCACGAAGGTCTCGTGCAGGATCTCCAGGAAGCGCAGCTGGTCTTTGGAGATGCGGTTGGGACGGCGAAAGTCGTAGACCGAGATCTTGCGATCGGCCTTCTGCTCTTCCGTCTTCTCAGCCGCTGGCTCGGCGGCGGTTGGCTCTTCTTCCTCGGCAAACGAGGAAAGTAGGGCATCAACCTCGTCCTGAGACAGGATATTGGCCACCGTTCGTCCTCATCCTCATTGCAGCACGTAGTCGGTGAAGTAGAGATTGGAGATCTTGCCCTGGGTCACCATGGCGTTGATCTCGTCGACACACTGCAGCCGGAGCTCCTCGCGCACCGTGGGATCGCCCAGCTCATCGATCGTGCGCGTCGAGAACTTCTGAATCAGCATGTCGCGCAGCTGCGCCTTGCGCACCTCCAGCTCGGCCAGCAGCTCGGGCCCGCTGTGCGTCTCGAGCGCGATGCCGAGGCGCAGGAAGTGCTTGCCGCGCGTTCCGGCCGGGTTGATGACGACCTCTTCCACCATGTAGTTCTCGCCCGGCGGCAGGACCGCCGGCTCGACCTGCTCGTCGGCCGCCGTGCCGCGGGCCTGGCCGGGCAGCATCGGCCCCAGATTCGGCCCGATCACATCGGTGATCAGGAAGAAGACCCCCACCGTCAGGGCCCCCAGCACGATCACGCCGATGCTGACGCGGACCACGGCGTCCGGCACCATGAGCGCCGTGAACGGGGTCTTGGGTCGCGCTTCCTCTTGGGCCTGCTCGGCCGGGGCGTCCTCTTCCTCCTCGGGGGGGCGCTTGCCGGCCTGCTCTTCGCGGGCTGCCATCGCTTGGGGCTCCTCCTACCGGGTCTGGCCCGGGCGTGCCTCACTTCCTCCTAGCCGCCCCTCGCCGGTCCGGCGGGGAGCGGGACCCGCCTGCGCGCTAGCGCTTGATGTTGAGCAGCTCCTGCAGGACCTCGTCGCTGGTGGTGACCACGCGCGCATTGGCCTGGAAGCCGCGCTGGGCGACGATCATGCTGGTGAACTCGGTCGTCAGGTCGACATTCGACTGCTCCAGGGCGCCCGCGGTGATCGTCGAGCTGATGCCCTGGCCCGAGACGCCGATGCTGGCCGCTCCGGAGCTGGGCGATTCGATGTAGGCGTTGGCGCTGACCCGCGTCAGCCCGGGCGCATTGGAGAACTCGGCCAGGGCGAGTTGCCCGATCGGGCGGATAACGCCGTTCGAGAAGACGCCCATCACCCGGCCCAGCTCATCGATGCTGAAGCGGGTGAAGCTGCCCTTGCTGTAGCCGTCCTGCGAGCTCTCGAGGCTCTGCGTGCCGTACAACATCGTCAGCCCGTCGAACATCCCGCGCGTGCCGACCTCGAGCTCGACCCGCAGCGGACTGGTCGCTCCCGTGCCCGGATTGAAGCTGATCGCGGTGGGCACGATCGTGCCGCTGGCGTCGTACACGAGCGCATCGAGCGAACCGTCCGGCTGGAGGGCCACCCGTCCCGTGCCGCCCGACAGGATCGCCGTCTCACCGTCGTCCACCTGAGCCTCCCATACGAACTCGTTCAGGCCCTCGACGCGCGTGAAAGTGAACTTGATGTTGTGCGCGTAGCCCAGGGCGTCGTAGACGGTGAGCTCCTCGTAGAACTGCCCCGCGTCGCGGGCGATCTCGATGTCGCTGAAGGCCAGGGCCGCGCTGAAGGTGCCGCGGGCCACGCCGTCGGAGTCGGTGGCCGACAGCGCCAGCGTCTGGATCTCGGCCGAGGTGCCCATCTGATCGGGCGTGTCGGCGTAGATGCGTCCATCGGCGCCCACGCCCACGATGATGCCCTCGATGCCCTCAGGCGAGTTGAGAGCCGTCTGGATGGCCTGCGCCAGGTCGCCGACCGTGGTCGTGGCGCTCACGGACAGCGTGGTGCTCACGGTCTGGCCGCCGACCACGGCGCCGATGAAGATCGTGTCACCGGCCGCGGTGAGTGCGCTGCCGCCGGCCAGCTCCTCACGGATGTCGATCAGCTTGGTCGCCGCCGTGGCCAGCGTCCCCGACACGTCGTACAGCGGCGAGGTCTTCATGTAGGAGCCCTGCGGCTCGGAGTTCGCGTCCAGGTTGCCGGCCAGCCGGATCCTGGCGGTGGCCTTGGCGGGCTCCACGTCGTTGATCGGCAGGTACATGTCCGACAGACGCGTCTGGTAGTCCCCGGTGGCGTAGTTGTAGGCGTAGCCCTGGCAGACGTGGCCGCTCGATGGACTGCCCAGCCGGCCGCGCGCATCGACCTGGAACGAGCCGTCGCGGGTGTAGAGCAACATCTTGCCGTCGCTCAGCACGAACAACCCCTCGCCCTGGACCGCCAGGTCGGTGTTCAGCCCGGTCATCTGCAGGCTGCCCTGGGTGTAGAGCTGCGTGACCCCGCTGACCAGGGTCCCCGTGCCGACCTGGATGGCGCTGGTGCCGCCGCCCTCGTCTGTGGGAGCGGTGCCGGCCTGCGTCACCTGCCCGAGGGTCTCCTCGAAGTTCACGCGGCCGGCCTTGAATCCGATCGTGTTGACGTTGGCGATGTTGTTGCCCAGCACGTCCATCCGGAGAATGTTCCCGGCCATGCCGGAGACCGCCGAGTAGAGCGCACGAATCATGACCCTTGGTCCTCCTCTCCTATCGTCTCAACTCCTGTGTCTGCCTGTGTCTGCCTGTGTCTGCCTGTGTCTCCCCGCGCCTCGCGGGCCTCGGCGTGTCCGCAGCGTCCCGCCGCCGGCAGCCTCCGCGGGCGAAGCGCGCCGCCGGCTCAGGAACTACAGAGACGCTGCCTCATCGGGCGCCGACGCATTGAGCACCTCGATCAGCGCGGCGATGGGCGCGCGCGTGCCGGCGACGTTGAAGTAGGCCGCCCCGTTCCGGTAAGAGAGGCTCTCCACCGTCCCGATGACCACCGGCAGCCCCACGCTCATGGCGTTGCCCTGGGCATCCGACGCCGCCACCTTGATGCCGTAGGCTCCGGCGGGAACCCGGCGCCCCTGGCTGTCGAGGCCGTCCCAGTCGACCTCGTGCGTGCCGGCCCCCAGCTCGCCGAGCGCGAAGCTGCGGATCACGGAGCCGGCACCGTCCACGACCTGGACCGTCACGTCGTCGGCCCGCGCGGTCATGTGAACCCCGAAGCGCGCCGATCCATCGTCGGTGACCTCCAGGGCCGAGCTGCTCAGGACGATCTCCTTGCCGACGTAGGACACCGCCATGGTGTTGTTGAGCGACATGATCAAGCTGGCCTGGTCCTCGAACTTCGCGTTGAGATTCTCCATCTGTTCGAGCGAGCTGAACTGCGCGAGCTGGGCGACGAACTCGGAGTTGTCCATCGGATCGAGGGGATCCTGGTTGCGCAATTGGGTGATGAGCAGGAGCAGGAAATCATCCTTGCCCATTTCCTTGGTCGCCGCGCTGGTCAAGGCGGCCGTGCTCGTGGCGGAAGAGACTCCCGTGACGCTCATGTGGCGCTCCTTCGCCGCGCGAACCCCGCGGGGGCGCGGCCGTCCTAGGCCCTCACATCCAGACCCGCCCACGACTGCCGGGCCGCCGGCGCGGCGGACGCGGCGCTGCCCCGCGCCGGAGGGCGCGGGTCGCGGGGGTCGTTCGATCGCAAGGCTTCTTCCCGCGCGGTCTGCCCGGTGGGTCGCTGCGGATGCCGTTGGCCGCCCTGGGAGGCGGTTTCGGCGTCCGGGCGATCCTGAGCGTGGGGCTGCGCTTCCGGCGCGCCAGCCACCCGCGCGGCGCGGGCCGGCGCGGCCTCGATCACCAGGGCGTCGACCCGCACGCCCTGACTGCTCAGCCGCTCGCGGATCCGCTCGCTGCCCTCCCGCAGCAACGACTCGACCTCGGGCAGCTCGGCGCGGATGCGCGCCGTCACCAGCGGACCGTTCTGGACCAGGCTGATGCGCAGGCGGCCGAGCTGGGGTGGGTCCAGCGTCACGGCCGTCTCGCGCCGCCCGGCGCGCAGCGACGCCCGGATCCAGTAGACGGTCTGGCCGCTCACCGTCTCGGCATAGGGGCGCAGGCCACCGCCAGCGCCCTCCGCGGCCTGCCAAGCCGCGTCGAGCAGCGCGGGCCGCCCCATCGTCGCGCTGGTCACGCGCGCGCCGTCGCCCGGCGCGGCCAGCGGCTGGAAGACAGTCCCGGGGTGAGAGGGCCGAGGTGCCGGCTCTTCCGTGAGCCCCTGAGTCAGCCCATGCGAGAAACCCCCTACGGCGCTCTCGTTCCGTGGCTGACCTGCACGGGCCGGATCGACCGGCCGGGCATCGGCGCCCACAACCCTCTCGCCTCCGGACTGCAACCCTGCCTGAGCTCGCGCCGGCCGCGCCAAAGCCTTGAGCCACCACGGCTGCTCGGTCCGGCCCGGCTCGCGCGCGGCCGACTCCGCCGGCTGCTCTTCCGGTTGCGCGGCCAGAGCCGGCGCGGAATCCGGCGCGGAATCCGGCGCGGCAGCCGGCGCCGCAGCCGGCGCGGAGGCGGGCGCGGCAGCCTGCGCCGCAGCCGGCGCATCATCCAGCGCGGAGGCGGGCGCGGCAGGAGCCCTGGGCGCCTGTCCCCGCAAGGCCCACGCCAGCGTCCCGACCCGCGATGCGATCAAGGGCGCCTCACCGGCGGCCGGCTGTTCGCCGCGCGGCGCGGGCGCGGGGTCGATCCGCCCCGGCTCCGACGGCCGAGCCGCATCACGAGGTGCATCGCGATGCCCGACGCCGGCGTCCGACTTCGCGCGGGAAGCGAGCGGCCGGCTCGACCCGTTCCAGGCTCCCTTCGCCGCGCCGGGATCAGCGGTGATCGCATCGGCCGACCGCCAACCGGCTTCGAGTCCCGGTCTCGGAGTCGAGGCCCGACTTCCAGCGCCGGAGCTCGCGCCCGGCTGCCCGGCCAGGTCCCACGTCGGCGGGAGCTGTTCCGTGCGGCCCGACGCGCCCGGTCCGGGATTCGGCCTGGTCACGCCGGCGGGGCTCGGGCTCGCCGCGCGCGGCCAGAGCGCGGCGTCACGCGGTGCTGCGCGATCGTCGCGGACCGCCGCCGGTCTACGGCTGCTCGCGGACTGCCCCCGAGCGTTCGTTTCGCGAGCCGCCGCCGCCAGTTCAAAGGTCAGCCGCGTGCGCCCGTCGCCGGGCGCCATCGTCAAGATGGACGCGCCGGTGGCGGTCGCCGGCGTGAAGCTCTCGCCCCGGGCCAGCCGCGCCGCGGCAGGCGCCGCCGCATCGTCGCCCGCCGGCACCGCGGAGGCCGCGCGCCCCGCGAACCGGGCCACATCGGAGCGCGCCACTTCGACTCGGGTCGCATCGGCTCGCCACTCTGATCCGGCGACGGCCGGTCGATGGTCAGCTCCCCCCAGAGACTGAACGGCGCGCGGCCGGGCGCCCTGATCCTGCGCGCTCAGATCGGGAAGCGCCGGTCCGGCCGGGCCCGGCGAGCGCGCGATCCAGTCGGGAATCCCGGCGGCTGGGGAGCCGGCGGGCGTCGCCGCCCGCTGCGCGGCCTCGCCGGGCTGCGGCCGGACCGCCGACTGGGAATACGACTGGGAATCGAGGGTCCGCGCGGGCATGGCCGTTGTCGGCTCCGGAGAGCCGTGGCGCAGAGTCGCGCGCGGCGTCCCGCCGGCGTCGCGCGCAGGGGCGCCCGGATCGCGCTGTTCCGGTGGATGCGGGGCATCGCCCGCCCCCCCCGCGCCCGTGAGCAGGATGGCTTCGGGCGCACCGGTCAGCCCGGGCATGCGCGGGGGGGCCACGCGGCCCGCCGGAGGTTCCGGCGACGCGCCGCTCCCGCCGCGCGAAAGGGACACCGGGCCCGGGTCGCCGGCCGGCTCACCATCCGTGACAAAGACGCCGGCTTCCCGCGGCCGATCCGGCAGCGACCCCAGCAGCCCCAGGGCCGCCAGGGGCACATAGTGCTCCCGTTCGCCTTTGCTCGCGGCCGATTCCTCTGTGGCGTCTGTCTCGGGGAGGGGCCAGGCGGCGCGCTTTGGCTCTTCGCCCGCGACGCCGGGGCGGGCGGGCGCGAGCTCCGCCTCGAGCCAGGCTTCCGCTTCGCGGCCAGCCGTCACCCCGCTGAAGCTCGGACCGACGCGCGCGACGGGCTCCTGGCTTCCCCGGGCCAGGCTCGTCGCCGCGATGTGCTCGAAGAGCCCCTCGTCGGCCGGCAACGAAGCCGCATCGGCCTGCGGCGGACCCGCCGGCTTTGCCCGACCGCTGCCGCCCGTGCTCGGGGTGGTCGGGGAGGTGGGGAAGAACTGCATCCTGTCGATCCCCCCGGTCAGTTGCCGCCGCGATCGGCCACCGACGTGGCCGCTTCCTGCGTCAGACGCGCGACTCGCTCGGGATCGAGCAGCGCCAGGACCTTGGCGGCCTGACGCCGATCGAGCTTCGCGAGCACCCGCGCGAAGGTGGTGTCGTCGAGGCTGGCCATGACCCGCGCCGCCGCCTCGGGCTTCATCGTCGAGTAGACCTTGGCGAGCGTCTTCAGGCGCCGCTCCGCCTCCTCGTCGGCGGTCGCGCGCTCTTGCGAGAGGCGCAGGGCCTCCTGTTGCACCGTGCTGATGCGGTCGTCGAGCGACTCGCGCCCCACGCGGATCTGATCCTTGAGCGCGCGCAGCGAATCGAGCTGCGCCTCGGAGAGGGCCGGCGCGCCACCCGCCGCCGGGGCCCCACCCGCCGCCGGGGCCGCACCCGCCGCGCCGACATCTCCCGCGGGCTGCGGCGCGGCCGATCCGGCGGCCTCGGCGCCGGGCGCCTGCGATTGAGCCTGGGCCAGGGCGGCCGTGGAATCGACCTGGGCCGGGTCGATCGCGCGCAGCGCCCGCGCGCGCACGCGCGGCAGGATGCCCTGCTGCGCCACGCCGGTGACGAAGAGCATGATCACGGTGAGCACCATGGCCGTCGCCAGGAAGACCGCCAGCAGGCCCACCGGCCCGGCGGCGCCGCGCTCGCCCCGCCGATCTTCCGGCGCCGGCCCCCGCGGGCCGCGCCGGAGGGCGCTCTTGCACGTCATCGCTCGCATGCTTCCTCCCGACCCGTGGGCCGCGACCTCATGCCGTCTGACGAGCGCGCCAGTCGGCCTTGCCGGCGGCCTCGTCGATCGTCTGGGTCTCGTCGCGCAGGACCTCGCGCATGAACTCGAGGTAGCGCCGCTCGCGCAGGCGCTCGATCGCCTTCTGCTCCTTGCGGACGTTCAGCAGGCGCAGGCGGTCGGCCTCCACCGCGGTGATCCAGGTCTCCAGCCGCTCGAGCGCCTCGCTGCGCCGCCGGCGCAGGTCCTCGAGGTAGTGCTCCTCCTCGATCAAGATGTTCATGTCGAGGACGCCTTCGCGCTGCGACTCACCCGCCGTTGCCGCGATCTCCTGCTCCAGACTCATGACCCGTTCCTCCTCCGCCCTTCTCGCGCTCTCGCTTCTGGCCAACGCCAGTCGGGCCTCGTCGACCCGCGCCTGGCGCACCTTCTCGAGCCCCTCCAACGCGAACCGGAAGCGCTTCACGCATCCCCCCCGCGGCGCCTGCCGGCGCGCTTGCGATCGCTTTCGCGCCCGGAGTCCATGGCCCCCTCACCCCGCCTCACCTCGGCCCCGCCCGGGTGGGATCCCCCGGGCCCGACATGGACGCTTCGCGCCCCAGCGGGCGTGTGCAAGGCCCGTGCCGGGGAACGCCGGGCCTCGAGCGCAACGGCAACTTACTTGAATACTGAGTCTTGGAGGATCAAGCCACCGGGCGGACCGGACGGGGGGGTTGGGCAGATCCTTCCCAGCCCGGAAAGTCTTTCCCCCCCCACGGTGACACCGCCGGCGGTGCCGGACGCCCATCCGTCTCCTGAGCTGCCGGCGGCGCGTAGGACGCCAGCTCGCCGAGGCTCGCGACCGTCTCAGCCCACGGGCTCAGCTCGGCGGAGCTCTGGCGCAGGAAGGCGCGGATGGCGGGCAGGCGCTCGATCGCCTGATCGACCTGCGGATTCGTGCCGGCCACGTAGGCGCCGAGGTTGATCACGTCCTCGGCCTCGGCGTACACGGCCAGCACGCGGCGGACCTCGCTCGCCGCCGCCAGATGCTCCGGCGTGACGACCTCCGGCATGACCCGGCTCACGCTGGCGAGCACATCGACGGCCGGGTAATGGCCCAGGTGGGCGAGGCGGCGCGAGAGGGTGATGTGCCCGTCGAGGATCGAGCGGGCGGCGTCGCTGACGGGCTCGTTCAGATCGTCGGATTCGACCAGCACCGCGAGCAGGCCGGTGATGCTGCCATGCGCCGACGTGCCGATGCGCTCGAGCAGGCGCGGCAACTGCGCGAACACGGAGGGCGTGTAGCCCTTCGTGGTGGGCGGTTCCCCGGCGGCCAGCCCGATCTCACGCTGCGCCATGGCGACGCGGGTGAGCGAGTCCATCATGAACAGCACGTCCCGGCCCTGATCGCGGAAGTGCTCCGCGATGGTCAGGGCGACCATGGCGCCCTTGATGCGCATCAGGGGCGGTTGGTCGGAGGTGGCCACGACCACGACCGAGCGCGCCAGACCCTCGCCCAGATCGCGCTCGAGGAACTCGCGCACCTCGCGGCCGCGCTCACCCACCAGGGCAATCACGTTGACGTCGGCCACCGCGTGGCGCGCGATCGTGCCCAGGAGAACGGACTTTCCCACGCCGGATCCGGCGAAGACGCCCAGCCGCTGCCCCTTGCCGCAGGTCAGCAGGGCGTCGATCGCGCGCACCCCGGTGGCGAGCGGCTCGGTGATCCGGCGGCGCTCCAGCGGCGCCGGAGCGGGCGCCGTCAGCGGCCGCAGACCAGCCCCCCAGACCGGACCGCGGCCATCGATGGGGTTGCCCAGGCCGTCGAGAATGCGACCCAGGAGCGCATCGCCCACCGGGACCGACAGCGGCCGGTGGGTCGTCGTGACCAGCGCGCCGGGGGTGATCCCGGATGCCCCGGTGAGCGGCATGAGCAGGAGCGCGTCGCGCCGGAAGCCGATGACCTCGGCCGCGATGCGAGCTGCCCGGCGCCGGCGCGTGCGCGGCCGCAGGCAAGGCGGTCCGCCCGACGGCGGCTCCTCGGCGAGCGGACAGCCGGGGTCGAGCTCGATGTAGCCCAGGTCGCCAACGGCTGCCCGGGGGCCTGAAGCTTCGACGAGGCCGCCCGCCACACGCAGGACCCGGCCGGCCACGCCGACCGAGTCGACGCCGGCGACGGACTCCAAAGCCTGAGCGAGGTCAAGCCGCATCGCTGCGCTCCCAGTCGCCGGCGGCGGCCGGTGGGGACGCCGAAGCCGCATCGCCCGCGGCGTCGCCCGCGCCGGCGGCGGCCGGCCCGGCGGGGACGGGCTCGCGGCTGTCGGTCCCCTCGCGGGCCACCCCGTCGCTCCAGGCGCTCAAGACCTCCTCGAAGCGCTCGAGCAGCGCTTCCACGGTCGCGTCCAGGTGCAGCTCGGGCGTATCGACCAGGCAGCCGCCCGGCGTCACGGCGACATCCGGGCGCAGCTCGATGGCCGCCTCGGCCGCCGCCAGCGCCGCCAGGTCCCGCTCGTGCGCGCGCACCAGCTCCATCTCCCGTGGGTTCAGGCGCACGACGATGCGCCGCGC
Source organism: uncultured bacterium (assembly GCA_964603725.1). Classification (GTDB taxonomy): domain Bacteria; phylum Eisenbacteria; class RBG-16-71-46; order CAIMUX01; family WJJG01; genus CAZDKK01. The sequence continues at coordinate 28,122 of CAZRWW010000054.1, forward strand.
GTCACCCACGTGGGCGAGCGCCTCGCGGACAGCGCGCAGCACGACCTCATCCTCGCAGGGCAGGCTGCGTCGCACGACGCGCTCGGCCATGGTGAGCGCGAGCTGCACGATATCGCGCCCCACGCTGGCGACGATGCGGCTGCGGTCCTGAAGGATCGCCCGCCCCAGCGTCTCCAGCAGCTCGCCGCCGCCGCGCAGCTGGTCGTGCTCCTCCTGGCGACCGACCGCGACGCCCTCCCGAAACCCCTCCTCGAAGCCCGCTTCGCGACCCTGGTCCTGTCCGCTCGCGCGACCTTCGGCAAAGGCCTCCTGGCGCACGTTGGCCAGCAGCTGCTCGACGTCGCGCTCGCTGTAGATGAGGGGGTCGGACCGCCCGCCGGCCAGGCTGTCGGGCCCCAGCCCGGGCCAGACCAGCTCCTCGGCCCGGACGCGGCGCGGCTCGGGAGCGACGCGCGCGCGCTTGAGCACGCTCGAGCTATGCAATGATCTCCTCCCCCTCGCCGGCGCGGGCGATGGTGATCTGGCCGGCTTCGTCCAGCCTGAGGATCACGTCGATGATGCGCGACTGGGCCTCCTCGACGTTCTTCAGGCGCACCGGCCCCATGAACTCCATCTCGTCGCGCAGCATCTCGGCGGCCCGCTGGGAGATGTTGCCGAAGACCCGCTCCTTGAGCTCGTCGCTGGCGGCCTTCATGGCCAGCACCAGCGTCGAGGAGTCGACCTCCTTCAGGACCGTGCGCAGGTCGGCGTCCTGCAGCTTCAGGATGTCCTCGAAGGTGAAGAGGTACGACTTGATCTGCGCGGCCAGCGCCGGGTCTTCCGTCTCCAGCGTGGCCATGATCTTCTTCTCGGTGGCCCGATCGAGCAGGTTCAGGATCTCGGCCACGACCTCGACGCCGCCGGCGCTCTCGCCGCCGGCCCGTTTCCAGGTGCTGAAGAGCTGGTTCAAGCTCTCCTTGACCTCGCCGATCATGTCGGGCGAGACGTTCTCCATGGTGGCGATGCGCGCGATGATGCCGGTACGGCTGTCGGAGGCGATCTGGCTCATGATGCGCGCCGCCTGGCGCGGCTTCAGGTTGGCCAAGATCAGCGCGATCGTCTGCGGGTGCTCCTTCTGGATGAAGCCCAGGAGCTGCTCGTCATCGATCTCGTTCAACACCTCGAAGCCGGAGGGGTCCAGGGCCGCCTGGACGCGCTCGATGATCGCGGCGGCCTGCTCGGGCCCCAGCGCCTTCTCGAGCACTTCCTGCGCGAACTCGCGGCCCTGGCGGACGAAGGCGCCCATGGCCGAGCGGATCGTTTCGTATTCTTTGAGCACGCCCTCGATGGCGTTCTTGGGCACTTCCTCCATGCGCGCGATCTGGGCGGTGAGGAACTCCACCTCGTCCGGCTTCAGGTGCGACATGATCTTGGCGGCCGACTCGGTGCCGAGCGAGATCATGAACGTCGCGGCCTTCTCCGGCCCGCTCAAGTCGGACAGACGAACTTGCGATTTGGGCTTGGCCATCCTGCGCGCCCCCCTGCGGGTGTTCCCGCGAACCCTAGACGCTCTCGCGCATCCAGGCCCGGATGATCCGGGCCACGTCCTCGGGCTCGTGTTGCTTCGAGATCTCCTCGACCTTCTTCATCAGACGCATCTCGCGTTTGTCGCGCGCCTTCTGGGCCAGCTCGTCGGCGACTTCCTCTTCCTCTTCCTCCGGCACGGCCCCGGTGACGGCCGGCGCGGCCGGCTTGCGGAAGACGAGCCGCCAGAGGATGAAGAGCAGACCGCCAGCCAGCAGCACCGTGACGGCCAGACCGCCCAGGCGCTGGACCATCTCGAGCAGGTGGGTCTTCTCCATCTCCTCGAGGGTGCGCTGCATCTCCGTGTCGTCGAAGGCGATGTTCTCGACGCTGAGCTGATCGCCGCGCTCGGCGTCGTAGCCCAGCGCCGTCTGGATCAGGCTGGTGAGCTTCTGCATCTCCTCGGGCGTGCGCGGGGCATACTGGCGCTGCCCGCCCTCGGCGGCCGTGTAGGTCCCGTCGACGAAGACCGACGCCGACAGGCGCTTCAGCCTGCCGGCCGATCCCACGACGTGCTGCACGGTCTTCGAGATCTCGTAGTTGGTGGTCGACTGCTCGGAGGTCCCCGTCTCGTTCGAGGTGCTCTCGCTGCGCTGCTCGCTGCGCACGACCGGGTTCTCGGCGTCGTAGACCTCACGGGTCGTCTCGGCCCGCTCGAGATCGAGCTCCACCGAGATGCGCACCACCGACTTGTTCGGACCGAGCACGCGCTCGAGCGCCGTCTGCGCTTTCTGCACGAGCCCGTCCTCGATCGAGCGCGTCAGCTGGATGTGGTCGGCCGTGGAGCCGAGCAGGCTCTCGCTGTCCACCGGCCGGGACAGCAGCCGGCCGCGCGTGTCGATGACGGTCACCTGCCCGGGGTCGAGGCCCTCGACGCTGGCCGCCACGAGATGGACGATGCCCTGGACGTGGGCCTCGCGCAGGCTCGAGCCGTTGCGCAGCTTCAAGACCACCGACGCGGTGGTCGGCTTTTCATCTTCCTCGAAGAGCGAGGGCTCGGGAATCACCAGGTGGACGCGGGCCTGGGCGATCTCGTCGAGCGACTGGATCGTGCGCCCGATCTCGCCCTCCAGGGCGCGCCGGTACTGGAGCTTCTGGACGAAGTCGGTCCACCCCATCTTGTTGGTGTCGAGGATCTCGTAGCCCTGGCCCGCCGCCTGCGGCAGGCCCGAGGAGGCCAGGCGCATGCGCGCGTCGTACAGCACGTCCTTGGGCACCAGCAGCGTGCGGCCGCCGTCCTGGAGCTTGTACTTGATCTTGCTGGCATCGAGCTCCTGGACGATCTCGCTCGCCGCGGCCGGGTCGAGGTCGCCGTAGAGCACGGAGTACGGCTCGCGGGCCGCCCAACCGCCGAGGAGCACGACCAGCATGATCAGGCCGGCCACCACGCTGACCATGAAGACGCGCTGCGGCGCCGGCAGTCTGGTCCAGATCAGGCGCAGCTGTTCAAACCACTCCACGGGAGACCTCCTCTAGCACCGCCCACCCCGCCTCGAGCGCTCGCTACACCTGCATGCGCATCAACTCCTGGTAGCCCTGGAGCAAGCGGTCGCGCACCTCCTGCACCAGCCGGAACGCGATCGCCGCTTCCTGCTGGGCGATGACCACCTCGTGCAGGTTCTTGACCTCGCCGGTCGCGAAGCGCTCGAGCAGATCCTCGGACTTCAGCTGCAGATCGTTGACCTCGCCGAGCACCTCCTTGAGGGTCGCGGAGAAGTCCGCCGGCCCATCCGCCGGCCGCGACAGCGTGATCTGCGGCCCCGGCTCCATCTGCTTGAGCGTGCGCAGGTGCTGGGCCGCCTCCAGGCCGCGGCCCGCCGGGGAGGCCCCCAGGCCGCCGACCGCTCCGATTCCGTCCAGTGCGCTCATGCTTCACCCCCTCGCGCAGGCCGTCGACCGGCCCCGACTAGGCGCGGCCGATCGACAGCGCCATTTCCTGGATGCGTTTCTCGGTGGCCAGGGCGGCCACATTGGCCTCGTAGGCGCGGGACGCCAGGATCAGGTTCACCATTTCGGTGACCGGGTTGACATTGGGATACTCGACCCAGCCGTCGGCGTCGGCGTCCGGGTGGCTCGGGTCGTAGATCTTGGCCGCGGGCGTGGTGAGATCCTCGGCGACGCGCACGCGGACGGCGGGCGCGGCGCCGGCTTTCTGCACGGCCTGCTTCTGGCCCCCCAGGTGCTGGCTGTGAGTGCGCGTCGGCTCGGCCGTGCTCGGCGCCTCGCGCGCCACCGGCTGTTTGCCCGCCAGCGACTCGAAGCTCACCTGTTTGCGCCGGTAGGCCCCGCCCGCGGCCGTGCGGGTCGTCTGGGCGTTGGCCAGGTTCTCCGAGACCGTGTCCATCCACTTGCGGTAGGCCGAGAGGGCCGAGGACCCGGTTTGCATCCCGTTCAGGTAGTTCAGCTTCATCGCCCCTCATCCTCCAGCACGGTTCGGCCGCCGGGGCTCGGGACCGTCAGCGGCCCCTAGCGAATGGCCCCCTCGAGCCCCTTGTACTTGCGCGCCAGCAGCTGGCTCAAGGCGTTGTAATGGATCTCGTTCTGCTTCATGAGGACCAGTTCCTGCTCCAGATCGACGTTGTTGATCGCACCCTCGGGGATCGGATCGCGGGTGGTCGATTCGCGCGGCGCGGGCGCGCCATCCCGGCTGGCCGCGATGTGCCCGGCCTGGGTGCGGGACAGGGGAATCGTGTCGCGGGCTTCCTGGATGAGCTCTTCGAAGGCCACCCGGCGGGCCTGGTAGCCGGGCGTGGCCGCGTTGGCGGTGTTGTCCGAGATCACGCGCTGGCGCAGGGCGCCGGCGTCGAGCCCCCCCTTGGTGAGCGCCAAGGAGCGGGCCCCGAACAGCAATTCACGGATCATCCTGATCCTCCTTGCGGCCGCGGGGTGTTCCCCCGCCGGGTCACCAGGCACTCCGGCCGATGAGCCCGGATCGGCCACCGGAAAGCCTACAAGGCTCGTGCCGTGCGGCCGACCGGCCGGTCCGAGGTCGTAATGCCATTCCAAACAAAGCCTTAGTCGCCCGACGCCGTCTCGGGTCCAAGCAAAAGGGGCGGGAAGAACCTTCCCACCCCCGGCATGTTCTTCCTCACCCGCGGGCCGGCCCCGACCGCCCCTCGCCGCCGCGGCGGATCCGCCGCGCGCTCGCGTCCGGCGGCGTCGAGCTGGCGCGACGGCCTCATTGCGGCTCCAGGTTCTCGGACCACGCGGGCTCGAGACCGTAGAGGCGCAGCTTGTTGCGCACCGTTCGCACGCTCACCCCCAGTCGGCGCGCCGCGCGGCTGCGATTGCCGCGCTCGCGCTCCAGGGCGCGCAGGATCCACAGGCGCTCGACCTCGCGCAGTTCCAGATCGGGCAGGGCATCCAGGTGCGCCGCCGCGGCCGAGTGACCCGCGCCCGCCGGCGCCGGTCGACCCTGACCGGCCGCATCTGGCCGGCCCTGGCCGGCTGCCGCAGGCCTGTCGTGACCGGCGGCGGCTGAGCTGGCCGGAACCGTGTCCCACAGCAGGTGCTCGGGGCCCAGGACCGGTCCGGGCGCGATGACGACGGCCCGGTGGACCAGGTTCTCGAGCTCGCGCACGTTCCCGGGCCAGGAGTGGCGCATCAGCAGCGCCACCGCCTCGACCTCGATGCGCTCGAACTGCTTGTCGTTCTCCACCGCGGCTTGCGTGAGGAAGTGCTGGGCGAGCAGCGGAATGTCCTCGCGCCGGTCGCGCAAGGGTGGAACGCGCACCGGCACCACGCGCAGGCGGTAGTAGAGGTCCTCGCGGAAGCGACCCTGCTGCACGCGCTCGGTCAGATCGGCGTTGGTCGTGGCCACGATGCGCACGTCGACCCGGATGGGCTCGCTCCCGCCCACGCGGTAGAACTCCTTCTCCTGCAGCGAGCGCAGCAGCTTCGGCTGCAGGCCGATGTCCATCTCGCTGATCTCGTCGAGGAGCAGCGTCCCGCCGTCGGCCAGCTCGAACTTGCCCTTGAGCTGGCTGGTTGCGCCGGTGAACGCGCCCCGGGCGTGGCCGAACAGCTCGGACTCCATCAGCCCGGCCGGCAGCGCCGCGCAGTTGACCTTGACCAGCGGCTGGCCGGCGCGCGGCCCCCAGACGTGGAGCGCCTGCGCCACCAGCTCCTTGCCGGTGCCGCTCTCGCCCTCGACCAACGCCGTGGCGGGCGAGCGGGCGACGGTGCGCACCAGGTCGCGGAGTTGTTGCATGACGCGCGTCTGCCCGATGATGCGCGGGCGAGCGTGCCGCTGGCGCAGGCGCGCGCGCAGCCGCCGGTTCTCGCGCCGCAGGCGCGCAACACCCAGCGCCTTCTCGACGGTCTTCTCGAGCATCTCGACGGTGAAGGGCTTGAGGAGGAAGTCGTTGGCTCCGGCCCGCATCGCGGCGATGGCGATGTCCACCGATCCGTGGGCGGTCATGACGATGCGCGTGCACTCGGGGCAGATCTCCGCGAGGCGTCCCAACAGGGTGATCCCGTCCATGCCCTCGAGGCGGACGTCCAGGAGCGCCAGGTCGGGGGCGAAGCCGCCGGCGATCGCCAGGGCCGCCTCGGCCGACGGCACGGCCTGGACGGTCAGATCCAGGCGCCGGAGCGCTTCCTCCAGGAAGCCCCGCATCAGCGCGTCGTCGTCGACGACGAGCACGCGCTCGGCCGCCTCCGCCGTCGCGCGTTCATCAAGCAGCCGCAGGCCGGCCGGCTCCCCAGGCACGCTCTTCATCCGGATCCTCCTCGCCCGCCACCACGTCACCGGGCAGCGTCACCACGAACGTCGTCAACCCGCCGGCGCTCAGGGCCGAGATGCGCCCGCCGTGCGCCTGGATGATCCGGCGCGCCAGCGGCAGCCCCAGTCCCGTCCCGCCGGACTTGCCCGTGCGGAACGGCTCGAAGATCTCCGCCAGCCGTTCGGGCGCCAGCGGCTCGCCGGTGTTGCGGATCAGCAGGCGCACGTCCCCGTCGCCCGTCTGGCGACGCGACGATCCGCGCTGCAGGAGCAGGCGCACTTGCCCGTCCGCCCCCGCGGCCTCGCAGGCGTTGGCCAGCAGGTTCTCGAGCGCCTGGCCGAGCTGATTGCGATCGGCGCGCACCAGAACCGTCCCCTGCGCGGCCAGAGCCGGGGCCGGGCCGTGCGGAAACCGCGCCCGTACCTGCTCGATCACCGCGACCAACAGGTCCCGCGCGTTGAAGGTCGTCACGTCGAGCGGACGGGGACGGGCGTAGGTGAGCACCTCGCCGATGCGCCGGTCGACTTCCTCCAGGCTGTCGCGCACCTTGCCCGCCAGCCGCGCCGCGGCCGAACCCTCCAGGTCGCGCTCGAGCAGCTCGGAGAAGCCGGCCGCGGCGCCCAGGGGATTGCGCACCTGATGCAGCGTGGCCGCCAGGCCGCGACCCAGCTCGGCCAGCGCCGTCGCGCGCTGCTCCTCGGCGCGCTCGGCCCAGCAGCCGCGCAGGTCGGTGACCGCGCAGACCGAGCCGACCACGACCCCGCCGGCGCCATGACTGCGGACCGTTGCCAGCCGCACGGGCACCTCCCGGCCGCCCGGCAGTCGCAGGCAGCCGGTCAGCGTGCGCTGATCGGCCGCCGCCACCCGGTCGTTCAGCTCGCCCAGCAGGTCTCGGCCCGCCCGGCCGAGGGCCTCCGCGGCGGACACGCCGGTCAAGGCCGCCAGCGAGGCCGACCAGTGGATCACCCGGCCGCGCCGGTCGAGCGCGAGGACGCCGTCGGCCAGCTCCTCCAGCAGCGCCTCGAGCATGCCGACCGAGCGGCGCGCTTGCTCCAGCGCCGCGTCGCTCGCCACGGGCGCATCGACGGTCGCGTCCGTCGCAACGCCCGCCAGGCCGGCCGGCGCCGCTTGCTCCCCGGGCGCGCCCCGCGCCGCACCCGAACTAGGGTTGCCTGCGTGATCGGCCAACTTCCTGCGCCTCCAGCTCCGCCAATCGCATTCGGGCGAACTCGGTCCAGAACCCATTCGGCGCGGTCTCCATGGCGACCGTGTAATAGGCGCGCGCCTTGGCCGGATCGCCCAGCATCGACCAGCAATTGCCCAGTTGGTAGAGCGCCCAGTCGCGCTCGACCGCCCGCACGTCCCAGCGGGCCAGCGTCCGGTAGACCGCGACCGCATCGGCGTAGCGGTGCTGCCGGTAGTAGATGTCGGCTCGCGCGGCGCGCGCGCGATGGACCGTCACCGAGTCGCCGATCGCCTCGACCGCCGCGAGCAGCCCCTCGGCCTCCGCCCCCCGCCCCTGGATCACCAGGGACAGCGCGTGGCTCAGCCGCGCCCGGGGCGAGGCCTGCACGCCCGCGTCGGCGGCCATCGCCGCCTGCACCCATTCGGCCGCCCGGGCGCCCTCCTCGGCGTCGAGGTGCGCCTCGGCCTGCCGCAGCGCGGCTTGAGCCCAGCGCACGGTGTCCGGATCGGCCTGCCGCCAGTAGCGCAGCACGTCGGCCGACAGCCACAGATCGCGCTTGCGCAGCGCCTCGCCGTGCAGGCGCTCGAAGACCGGGTCATACAAGAGGGGCCAGTGGCCTTCGCGCGGCGGCAACGGCCCGAGATCGGCTTCCACCACGCGCCCCCAGGCGCGCAGCAACAGATGCCTCAGCAGCGCGGCCTGGCGCCCGGGCTTGGTGGCCGGGTAGAAGCGATCGCACGTGCGCAGGCGCTCGAGGCAGGCGGCGGTGTCGCCCTCCAGGAAGCTCACCTGCGCTTCCTCGACGAGCCGCCCGGCGGCGGTGTTCCAGGCCAGCTCGCGCGAGCGCACGGCCGCCGGCGGGTCCATCTCGAAGAAGGTCGTGTCGGCCAGGATGCTCTCGAGCGTGAACTCGAGCCGCTCGCGCTCACCGCCCGTCGCGGCCGCCGGTCCGCCCCCGCCCGGCGCGGCCGGCACGCCGCTTCCACCCGCGGCCGGCGCATCGCTTCCGCGCGCGGCCGGCGCGCCGCGAGCCGGCCCGCCCGGCCCATCGCCTCCACGCGCGG
>CAZRWW010000055.1:0-36546 GCA_964603725.1 uncultured bacterium
TCAGGAGCAATGCCAATCCAATCGCCAGCCATCGCCGTAGCATCATGGACCCTCCTCGCCCGGCGGCGGTATCGCCGCAGCTCTTCGGCGCACTCTACCCAATGGATCGGCCCGCCGCCTAGATTCTGCAACCCATGGAATCAACCGTGGGCGCGGGAGCCGGAGGCCGAGCGGCGCTGCCGGAACACCTGCGCAGTTGACGCCCGGGCGGCCGATGCCGTAGGGTCGGCGGAGCGATCCTGCCAGTGGCGCCAATTGCCCAGGGGACAGGAAGATAGCTTGCAGAGCCCGACGGCCCGGCGCGGGCAAGGGGCCAGCGCGGCCGGCAGGCCGGCGCCGGGGAGAGGCCTGGACGGACACAAGGCCCGCGCGAGGGGAACCCCTGCGCAGGAAGACCACCCGATCGCCAAGGAGGGTTGTTCCCCATGCCCGATTCGCCCGCCCGCGAGGACCTGCTCGGCAAGGTCGCCATCGTCACCGGCTCGGCCCGCGGCATCGGCCGCGCCATCGCGCTGGCCCTGGCCCGCCGCGGCGCGGACGTCGTCATCAGCGACGTCGTCGAGGACCAGGCGGAGGTCGCCGCCGGGGAAGTCCGCGCCCTGGGGCGCCGTTCGCTGGCCGTGCGCTGCGACGTCTCGCAGCGCGACCAGGTCTTCGCCTTGGTCGAGCGCGCGGCGGGCGAGCTGGGGCGCCTCGACATCCACGTCAACAACGCCGGGATCACCCGCGACGCCCTGCTCCTGCGCATGACCGAAGAGCAATGGGATCTCGTCCTGGACATCAATCTGAAGGGCGCCTTCTTCGGTTGCCAGGCCGCGTCCAAGGTGATGCTCAAGCAGCGGGCCGGCAAGATCGTCAATGTCGCCTCGATCATGGGGCTGGTCGGCAACGTCGGGCAGGCCAACTACGCCGCCTCCAAGGCGGGCGTGATCGCGCTGACCCGCTCGGCCGCCAAGGAGCTGGCCGGCCGCAACATCAACGTGAACGCCATCGCCCCCGGCTTCATCGAGACCGAGATGACCCGCGCGCTGCCCGAGGCCGCGGTCAAGGCCTTCCTGGAGCTGGTGCCGATGAAGCGCACGGGCCAGCCCGAGGAGGTGGCCGATCTGGTCTGCTTCCTGGCCTCGCCCGAGTCGGACTACATCACCGGTCAGGTCATCACGATCGACGGGGGTCTCATTATCAACTGAGTCGAAGCATTGACTGAGTCGAAGCGAATCCCTTGACCGCCGGAGCGCCGCGCGGCGGCGGCCGCCGGGGGCCGGGACCAGGCCGAGAATCGCTGAACCAAGCCGAGGTGCCGATTGGCTGACCCGAGACGCGTGGATCCCATCGCGCTGCTGCGCCGCTGCGAAGACCCCGACCTGCGGCGCGCCGAACGTCAGATTCTCGGCTCACGCGCGACGGCCGTGGAGTTGCTGGAGGAACTGGTCCAGATACGCTCGATCAACCCGCCGGGCGAGCAGTATCTCGAGTGCGCGCTGCTGCTGGCCGAGCGCTTGCGCGACCTGGGGTTCGAGCCGCGGCTGGCGCAGGTGCCGGCCCACGAGCTGCAGCGCCAGGGTTTGCCGCCCGACGCGCCCAGGCCAGCGGTGCTGGCCTCGCTCGGACCCGACGGCGTCGAGGCGCCGACCCTCCACTTCCACGGCCACTACGACGTCGTGCCGGCGGAAGCTGACGAGCTCTTCCGGCTGCGCCTCGAGGGCGACCGCGCCTACGGCCGCGGCGCGGCCGACATGAAGGGCGGCCTGGTCGCCCTTCTGCTGGCCCTGTCGGCCCTGCGGCCCCTCCGCCAGAAGCTCCGCGGGCGCGTGCTGCTGTCGATCGTGCCCGACGAGGAGACCGGCGGCGAGGCGGGCACGGGCTATCTCTTCCGGTCAGGGACACTGGCGGGCAACGGCCTGGGCATGCTGATGCCCGAGCCGGCCGGCGAGGTGGCCTGGCACGGCAACCGGGGCGCGATCTCGCAGCTCCTGACCCTGCACGGCGAGATGGCGCACGTCTCGCTTCAACATCAGGGCCGCAACGCTTTCGAGGGCCTGCTCGAACTGGGCGCCCTGCTCCAGCAGCTCAAGAGCGAGGTCGAGACCCGCCGCTTCGGGGAAAACGATCTGGGCATCGAGGGGCCGCCCTCGGTGCTGCTGCTGGGCGGCGTTTGCCGCGGCGGCACGAACTTCAATGTGGTCCCCGAGGAGGTGAGCTTCTCGATCGACCGCCGTTTCCATCCCGGCGAGTCGGAGAAGGACGTCGAGCGCGAGCTCGAGGCGGTCTATCGGAGGTTCCGTCGCACCGGTTGGGAGCTCAGCGTGCAGAGCCTGCAGCGCGGCAGCGCCTCGCTCACGCCGAGCCGCACGCCGCTGGCCGAGACCATGGCCTCCGTGGTCGCGTCGGTGACGGGCAAGGCGCTCGAGTTCAAGCTCTGCCCGGGGATCCTCGAGTCGCGCTTCTTCCTGGCGCACGACACGCCCGCGCTCGCCTACGGGCCCGGCCTGCTCGAGGTGAGCCACACGCATGACGAGTACGTGAGCCTGGCGCGCGTCCTCGAGGTCGCGCGCATCTACGCGCGCATGGCGTGGGTCATGCTCGGGCCGGAGGCACCTTCCTAGCCCGGCGGCGAGGTCCCGCCAGGGCTCGGCGCTCAGACAGTCCTCGCTCGCGCGCCCCACCCGCGGGAGGGGCACGCGAGCTGCGGAACTCGCGGCGAGCCCTGGCGGGACCTCGCCGCCTCGCGCCCGGGTGAGCACCGCCGCGCTACTTCACCACGACCAGGCGCTGATCCTCGCGCGAGTCGCCGGCCGCGGCGCGGATGAAGTACACCCCGGCCGCCACGCGCTCGCCATGCCGATCGCGGCCGTCCCAGGTGATCGCGTGCAGGCCCGCCCCCAGCTCGCGGTCGATCAGAACGCGCACGATCCGGCCGGCAGCGTCGTAGGCGGCCACCCGGACCGGCGCGATCGCCGTGAGACTCAGCCGCAGCATCGTGGCGCCGCTCGTGACGGCCGGCTGCGGCCGGCCTAGATCGAGCCGCGCCACCCGCGGCGCATCGGCCACGCCCTGCGACGCTCTCAGCAGGTAGGTCACGGTGTTGTCCAGCAAGCTCTTGGCCACGGCCGCCGAGGTCAGGGCCGCGTAGTCGAAGGCATAGAAGACGGTCTGCCCCTCGGCCCGCCCGGGCACGTCGTAGACGAGGATGCCCGCATCGGCCGGGTACGAGGTCGTGCCGTACACGATGTAGGCCTCGGAGCGCGGCACGAGGGCGTCCTGGTCGCCGTAGTAGTTGTAGCTGAGCTGGATCGGGGACGGCAGCGCATTGGGCGTCGTCACGAGGTCGTGGCCGCCCATGCCCGCCGCCAGCGGCAAGTGGCCGGCCTGGTCGGCGTGGAATTCCGCGACGTGCAGGACATTGGCGGCGAAGGTCGGATAGCCGGGCGTTCGCAGCGCGTCGTACCCGATCTCCCCGCCCTCGATGAGCAGCTTGCCGCCCGCGGCGGCGTGAGCCTCAAGCGCGCTGCGCAGGGTGCTGCTCGCAACCGGGTTGTTGTAGGAGCCGGCGCTCCAGACCAGGAGGTCGTAGTCGTCCCAGGCGGTCGGATCGGTCACCGCGTAGTCCTGCGTGGCGACCAGGTACCCCAGCGCGGCGAGGTCGGCGCCCATGAGGGTGCTCGCGTTGTGATCCAGCACCACCAGGACGCTTCCGCGCGAGCGAATCAGCTCGAAGGAGACCACCGTGGGCCCCGCGATCAGACGGGTGACGGTGGCCGGAACGTAGCCCTCGGCGCTGGCCACGAGGTCATACTCGTAGGCGGGCAGCTCCAGCGAGTAGGACCCGGTGGCGGGATTCGTGGCCGCCGTCCGGAACAGCTCGCCGGTGTCGTGCCGGTAGGCCGCCACCTCGGCCGCCAGCGGGGTGCCCGTGCCCGCCTCGGTGACCGTGCCGCTGACCGCATGCCAGCTCGCGCGCTGGAGCTGCACGTCGCGCCGCGTGGTCGCGCCGGCGACGACCGCTACCCCGGGGATGGTCTGCGCCGTGTAGCCGAAGGCGCTGAACTCGAGCGCGTACGTGCCCGGCTCCAGCAGCCGGTGATAGTAGCCGTGCTCGGGCTCGCCCCAGACGTTCTTGCCGATCTGCGTGACGCCCACGGTGGCCTTGACCGGCGCGCCGCTCAGGGCATCGGTCACGTAACCCTCGACGCCGATGCGCGCCTGGTTCATGAGCCAGAGCATCGACTCGCGGTTGTTGCTCCAGAAGGTCGGCAACTGGCTCGAGGGCGGCCACTTGTTGTTCGAGATCTCGAGCGTGTAGTGAATCTCGTTGCGCCAGTGGTAGGACCAGTCCTGCAGGCCGCCCGAGATCACATACCAGGCCCAGCCGATGGTGACGCCCTGGGGAAACTCCGGGTTGTTGTACATGGGCAGATTGCGCGACGAGTAACCCAGGGCGAGGTTGCGGACCATCGTGTCGTCGGGGGTGTACTGGCCGTACCAGGTGTCCCAGGGGTAGTTCACGACCAGGGCCCCGCCGTGATAGTTGCCCCCCAGCAGGAAGTTGTGCTGATAGACGAAGCGCATCATGTGCTGGACCTCGGTTGGCCGCCCGGTCGGGTCGTCGATCGGGTCCGTGCGCGGATCGGGGAAGCTGCGGTTGAGATCGAAGCCCTGCGCGTTGTAGCGCGTGCCGGCCGCGTTGCCGTCGGGGTTGTGCATCGGAACGAACCACAGCTCGAGATCGTCGACCAGCGCGGTGAGCTGGGGATCCACCCCGTAGCCCTGGGTCAGGAGCCGGATCATGTAGATGCACATCTCGGTGCCCACCGGCTCGTCGCCGTGGATCGTGGCCGAGAACTTGAATTCGGGCTCGGGCTCGTCGATCGCCGCGTTGTCGGAGATCTTCAGCGCCCACAGCTCGCGCCCTTGCACCGAGGCGCCGATCGAGATGAGCTGCGTGATGGCGGGATAGGCGGCGGCGACGCTCTGCAGCTCGGCGGTCAGCGCGGCGTGGTTGTGATAGTCCTCGCGCTCGGGCGCCTCTTGCCAGGCCTGCCACGCCCGGCGCGCCTCATTGGGAATCGCACGCACCTTGAACCCGGCATCCATGAGCTCCGCGTGCTCCTCGTCGTCGAGATAGACCGTGGCGGTCAGGCCCCGCACGCGGTCGATGTCGACCTTCCAGCCTTCCAGCCAGCGCAGGTGCAGCGGGCTCTCGAGCTGGATCTCGACCGGGTACTTGCCGGTGAAGGGGCAACGATCGACCTCGGCCGGCAACCCGCCGGCAGGCTCCGGCGGCGCCGCGAACGCCGCCGGGCAACTGGCCGCGAGGACGGCGACCGCCGCCACCGCGACGCCCAGGCGCGGGCGGGGCCGAAGGCGGCCGGCCGCGCCGGCGCTGCCGGCCGCGAGACGGAGCGCGTGGCGGACAAAACCGCAGTAATTCCAGTTATTCCAAAGAGATGCTGGGCGCATGCTGCCACCTCCCGACCGAGTCCGCCGACCCCCCGAGGGCCGTTCGGCATCAAGATATTCTACCACCGCTTGGACGGTCGTCGACATGGCAACTTGTCAGCTTGACCCCCACGGCAATGGCGGCTAGGTTGCCCCCCATGGAACGCAGCGGGAAGAAGCCGCGCGCGGAATCCGAGTTCCGGGAGGATGCCTTGAACTTCCCGGAGTTGCTGCGCGAGGCCGGCTTGAAGGTGACGGGCACGCGTCTGGCGCTCCTGCGGCTCGTCGGCAGCCGCGGGCGCCACATGACGGCCGACGAGATCACGGCGGGCCTGAGCAAGACGGGCGCGCCGGCCGATCGCGTCACGGTCTATCGCAACATCGACAAGCTCCTGCGCTCGGGTCTGCTGATCGCCACGCACATCCCGGGCCGCGCGCTGCGCGTCGGCCTGTGCACGCGCCCCCGGGCCGATCACCACCATCACATCGTGTGTCAGATCTGCGGGCGCATCAGCGAGACGACCGGGTGCTGCGTGGCCGGCCAGTGGGAGCAGCTCCAGAAGCGCCTGAACGAGCAGACGGGCTGGACGCTGACCGATCATGCGATGCAGTACATCGGCATCTGCCCGGACTGCGCGGCGGCCCGGCCGCGCGGGCCGGAGTCCTAGCGCCGCCTGGCGCCGGGGCGAAATCGGGTCCCGGGCTCCGGAAACACGATCCGTGTCCGCCGGCCCACATGGGCGCGGGCCGGCAAGATCGGATCGGGTGGTCCGCCTGGGCCACGACAGGCTGGGGGAAAGGATCGGCGCCGCGCGCGCCGAAAGATTGGGGGTAGGACGGGAGCGGAGGCACGGGATGGGCCGGAACAGCGGTTTCGCTCAGCCGCGACATTTGGAACGGTTCATGCTACTGGCTCTCCTCGTCCGGGTCGGGAAAGGTTGCGCGGGATGGGGAAAGCCCATATGCTAGCTCACATGAGAGCCAGTGCACGGTTGTGCATCCGGGGTCGCCGGTCGTTGCTTTTTGCACTCCCCCTTCTCACAATACCGCTCCTCACAATAGGTTGCGCCCATGTCGGCCAGTCGGCCGGCCGCCACCCAGCCAACCGCGCCAAGGATCAGCCCGCCCGCCTGACCGGCCTGAGCGCCGTCGCCGGACTTCACCTCGGCAGCCTGACCCCCTCCGAGCTCGATTCCCTCTACGGCGACGCCGAACGCCTGCTCGACAGCCTGGCCGTCCCGGTGAGCCCGTTCTATACTGAGAGCCCGCCGGACATCTCCGACAGCCTCGCCGCGGCGACCCAGGCCCAGTTGCCCTCGGTTCAGGAGCTCTTCGACTACCACGTGGAGGTCAACCCGCGCGTGCTCACGTGGATCGACTTCTACGAGGTCAAGGCCCACGACTTCTTCAACCGTAGCCTCCAGCGCTCCGGGCGGTACCTCGCGATGGCCCGGCGCATCTTCGCGGAGGAGGGGATCCCCCAGGACCTGGCCTTCCTGCCGCACGTCGAGAGCGGTTTCCGGCACAATGCCCGCTCGCCGGTGCGCGCCGTCGGCCTCTGGCAGTTCATGCGCGGCACCGCGAAGCTCTACGGGCTGCGCTGCGACGGGCATGTCGATGAGCGGCTCGATCCCGAGAAATCGACGCGGGCCGCGGCGCGACTGCTGCGCGACCTGTACGCTCTCTACGGGGATTGGTACCTGGCCCTGGCGGCCTACAACGCCGGCGCCGGCAACGTCAATCGCGCCATCGAGCGTGCCGGCACCCGCAACTTCTGGGAGATCGCGCGCTCGCGCAACCTGGTCCGCGAGACGCGCGACTTCGTGCCGTCCATGCTGGCCGCGACGATTCTGGCCAAGTCCCCCGCCGCCTACGGTTTCATCGAGGACACCGATCCGCCGCTCGAGTACGACACGGTGGTCGTCAATTCCCCAGCCGACCTGCGCGCCGTGGCGCGTTGCGCCGGCACCTCGTTCGATGCCATCCAGGACCTGAACCCGGCGGTGCTCGGCTCGCAGACGCCGCCGGGCCGCCGCTTCGAGGTCCACATTCCGAAGGGCAGCGCCGAGCAATTCGCGCGCGAATTCGCGAAGCTCCCCGCCGAGAAGCGCCTGGCGGCGGGCCAGCATCGGGTGAAGAAGGGTGAGACGCTCGGCGCGCTGGCGCAGCGCTACGGCACCACCGTCCGGGCGATCCAGGAAGTCAATGGCATGGGGCGCTCGACGGTGATCCGCGTCGGTCAGTCCCTGCGGATCCCCGGTCACGGCGGTGAGGACGCCCCGCGGGCCGCGGCGGCCCCGATCACCGACCGTCCGGCCGCGACCCGCCACACCGTCCGCAAGGGCGAGTGCCTGGCCGGGATCGCCCGGCGCTACGGTCTGAAAACCGACGATCTGCAGAGGGTCAATCGCCTCAGCGATCCCAGCCGCATCGTGGTCGGTCAGACGCTGGAAATCCCCGCTCGACCGGCGGCTCGAAGCCCCGAGACCACCTTGGCGGCCGCCGAGGCCGCCGCGCGCGCGTCGGCCGCATCCGGGGCCAAGACGGCGGGCGATCAGGCCACCGGCCAGGAAGCGCCCGCGACCGCCGGCGCCGCGCCGCCGGTGGTCGGCACGGCCGCCGCGCCGACCATCGAGACCGGGCTGCGGGCCCAGAACACGTCCGACACGCTGGGCCGCGTGCCGACGACGCGGCACATCGTGGAGCAGGCCCGCGAGCAGATGAAGCGGGATCAGGAGCTGGCCGCTGCGACCCTGGCACAGACCGGCCAGCACCGGGTCGCCCCGGGTGAGACGCTGTCCGACATCGCCCGTCGGCACGACGTCACGGTCGCCGATCTGCGCCGCTGGAACAAGATGAACCGCAACGACCGCCTCGAGGTCGGAGAGGAAATCCTCGTCAACGGGCCGCCGCCCACGCCCATCAAGCCCGCCAAGTCCGGCAAGGACCTGGCGTCAGCGAAGGCGCGCGTCCACGTGGTGCGCAAGGGCGAGACGCTGTACAAGATCGCCAAACGCTACGGCGTTCAGGTTTCCGATCTGATCGCGCTGAACAAGCTGGGTCGGGCCGCGCTCATCTACCCCGGCCAGAAGCTGCGCATTCACTAGGCCAGCGTCCCCGCGCTGACGATGACCGCGTCCTGCGGGCGAAACAGCGCTTCGGCCGCCGCGTTCACCTGCTCGCGCGTCGCGGCTCGGATGCGCTCGACGTAGGCGTCGATGTGGTCGGGGCCCTTCCCCAGCCGCATCGCCTCGAGCACGGCCGCGGCGACGGCGCGATTGGTCTCGAGGCGGATCGGAAAGGACCCGGTCAGGTTCAAGCGCGCGAGCTCCAGCTCCTCCTCCGCGACCCCGTGCAGCGCGAAGCGGCGCATCTCGTCGAGGATGCCGGCGACGGCCTGCTCGAGATGGCGCTGATGGACCCCGACGTAGGCGGACCAGAGGCCCGGACAGAGGGCCGAGATGATGGAGGTCTGCGCGCCGTAGGTCAGCCCTTCCCGGTCGCGGAGACGCTGGTTGAGTCGACTCACGAAGCTGCCGCCCAGGATGTAGTTCGCCAGCCCGTAGATGGTGAAGGCCTCATCGGTGCGCGCCACGCCCGGGCGCGCCAGAACCACGTCGAGCTGACCCTGGTCGGCGATCTCGATGTGCTCGCGCGCGCGGATGGACGCCGCGGCGCCGGCGCCGGGGTTCCCGGACGCGCTCGCGATGTCGCGGCCCGCATCGCCCGGCGCCTGGCGCGCGGGCGCCGCGGGGCGCGCCTCGGGGGGCAACGCTCCGTCTCCGGCGGGGACCGCTCCCAGGCGGCGCGCGAGCAAGGCCAGCGCCGCCTCGGGCTCGAAGTCGCCGATCAGGACCAGCCGCCCGCGCGCGGCCGCGATCGCGCGCCGGTGGAAGCCCGCCAGATCGGCGCGGCTCGCGGCATCGATCACGGCCAGGCGGCCGAGCATTTCGCGGGCATAGGGGTGGTCCGCTCCGAGGACGAGCCCGGCCGCCCGATCGTAGGCGCGCCCGCAGGTGTCGAAGGCCGCCTCGCGCAGCCCCGCGCGGGCGTCCTCCTTGACCAGCTCGATCTCGCTGGGCGGGAAGCTCGGCTCCGCCAGCGTCTCGCCGATGATGCCGAGCAGAAGGCTCAGGTCCTCGGCCAGGCAGCGCGCCCGCACGGTGACCGCCTCGCGCGCCAGATTGTAGGTCAAGCGCGCCCCGTTCGATTCGAGCGCATCGGAGATCTCGGCCAGGGTGCGCTGCCGCGTCCCGCGGTCGAGCATCGTCACGCAAAGGTTTCCGACGCCGGCCTGCTCCGGCTCCTCGAGGAACATCCCCCCTTCGATCACGCCGATCAGATCGACGGTGGGATTCACGTGGCTCGCGATCAGGTGGACCGTCAGACCGTTGTCCAGCGTGGCGCTGCGGATCCTGTCGGCCAGGCGCGTCATGCGGATGCCTCCGTGGGCCGGAAACGGCCCACCGTGCGCGCATCGCGCGTGAGATAGCGCGCCGCCGCAGCCTGAACGCGATCGGGGGTGACCGCCTCGAGTCGCTCGAGGTAGGTCTGGGCCAGACGCCAGCCGGTCGACACCTCCAGCTCGCCGATCAGGAACGCCAGCGCGCTCACGCTGTCGCGCCGCATGACGAACTCCACCCGGGCGCGTTTGCGCGCGCGTTCCATCTCGCGCGCCGAGATGGGCTCTCGCGCGAGGCGGGAGATCTCCTCGTCGATCACCTCCTCGATGCGCGCCGGCGCCACGCCGTCGGCCGGTTCGGCGTCGATGAAGAAGAGGTACGGATCGACCGGGATCGACTGGTTCTCGGCCGAAGCGTTCACCGCCAGACCCGACTCGATCAAGGCTCGGTATAGGCGGCTGGTGCGGCCGTGGCCCAGCACCTGCGCCAGCACGTCCAAGGCGAAGGCATCGTCGTGCGCGCGCTGCGGCGCGCGGTGGGCGAGCCCGAGGATCTCCTGCTGGCCGGCCTTGCGCAACTCGAAGCGGCGCTCGCCGCGCTGCTCGGGTTCGGTCACGGGGCTCGCCGGCGGGGCGGCCCCGGGATCGATGCAGCCGAAGGTGCGCTCCAGGTCCGCCAGCATGGCGTCGCGAGCGAAGGCGCCGACGATCGTGAGGAAGGCATTGCTGAGCTGGTAGTGCGTGTCATAGAACGCCCGCACGTCCTCCACGCCGATCGCCCCCACGTCCTGGCGCCAGCCGATCACCGGCCGCCGGTACGGGTGCTCCAGAAACGCCAGGGCGAGCAGGCGATCGAAGAGCGCGACGCCGGGGTCGTCCTCGTTGCGATCGAGCTCGTTGAGCACCACTTGACGTTCGTCGGCCAGGTCCGCGGGCAGCAGCAGCGCGCCGCGCACCCGATCGGCCTCCAGCTCGAGACCGGTCGCGTAGCGATCGCTGCCGATCAGGATGTAGTAGTTCGTGCGGTCCAACCAGGTGGAGGCGTTGTTGATGGCCCCCAGGCCGTGCAGCAGGTGGTCGTAGTCGCCCTTGGGGTGGCGGGCCGTGCCCTTGAACATCATGTGCTCGAGCAGGTGAGCCGTCCCGCTGCGCCCCTGGGGATCGTGCCGAGAGCCCGCCCGAAACCAGACCGACAAGCACACCACCGGCGCCGTGTGGGTTTCGAGCATGAGCACCGTCAAGCCGTTGGCCAGACGTCGCTCTTCAATCGGCAGATCCACGTCGTGGCCCACGCACTTTCCTCACGTCTGGCCGCCAGGTCCGTCCCGGTCCCCCGGGGGCCGCCTCGGCGGCCGGCCCGGTCGATCGCCCGATCGAACGTTGCCCAGCAAAGCGCAAAGCGGCCCAGATGACAAGAGCGCGGTCTTTCGCGGACCGCGCTCGCCCTGCTTGCGGCGCTTCTGGCGCTCTTTCCAGCGCTCCGGCCGGCGGCCGCGCCCCGCGCCGCGGGGCGCGGGGGGCACGAGGTCCCGCCCTCCGGCGCATCCCATGCTACCTGGAGAAGAGGTCCTTGATGCCTCCCCAGGTGCTCTTGTTGGCCTCGCTGAGGCCCAGATCGCTCAGGCCGATCCGCACCGACGCCACCACTCCGGACCGGCCGTCGTCGACCCATGAACCGTTCAGCAGACTCCAGCCCCGTGCGCTGCCGTCACCGCCGGCCAGCCCGACGGTGTCGCCGGGCAGCAACTCGAATCCAACGCTGATGTGCTCGCCCTCCGCGCACGGCAGCGCGCGCGGGTAGGCGGCGCTGCTCTTGAGCGACACGTAGGTCCACTCGGCGGGAGGCCACGTGGTGTAGACCGGCGTGAAACTGAGGTCGCTGGCAATGATCGCTCCGGGCACGCTGCTGCCGCTCGGGGCCTGGCGCAGCCTGACCTGGTGGCTGCCGTGGCCGCTTACGAAGAACGCCACGTACTCGATCAGCCAGGGCCCGCCCTTGGGCGGCTCCGGCAGCTCGAAGACGACCTGCACTTCGCTGGCCCATTCCGACCCCAGGGCATACCCCATCAACTCGTCGCCGGCGCAGCCCAGGTAGGTGTCGGTGCGCCCGTCCCAGGCCGGAACCTCGACTTGAGCGTTGTGCCAGACGTGTTGTTGGGCCGGGACCGCGCCCGCCGCCAGGAACGCCAGCGGGAACGCCAGCAGGAACGTCACAGACCACCGCATCGGTGCCTCCGTCACAGCCGTCGAGCCGGGGTGATCCACCCGCCCGGCCCGCGCGAGGTCCCATGCGCCTCAGCGCCGGCCGGAACTGCTGCTGGATATGATTCTACCACACCCGGACCCTCGCGGTCAATCCGGGCCCGGGAAGAGCCTGAAGTTCTTAGTCATTGATGCAGAGCAGGTTATGTTACAGTGGCATGCTGAGGCAGGTTCCCACAGAGATAAGTATACAATTGTAATCAAATTGGCCGTCGGCGGTCCGACCCCGGGGCCGTGCCGGCGGGAAGATCTCCTAAGGCCGACCGCGCGCCGGGGGCAGCGTCCCGACTGGGCCCGCATCGCCGAACAGCGCCTTGATCGCCCCCCAGGTCGCGTTGTCGTGATCGAAGGAGGTGTCGGTCACGACCAGGCGAATGCCCGCCCGGGCGCCCCAGGAAGTGGCGTCGTCTTCCCAGAAGCCATTGAAAAGCCCCCAGGAGGGGCCGGCGGCGTCCGTGGTGTCCAGACCGATGCCGTCGTCCGTGCCGTCCAGCGTCACGCCGATGAAGACCTCCTGGCCCCCGCCGAGCATCAGACCCAGCGGCAGCAGATCGATCGTGACCCAGCGGTCCGGCGGCCCCGCGTAGCCCGGCGTGAAGCTGATCGACCGATCGACGACGCCGCAGGGCGGGCTCCACATCGTGTCGCACGGCTGCCGGATGATCACCGTGTGGGGACTGGTGCCCGACACCCAGGCCTTCAGCAGCCAGACCAACCAGGGCCCGCCGGCTGGCATGACGAAACCGACCTGCTCCTCGTCGGCCCAACTGGGAGCGGTCCCCCATTGTTCGAATGTCCCATCGTCGCCGGCCAAGATGTTGTGGTACTGCGCGTCCGCGCCGGAGACTGGCTGCGCGTAGACGGTGGCGTATCGGGCGGCAGCCGGGCCGGTCGAGCCGGCACCGGCCAGAATCGAGAGCATGATCGCGATCGCCGTACGTCTCATCCGCACCTCCTGAGCGTCGTTCGAGTGGTCGCCCGGTGCTGTGCGCCCTGGGGGACCCGCTCCCATCTCCTTATCGTCGGCCCGACGCCACCTTCTTAGCGGATCACAGGATGGCGCCGTGGCGCACCGCCGTGGCTCGCCGCCGCGGCGAGCGGACCCTGGAATGGCTCGTCTGGACCAGTGGAAGCCGGGTATCATCGGGTCCATGACGTATGCCGAGGTCATCCTGCGCGTGGGCCCGGGCGACGAGGAGGCGGCCGAAAGCGCGCTGCTGGAGCTCGGGGCCGCGGGCACCAGCCGCAACTGCGCCGCGCCCGAGAGCAGCGCCGCGGGCGACCTCTTCCGGCCGAGTCCCCCCACGGAGCCCGTCACCGACGAGCCCGGCGCGGAAGGGCTCGTGGAGGTCGTGGGCTACTTCGCGCCCGATTCGGTGCCCGAGCGCGGCCGCGTCCTGGCATGCTTCGCCGGACTGCGGTCCGCCCTGCGACCGGCCCGGGAGGCATCTCGGTCGCAACCGCTCGCGGGCGGGGCGCCCCACGAGGCGCCGCCGGAGGTCAACGTGCGGCTGCGGCGGGTGCGCGACTGGGCCGCCGAGACGCGGCGCTCCTTCGCACCCTTCCAGCCCCTGGCGGGCTTGACCATCGTCCCACCGTGGGACCGTCCCGGGCGGGTCGAGGGGGCCCTGATCGTGCTCAACCCCGGGGCCGCTTTCGGCCTGGGGACGCATGCCACGACCCGCTCCTGCCTGGCGCTCATGCCTCCCGCGTCGCGCGGCCTCGCGGCTGCGCTGGATGTGGGCACGGGCACGGGCATCCTGGCCATCCGCGCCGCCCAGCTCGGCTACGCGCCCGTGTTCGGCTGCGACAACGACCCCGTGGCGGCGGCCGCCGCCGCGGAGAACGTGCGCGCCAACGCCATGGAAGAGCGTGTGGCGATTGCGGCCGGGACGCTGGCGGCCGTGCGGAGCGAGGCGCGCTTCGCGCTCGTCATGGCGAACATCTTCCTCACCCCACTGCTCGAGATGGCGGCCGACTTCACGCGCCGGCTGACCTCCGACGGGCGGCTGGTGGTCTCGGGCATCTTCGAGGACGATGCCCCCGCCGTGCTCGCCTGCTTTGGCCGGTCCGGTCTGCGACTCGAGGCGCGGCGGATCGAGGAGCAGTGGATCGCGCTGCGCTTCGCTCTCCAGCAGGAAACCAGCCTTGATCCTCCCGGGACCGACCCCTGATAATCTCGCGCGCCGCGGCCCTCCCCGCAGAACGGTCGCGGGGCCAGGGCCCGCGCGCCGGACCGGCCGGCCGCCGGGCATACGACGAGGGTGATCCATGGGCATTCTGGACGGACTCCGCGGCGGGATCGAGAAGCTGGAGCAGAAGGGCGACGCCGCGCTGGCGCGCGAGCGGCCGCTGGAGGCGATGCGCTGCTTCGCAGACGCGCTGGGCAAGGTCTCCGACAAGAACGCCGTGACGGCGGATCGCCTGCAGGGCAAGCTCCGGGCGGCGCGCCGAACGTTCCTGGAAGGCAAGATCGCCGAGGCCGGCGCGCTGGCCGCCGACGAGCTCTTCGCCGATGCGCTCGAGTCCCTGGAGGTCGCCGGCCAGCGCCTCGCCCCTGACGACGGCGACCTGCGCGGGCGGATCGCCCGGCTCGACCAGGAGCTGCGCGAGCGGCTCCTGGCGCGTGAAGAGGCGGGAGCCGACGCCGGGCTGGCCGTGGCGGAATCGGCCAGCCTGCCCCCCGACGCCGTCGGCCACGCGGCCCGCGCGCGGGCGGACGACGATGAGGCGGGTCCACCCAGCGAGGACCTGCTCCGGGACGACGCGACCGCCGAGGTCGCGTTCGAGCAGTTCATCGGCGCGCTGCCCGAGGAGGACCGCGAGCGCGCCCTGCAGGGCAGCCGGGAGTTCAAGCTCGGGTACATCGCCCACCAGGTCGGCGACGGCGCCGCGGCGATCACCTGGCTCGAACGCGCGCACGCGCTCGCGCCCGGGGATGCCCTGGTCTTGGAGCACCTGGCCCTGGCCCAAGATCAGGCGGGCCGAACAGACGAGGCGCGCGAGATCTATCGCCAGGCGCTGGCGCTCGAGCCCCAGCGCTACAACGCGCGCATCGCGCTGGCCAGCATCCTGGCGGGCGGGCGCACCACGGGCGGCATTCAGCCCTTCGAGGCGTGGCGGCAGGCGGCGGCCGAGGCCGCCCGGTTGGGGTCGGATCCGGCGGCGTCGCTGGCGCTGCTCGAGGAAGGGCTGCGCGGCGACGAGCAGCACGCGGGCGCCTACGTCATGGCGGCCGCCGAGGTGTGCCTGGCCACCGGCCGGGCGGCCGCGGCGGTAACGCACGTCGACCGCATCCTCGACCGCGGCGGGGCCCAGGGCGCCCTGCTCTGGCACCTGCGCGCGGTCGGCCTCGAGCTGGGCGGGCAGATCGAGGAGGCGCAAGAGGCCTACGAAACGGCGGTGCGCCTGGGCGGCCACGCCCTGTTCTTCCGCGCGGAGTTCGCCGAGTTCGCCCTGCGGCATCAGCGGGCCCTGGAGGAGGCGGAGCGACACATCTTCGACACCTGCATGAGCTGCCAGGCGACGCAGCCCGGCGCCGAGGAGCTCGACTTCTACGGCTTTCTGCTGACCCGCCTGCAGCACGCCCGGGGCGAGCTGGAGGCCGCGCTGCAGGGCATCGACCGGCTTCTGGCCAAGAGCCCGCCGAGAGACCTGGAGCAGCCGCTACGGCACCTGCGCCGGCGGGTGGTCATGGAGATCCAGGCCGGCCGGCAATTCCAAGACCAGGCCGGAGACGGCGCCGGGGATGACGACGGGGCGCCGGGCGCGGGCCAGGGGCCGGCGCAATCGTGATTGGACTTGCGGGAACAGCACGGGCCTGCGTATCATTCTCGCTTGCGTCTGCTCGCGGCCGTCTTTCGGATCCGAACGCGCGCGGCAGGCGCCAGCGGTCCGTGGTGGGCGTAGCTCAGTTGGTTAGAGCGCGTGACTGTGGATCACGAGGTCGAGGGTTCAAATCCCTTCGCCCACCCATCTCCTCCCACCTGCCACCCGCGCGCCGCCGGCCCGCGTGCGGAGCGCTCGGCTTCCGGCAGCTCGGCCCGCTGTCTCCGACGCGCTCCCGCCTGATTCCCGCCAGGCTCTCCTCGGATGGACAATTGACAACGGCCGCTCCGGTCACTAGCCTTGCTCCTCTACTGACTGGCGCTCGGGTTTCCCCCGCGGCACGCCGCGGTGAAGCTGTGGGTCGTCGTGGTCTTGTCACGGCGCGGCCGGCAAAGGCCGCGCCGCACAACCCTGAGGACGGGACGACAGCATGAATCTCAAAGTCCGGTCAGCCTGGGTTTTCGCCGGCGGGCTCGCGCTCTTCATCCTTGGTCTCGCCGGCCATGCCCTGCGCACCGCTCACTCCTCGCCGCCCTTGCGGGTGCACTACGACAATGCCGGCGGGCCGGTCCTGTTCGACCACAGCCGCCACGCGGCGATGGACGGCGCCTGCGCCGATTGCCATCACGAGCTGGCCGGCGGCGCGGCGTCGACGAGCTGTCTGACCTGTCATCACGAAGGCAGCTTCGACGTATCCGAGTGGGAAGACGAGACCATGGCCGACGCGCACGCCGAGTTCCTCGCGGCCGGCGACGTCGAGACATGCCTCGGGTGCCACAGCCACCAGGACCTGACCGCGCATCCCCTGCGCGCGGCCTCGCAGGCCACGTGCGCCCAGTGCCACGAGACCGGCTTGGCGGCCTTGCGCGCCGGTCACTCCTGCAACGGCTGTCACGCCGCGCAGAGCGAGGGGCGCGTGCAGGCTTGCCGCACGTGCCACCGGTCGGGCGAGGGCGAGCCGCGCACCTGCGAGGCCTGTCATGCCGGCGCGGGCTACGCGGGCGACATGCTGGCCCACGCCGACCTGGCGGCCATCGAGGGCCACACGTGCGACGCCTGTCACGTCGCGTCGCGTGGAGCCGACGCCATCCATCACGCCTGCAATCGGTGCCACCTCGACCTGGAGAAGGGGACCTTCTTCGCCAGGACGACCGAGGATGCGGCCACGGTCTGCCGCACCTGTCACATGAAACCCTAGCGGCCGGCGGCCGGCTCGGGGACGGGGACCTGGTCACCGATCCGCTTGCCGCCGCTCGAGCCGAAGCATGCGGGCAGAACACGGGGAGGAACAGTGAGCAGCCAGCGGATCTTCGGTCTGGCGACAGCACGCATCCTGGCGCGTGCCACGAACGGCGCGGTGCGGACGCTGCCGGCCCCCGATCGCGTGAGGATCCCCCTCACCGTACCCGGTCAGCCGCCGCTGGCCCCGGCGGTCGCCGTGGGCGAGCGCGTCAAGGCCGGGCAGGCCCTCGCCCTGACGCCGTCGCGCACCGCGGTCCACGCCACCGTCTCCGGCCAGATCACCCGGATCGGTTTGATGCACGGCCCCGACGGTCGCGAGATCCAAGGCATCGAGATCCTGGCCTCGGACAAGCAGGAGTGGGTCAAGGCGCACGGCATCGAGAGCCTCGGCGAGGCGTCGTGGGAGGAGCTCACCGACACGCTGGTCGGCCTGGGCGCCGCTTCGCCCTGGAAGCCCAAGGCCATGGCCGAGGCGAGCGAGGCGAGCGAGGCCGGCGAGCCGCCGGCCATCCACACGGTGATCATCGTCGGCAGCGAGCGCGAGCCGGACCTGACCGTCCAGCGCGCGTACCTCACGCAGCACCGCCAGGACCTGATCGACAGCCTGAAGGCGGTGCGCATCCTGGCGGGCGGCTCGGCCCACATCCTGCTGCTCGTGCCCGCCTCCCTGCGCGACGATGTGGCGCGGGACTTCGGCGACATCGAGGTGCGCGGCGTCTCCGAGCGCTACCCCGCCAGTCACTGGCGGCTGCTGGTGGCCCAGGTGGCGGGCCTGCGCAACACCACGATCGCCAAGGCCCGGGCGGCCGGGATCATGGTGATGAGCGCCGAGGAGGCCGCCCTGGCCGGCCGCAGCCTGCGCGAGGGATTGCCCCGCACGGCGAAGCTCGTGACGGTCATGGGCAAGGGCCTGGCCGAGCCGGTCGTGGTCGAGACGGTCCTGGGCGCGCCCATCGAGCACGTGCTCAAGGAGCTCAAGATCGAGGTCACCGCGGGAGACCGGGTGATCCTGGGCGGGCGCTGGCAGGGCCATGCGCAGTACGACCTCGGCGCGCCCATCACGCGCTCGACCGACGGTCTCGTGATCCTGCCCGCCGCGCAGGTCGCCTCGACCGGGGAGAATCCCTGCATCAACTGCGGCCGCTGCACGACGATCTGCCCGGTGCGCATCCAGGTGAGCCTCGTGGCCCGCTACGCCGAGTTCGGTCAGATGGCCGAGGCATACGCCCTGGGCGCCCACGCCTGCATCGAGTGCGGGTTGTGCAGCTACGTCTGCCCGGCCCGGCGGCCGCTGCAGCAGTACGTGCGCTTCGCCATCCTCAAGCACGAGGACTGTCAGGTCCGCGAGGCCGAAGGCGACGAGGAGGTTCTCGATTGCAAGCTGCCCACCGCCCACGACCTGCCGTCGGCACCCCGGGCGGAGTCGTGGACGGCCGAGCGCTAGGCGCGGGGCGCCCGCGGGGCGCGCGCCGCCCCGCGGGCTGTCCGGGGCGCGCCGCGCGAGAGGTTGGTCGGCACCAAGGAGGACGAACGCGATGAAACGGCCCCCGCTGCTGAGTGTGGCGGTTCCCCCGCACACGCATGACGGGAGCAGTGTGGCCCAGATCTACCTCTGGCAGTTCCTGCTGTTGCTGCCGGCCGCCATCGGCGGCGTGTGGGTCTGGGGCCTGGGCGGACTGCGCACCCTCTTGCTGGCGGTCGGCGCGGCGGTTCTGTTCGAGTGGCTGGTGGCGCGCTCGCGCCGCCGGCCCTGGTTTCTGACCGACTTCTCGATCGTCGTCCAGGGCCTCTTGCTCGGGATGCTGCTGCACGCTGAGACGCCCTGGTGGCTCGTGCTCGTGGCCGCCGCCGTGATGGTGTTCGTGGGCAAGCACTTCTTCGGCGGGCTGGGCAGCTATCCTTTCCATCCGGTCGCGCTGAGCTATGCGGTCATGCTCGTCTCGTGGCCCGGCCAGCTCTCCTACGCCGGCAAGCTCATCCACTACGATCTGGCCTTCCCGGCCGTCGCTCCGCTGTCCGCCTGGCGCTCCTTCGGCGCGCAGGCCGCGGACAGCTTCTCGCTCGGCGACCTCATGCTGGGCCGGCAGGTGGGCGGCGTTGGCTCGACGATGGTCCTCCTGCTCCTGCTGGCCGGGCTGGTCCTGGCGCTGGGCCGCTACATCCCGTGGCGCACGCCCCTGGCCTTCCTGGCGGGTCTCATCGTCACCGCGGGCATCTTCCACCTGGCCTCGCCCGCCAGCTATCCGAGCCCGGTGTTCCATCTGCTCTCGGGGATCGCCGTATTCGCCGCGGTGTTCCTGGTCACCGACTTCACCTGCTCGCCCGTCAACCCGTGGGCGCAAGTGATCTTCGGCGTCGGGTGCGGGGCCCTGACGGTCGTCCTGCGCACCCTGGGCGCCTGGCCCGACGGGACGATCTTCGCGGTGCTGCTGATGAACATCGTCCAGCCGCTGATCGACAAGATCCACCCGCAACCCTTGGCCGTGGAGGTGCCGGCGCGATGAATGAAGTCGTACGCATGTTCCTGGTCCTGACGGTGATCTGCCTGGTGTGCGCGTTCGCGCTGGCCGCGCTGAACAGCGGCCTGGCCGACCAGATCGCCAAGCAGAAGCGGGACAACGTTCAGGTGCCGACGGCGCGCGAGATCATGGCCCAGGCCCCCGAGGACTTCTCCAGCCGCTACTTCGAGCTCGAGATCGACGGCGTGGTCTGGGGCATCTACCCCTGGATCGAGGGCGGTCGCTGCCGGGCGGTCACGCTCGAGACGACCGGCGCGGGCGGCTACGGCGGCGGGGTCAAGGTGATGACCGGCATCGACCTCGAGCGCGGGGTCGTGTTGGGCGCGCGCGTCACCGAGAGCGCGGAAACGCCCGGCATCGGTTCACGCGTCGCCGAGCCCTCCTACCTGAAGACCTACCGCGACCGCGCGCTCGCCAGCACGCGCTTCGCCCTGGCGACCGACGGGGGCGAGATCCAGGCCGTCTCGGGGGCGACCAAGACCAGCACCGCCGTGGCGGACGCCGTCCGGCAGGCGGTCCAGTTCGTGCTGGCGCACAAGGACGCGATCATCCAGCGGGCCGTGGCCGGCCCGGCCGGCTCGTAGACGGGAGGCAGGCATGAGGATCGTCAAGGAATTCACCAAGGGATTCACGACGCAGTTGCCCCCGTTCCGGCTCGTGCTCGGTCTGTGCCCGACCCTGGCGGTCACGACCACGGTCGAGAACGGCCTCGGCATGGGCCTGGCGGCGACGTTCGTGCTCATCTGCTCGAACGTCATGATCTCGCTCCTGCGCAAGGTGATTCCCTCGAAGGTGCGCATCGCCTGCTTCATCGTGCTGATCGCCTCGTTCGTGGTGATCGTGGAGCTGGTGATGAAGGCCTTCTTCTTTGGGCTCTCGCAGAGCCTGGGCATCTTCATCCCGCTCATTGTCGTGAACTGTATCATTCTGGGGCGCGCCGAGGCCTTCGCGGCCAAGAACGCGGTGCACTACGCCGCCGTCGACGGCCTGGGCGTCGGCCTGGGGTTCACGCTGTCGCTGGCGGTCGTGGGGGCCCTGCGCGAGATCCTGGGCCAGGGGACGTTCTTGGGGTCCCGGGTGTTCGGGCCCGGGTTCGAGCCCTTCGCCTTCATGGCCCAGGCGCCGGGCGCCTTTGTTTGCCTGGGGGCGCTGCTGTTCTTGATGAATGTCTACGACCGCCACCGCCTGCGCATGCGGTCCTAGCAGTCGAGCAGCGCCGGCCGTCTGGATGGTTCGGCCCGCAGGGGAAGTTTGGGAGGCTGACATGGACCTCATCATGCTGGTGATCGGCGCGATCCTGGTCAAGAACATCCTCTTGATGCAGTACCTGGGCAACTGCCCCTTCCTCGGCACCTCGAAGCGTATGGAGACCGCGATCGGCATGGGCATGGCGGTGATCTTCACCATGACGCTCTCGACCGCCATCACCTGGCTCGTCAGCCGCGCGATTCTCGTGCCGCTGGGGCTCGAGTATCTGCGCACGATCGCCTTCATTCTGGTCATCGCGGCGCTGGTGCAGTTCGTCGAGATCTTCATGAAGAAGACGATGCCCGCGCTCTATCAGGCCCTGGGCATCTTCCTGCCGCTGATCACCACCAATTGCGCGATCCTCGGCGCGGCGCTGCTGGTCGTGGAAAAGCAGTACGACTTCGTTCACATGATGGTCTTCGGGCCGGCCAGCGCGGCCGGCTTCGCGCTGGCGTTGATTCTGTTCGCCGGAATCCGCGAGCGCTTTCGCATCGCCCACATG
This sequence comes from uncultured bacterium, assembly GCA_964603725.1. GTDB lineage: Bacteria > Eisenbacteria > RBG-16-71-46 > CAIMUX01 > WJJG01 > CAZDKK01. Next base: position 21,443 of record CAZRWW010000055.1, read on the forward strand.
CCGCGCACGATCCAGGACACGGCGATCGGGCTGATCACCGCCGGGCTCATGTCCCTGGCGTTCCTCGGCTTCAAGGGCATGGCCTAGGCGCAGCGCCCGGCGCGGCCGCTCGCCCGCGGCCGGCGCCTGACGGTCGGATGGGGATCGGAAGGATGGGAAGCAAGACATGGTCGTCGCACTGATCTTCCTGGGTGGACTGGGCGCGGTCTCGGCGCTCCTGCTGGGGGTCGCCTCGCGTGTCTTCTTCGTCAAGGAGGACCCGCAGATCGCGGAGGTCGAGAGCGCCCTGCCGGGGGCCAACTGCGGCGGGTGCGGCTACGCCGGGTGCCACGCCTGCGCCGAGGCGATCGTGGCGGGCGAGGCGCCCGCCAACGCCTGTGTCGTGGGCGGCTTCGAGACGGCCGTCGCGGTGGCCGCCGTGATGGGCGTCAAGGTCGAGGCCAAGGAGCCCGAGATCGCCGCGACGAGCTGCACGTTCGGGACCGCGGACGCCGACCTGATCTACCTCTACAGCGGCGCCCAGGACTGCCAGGCCGCCGTGGCCCTCTTCGGCGGCGCCAAGCTGTGTCCGATCGGGTGCATCGGCCTGGGCAGCTGCGTCAAGGCGTGCAAGTTCGACGCGCTCTCGATCGGGCCCGATCACCTGCCCAAGTTCAACCCCAAGAAGTGCGTCGGCTGCGGGGCCTGCGTCAAGGCCTGCCCGAAGCACATCATCCAGCTCACCTCCTCCTCGGGCCGCCTCGTGCGCGAGTACACGCTGGACGAATGCACCGCGCCGTGCATGCGCGCCTGCCCGACCGGCATCGACATCCCGCGCTACATCGCCGCCATTCGCAACGGCAATTCCGAGGAGGCGCTGCGCATCATCAAGGAGAAGTGTCCCCTGCCCCTGATCTGCGGCCGCATCTGCCCCGCGCCCTGCGAGCTCGACTGCCGCCGCAACCTGGCGGGCGACGATCCGGTCGCGATCAACCCGCTCAAGCGCTACGCGGCGGACTACGAGATGCGCACCGGCCGTCACATCAACCCGTACAAGAACGCCCCCACCGGCCGCCGCGCGGCGGTGGTGGGCGCCGGCGCCGAGGGTCTGACCGCCAGCTACTACCTGGCGCGGCTGGGCCACGGCGTGACGCTCTTCGAGGCCAAGCCCGAGCTGGGCGGGATCCTGCGCTATGTGATCTCGCGCGGCCGCCTGCCGGACGGCGTGCTCGAGCACGAGATCCAGAGCATCCTGGCGATGGGCGTCGAGGCGCGCACCGGACAGGCGCTCGGACGCGACTTCACGATCGGTTCGTTGATCGATCGCGACGGCCATGAAGCGGTGCTCCTCGCCACCGGCGGCTACGACAGCCGCAAGATCCTCCAGACCGACGGGGCGCCGGCCCAGCTCGTGCCGGGCGTGCAGCTCATGGTGGACTTCCTGGCGGCCGCGCGCGGAGGCGCGGCGCCCTCGCCCGGGCGTCGGGTGGTCATCGTGGGCGGGCCGCAGGTGGCCCTCGAGGCGGCGGGGCTCTGCCGGCAGGCGGGGGCGGCCGAGATCCTGCTGGTGCTGCCCGAGCCGGAGCACCGGCTGCCCGCGGCGTTGCGCGACGCGGCGGCGCTCAAGGCGCGGGGCATCGCTCTGCGCCCGGCCACCGCGGTCACCGGCCTCTATGGAACGGGCGACCGGCTGGTCGGGGTGCAGCTCGAGGCGCTCGGCGACGGGGATGGCCGCGGCGGCAACGGTGGCGCGCCGGCGGTCGAGATGCGCAACGCCGACGGTCTGATCCTCGCCCTGGGACGCGCTCCGGAGCTCGTCTTCTGTCCCGTGCTGACCCCTGAGCGGGCGGCCGCCGCGGAGGGCGATGTCGAAGCCGAGCGCTATCCCGAGCTGGAGACGCCGCCCACGTGGAAGAGCGTCGCCGCGTTCCGCGCGCTGCCGGCCTCCGCCGCGGCGGGTCTCTTCGCGTCGCCCGAGCCGGGCCGGACGAGCGACGCCTCGGCCGTGGTGCGCGCGATACTGTCGGGGCGCCGCATGGCGCGCGCCATCCACCTGCACCTCACCGGCCACGCGATCGAGCCCATCGCCCCGCTGGCGGCCGAGGCCGCCGAAGTTCTCGACGTCAGCGAGATCTTCGGCGTGACGCCCACGCCGCGCCGACAATCGACGGAGCACGATCGCGAGCCGAGCACCGAGATGGACTGGAAGGCCGCGGCGGAGCTCAGCGGCCTGAGCGACGCGGATGCCCGAGCCGAGGGCCAGCGCTGCCTGCAGTGCGGGCTGATCTGCTACAAGAAGGCGATGTAGGGGGCGGATGACCGATGAACGCAGAGAACTATATCACCATCAACGGCCGGCAGCTCTCCTTCACGCGCGGCGAAACGATCCTGGACGTCGCCAAGCGCCACAACATCTTCATCCCCACCCTGTGCCATCTGCCCGGCACGACCGCCACCGGCGCCTGCCGGGTCTGCGTGGTCGAGGTGGAGGGCGCGCGCGCGCTGATGGCCTCGTGCACGGTCCCCGCGGCTCACAAGATGGTCGTGCGCACGCAGACGCCCAAGGTGCTCGAGGCGCGCCGCACGGTGCTGGAGCTGCTCCTGGCGGCCGGCAATCACAACTGCTCCATCCGCGCCGAGAGCCCCGGGACGTGGACGGCTCTGCAGATGCGCGCCGAGCAGTACGACGGGTCGGCGGAGCTGTGCGAGGTCTACGGGGCCTGCAAGCTGCAGGCGCTCTCCTACCGTTACCAGGTTCGCACCGGGCGGCTGGCCGGCCGCCCGCCCGCCTATCCGCTGGAGAATGCCAGCCCGCTCATCCTGCGCGACTTCTCGCGCTGCATCCTGTGCGGCCGCTGCGTTCAGGCCTGCAACGAGGTGCAGGTCAACAACGCCATCTCGCATGGATTCCGCGGCGCCAAGGCGAAGATCCTCGCCATGGGCGACGCCTCGCTCGACCGCTCCGAGTGCGTCTTCTGCGGCGAGTGCGTGCAGGCCTGCCCGGTGGGCGCCCTGGTCGAGCGGCGCAGCCGCTACCGAGTCCGCCCCTGGGAAGCGACCCACGTCGCGACGACGTGCGGCTACTGCAGCGTCGGCTGCCAGCTCGATCTGCAGGTCAAGGACGGCCGCATCATGAAGGTCAACGGCGTCGAGGGGGCGGACCCCAACCGCGGCCGCCTGTGCGTCAAGGGGCGCTTTGGATTCGACTACCTGAACGCCGCCGAGCGCCTCACCCGCCCGCTCGTGCGCCGCGAGGGCCGGCTGGCCGAGGCCACCTGGGACGAGGCGCTCGACCTGGTCGCGGCCCGCATCACCGAGGTCAAGGCCAAGGACGGGCCCGCGGCCGTCGCGGGGGTCTGCTCGGCCGCCTTGACCAGCGAGTCGCTCTACGCCTTCCAGAAGCTGCTGCGCGGGGCCGTGGGCACCAACAACCTGACGGCGCCCTTCGCCAGCCTGCCGATGACGAACTCGCTGGCCCAGCTCGAGACCGCCCCGGTCATTCTCCTGGTCGGCTCCGACGTGACCGAGGAGAACCCGGTGGCCGGCGCGTTCATCAAGCGCGCGGTCCTGGGGGGCGCGAAGCTGGTGGTGGTCGACGCGCGCGAAACCCGGATCAGCCAGCACGCCATCCTCTGCCTGCGCGCACGCGCAGGGAGCGAGGCGGTGCTGATTCAGGGCCTGATCCGGTTGCTGCTCGAGACCGGCACGCGGGCTGCCGGAATGGACCGCTCCAAGCTGGCCGCGTTGCACGAGTCGGTCGAGGAGTTCCCCGCCGAGCGCGTGTCGGCCGCCACGGGCGTCGCGGCCGAGGCGCTCGAGCGGGCCACCCAGATCCTGGGCGCCGGCGAGCCGGCGATGCTGGTCTACGGCCCCAAGGTGGCGGCCTGGGTGCCGGAGTTCATCCGGCTGCAGGAGCTGCTCGGCAACCTGGACCGCGACCATGGCGGCGTGAACGGCCTGGGCGATCTGGCCACCTCGGCCGGCGCCGCCCTGCTCGGCGCGCATCCGCGCTACCTGCCCGGCTACGCGCCCGTCGAGGACACCGGCGCCCGCGAGACCCTGGCGCGCGCCTGGGGACGGGCGCCCGCCGAGCGTCCGGGCCTGATCTTCCCCGAAATCCTGGCCGCGGCGGCGGGCACGAGCGGCGGCGGGCGCATCCGCGTCCTGCTGAGCGCCGGCGAGAACCTGGCGGTGGCCCAGCGTGCGATCGAGGGCGCGGCGCGGGCGATCGAATCGGTCGACTTCCTCGTGCACTGCGACACGCTCAAGAGCGAGATGCTCGATCACGCCGACGTGGTCTTGCCGCTGGCCGCCTGGGGCGAGGAGGACGGCACCTACGTGAGCTGCGAGCGGCGCGTCAGCCTGGCGCGCCGCGCGGTGGCCCCGCCCGAGGGCGCGCGCCCGGCCGTCTGGGTCTTCACCGAGATCGCCCGGCGTCTGGGCGCGGCCTGGCCGCAGATCGACGCGCGGGCCCTGTGGGACGCGGAGATCCTAGCCCACGTTCCGCAGCTCAGCGGCATCACCAGCGCGCGTCTGGAGAGCGGCGGCCTGCAATGGCCCTTGACCGGCGCCGACCAGGGCGGCTCGCCGCGGCTCGACGGCCAGCGGCCGCCCTTCATCAAGCCCGAGTGGGCGCCGATCAACTACCACCACCGCCACCTGCTCGAGCACTGCGACGGCCTGCTCGCCTCGCTGGCCGGGGCCCGGCAGCCCGCGGCCGTCGCCAGCGATCCCGAGCAGATCCGCCGCGAGATGGACGCCTTCCTGCAGGCCGAGGGCGCCACCGCCAAGAAACCGAAGCTTGACGAGATCCTGGCGCGCTACCGCCCCCGGCGCGGGGGCCTGATCCCGGTGCTGCAGCTCTTCCAGGAGCAGCTCGGCCACCTGCCGGTGCTCGTGCAGAACTACATCGCGCTGGGGCTGGGGCTGTCGGCCGCCGAGGTCTTCGGCGTGGTCTCCTTCTATGCCTTCTTCACCATGACCCCGCGCGGGCGCCACACCATCCGCGTCTGCCTCGGCACGGCCTGTTACGTGAAGGAATCGGGGAAGATCTGCGAGAATATCGCGGAGCATCTGAAGGTCAAGGTGGGTGAAACCACAGAGGATCGCCTCTTCACCTTGACCGGGGTCCGCTGCGTGGGGGCTTGCGGCCTGGCGCCGGTCGTTGTCGTCGATGAGATCACGCACGGGATGGTCGACCCGGCCAAGGCGGCCGAGCTGATCGAGTCGTACAGGAGCAAATAGCCATGACGCTGCAAGATGTGACCCGCGAGCTCGGAGCTCGGGTGTTGTGCGGAACGGACCAGGACCTGGCCGCCCAGGTCTCGAGCGTGGCCGCGGGCGACCTGATGAGTGACATCCTGGCCCGCGTGGGCCGGGCGGACATCCTCGTGACCGGGCTGACCACCACGCAGGCGATTCGCACCGCATCGGTGGCCGGCATCCGGGCGGTCGTCATCGTGCGCGGAAAGCCCGTGAGCGAGCAGATGATCGAGCTGGCTCGCGAGGAGGGCGTTGTCTTGATGCAGACCGAGCTGAAGCTGTTCGAGACGGCCGGGCGCCTGTGGGCGCTCGGCCTGCGCACGGGCATCGTGCCCGCCTAGCGCGCCGCGAGAAGAGGTTCATTCCGGTGACGGAGCCAGATGTGAAATCGGCCGGGGCGATCGACGCCCGGTACGTCAAGACACAGGAGCTGCTCTTCGAGCTGAAGGTCGCGGACGTGATGCGCGACCGCGTGATCACCATGCGCCCCGACCAGACCATGACAGAGCTGCGCGAGATCCTGCGCGATCACCGAATCTCGGGCACGCCCGTCGCCGAGAACGGCGAGCTGCTGGGCATGATCACGATCGCCGACCTGATCGCCTTTCTCGTCTCGGGCGAGCCCGAGGCGCGCGTCGGGGACAAGATGACCGCCAACCCGCAGGCGCTCGCCAGCGACCAGTTCCTGGTGCACGCCATCAAGCAGTTCGATCGGACCCGTTTCGGGCGTTTCCCCGTGGTCGACCCGCGCTCGGGCCGCCTGGTGGGGATCCTGACGAAGGGCCTGATCATCGAGGGCCTGCTGCGGGCGATGGAGCGGGTGCTCAAGGAAGAAGAGATCCGCCAGTACCGCGCCAGCCACATCTTCGAGGACCTGGTCGCCGAGTACAAGGAGATCTACCTGACCTACGAGGTCATCGGGCGCGACTTCGAGCGCGCCGGCACCGCCTCGACGCAGATGAAGCGCAATCTGAAGCGGCTGGGCATTCACCCCGACATCATTCACCGCCTCGCGATCGCCTCGTACGAGGCGGAGATGAACACGGTCATCTACACCGACGGCGGGATCATGGAGTTCCGCATCGCGCCCGAAGAGATCGTGATGCGCGTGCGCGACCACGGGCCTGGCATCCCCGACATCGAGAAGGCGCTGGAACCCGGCTATTCGACGGCTCCCGACTGGGTCCGCGAGCTGGGGTTCGGCGCCGGCATGGGCATCCCCAACATCAAGAAGTGCGCCGACAAGATGAGCATCGAATCGACTCCCGGCGTGGGGACGACCTTGAGCATCCGGATCTTCACCGGCAAGGAAATGGAGAAGGACCATGACGCTGCGTGAGATTGTCGACCAGCTCGGCCTCAAGGTGCACACGGGCGCCGGGCATCTCGACGCACCCGTAACGCAAGGCTACGCGAGCGACATGCTCAGCGACGTCATTGGGGACGCCCCCGAGGGCAGTCTGTGGATCACCATGCAGAAACACAAGAACGTCGTGGCTGTCGCGGTCATGAAGTCGCTGGCGGCCATCGTGCTCATCAAGGGCCGCACGCCCGAGCCCGACGCCGCGGCCAAGGCCGAGCAGGAGGGCGTGGTGATCCTGTCGAGCGACCTGGGGGCCTTCGAGCTGGCGGTCCGCCTGAGCCAGCTCGGCATCACGGGAGGTTGAACGCCCATGCTGCGGGCGCTGGCGGCCGACCTGCATGTGCACACGTGCCTGTCGCCCTGCGCCACGCTGGACATGACACCGGCCAAGATCGTGGCCCGGGCGGTGAGCAAGGGGCTGGCGATGATCGCCGTCACCGACCACAACAGCGCGGAGAACACGCCAGCGCTCGTACGCGCCGCGCGGGGCACGGGGCTGTGCGTGCTGCCCGGGATGGAGGTCACGACGGCGGAAGAGGCGCACGTGGTCGCGCTCTTCGGCGACCTGGAGGGCGCGCGCGCCCTGCAGGGGCTGGTCTACGCGCGGCTCCAGCCGGGCGAGAACGACGAGAACCTCTTCGGCCTGCAGGTGATCGCGAACGAGCACGACGAGGTCGAGGGGTTCAACCCGCGGCTGCTGATCGGGGCGACCACGCTGGGCGTCGAGGAGCTCGTGCGGGCGGTGCACGAGCGCGGCGGGCTGGCCATCGCGGCCCACATCAACCGCGAGGCCTACAGCCTGGTGGGGCAGCTCGGGTTCATCCCGGACGACCTGGCGCTCGACGCGGTCGAAGTCTCGGCGGCGCTGCCTCTGCAGCGGGCGCGGGCGCGCTACCCCGAGTACGCGGGGCGCGCCTTCGTCACCGCCTCGGACGCGCACGACCTGGACGACCTGGGCCGCAGCCCGGTGTGGCTCGCGGCGGCCGAGGCGAGCTTCGCGGAGTTGAAGGCCGCCCTGGCGGGCGCCGCGGGGCGCCGCGTGCTGGAAGACGGCCCGCCCGCAGGGCCGGGCCAGGGCGCCGGGGCATCCGGGGCGCCGAGCCCGCCGGGCGGGTAGCGGAGCGCGCGGGGATGGAGGATCTGTCGCTTCACATTCTCGACATCGTCGAGAACGGCACGGCCGCCGGCGCGACGCGGATCGAGATCCGCATCGTCGAGGACAGCGCGGCCGACCTGCTGGAGTTGAGCATCAGGGACAACGGACGAGGCATGGACAGCCGGATGGTGGCCAGCGTGCGGGATCCCTTCGTGACGACGCGCACGACGCGGCGGGTCGGGCTGGGCATCCCGCTGCTCGATCAGGCCGCGCGGGAAGCCGGCGGTCGGCTCGAGATCCGCTCGGAGCCGGGCCGCGGCACGGCAGTGGTGGCCACGTTTCGGGCCAGCCACATCGACCGCAAGCCGCTCGGCGATCTGGCCGGCACGATGACGGCGTTGATCCTCGGCCATCCCGAGGTCGATTTCGCTTTTGAACACGTGGTCGACGGGCAGTCGACCAGCTTCGACACCAGGGAGATCAGAGAGCAGCTGGACGGGGTGCCGGTCACGGACCCCGCCGTGCTGAACCTGATCCGCGGGCTGCTCGCCTCCGCCTCCAGCGGGCAGGCGCCGGCCGCGGACGGAGGGAATGACGATGCCTAAGCTGCGCATCGAGGACTTGAAGAAGATCAAGGAATCCGTCAAGGGAACGGTGAACCTGCGCGACGGCAACTTCCGCGTCAAGGTCACGGTGCACATGGGCACCTGCGGCATCGCCGCCGGCGCCCGGCCGGTGATGAGCACGCTGCTCAGGAAGATCGAGGAGGACAACGTCAAGGACGTCATCCTGACCTCTTCGGGTTGCGCCGGCCTGTGCAGCCACGAGCCTATGATGACGGTCGAGTACCAGGGCCAGGCGCCGGTCAAGTACGTCCGGCTGAACGCGGAGAAGGCGGAGAAGATCTTCGCCCGGCACATCATGGCCGGCGAGCCGGTGATCGAGTTCGCCTTCTCCGAGGGCAGCGAGACGACCGGCTAGACGCTGAGCTGGGCGATGGGCCAGACGAGGCGAGTCGGGCTTACACAGATAGGAAGGACCGATGGCAAAGGCATACCGCACTCACCTGCTGATCTGCGCGGGCACCGGCTGCGTGGCCAGCGGATCGCTCCAGGTCAAGGACGCCCTCGAGGCGGAGATCCGCAAGCGCGGTCTCGAGAACGAGGTCTTCGTCACCACCACCGGGTGCAACGGATTCTGCGCGGCCGGCCCCCTGCTGGTGGCCTATCCGGACGGCGTGTTCTATCAGCGCCTGTCGCCGGCCGACGTGCCCTTCCTCGTCGAGGAGTACCTGATCAAGGGGCGCGTGGTGAAGAAGCACCTCTTCGAGCCGAAGAAGGGCGCCGAAGTGATCCCCAAGATGAAGGACATCGGGTTCTTCAAGAACCAGCTTCTCGTCGCCCTGCGCAACCGCGGCCTGATCGACCCTGAGAAGATCGACGAGTACATCGCGCGCGACGGCTACGCCGGGGTGGCCAAGGCGCTGCTGGAGATGACCCCCCAGCAGATCATCGAGGAGATCAAGGCCTCGGGGCTGCGCGGGCGCGGCGGGGCCGGCTTCCCCACGGGCCTGAAGTGGCAGTTCGCCGCCGATGCCGAAGGCTCGCCCAAGTACATCCTGTGCAACGGCGACGAGGGCGACCCGGGGGCCTTCATGGACCGCTCCGTTCTGGAGGCCGATCCGCACGCCGTGCTGGAGGGGATGATCATCGGCGCCAAGGCGATCGGCGCCCACCAGGGCTACATCTACGTGCGGGCCGAATACCCGCTGGCCATTCAGCGGCTCAACATCGCAATCGACCAGGCCAAGGAATACGGCCTGCTGGGGGACGACATCCTCGGCTCGGGCTTCAGCATGAACATCGAGCTCTACCACGGAGCGGGCGCCTTCGTGTGCGGCGAGGAGACGGCCCTGATGCGCTCGATCGAGGGCAAGCGGGGCATGCCGCGCCCGCGCCCGCCCTTCCCGGCTCACAAGGGGCTGTGGAACCGGCCGTCGGTGCTCAACAACGTCGAGACCTATGCCAACGTCGCGCAGATCATCCACCGGGGCGCCAGGTGGTACGCTAGCATGGGCACGCCCAAGAGCACGGGCACGAAGGTCTTCGCGCTGACCGGCAAGGTGAAGAACATCGGCCTCATCGAGGTGCCCATGGGCACCCCGCTGCGCACGATCGTGGAGGAGATCGGCGGCGGGATCCCCGGCAACCGCAAGCTCAAGGCGGTCCAGGTGGGCGGCCCCTCGGGCGGCTGCATCCCCGATGAGCTGGCCGACGTGCCGGTCGACTTCGAGTCGATCCCCGCCACCGGGGCGATCATGGGATCGGGCGGCATGGTGGTCATGGACAGCTCGACCTGCATGGTCGACGTGGCCAAGTTCTTCCTCGAGTTCACCGCCGAGGAGTCGTGCGGCAAGTGCACGCCCTGCCGCGAGGGCACGCTGCAGATGCTCGAGATCCTGGAGCGCATCTGCAACGGGCACGGCCGGCCGGAGGACATCGACAGCCTCGACCGTCTGGCGCACGTCATCGGGCAGTCCTCGCTGTGCGGGCTGGGGCAGACCGCGCCCAACCCGGTCCTGACGACCTTGCGGTACTTCCGCCACGAGTATGAGGAGCACATCCATCAGGGTCTCTGTCGCTCCAAGGCGTGCAAGGCCCTGCTCAAGTTCAAGGTCGACGCGGAGAAGTGCAAGCGCTGCGGGCTGTGCTTCAAGGCCTGCCCCTCGGAGGCGATCCGCTGGGAGAAGAAGCAGGTGGCCGAGATCATCCCCGAGAAATGCACGCGCTGCATGTCGTGCTATCGGGCTTGTCCTTTCGACGCGATCGATTGAGCCCACGCGCGCTGGGCGGGAAGATCCGCGACCGGCGCCGATTCGGGAGCCATGGCATGGGTGGGACGCACGAAGATCCGAGCAAGCGCCGCCCCCCCCCGGCGGCCGCGCTCCCCCAGGAGCGGAAGGTCTTGCGGACGGGCACCTTCCTGCACACCACCTGCCCCGTTTGCAGCTGCAACATGGTGCACGGCGACTGGATCCTCTTTCACGCCGTGGCGCTCGACGGTGCCGAAGGCGAGCTGAAGCTCTCGGACCGCTTCAATGTCTTCGACAAGCTGGCCACCATCCCGCTCCGATCGGGCGAGGAGCTGGGAGATCTGCAGTGCCCGCGCTGCCGGGTCTCGCTGATCGATCCGCTGCGGGTGTGCGAGAGCTGCGGGGCGAAGGCCGTGAAGGTGCGCATCGAGGCCGTGCGGGTCGCGGTCAACCTCTACATCTGCACCCGCACGGGGTGCCGGTGGCACGGGATCTCGCAGGAGGACAGTCAGCGCGTGATTCTCGATCAGGAGCCCTGACCCCGAGGCGGCCCGCAGCGCGACCGGCGACCGGGGGCCTGACCGGCCGGGCGCCCGGCGCCGATCACGGCGCAGGGGCACGGCCCGCCGCGGCGATCACCCGACCACGCGGCTGATCACGACGCGGAACTCCTGGCGGGTTCGGGCCCGGCGATCGTAGAGCCAGGCGATGAACCAGGCCAGCGCCAGCGCGCCGAGACCCAGCAGGCCGCTCCCGAACGGACGCCAGCCCAGCACCTCGGCCCCCAGGATCACGCCGCTGACGAAGAAGACCGCCGGCAGCAGGTAGACCATGAAGGCGGCCTTCAGGCCGCCCGATCGTTCGGAGACCAGCTCCACGATCTGCCCCGCGCGGGCGCCCACGGGATTCTCCACCTCCAGGTGGAGCGTGCCGCGGCCGGCCAGGGCGTGACACAGGTCGGCGCTGTGACAGTGGGCGCAGGCTTCCTGGCGCTCGATCACGACCTCGGCCCGAGTCCCGGCGACCCGCTGCACCTTGGCTGTTCCGCAGATCTCCACCCTGCCGCCCTCCTCTCCCTGAGTCGCCCGGGCCATTCTACCAGGGCCGGGGCTGGCGCGACCAGGGGGCGCGGGTTAGACTGCCCGGCAGCCGCCCGGCCCACGATGGGGCCGACGATGGGACGAGGTCCGCCGCCGAAGCGCGCGGGCGGCCGCGGGGCCCGGCGCGGCCCGAGAGGTGGAGATCATGAGCAAGACCGGCGACCTTCTGCGTACGCCGCGCGGCATGCGCGACTTCACCCCCGACGAGAAGCGCCGGCGCGACTGGGTCATCGACCGCATCCGGCGGGTCTTCGAGCGCTACGGCTACGAGCCGATCGAGACGCCGGCGGTCGAGCTGTTCGAGGTGCTGCGGGGCAAGCTCGGCGAGGAGGGCGAGCAGCTGCTCTTCAAGATCCTGCGCCGGGGCACGCCCCTCGATGACCTCCGACTGGGCAAGGTGCCCAGCGTCACGGTGGGGGCCTTCGAGGAGATCGTCGACTCGGCGCTGCGCTTCGACCTCACCGTTCCCTTCGCCCGCTTCGTGGCGATGCACCCGCAGCTGCCGCGGCCCTTCAAGCGCTATCAGATCCAGCCGGTCTGGCGGGCCGAGCGCCAGCAGCGCGGGCGCTACCGGGAGTTCTATCAGTGCGACGTCGACGTCGCCGGCTCCGCCTCGATGCTGGCCGACGCCGAAATCGTCGCCATCGTGGTCGAGACGCTGCTGGACCTGGGCTTCCGGGAGTTCGTCACCCACATCGGTCACCGCCAGGTGCTCGACGGGCTGGTCGAGGCGGCGGGGGGGATCGAGCACTACCAGGATATCTGCTGCGCCATCGACAAGTTCGACAAGATCGGACCCGACGGGGTGCGCGCGGAGCTCGAGCACCGCGGCGTTCCGGCGGCGATCGCCGACGATGTCTTGGAGCGGGTTGGACGCGAGGACCACCCGGCGGCCTTGCTCGCCGCGCTGGCGCGCGACCTGGCCGGCACCCGCCGCGGCCCGCAGGGAATCGCCGAGCTGCGCGAACTGTTCGAGATCGCGCGAGCGCTGGGCGTGCCCGAACGCCACCTCCGGCTGGACCTGCGCCTGGTGCGCGGCCTCGACTACTATACCGGCCCGGTCTACGAGTCGATCGTCACCACGCCGGCCATCGGCAGCCTGACCGGCGGAGGCCGGTACGACGATCTGTTGGGCAAGTTCACGGGGCAGCCGATGCCGGCCGTCGGCACGAGCATCGGCCTGGAGCGCATCATCGAGGTCATGAAGGAGCACGCGATGTTACCCCCGATCGCCGGGGGAACCGACGTGCTGGTCACGATCTTCGACGATGCCACCCGCGCCGAGGCCCTCGCCCTGGCGGCCGAGCTGCGCCGCGCGGATCTGCGGTGCGAGATCCTCCTGAAGCCGTCCAGGGGACTGCGGCCACAGATCGCCTATGCCAGCGCCAAGGGCATTGCGCTCATCGCTCTGCTCGGACCCGACGAGATCAGCGCCGGCCAGGTGGTCCTGCGCGCCGGCGCCGGACAGCAGCGCAAGGTCGCGCGCGGCGCCGCGGCGGCCGAGGCCAGACGCATGTTGGCCGAGCTGCGTGGCTCCGGGCCGGTGTAGAGCCAGAATCGGCCAGCCGCGGGACTGGGGCGCAGGGGCTTCCCCGGGCGGCGCGGAACGTGCCAGGCAGGGACGAGATCGACGATGCGGCGAATCCGCGGACCATCGGTGGCCGCCAGCCCTCCGGCCGCCGCCGGGGGCATGGGCATCGCCCTGGGAGCCTCGTTCGCCCTGTGCGCCCTGGGAGCGCTGCACGCCCTGGGGGCTACGGCCGCCCGGGCGCAGCAGGTCCCCCCAGCCCGGCGTTCGTCCTCCCCGCGGATCACCATCGCCATCGAGCCCGGCAAGGGCATCGCTCCCGAGCAGGCCCGCGCGCCGGCGTACCTTCTGGACGCGCGCGGCAAGCTGATCGTCATCGATCAGGTGCGCGGCTTCATTCTCGGGCGATTCGAGCCCCCTCCCGGCCTGCAGCCGGGCACGGGAACTCAGGCCGAGGGGTTCGAGATCGACCTCAGCAGCCTGGCCGGACCGCCCCTGCCCCCCATCCCGATCACGCCACTGAAGGCTCAGTACGGCTTCCCCTTCATGGCCGGCGGCGCCCTGGCCGGCTGCCCGTGCGTCGCGGACCTCGACAACAGCGGCCGCTGCGAGACGGTGCTGGCCACGACCGAGGGCACGGTCCACCTGCTCAGGGACGACGGGCGCACGGCCGATGGCTGGCCGCAGCGCGTCAGCGACGGGTTCTACGCGGGACCGGCGGCCGGCGACCTGGATGGCGACGGCATTCTCGAGATCGTGCTGGGGGGAATCTCCGGTCGCATCTACGCCTGGAAGCCGGATGGCTCCCCGGTTCCCGGCTGGCCCGTCCGCCCCGCGGCCCCGGAACCGGCGGGACCGCGCTCCGTGGGGACGATCGAGTTCCACGGGTCGGCCGCGTTGAGCGACCTGGATGCCGATGGATCGGTGGAAGTCTGCATCGCCTCGTCGCAGGGCCAGGTGTGGGTTCTGGACGGGACGGGCCGCCCGCTCCCCGGCTGGCCGCAGGCGATGCCCGCGGCATCCGATCCGCCCAATCCGGGCAGCGTCTTCTGCTCCCCGGCCCTGGGCGATCTCGATGGGGACCGCCGGCCGGAGATCGTCTTGGCCAGCAATGCCTATCGCATCCACGCCTGGCATGGCGACGGCCGGCCCGTGGCCGGCTGGCCCGTCGAGACGCCCAACATGGCTCGGGCGGGATACGGGGGCGTGGCCCTGGGCGACCTCGATCTCGATGGACGCACCGAGGTGGTGGTGGCCACCGAGCACGGATTCCGGGGCCCTGCCATGGTGATCGTGCTGGACTCCGACGGCCTGCCCAAGCCGGGGTGGCCCTACGGATTGCCCGACGCCAGCAACGCCGGCCCCGCCCTGGGAGATGTCACCGGCGACGGGCTGCCCGAGATCGTCGTCGCCACGATCGGGGGCGACGCGGCGGTGGTAGCCCTCGACGCGCTGACCGGCCGGCCCATCGCCGGCTGGCCGGTGCGCCTGCGAGCCGAGACGGTCAACGCGGCGCCGCTGATCACGGACGTCGACGGCGACGGCCGCAACGATGTGATCGTGGCGGCGCTCTCGACGGGGCTGGAGAGCGACGCCTGGATCTGGGGACTCGACTCGGACGGCCGACAGCTCCGAGACTTTCCGGTGATGCTCCCGCACGATGAGATCGTCCGCGCCGGGCCCGTCACCGCCGACCTCGATGGCGACGGAGACCTGGAGCTGCTGGCTGCGACCGAGCGCCTGAACACGCTCTACGTGTGGGATCTCGACGCCCTCTGCGATCCGGCCAGCATGCCCTGGCCCGGGGCGGCCGGCAGCGCCTCACGGTGCGCCTGTCTGGAGACGGTCGAGCCTCCGGTGGGCCAGGCGCGCCAGGCGGGCCAGATGGCTACCCAACCCGCCCGCGCCGGGGCCCGGGCCAACCCGGAGGCCCCCAGGGGGGGCCCCGGGTTGTGTTGCCGGAC
>CAZRWW010000056.1:0-35669 GCA_964603725.1 uncultured bacterium
CGATGACGAGGGGCTCGGTCAGGGGGGTGTTGTGGATCTGGGCGCGCTGGAAGAGGAGGCAGTGGTGGCCGAGGCGGGCGGCATAGCGGGCGACGGTGGTGTGGGAGGTGCCCAGGATGCGAGCCATCTGGCGCAAGGCGGGACCCTCGGGGAGCCAGGCGGCGACAGGGATCAGGAGGTGACGGAAGCGCAGGCCGCGGGAGCAGGAGAAGGAGCGGGGCGAGAAGTTGCGCCGGCAGTGGGAGCAGCGGAAGGTTTGGATGCGCCGGCCGTCGGCGGGACGGGTGAAGGATCCGCGGCGCACGAAGCGCCACTGGGGATCCGGGCGGTGGAAGCGGCACTTGGGGTTAGGGCAATGGGGTGGGTGGAAGCCCGCCTGCCGGTGACGGTGTTGTGACGGTGGACTGCTCACGCTGACTGGAGAAGCCAGACAGGTGCCAGAGGGAGCAGGGAGCAGAATCGGTGGGCCAGAATGCGCCAGGCGCCGGGTTCCAGATGGCCTCAGAGGCGTCCATCACAGATGAACGCACCACAACCCATGGGGAGCACCGGCAGCTCCCGCATCTGCGGCGGCCCGAAGCGCAGGTACCCGCCGGACAGCGCCAGCGATCCGAAGAGCAGCCGGTAGATGCGCGCTTGCTCCTCGCCGTTGAGCGCCGCCGCCAGCTCTCTCCCACCCACGCCCGGCCGCGGGATCACCAGCACGGTCGACTTGCCGGCCGCCAGGCCGCCGTCATCCCAGACGCACGTGGGGCGGCGGGCCAGGCCCGACAGGATGATCTTGCCGGCGCGGATCTGCCGGCGGCGCCGCGCGCTCACCGCCGGGTGCTGCAGGTCGAGCACCGGCTCGCGGTAGCTGCGGCCGAGGTAGCGCACCGGGCGCTCCGCCCACGTGTGCCCCGCGGGCACGATGTTGCCGCTCACGACGAACGGGGCGTAGCGCTCTGGGTCGTCCTCCCAGAGCCCCCGCCCGCGATCGACGATCGCTGGCTGCCAGGCGTAGGCCTCGGCCACGGTGGCCGCGCCGCAGACGTCGGCCAGATCGGCGAGGCGCGGCAGGGACGGCAGCCGCCGCGCGATCGTCTCGCACTCGCGATCGAGGAGCGCCCCCCAACGGTTGCCCACGGCGGCGAGCACGCCGGCCGGCGCCGTGTGCGAGGGCCGCAGGTCGATCGCGCGGTTCGGCAGGGCCTCGGCCGGCCGGGCGTCATCCGATCGAGGCTCATCCGACCGGGCGTCATACGGTCGCGCCTCGGCCGACCGGGGGTCATCGGATCGAGGCTCGTCCGACTCATGGCGGCCGCTGCTGCGCCAGATGCGCACGCCGGCCGAATCGGGCATCGGCTGCTTGCCGCCCGGGGCCGGCCGGCGCCGCCCGATCGTGATCACCGGATAGACCCCGGCCGCGAACGGGCGCGCGTCCCTCAGATCGGCGAGGGCGAGCAGATCCAGATGCTCCCGGTAGTGCTCGCGCAGGGCCCCGGCGTACTGGGCGCTGAGCAGCTTGTCGGGGGTCAGGGCCGCCAGCACGCCGCCCCGCGCAAGCATCGCGATGCAGAGCTCGATGAACGGCACGAAGAGATCGAAGCCTCCCCGCGCCGTCCGGTACGCGGCGCGCAGGCGACGGCGCTCGCCCGCGTCGCGCGTCGTCATCGCCACCATGTTCACGTAGGGCGGATTGACGAGCACGATGTCGTAGCCCCGCGGCAGCTCGGCCACCGGCCAAGCCGCGAGGGCGTCGGCCGCGACGATACAACTCGCGTGCGCATCGGCCGAGGCGACTCGGTGCGCGATGGCATCGGCCACGACGACGCGGCGCGCGAGCGCTTGCCCCAGCAGGCGGCGCGCGACAGCGGCCGCGCGCGGATCCAGCTCGATCCCGTACAGGCCGCATTCGCCGCGCGCGCCTTCCGCGCCCGACGCGCCGCCCGCACCCGGCCGGGCCACGGGATCGCCCGGTGCGCCGCCCGCGCCAACGGCGCGGCCTCCGAGCCGCGCCGCCAGGGCTCGCCGCGCCGTCGCCAGGACTTCCACGAAGCCGACCAGGAACGCCCCGTGCCCGCAGGCGGGGTCGATGACCCGCAGGGCCGCGAGGCGATCCAGCAGGCGGCGCGATTGCGCCCGGGTCAGCGAGCCGGCGTCACCGCGGTCGATCCACGGCGCGATCGCCTCGGGCGGGGCATCTCGGGTTCCGGCCAGATGGGCCTTGAGCGCCTCGCGGCACATGAAGGCCACGATCCCGGGCGGGGTGTAGCGGGCGTCCGCGGCGCGGCTCACAGCAGCGACACCCAATAGCAGAGTTGCGCGGTGACGAACCCCAGGAAGTTCCCGAGGGCGTAGCCGACGATCGCCATCAGCACGGAGAGCGGAATCAGGGCCTCGCGGTGATAGGCCGCCACGACCGGGGCCGAGGCCGCCCCGCCGATGTTGGCGGCCGAGGCGATCGCCGCGGTGTGCACGTCGACGCGCAGCAGCCTGGCGCCCAGCAGGATGAAGGCGCCGTGCAGCGCGATCCAGACGTAGGCGGCAGCCACGAACCAGGGCGCCCGTGAAAGCCCGGTGAGCTGCGACTGCGCCCCCATGCGCGCGACGAAGATGTAGATGATCGCCATGGCGAGCGCGTGGCTGCCGGGGATGCGCCGCGCGGGCGTGAACGAGAGCCCGATGCCCAGGCAGGTAACGAGGAGGATCTTCCACGTCGAGGCGGTGAGCACGGGTGGGATCTCGGGGATCCGCGGCGCCAGCAGGGTGGCGAGCTGGGTCGCGGCCAGGCCGAGCAGCAAGAGGTAGATGACGTGGCGCATCTCCACTTCCTTGCTCTTCGTCTGCATCCGGCCCACGGCCGCCTCCAGCCGCTCGACGCGATCGGCGGCCGCCCCGGTGAAGGCCTGGAACTTGCCCGCCCACGCGCGCGAGGCCAGCAACAGCGGCAACCAGACCAGATAGACGAGCTGGTCGGCGAGCACGGCCAGCCCCTGCTCGGCCGGCGACGTCTTCAACCCCTCGGCGACGGCAGCCAAGTTGCCGGTGCCGCCGATCCAGCTTCCCGAGAGAGCGCCGAACCCCTTCCAGCCCTCGGCCCCCAGGCGCGTGCGGAACAGAAAGAACGCGATGGGGGCGCCCAGGACGACGCCCGCGGTGCCCATCAGCATCACCAGGAGCCCGCGACCGAGCACGCGGACGATCGCGCCCAGGTCGATCTCGAGCAGCATCAGCGTGATGAAGACGGGCAGCGCGTAGTCCTTGAGCCCGTCGTAGACTGGGTTCTCGAGCGGGATGACGCCCGTGTTGCTGAGCACGAGCGGCAACGCGTAGATGAAGATGAGCGGCGGGAGGTACTGGAACAGCTTCCAGCCATAGCGCTGCTCGAGGAAGAAGAACAGCCCGCAGATCGCGAGCAGGACCAGGAGCGTTCCGGCCGGACTCTGGACCACGGGCAACCTCCTCGATTTCCGCGCGGGCGGCTGCGCGCCTGCGCCGGGTTCCGGGACACGGCCGCGAGATGCGCCGGCAGGCTCGCCGGCGGCTTTCGCGCAGGACCTGATCCCCGCGCCGGGGAGTATTGGAAGATCGTCTGCGTCCGTCCAGCGCAAACCGGCGGGCAACCTCGTGGCGTAAGCCTCTTGCGCGCCTCGGCGGGCAACGCCGCGGCGCGGGCCTCCTGCGCGCCTCGACGGACAACGTCGCGGCGTGGGCCTCCTGCGCGCCTCGGGCTTCCGCCCCCTTGACGCCCCCCACGCCGTGAGCCATAATCCACCATTTTGATGGATTATCGACATCGAGCGGGCCGCCCCTCGGGGCCCTTCTTCAGCGAGAATGCAAACTTCAGCGAGGATGCAAACGCATGACCTACACCGGACCCAAGGTGAGACTCTCCCGGCGTCTCGGACTCGCCATCACGCCCAAGGCCCAGCGGGTGATGGAGCGCAAGCCCCATCCCCCGGGCGAGCACGGCCAGCGGCCGCGGCGCAAGACCTCGATCTACGAGACCCAGCTCCGCGAGAAGCAGCGCCTGCGATTTCAGTACAACGTGAGCGAGCGCCAGCTACGCAACTACGTGCTCAAGGCCGCTGGCCGGAGCGGCAACACCGGCGACCGGCTGATCGAGCTGCTCGAGACCCGCCTCGACGCGCTCGTCCTGCGCGCCGGCCTGGCCCGCACGATCTACGCCGCGCGGCAGCTCGTCGCGCACGGTCACGTGCTGGTCAACGGCGCCCGGGTCGACCGCCCCTCCCATCGCCTGCAGGTCGGCGACGAACTGGCGGTCCGGCCCGCCAGCCGCGGCATTCCGAGCGTGGCCGAGGAGTGGGCCGCCGCGGTGCTCGCCCCGGGGCCCGACTACCTCGAGCGCAACAGGAACGCGATGTCGGCGCGCCTGACGATGCTGCCGCAGCGCGAGCAGGTGCCCGTTGTCTGCGAGATCCCGCTGGTGATCGAGTACTATTCGAAGTAGCCGGACAGCCGCTCTTCGCAAACTGCTCCGCAAGGCGCTGTGTGAAGTGCTGCGCGAAGCTCTGTGCGAAGCCCTGTGCGGAGTGCTGTGCGGAGTGCTGTGCGAAGTGCTTCCCCGGATCCGCCGGCGGCGGTAGCCTCATGCCCAGGACCGGCCAGGCGCCGAGGTCCGGTCGATTCTGTCATCAGGAGGATGAACTTCATGCCGGGCAAACCCGATCGCACCGAGATCGCCGCCGGGCCGCCCCCGGTCGAGCGGCAGGTCTTCTGCAACCGCACGCTCAACCTGCGGGCGATGCGCGCCATCGGCTACGACATGGACTACACGTTGGTGCACTACCACGTGGAGGCCTGGGAGCGCGCATCCTTCGACCACTTGCGGCGCAAGCTCGGCGAGCGCGGGTGGCCGGTGGAGGACCTCGCCTTCGACCCCGGCGCCTTCCAGGTGGGGCTGGTCATCGACCGCCAGCTCGGCAACATCGTCAAGGCCAACCAGTTCGGCTACGTGAAGCGGGCGGCCCACGGCACGACGATGCTCGACTTCGAGGCGCAGCGCCAGACCTACGGCGAGGAGATCGTCGATCTGTCGGAGCCGCGCTTCGTCTTCCTCAACACGCTCTTCTCGCTGTCGGAGACGTGCATGTACGCCCAGCTCGTCGATCGGCTCGACGCGGGCCGGATCCCGGGAGCTCTGGGGTACTCCGACCTCTACGCACTGCTCAAGGAGTCGCTCGACGAGGCCCACATGGAAGGGCAGCTCAAGGCCGAGATCCTGGCCGCGCCCGAGCGCTTCGTGGAGTTGGATCCCGAGGTGCCGCTCACGCTGCTCGACCAGCGGCAGGCCGGCATGAAGACCCTGCTCATCACGAACTCCGAATGGCCCTACACGCGCTTCATGATGAGCTACGTCTGCGACCGATTCCTGCCGACGGGCCAGACCTGGCGCGACCTCTTCGATGTCGTGATTGTAGGCGCGCGCAAGCCGGTCTTCTTTGCGCAGACCCAACCGGCGTTCGAGGTCGTGAACGACGAGGGGCTCCTCTCCCCAATCGCCGGCCGGCCGCAGCTCGGCCGCGTGCTGCTCGGGGGGCACGCGACGCTGGTCGAGGAGCTGCTCGGCCTGAGCGGGTCGCAGGTTCTTTACGTCGGCGACCACGCCTACGGGGACGTGCATGTGTCAAAGAAGCTCCACCGCTGGCGCACCGCGCTCGTGATCCGGGAGCTGGAGCAGGAGATCCTCGCCCAGGATGCCTTCCGCCCGCGGCAGACCGAGCTGACCCGGCTCATGGAGGAGAAGGCCGCTGGCGAGCAGCAGCTCTCGGAAGAGCGCCTCGCCCTGCAGCATGAACGTCCGGCCCCGCAGCACGAGCGCCTCGCCCTGCAGCATGAACGTCCGGTCCTGCAGCACGAGCGCCGGCGCCCGAGTGCGGAGCGCCGGCCGGGCCGCGAGTCGGAGCTGCAGGCGCGGGTCGAGCGCACGCGCGCCCGCCTGCAGAAGCTCGATGACCAGATCACGCCGCTGGCCCGCGCCTCGGCGGAGCTGTTCAATCCCCGCTGGGGCCTGCTCATGCGCAGCGGCAACGACAAGAGCTACCTCGCGCGCCTGGTCGAGCGGCACGCCGACATCTACACCTCGCGCGTCTCCAATCTGCGCCGCACGACGCCCTACGCCTTCTTCCGCGCGCACCGCGTGCAGATGCCGCACGACGCGACCGGGGGAGAAGGTAGTATGCCATAGGTCCCGAGCATGATCCCCATCAGCGAGGTGCGTCAGGATGTCGATCTCGCATGCGGCTTTGTCACGCCACCGCGCCGGCTGCTATACTGCCTGTGCCTACACTCCGGCCCCCTGGTGAAAGGAGTCCGCCATGCGCGCTGCGATCCTCTTGGTTGCCTTCCTTCTGCCCGCTGCCTCGCAGGCTCAGACACTTCCCGGACCGACCCACAGCCTCGGCGCCCCCGGCGTCTGCACCGCCGATGTCCGCTCCGAGGTCGCCCGCGGCCCGCTCCCGCCCGCGGCGCCGGCCCTGCGCGGTCCGCGGTTGCCGCGCCTCGAGGGGTACGTCCTGGCCGACTCGATCCGCACCCGCACTTTCGTGCCGCGCGGCCAGGAGCTGTGCATCCATTTTGATGCCGGCGCACAGACGCTGACGGAGCTGCCGGCCTACGAGATCACGCAGGTCGCGCGCCAGGCAATCGCGTACGCCCCTGAGTGGCTGCGGATGGACCTGGAGTGCAATCTGCGCCTGTTGCCGGCGGACCAGCAGGACCGCTACGGCTACCTGCTCATGAGCTTCACGAACCCAGCGCTGATCGATGAGGTCGCCTTCCAGATCGCCCATTTGAGCTGGACGATCCTGCAGAACCCCTACTGGGACGAAACACTCCTGGTGAACAACGCCTCGCTGCTCTATCAGATCGACATGGAGCTTGACTACGTCGACATCGTCGAGCACGGCATCGGCACCGAGGACCAGTACTCGACCACGCGCTACGTGGTCGACATCGGCGGCCAGCCCACCACGGTCGAGATCCCGCGCGAGATCTACTACTGGTACGTGGTCATGCCCAAGCTCTCCGATGAACGGCCTCTCCAGGACGCCAGCGTCTACAACTACTTCTGGCGCGAGTATCTCTTCTATCACCACGACCCCGGCTATCCGCTCATGCAGGAGGTGATCGCACCCCTCTCCGTGCTGTGGGACGGCGCGCAGCACGACCTGCCCGCGGGGCGGCCCTTCACGCCCGACATGCTCGTGCTCGATGCGATCGGCAACTGGGTCTCCGAGACCGTGCCGTTTGCGGCGGCCGGCAACCGCCCGATCCAGCCCAACGTGATCGCGCATGAGCACGACGGCAATTGCGGCGAGCTGCAGGATCTGCTGTGCGCGGCCGCGCGCACGTGCCTGGTGCCCTGCCTGTCGACGATGGACATCCTCGAGGACCATGTCTGGTGCGAGTTCTGGTGGGACGGCGTGTGGCATCCCTATCAGGTGGACCTGGGGCACAGCCCGACGCACATCGATAACCCCGGCATCGCCTACGACCGCGATCATGGCGGCGGAAAGGACTGCTCCTGCATCTGGGACTGGCGCAACGACGGCTTCACCTGGGAGTCGATCGCCACCTATTCGCAGACCTGTCTGCTGACCGTCACGGTCGTGGATCCGGCGAGCATCCCGGTCGACAACGCCGAGGTGACTCTGGCCAGCGAGTTCTACTACTCGCCCTATTCGCTGTACGCCGGACTGATCAGCAACACGGGTCCCGACGGGACCGTCCGGTTCGAGCTCGGCGATCGGCAGAACTACTACGTGAAGGTCGTCACTTCGCTTGGCAGCTATCCGACGTCAGGCTACGCCTTGATCATCAGCGATTCGCAGGCCGGCGAGCACTACCAGTGGAGCTGGACGACGCCACAAGCCATGACGCAGCTCCAGATGACCGCGGGCACGCCGGGCGCCCACGGCGACTGGGTGATCGAAGTGGAGTACGATCTGCCCTATGACGTGCTCTACGGCAAGGACATCTACGACTCCCCGCTCAGCTTCTACTTCGAGCCGGTGCCCGACGGCCACCTGGACTTCTTCATCGCCGATGAGGCCAATTTCGGCGCTTACCAGGCCCGGACGCCCTTCACAGCCTATGAGATCGCCGAGGGGTTCTCGTCCAACCACGTTTACTTCCACACCCCGCGCCTGGAGGACTACTACGTCGTCCTCTCCGGCGCCGAGCATCACGGCCTCCTGACGCGGGCCGAGGTGACCGTGCGGCTCTGGCAGCGGGATCCGGCGTCCGTCGCCGAGGCGGGATCACGCGTGCTCGCCTTGGTGACGCCGCCGAGCCCGATCGCGGGCCGTGTGACGCTCGAATTCGAGCTCCCCGCGGCGGGTCCCGCGACGCTGGCCGCCTACGACGTGGGCGGCCGGAGGGTCGCGACGCTGCTGGATGCCTGGTGCGACGCCGGCCGCCAACGGGTCGTGTGGGATCGCGGCGCCGCGGCGGGCCTCTACTTCCTGAGGCTCGACAGCCGCGGGGCGCGCGCCAGCGAGCGGATCGTGCGCGTGGAGTGAGTAGGAGCCCCGGCCACAGGCGCCCCGCGCCTGACGCCATGCACAGGTCACAAGGAGCAGCACCATGCCGCGATTCTCGGCGCGACGGACGATCCTTCGCAGACCCATCCTGATCTGCCTCGCCCTGGGTTGCTCATTGCCGGCCGTGAGCCACGCCGATCCCCCTGGGGAACGGGCCGGTGTGCCCTGCGTGAGCAACCCGGCCACGCCACGCGACGGCACCCGGACGGTGGCCCTGAACGAGTTGTGGCGTTTCTCGTCTGAGGATGACAATGAGCTCCTGTTCGGGCGCGTGCAGGACGTGCTGGCGGACGAGACGGGGAACTTCTACCTGCTCGACCGGCAGCTTGCCCAGGTGCACGTCTTCTCGCCCGACGGCCGCTACCTGCGTTCGCTGAGCCACGAGGGCGACGGCCCCGGCGAGACCCGCAACCCCACGAGCATCCTGCTGCTGCCCAGCGGCGCGCTGGGCATCGTGCAGGCCTTTCCCGCGCGCATCGTCACGTTGGACCTGGAGAATCGGCCGCTCAGCCCCATCGAGCTGCGCCCACCGGGGGCGGAGCTGGGGACGAACCGCTTCGCTCTGTGCGTGCGCAGCCGGGGCGGCACGCTCGCCTATGCGGGCCGCACCCTCGGCACGCGCCCAGACGACCCGTCGCCCCGCGACCTGCTGGTCACCTGCGACCTCGACGGCCGCGAGCAGGCCGTCGTGCTGCAGAAGGAGAGCGCCGACGTCATGTCCACACACAAGTGGATCGAGACCGAAGAGTACTTCGTCGGCCGCCGGGGCTGGACGATCGGCCCCGAGGGCAACATCTACGCCGCCCCCGAGCGCGACATCTACGCCGTGCACGTCTTCGCGCCGGACGGAAAGAGACTGCGCATCTTCGAACGCGACTACGTGGCGCGCCTGCGCAACGAGGCGGAGAAGGCCGACATGGGCATCCAGATGGAGGCCGACGGCCAGGAGATCCCCGTCGACAACGTCATCGCCGACCGGGATCCCGCCATCACGCGCATCCACGTGACCGCGGACGGGGAAACCTGGGTGCTGCACAGCCTGAGTACCCAAGATCTCCCCGATGGGATTCTGCAGCGGCACGATGTGTTCGATCGTGAGGGCCGCTACATCCGCGAAGTCGCGTTGAGCTGGCCGGAGCGGCGCAACGAGAACGACATGGTCTTCTACCCGAGCGATGAACGGCTGATTGTCGTCCGGGGCTTCGATCCCCGCATCCGCATCAGCATCGGCGGCGGCGGCAACGACGTGGAGGTTCCCGAGGAGGAACGCCCGCCGCTCGAGGTGATCTGCTACGCGCTGTCCGACAGGTGACCGTCCCACAGCACGACCGACCGACCGGCCGCGAACCGGCCGCGGTTTCCCCAGAGGCCCTGACTGCGGCCGTCCAGGCGCCCCATTCACGGGTGGCGACCCGAACCTGCATCTAATCCTTTCGGAACTGTGTGATGCGCCGTAGTGACCCGTAGCATGGGCGACGAGGTCGGGAGCACTCGTGCCGCTCCACTGGGATCGCAGGCGCGTGATCGCAAGACGTGCATCAGGACTCCGGGCGATCATGGCGCGGCACCTCTGCCGGCCTCGGCGGCAGTCAGATGAAGCGGAAGCAAGCCGGCCGGATCTCGTTTAGGGCTCGATCCGGCCGGCGCGCCGAGATGGGGTCGCAACAGCATCTGCTACGGGTCCACATGCACGGCTATCACAATGCTGCGCCTCAGGGCGGCGTGGTGTCAAGGCCGTGGTGCCAATCCCCTCTCTCGTCGCCGCCTCTGCCCTTCATCGACTTGGGACTCAGGCATTCACGAGGGGAGGTTGTGACATGAGTACACGGACGTGGAGGTTGGTTGCGGCATGCGGCGCGGTGGGTGCGGTCTGCGCTGCCATTTGGGTGGGTGCCGCCGCTCCAGCGCGAGCGATCCCGCCCAAGAATGTCATCGTCATGATCAGCGACGGATGTGGCTACGCCCACATCGAGGCCACGAACTACTACATGTATGGTGCCACCCAGAGCCAGCCGTACGAGTCGTTCCCGTACATCGCGGCCATGAGCACCTACTCAGCCGGCGGTGACGGCTACATGCCGATCACGGCCTGGTCCGACTTCGACTACGTCAAGAACCATCCCACCGATTCGGCCGCGGCCGGTACGGCGATGTCCACCGGCGTTAAGACGTATGACGCCGCCATTGGCGTCGACATGGACCAGAACCCGCTCGAGCACATTGCCGACCGGCTGAAGGACCTGGGCAAGGCGACCGGCGTGGTCAGCAGCGTGCAGTTCAGCCACGCGACCCCGGCCAGCTACGTGGCCCACAACATCAACCGCAACAACTACTCCCAGATCGCGCAGGAGATGATCTGCGACAGCCGCTGCGACGTCATCATGGGCTGCGGCAATCCCTGGTTCGACAACGACGGCAACCTGCTCACCGCGCCCAACAACTTTCGGTACGTGGGCGGCCAGCAGGTGTGGGAGAGCCTCGAGGCGGGTCTGGTCAACATCGTGATCGACGAGTACGGCAACACCAACCCGGTCGAGGACTGCAACGGCGACGGCATTCCCGATGCCTGGGAGCTGATCCAGAGCCGCGAGGACTTCCAGACCCTCATGACCGGCCCCACGCCGGCTCGCGTGCTGGGCGTCCCGACCTGCTACACGACGCTGCAGCACGACCGCAGCGGCAACTACTACGCCGATCCCTACGTCGTTCCGTTGACCGAGTCGGTCGTCACGCTTGAAGAGATGACCAAGGCCGCGATCAACGTGCTCGACAACGACCAGGACGGGTTCTTCCTCATGATCGAAGGGGGCGCGGTCGACTGGGCCGGCCACGGCAACGCTTCGGGTCGCCTGATCGAGGAGGAGATCGACTTCAACCTTTCGGTCCAGGCCGTGATCGACTGGGTCAACGCACACAGCAATTGGGACGAGACGCTGCTCATCGTGACCGGTGACCACGAAACCGGCTACCTGACCGGCCCCGGCTCGGACCCCGACTGGATGCCGATCGTCAACAACGGCGCCGGCGTGGTCCCCGGCGTGGAGTGGCACAGCGCCAACCACACCAACCAGCTGATCCCGATCTTCGCCAACGGCGTGGCCGCGGAAGGCCTGGTGCGCTACACCGACGAGTACGACTCCGAGCGCGGGTGGTTCGTGAACAACACCGAGCTGGCCCAGTTCCTGTTCGAGCTCTATCCGTTCGAGTCGGCGGTCGTGCCCGAGGTAATCATCGTCATGATCAGCGACGGCTGCGGCTACAATCATATCGAGGCCACTGACTACTGGCAGTACGGCGCGGCCGGCACCCAGATCTACGAGAGTTGGCCCATCGCCTGCGCGATGAGCACCTGGTCGGCTTCCGGCAACGGCTATGGCCCGCAGAGCTGTTGGAACAACTACAGCTACGTGACCAACTGGTACACTGACTCGGCTTCGGCCGGTACTGCAATGAGCACCGGCATGAAGACCTACGACGCGGCCATCGGTGTCGGTATGGACGGCACGCCGCTGTTCCACATTTCGGAGCGCGCCGAAGACCTCCATAAGTCGACCGGCCTGGTTACCAGCGTGCAGATCAGCCATGCCACCCCGGCCGCCTTCGTGGCGCACAACTCGAGCCGCAACAACTACGCCGAGATCGCTCAAGAGATGCTGCTCGATTCGCGGATGGACGTCATCATCGGCTGCGGCAACCCCTGGTTCGATGACAACGGCAACCAGCTCACCACGCCGAGCAACCCGCGCTACATCGGCGGTCCCTACATGTGGGACCAGCTGCTGGCCAGGGCGGTCGGCTTCGATCTCGACGGCGACGGCATCGTCGACAACTGGGTCGAGTACTCGGGCCATCCGGGCGTCTGGGACGCGATCCGCGTTCCGTGGCAGGTTGTCCAGACGCGGGCGGAATTCCAGGCGCTGGCCACGGGTCCGGCTCCCAAGCGTTTGCTGGGCCTGCCCCAGGTCTACTCGACGCTGCAGCAGGCGCGCGCCGGCAACGGCTTCGCAGCCCCTTACGTCGTGCCGCTTACGGAGACGGTGCCGACGCTCGAAGAGATGACCAAGGCCGCCCTCAACGTGCTCGACGACAATCCCAACGGTTTCTTCCTGATGGTTGAAGGGGGCGCCATCGACTGGGCTTCCCATGCCAATCAGTCGGGGCGCATGATCGAGGAGGAGATCGACTTCAACCGCGCCGTCGAGGCGGTGGTGGAGTGGGTCGAGACCAACAGCGACTGGACCCGTTCGCTGGTCATCGTCACCGGCGACCACGAGTGCGGTTATCTGTGCGGTCCGGACTCGGGCGGCGAGCCCCCGGTCTGGAATCCGATCGTGAACAACGGTGCGGGCGTCCTCCCCGGCATGCAGTGGTACAGCGGCAATCACACCAATGCGCTACTCCCCTTCTTCGCCAAGGGTGAGGCGGCCAGTATGTTCGTACGTTATGCGGAGGAGTACGATCCCGTGCGCGGTCTGGTGTTCAACAACACCGAGCTCGCCCAGGCGATCTTCCGTCTGTGGCCGGACGAGGTCTATGGACCGGGCAGCTCCTCGAGCGTGGCTGAGAGCGCGGCGGCCGGCCCTCGCCTGCCGGCGCCGACGTTCCGTAACCCGTACCAAACCCAGGGCGTGATCAGCTACGCCGTGCCGCAGACCGCGCCCGTGCGCCTGTCGGTCTACGGAGTCGACGGCCGGCAGGTCGCGACGCTCTTCGACGGCGTCCAGAAGGCCGGCACGCACACTGCCCGCTGGGACGCCACCGGCCTGCAGGCGGGCGTCTACTTCGCCCGCCTGGAGGTTGGCAACCTGGCATCGACCCGCAAGCTGGTCCTTGCCGAGTAGACGAAGCATGGCGTGCTCTCGCCGACAGCTCCATACGACAGCGCTGAACTGGCAAGGCGGGAACACGCTAACGAGGGGCGCCGGCCGCACCATCAGCGACCGGCGCCCCGGCCTTATGCGTCCCGAAAGCTGCATCGCCGTGCGACCTGGTGCGCGTTCCTCAAGGACCACGTCAAGGACATCATTGCAGTCGCTGTGGCAGAGTCCGTTCGTGAAGCGGCTGATCGGCAGCATCCGCAGAGAGTGCCTCGATGATGGACGCGATGTTCAATCTCCCGGTCAACTTCCTGTGGTCGAGGGCGAAGATCCGGCTTGTGAGCCGGCCGGCTGTAGCGCGACAACAGAGCCGTGCGAAGGGCTTGGCGCAATTGTGCGGCAGCCGAGTTGGATCCCAGCACTGATCACGGCCCGCGGACGCGTTTCTCGGGACCGACAGGTGTTCGGTCTCGCTAGCGAATCCGAACCAGTCGGCCGGAGAGCTGCCGATCACCAGCCCTCAGCCTGTAGAAGTACATCCCGGCGCCCAGGGCGCGACCCCGTGCGTCCCGACCGTTCCAGGCGATCTCGTGCTCCCCGGCGCTGAGACGGCCGGCCAGCACCGTTCGCACCAGTGCGCCGCGCACATCGAAGAGGTCGAGACGCGTTTCGGCCGAGCCTGCCAGATTGAAGGCGATCCGGCTGTCGCCCACCGCTGGACTGGACCCGGCCGGGCGCGCCCAGGTGATCTCCGGCGTGAACTCGGACAGGTCCACCGCCCCGTAGCGGCCGTCGTCGAGGGCGACGTCATCGATGTCCCAGCCGATCTTCTGCCGGCTGTAGTTGCTCTTGAAGAGGAACCGGAACTTGAACTCCGGGCCGGCCCACTCGTCCAACCGGAAGACGGCGGGCTCCCACGAGGTTTGCCGCCCGTTGTACCCGGGGCCGTAGATCAGGATGATGATGTAGTCGTCCGGGTAGCCGCCGACGGGCTCGACCGTGACCCACTGGTGGGTGGCCACATTCCAGACCTGCACCTGGCCCCCGTCGTCCGTCTCGATCCAGTACCAGTGATGGAAGCTGAGCGTCAGAGTGGCAGCGTCGGACATGTCGTACACCGGCGAGGTCAGCGTCATGGTCGCCATGGACGGATAGTACGTGTTCAGGCTGGTCGACCAGACGTTCTCGCCGGAGAAGGGCACCCGGTCGTAGCCGCTCGGCCACGTCTGATGACCCCGGACGAAGCCGCCGGATCCCACGAATCCGCCCGTACCGCTCTCGAAGGTCTCGGCGTCCATCAAGACCGGATCCCAGGTTGTCGCTTCCCCCCCGCTCACATCCAATGTCGCATAGGCCGCACCCTTGGTGGGAATGCAGCCAACAACCGCTGTGTAGCCGGTGTCTTGAGGGATGCCGGCGAGGGAGTACTGGCCATCCCCTGCCGTCCAGGCGCTGTCCAGCGGTGTGGCCAGCACGACGACACGGGCGTTCGCAATGCCGGCACCGTGCTTGTCACGCACACACCCGGCCAGGCTCCCCACCGGTGTCCGGAAGATGTCGAGCGTGACCTCTTGGCTGCCGCCGGCCTCCACGACGAAGGGGAAATCGGCCTCGGTGTAGAAGAAATCCCCGGACACATGGAACGTGAGGGGCCCCGAGGTGAGCTGCATCGCGATCTGGCCGCCAGGCCCGGTCAGGTGCATGCGGCCGGTCTCCACGATCTCCACGAGCATCTCAGGCATCGGCTCGAGCGTCTCCCCGTCCCGGACGGTGACCAACACATCGCCGTAGCCTCTGACGAGCCACGCGCGGGCCGCCGCCAGATTGGGCCGCTCGCCGATGGGCCGCGTGCCCGCGTAGGGTGATCCGCTCACGCTCAGGATCTCCTCGATCAGTGCGGGGGTCATGGGCTCACCGAAGAGGGCCAAAGCCTGCCCCTGCAGCGAGGCGACCGCGCCGGTGACGATCGGCGTGGCGCTGGAGGTGCCGTTGAACACCGCGGTGTACTGGACCGTGGGGTCGCCACCCTGGAGGTCGCCGCAGCAGGTCGTGACGACCGAGGAGCCCCAGCCCTGCAGGCTGAGGCGCGAACCATAATTGCTGAATCCCTCGGCATTGAGTCCATAGGGCGTGCCCGCGCCGACCATGATGGCGCCACTCTCGCGCACGCGCCGGTCGAAGTAGTCGCCGTAGAGCGGATCGTCGAGGTGGACCGAGCCGTTTCCCGCCGCCTCGCAGCAGATCACGCCCAGGGCCGAGCCGGTCGAGATCGCGGCGTAGACATCCGGCCACCACTCCACCGGCATCCAGTTCTCCGGCCCGCCGACCTGCACCTCCATCACATAGATGTCACCGGGCGCGAGGACCGAGATCGCCTCCAGCACGTCGGCGGCGATGTCATTGAGGTGGATCCCGCCGATCTGCACCTCCGGCGCGATCCCGTTGACGCCATACCCGTTGTGCTGGCCCGCATACTCTCCCAGCACCGCCGTGCCGTGATCGCTCGGCCCCTGCTCGTTGCCGACGTAAAATGGCGCCTTCAAGTCCTCGTGGGTCCAGAGCCAGCCCCACTCCAGGTCGATCACCTTGACCCCCTGGCCCAAACCGCCCGCGAACGACCAGGCCGAATCGGCCCAGATGCCGACGGGCGAGTCGTACAGGTAGCCTTGCAGAGGCGAGAAGTCGGGCGTGCGGCCCTGGAGCCCAGCAGCTCGGGCCTCTTGCAGGAGCGCGCTCTCCGTGCTGGCTGGGGCCTCGATCGACGCCGGCACCGCGATCGGCAGCGCCCACGCCTCCATAACCCCGGGAGCTGCGTTCAGCTCCTCGAGCAGCCCGCGCAGCCGCTCCCGCCCAGCGGTCTCATCAACCGCCGGGGGCAGGACGAGCAATGCAAACAGATTGAGATCGGGCAACGCCTGGCGCGTCCTCGCCTCGCCCAGTCGGCGCATCCCTTCGAGCTCGGCCTCGGACTTCTGGAAACGGGATTCCCAGCGCGATCCGGGGATCCGGGCGGCGATCGCTCCCACCCCGGAGAGATCCGCGCCGCTCAGGGAGATGAGCTGCTCGCCCCGCACGCGCGCCTGCGTCGCCGAGACGAAGCGGACCCCGATCCGGTCTACGTCGACGTTGTCGACACAGGTCCGGTAGCCGGGGACGAATCCCGCAGCCGGCGCGCGGCTGGACTGATGCGCCCGGCCGGTGGGGCCGCCGGATGCGGCGGAGTTTGCGTCAACAGCGAGCCCCGCCACGATGAGCAGGCCGAGGGCCGCTCCAAGGAATACCGAGAATGCGGTTCGTGGGACCGAGCGCCGCGTGACAGCAGTGGATCGGCGATGGGTAGGCTTCAACGCTGCGTTCCTTTCCCTCCAGGCTGTTTGTAGAGAACCGTGGGCATTGCGCGATTTTACCACACTGCCAGCAGTCGCAGCGTCCTCTTCCGGCATCGCGCTCGCAGTGCTCTCCGCCAGTTCATGTCGCAATGCTGTTACGCGAGGGTCATCGCGACAGGAGCGTCTTGCGCGTCTCGGAGACGCCGCCCGTCTCGAAGCGGCAGTAGTAGACGTCCGAGCCCACCGAGCGGCCCGCGTCGTCACGGCCACGTGCAGGACTCCGACTCCAGCGCGGGAAGGGTCGCAACGGGACAAAGAATCTTCGGCCCGAGCCATCTTTTCTTGGGGCGTCCGTCGGCGCGGCCTCGCCGGGGACAATGTCGCCGGCCGATCCACCGGCGGCACCCTGGAAACGCCCTGTGAATGGGGCGAGCTTCTGGTCGTGCATTGGATGGCCTCCGGGGCCTTTTCGGACATCTATCTGGCCCGCGAGAAGGCGCTCGACCGGCTGGTGGCGCTCAAGATCTATCGTACGCAACCCCGCGAGGGCAGGGGAGCTTCTGACGCGCGCTCCGGGAAACGTCCTGGACGAGGCGATCCTGATGGCCCGCGTGAACGACCCGAACGTCGTCCGCGTGTACGGAGCCCGAAGAGTGGGCGACCAGGTCGGGATGTGGATGGAGCTGGTCCGAGGGCGCACCTTGCAAGAGATGCTCCAGGCGCAAGGGACCTTTGCCGCCGGCGAGGCGCGCCTGGTCGGCCGGAAGGTTTGCGGGGCGCTCGTCGCGGTGCACAAGGCCGGTCTGCTCCATCACGATGTCAAGGCGAGCAACATCATGCGGGAGGAGGGCGGTGGCTATCTACAGCCTGGGAGTGCTCCTCTTCCATCTCGTTACCGGATGCTCTCCGGTGACCCTGTGCCGCGGTGGGGAAGACCGGCGCCGGTGTGGCGGCGCCCCAGCCATGAGCTTATTTTCGCCTGCAGGACTATCGGGCGGGCTGGCGGCCGGCAAGCTGGTGGGTCGCAGCCGCCCATCGGTCATGTGCCGGATGCTGGGCATCGTGATCATCCTGCCCCTGGTGTTTCTCGGAGTGTGGCTGCTCGCCTGGATCGGGTGGCAGATTCTGAGGATGATGCTTGGGCAGTAGGCGGGCAGAAACTGGCCCTGAAGATCGCCCGGCGTCAGCCGTCGAGGAGTTTCCTGCAGGCCTGTTCAAGTGGATCCAGCTTGTTCTGGACGATATCCCACAGGATGTCGAGGTTGATGCCGAAGTACTCGTGTATCAAGATGTTCCGCAGGCCGACCATCTTCCGTCAGTCGACGTGCGGGGCCTGCCGTGTTGCCGAGGGCGGTAGCGATCGGGCCGCCTCGCCGATGATCTCCAGGTTGCGTACAACGGCATCCAACGTCTTGCGATCAGCCGCCAACCCAGCCAGATCCATGTCCGACAAGTACTCGCGAATGCGGGCGATGGCTTCCAGGATGTCGTCCACGTAGAGGCGGAAGTCCCTAGGCATAGGCCACCTCGCGGAGAATCAGGGGCTTGAGCCTCGGCTTGATGCTGTCGGCCAGTACCAGGTCGACCGCCCGCCCAAACTGCTCCTCGAGGTGGAACTTCAGGTCCATGTAGTTGTCGAAAGTCGGCTTGCTGAACTCGACCAGGATATCCACATCACTGTCTTCGCGGGCGCTCCCCTGGGCGAAGGAACCAAAGACACCGATGCGTGTGACGGAGAACCGCCGCTCAAGCTCCGGCAGGTTGTCACGCAGGAACGCAAGGATCGTGTCTTTGCTCAGCATCTCCACCTCCAGATGGCCGAGCGGAGAGGATACCTCGTTGGGGCGGATCGCGCCACAACCATCCACGCCGGGCGCCCGCCCGTCGCGCAGCAGACGCTCCCGCCTACCCGATCAGACAGCGCCGCTCGATGGCGAATCTGGTTTCCCATCGGGGGTGAACCCGGGGAATCGCGTGCGAATGTACTCGCGCGCGCTATCGGGTGGGAGCTTCACGGTCCCGGGACCGCTCCTGACGAAGAAGTCGCCGGCCGGCACGGTTTCGACTCCCTTCCATTTCAGGTACACCGGCTCAGGGCTCCGCTGGCAGCTCACCACGCACACGGTCTTCCCCTGCACGATCTGGGTTTTCGGATCGATGCAAGTGCCGGCCCGATCCCCGAGGCCGTTGCGCACGACCTGCGCCAGGTGCCTCATGAACTTGTCGTCGCTCTCGAGCTGGTCCTTCTCGATGCCGACGATCGATCCATCATCGGGGACACCGATCAACAGGTCACCGCCCTCGGTGTTCAGAAACGCGGCGATCGTCTTGAGCACGGCGTGCGTGACGACCTTGTCGTCCTGACGAGCCTCCTTCAGGTTCCAGCGCAGGGTCGACTTGAACTCCAGTGTCTTCGATTCGCCGGCCTTGATCAGCTCCTCGGCGTTCCGGTGGGCGCGCAGGTACTGGTCGAAGAGAAAGTTCTTGATCACCTCGCCGAAGGCGCGGCCGTCAGTGATGCGCTTGTAGAGATCGAAGTTGGAGCCGACGATCTCCTGGATCACGTGCTCGACCTTCTGGTCGAAGGTGAGGCGCACGTTCTCGCGCGTGTTG
The DNA here is from genome assembly GCA_964603725.1 of uncultured bacterium. Classification (GTDB taxonomy): domain Bacteria; phylum Eisenbacteria; class RBG-16-71-46; order CAIMUX01; family WJJG01; genus CAZDKK01. The sequence goes on from CAZRWW010000056.1 coordinate 19,306, forward strand.
GCCCGGGCCGCCGCGTCGAGCGCCGCGTCGTCGTCGAGCTTCTCCATCATCTGACCGAGCGTCACCCGGTGCTCGGGGCCGAGGTTCAGCCCGAAGCGCTCGTTCAGCTCGGCGATGATGCGCGAGAGCGTCTCCAGCTCCTCCGGCGTGACGCCGCGGCCCTGCTTGGTGCTCACGGGGTCGAGCACGCCGGGCCGGCGCTCCAGGGCGATCTTGCCGCCGCCGGTCTGCTGGATGGGGTACGACTCCATGTCGATGTTCTGCTGCACCTCGCGCGGCAGCTCCTCGCGGTCGGCAGGGTGCCCCGCGGCTAGGCCTGTTTCGCCAGCACCATCTCCTTCGTGCCGGCCAGCACGCAGTCCAGGCGTCGCAGGACGGTGAGCGGCAGGATGACGTCTTGGTACTTGCCCCTCTTGAAAGTGTCGCAAATGAGGTCCGCGACGCCCCAGAGGAAGCTGACGATCTCGCTGTGGTTCACTGCGTTCGCTTTCCGTTCCTTGCTTGTCGTGGCTGGATCGTCATTGGGGCTGTCCGACGAGAGCATCTCCAGCGGGTGGGCCCGGCCGGTGCATTCAGGGTTCTGTGCTTCTGTCGCTTCACGCACTCCGTGCCCGTACAACCAGATCCACGTCGCATTCAAGAACGTGTAGCAGCAACAGCATCTTGTCAACCGACTTACGGTAGTTGGTCGGGTCCAGGAGCCGGTAGAGCTGGGCAGGAGACGTCCCTAGCCTCCGAATGATCTCCCGTCGCGAGAGGGCGCTCAGTTCGATCCGCTTCTGGGCCTCAAGGGTCAGTTTGTAGAGGAGCAGGTTGCGCATGTAGCTCGGATCCTGGTTGTATTCCAGCACCTGCTCGATGTGGACAGAGCCTTCCTGGCCAGAAGCCAGGCGGTAGGTGAAGGCCTCTCGCCCCAGTTCTTCATCTACCGAAACCTCTGTCACCGGGTCATCGGGTGTCGGCGGCGGGTCAGCCTTGGAGTACGGGAAGAGGAAGGGCTCCCGCCAAGTGCCGACCTCGAAAGCACGGCGCCGGTTGTTCTGAGTGACGGATCGGATCTTCATAGCCGTCCTTCCGCTTCGAGTTGGCGAATCAACTCGAGCACGTGGCGCGTGGGCCTGCCAGCCATGGCCTTCCGATTGTCGAGGTCCCACTTCAAGACGAGTTTCCCGTCCCGGTAGACGTGGACATGGCGAGGAGAATGGTCACCCTGCCACGTCAGGAACACGTAGCCCCCGCGCCGGATCTTCGACATGTTTAGATGTTACCATCCATGGTACCGGTTGTCAAGGAGCTCTGTTTGCCTCGCCAGGGCGCACAGGACCATTAATCTCCAGAATCCCCCCACCTGTCCATCCCTCCACCCCCGAAGCAACCACACGCCGCGGCGACTCGAGATGATGCCCTCCGAATGGGCTGCGCGGGAACCATCGTATCCTATGCCATGCCCCCCCGAGCGTGCAAACATTCCCGCGCCACGGCGAACAGGCGGCCCGACCCGCTGTCACCTCTCCGAGCTTGTACGGCGTCCGCCCCACAGACAAGTGCGGGCACCCAACTCAGGTTCCACCTGTGCCCCGGCCCAGTGACAGTCCGGGCACAGGCAGGAGACCGGCGCGCGATGCCGCCCCCGCGCCACGCGACGAAGCTCCGCCTCATCGCGCGGCCGGATACACCAGCCCTTCCATCAGCGCCAGGTCGTCGATCACAGGCACCGCCGCGCCGGCATCTTCGGGGCCACCCGGCGGCGGCCCGCTGCGGCGCGCGGGCTCGTTGGGCACGAACCACACGCCCCGCCAACCGGCGCGCGTGGGCTGCAGCGCGTCGCGCACGTAGTCGTCCCCCACCATCCAGCATCCCGCGGGGGCGACGCCGTACAACTCGTGCGCGCGCGCGCTCGCCGTGTGGAAGGTTGCGAGGTCGTGTTTCGTGGCCGGGAGTTGTACTCCCTCGGCGTAATCCCCCGGCGGGCGCGTGAGATCGGCCTGCGATGACCCGATGAAGACGACCCGCGGGTCGAACCGGTCGCTCAATCCCCAGGCGCGCAGCTTGCCCACCTGCGTGTCGAAGTGCCCGTCGGAGATGACGCCCAGACGCGCTCCCCGGGCCCGCAGGCGGTCGAGAATCGCCGGGCTGCCGGCGTGGAAGACCGGCTCGTGAAAGAAGCGCCGGAAGTACTCGGCGATCTCGCCGTCGGAGAAGCCGCACATCCGCAGCCAGGGATCGTGCCGGCCGGGTTGATCGGGGTACACCCCCCAACGCGCCAGGATCGCCTCGGCCAGCTCGGAGCGGCCCAGGGCATCCAGCGTGCGGCGGAAGGTGCGATAGGGATCGTAGAGGCAGTTGCCGATGTCGAAGAAGACCACGGCCGATTCCCCCGGCCGCTGCGGGTCTCTTCCCGCGCCAATCGGTCCCGCGCCCGCCCCCGCGCCCATCAGCACTTCGCCGCGGCTCACTCGCCGCCGGCGAGCAGGCGCGCCCGGTCGCCCTCGATCTGCAGTCGTCCGGTGGCCAGCCAGCCCAGCGCCCGGGGATAGAGCTTGTGCTCCTCCACCAGAACGCGCGCGGCGATCTCCTCGGGCGTGCGGCAATCGGCGATCGAGACGGCCGACTGCGCCAGGATGGTGCCGTGGTCGTACTGCTCGTCGACCAGGTGCACCGTCGGGCCCGATACCTGCATGCCCGAGGCGAACACCGCCCGGTGCACCGCCATCCCATAGAAGCCCCGACCGCCGAAGAGGGGCAAGAGCGCCGGATGGATGTTCGTGATGCGACCGGCGTAGCGGGTCACGACCTCGCGCGGCAGGAGCTGCATGAAGCCGGCAAGCGCCACGATGTCGACCCGATAGGCCTCCAGGAGATCGAGCAGCCCGCGGGCGTAGGCCGCCTCGTCGTCGAAGCGCGTGCGCGGCACCCACTCGGTGGGGATGCCCCGCGCCTGGGCCTTCTCCTTGGCCCCGGCCCGGGCGTTGTTGTGCACCATGACCGCCACTTCCAGGGGCACATCGCCGTGTGCGGCGGCGTCGGCGATCGCCGCGAAGTTCGACCCGCCGTGCGAGCAGAAGGCCGCCACCCGCTTCATGCCTCGGTCCTCCTCAGGACTGCGCGTCATCTCCAGGCTTCTTCTTCAGCAGCTCAGGTTTGATCCGGCGCCCCCCATGGGGATCCGCGCGCAGCCGGCGGCGGTCCTCCCAGGTCGCGGCCGAGGAAAGGCGCTCCAGACGCCGCTGGCGGAAGGCGGCGTGCAGACGCTCTCGCCCGTGCAGCTCGCGACGCCGGCGGCGGCCCCTGATCATCCGGTAGTAGAAGTAGGCCAGCACCGCAATGAGCAGCAGAACGTACTTGAACATCGGCCCCGAGAGCCCCATGGCCGCGCCTCAATTGTGATCCCAGCGCACGCTACGCACGCCGGGCTGAGCGCTGATCTCTTCCAGCAACTCGCGCGTTCTCACCCGCGCCCGCGCGCGGACGTGGAAGATGATCTCGATGACGCCCTGGGCGGCGTCGATCCGGCGCTGGATCTCCTGCACGCGCACGCCCGCCGAGCGCAGGCGGCTCACGCAGGCCTCCTCCAGCGTGTGCCAGACGGCTCGATCGGCGGTCACCGAGAGCTCGCGATAGATCAGCGGCGGGATGTGGTGCTCCAGGGAATCCAGGACGATCAGCACGACCAGCGCGATGAGGGTCGCGACGATCGCCAGGGCGAACATGCCCGCGCCCAGCACGATGCCCAGGGCCGCGACGAACCAGATGCAGGCCGCGGTCGTCAGCCCGCGGATGAGGTCGCCCATGCGCACGATGGCTCCCGCGCCCAGGAAGCCGATGCCGGTCACGATCCCCGCGGCGATGCGATTCGGGTCGTAGACGATGCGCCCGGCGGCGCCGCCGCCCAGCCCCTCGCTGGCCGCGCGAGCGCCGATCACGAGTATGACCGAGCCCAGGCACACCAGCACGTGCGTGCGCAGACCGGCCGCGCGGCTGTGCCACTCGCGCTCGATCCCGACCAGGCCGGCGAGGATCACCGCCAGCAGGATCTTGATCAGGGCGTGATCATCGAGGAGAGCCGTCCACACCGTCACCGCGCGCACCTCCCTGTGCCCCTCGGCGCACGCAACGTCTACTGCAGCGTCACCTCCAGGACGTGCAGCGGACGTTCCAGCGCGGCCCGGGGCATGCGCACGCCCGAAGGGCGGGCCCGGGTCAGAGGCAGCACCACAAAGCACTCCGCTTCGGGGCTGAGATCGGGATAAACCGCCACGACCGAGCCCTGGTAGAGCTCGAGCCGCTCGGGTCGCGGGGGCTTCTTCCAGAACTGCCAGGCCGGCGGTCGCACGACGACCGGAGCGGGTCCCAGCTCCATGTCGGGACCGAGCGCCCCCAGGCGCTCGGCGACGTCGCGGGCCACGAATCCCGCCACGTAGACGCAGCCCTCGGCATCGCGTTGAACCTCGATGTCCGTGTAGCGGTCGACATCGGTCACGAAGGTGAGAAGCTCCCACAGACGGGCCGCGTCCCCGCCCGCCTGGGACGTCTTGTCCACGAGCTCATCGACGGCCACGTCGCCGAACACCGCCGCGGCGCCCTCGGCCTGAGACGCCGCGGGCGCCATCCCCCGCGCCTCACGCAGGCGCACACGGGCGGTCGCGGCGTCCTGCCGGGTCTCGGCGGCCAGGGGCGGCGCGACCTGGCCCGGGGCGATCGCCGGCAGCGCGGCGGTGGGGCTCAACAGCGGTCCCGGCGCGACCACCTCGGCCTTCAGCTCCGACTGGCCCGCGGACTGCGCGTCCGTCTGCCCCGGCTGAGCCTCCGCCCCGGGCGCCGCATCTCCGGTCGCGGGCCCCAGCGCCACCGGCACGCGGGCGTTGCGCGACGTGATGTTCGCCATCAGGATGCCGGCCCCCAGCAGAGCGACCCCGATCACGGCGAAGAGCAGCACGGGTCTCTCATACCACGGAACCGCGGCGGCCACCCGCTTGGTCACCTTGAGCTTCCTGACCATCTTGCCTCCCCCTGCCCGTCGACCGTCCCAATCGCCCCGGCACTCGGCCCCCGGAGCCCCGCCGGAGCCCCACGGGAGCGCCGCACCGCCCAGACTGACGCCTAATCGGCTGTCTGCACAACATTTGAGCAGATCGCCATCCCAGTCCGGGGCCGGGGCCGCGGCCCGGCCGGTTTGGAGATTCTAGCCAATCGCGGCGGCGCTGACCAGACCCGGCCTCAGCCCGCCTCCACCGGGCAGGCTTCGTCGGGCATGCCCCGCCCGGCGGGCTTCGCCTCGCGCGGCCCCCCGCCAGCCCCGCCCGAGGGTCGCGCGGACGAGTTGTCCACGAAATTGCTAGACATCACGCGCCCGGCAGGGCACACTCGAGTATCAGGATACGGCCGCCGGCGACCTTCTCGGTGGGCGGCGCGCAAGGCGCCGCAGGCGTTGACACACGGAAGCGCTGCCGCCCGATTGAGGATCCGCGCGGCGATGGCCATGGGGTATCATAGAAGAGACTTCAGCGCGCAGCGGCGCGCCTCTTCTCACTCACGGCAAGGGGGATACACAAGATGATCATGCTCTCACACCGCAGACCAGCCCTCACAATCCTGGCCGCGGCCGTCGCACTGACCGCCGCGGCAACGGCGTCCGGGCCCATTGGAAGCCAGGCCCGCCTGATCGAAGTGCCGAACACGCCCGTGGTGTTGGCCCTGTGGGATGAGGCCGACGCCCGCGGGGCGGCCGTTCCCTACTACGGCGTCAGCCTGGACGGCCAGGACTTCGTGCGCACCGCGCCGGCCATCTACGAGATCGGGCTGCGCTATGCCCACTTCGACCCGCTGGCCGGCGAGCCCACCATCGCGCCCGAGCTCAAGGCCGATGCCCGCGGGCGCCTGTTCATCGTCCAGTTCGTGACCCAGCCGCTGGAGGTCTTCCGCGCGGCGATCGAAGCCGCCGGCGGCACGATCCGCGAGTTCGTGGGCCCGCAGGCCTACCTGGTCGAGATGGACCAGGCCGCGCGCCTGCAGATCGCCCAGCTTCCCTACGTGCGCTGGGTCGGCCCCTTCCATCCGGCCTATCGCCTCGAGGAGTTCCTGCGCGACAACTACTCCTCGGCCGCCTCGGCCTACCCGATGCTGCGCTACAACATCCGCGTCCTCTCGGTCGAGCAGAAGCTCCCTGTGGCCGAGCGCATCGAGGCGCTGGGCGCGGTGGTCGACAACGCCAGCGCCGGCAAATTGAACATCGAGGCGACGCTCACGCCCACCGAGCTCTTCCAGGTCATCCGCTGGGATGAGGTTCTCTTCGTCGACCGCTGGAGCGCCTACGAGACGGACATGAACAACATCCGCGTCATCGGCGGAGCCAACTATCTCGAGTCGGTCACCGGCTTCAAGGGCGAGGGCGTGCGCGGCGAGATCTTCGACGCGGGGTTCAATCTCATCCATGTGGACTTCCAGTCTCGACCCCTGATTCTGCACGGCTCGGTCGGCAGCGATTCGCACGGCGCCGCGACCTCCGGCATCTGCTTCGGCGACGGCACCGGGCAGGCGATCGCCCGGGGCCTGCTGCCCGCGGGCCAGGGGATCGTGGCCGACTACCACTACAGCTCCATGACGGGCACGGGCCGCTACAACCACACCGGCGAGCTGGTCCAGCCGCCCTACGAGGCCGTGTTCCAGACGGCCAGCGTCGGCAGCTCGCAGACAACGCAGTACACCAATATCTCCGCCGACACCGACGACATGCTGTTCGACTTCGATATCGTGCACTGCCAGTCGCAGAGCAACACGGGCAATCGCAACTCGCGCCCGCAGGCGTGGGCCAAGAACATCATCGCGGTCGGCGCCGCTTACCACTACGACAACACCAACATGGCCGATGACTGCTGGTGCGGCGGCGCCAGCATCGGCCCGGCCTCTGACAACCGCATCAAGCCCGACTTCTGCCAGGCCTACGACGCCACCTACACGACCTCCTGCTGCGGCGCCACCTCGTACACGCCCAGCTTCGGCGGCACGAGCGGCGCGACCCCGATCGTGGCGGGCCACGTCGGCCTCTTCCATCAGATGTGGTCCGAGGGCATCTTCGGCAACGAGGTGATCCCGGGCGGGACGGTCTTCCAGAACCGCCCGCACATGACCACCCCCAAGGCGGTCCTGATCGTCTCGGCCAAGCAGTACGACTTCACCGGCCTCACCCACGACAAGACGCGCTGCCATCAGGGCTGGGGCGTTCCCAATCTGCAGACGCTCTATGACTACCGCGAGCGCCTGTACGTGGTCGATCAGTCGGACGTGCTCTCCCCCTTCGAGGTCGCGACCCACCTGATCGACGTGGGCGAGGAAGACACGGTCCTGAAGATCGCGATGGTCTACCCCGACCCGGCCGGCAATCCGTCCGTGCAGACCATGCACCGGGTCAACGATCTGTCGCTGCGGGTCGTGTCGCCCAGCGGCACGGTCTACAACGGCAACTACGGTCTCTATGAAAGTCCGTGGTCGTCGGCCGGCGGTTCGGCCGACATCCTGAATACCGTCGAGTGCGTCTTCGTCAACGCGCCCGAGGCCGGCCGCTGGACGCTCGAGGTCAGCGCCGATGAGATCGTCCAGGACGGCTACCCGGCCACCGAGGATCTCGATGCGGTCTACTCGCTGGCCGTGATGGGTGGCACCAGCATCGACTGGTCGTCGGCCGGCGACTTCGCGGCCGCGGCGGAGAGCAAGCTCAGCCTGCGCCTGGCGAGCGCGAATCCGGCCAACGCCATGCGGCTGGCCTACGCGCTGCCGTCGCCGACCGCTGTCCGCCTGACGGTCCATGACGTCACGGGCCGCACGGTGGCCACGCTCACCGATCAGGTCATGGCCGCGGGCGAGCACGAGGCGTCCTGGAGCGGCCGCGACGACGCGGGCAGCGCGGTGCGCCCCGGCGTCTACTTCGCGCGCCTGACGGCCGCCGGCCAGGAGACCTCGCGCAAGCTGCTGCTCGTGAAGTAAGCCGCGCACGCTCGGCGCGCGGGCCTTCCGCGCGCGCCGCAGCGCCACCGGTGGTGTGAGAGACCCGCCGCCGGCCCCCACGGGGGTCGGTCAGGCGGGTCTTTCGCATCGGCCCGGCAGCGCCCGGCCAGCAGCCGCACCGCCAGTCGCGCTGGGCGCCAAGCGCCCGGCGAGATGCCCCCGGCGAGTTTGCGGCCCGCGCCGCCCTTCTGATATCCTCCGTCGCATGTATCATCCGGCTCCGCGGTGAACCACCCCGCGCGCCGGTCCGGACAACGGCCCGCGGGGCCCGCGGAAGGAGGGCGGCCTTGGAGAGTCCCTTGGAAGCCAGAGCGACGCGGCTGCGCACGGTCGCCTCGCTGTTTGCGTTCCTGGCGCCTTTGGTCGTCTACCTGCTCACGCTGGCGCGGGACATCACCTTCGTCGACAGCGGCGAGCTGACCACCGTCGCCGTCACGCTGGGCATCGCCCATCCGCCCGGGTATCCCCTCTTCACCCTGCTGGGCCACCTGTTCAGCCGGCTGCCGGTCGGGCCCATTCCCTTCCGGGTGGGCTTGCTTAGCGCGCTGACGACCGCGCTGGCGGCCCTCCTGATCTACCGGTCGGCGAGCGCGATCGCGAGCTCTCTGGCCCCCCGCGCGAGCGCCGTGGCGCGGGAGCTCGGACCGCTGGCCGGGGCCTTGCTCTTCGCCTTCGCCGCCACGCCCTGGTCCCAGGCGACGGTCGTGGAGGTGTACGGCCTGCAGGTGTTTCTCGTGATGGCTTTCCTGGCAGCCGCCGTCGCGGCCCTGCGCGAGCCGCGCCAGGCCGTGCGGCACTGGCCGCTGGTGGCCATGACGGCCATGGCCGCGCTCACGAACCATCTGACCGGGGGCCTGCTGCTGGCGGGCGCCGTGGTCTTCATCGTCATCAGCTTGATCGCCCGCGGTCGCGGCGACAGCCGCGCGCCCATCCCCGTCGGTCGCAGCCTGCTGGCCGCGGCGGCCCCGTTGCTGCTCTATGCCTACCTTCCCATCCGCGGCGCGATGGACATGGTCTATACCTGGGACTACCCGACCACCTGGCACCGCTTCCTGGTCCACGCCTCCGCGCGGCAGTACCAGGGGCTGCTCGGCCGCGATGGCCTGCGGATGACCGAGCTCGACCGCTTCCTCGGCCAGCAGTTGCCGCAGGAGGCTGGCTGGGCGCTCTTGCTGCTGGCCGCCGCCGGTGTCGTGGCGCTCCTGTGGCGGGGCCGGCGCTTTCTCTGGGTCACCCTGGCTCCGCTCGCGGCCTACATGCTGTACAACCTGGCCTACCCCATTCCCGACGTCAGCCTCTACTACATCCCGGTCATCGCGATCCTGGGCCTGTGGGCGGCGGTGGGAACCGCCCTGCTCGCCCACGCCGCGGCCGCCGGCGTGCGGGCGTTCGCGGGCCGCCGCTCGGCGCCCGCCGCGGGCTCTGGCGCCGCGCCCGGCTCAGGCGGCCTGATCGCTCCCGGCGCGCCCTGGTCGGGCCGGCGGCTGCTGGCGGTCGGGCCGGCGCTCGTCATCGTCCTCGCGGCCTGCCTGACCTGCCTGCACCCGCTGCGCGCCCACTGGCGGACCAACGATCAGCACCGCTTCGAGCTGCTGGGGCGCTACGTGCGCGACATGCTGAAATACCTCGACCCCAATGCGGTGCTCTTCACCAGCCGCTGGGATTCCATCAGCAGCCCCGCGATCTACTACCAGAAGGTGGCGGGCCTCCGCCCCGACGTGCTGGTGCTGGACATGTCCTCGCTCTCGAGCGCGGTGCTGCAGCGCAAGCTCGCCAAGGAGGCGCCCGACCTGGAAGCGGTCTGCCGCGCGGAGTTGGAGGCGGTGGCCGAGATCGCTCAATTGGCCGAGGCCGGCCGTCCCTATGATGTCTCCGAGGGGCGCTATCGCTTCATGAAGATGCGGCGCAAGCTGCTCGAGCAGTCGATCGCCCTGCGCCCGACCTACATGGCCGGCGACATGGCGGGGCACTCGCTCTTCGCGGGCTTCTACTACCACGCCGAGGGCCTGGTCCTGCGCCTGGCCCCCGATGACGAGTACCGCCCGTTCGCGTTTCCGGAGTTCGAGGGGCCGGGCATTCTCATGAAGGACGTGCGCAACGATCAGGAGCGCAAGGTCTGGTTCGACTACAACCACATGCTGAACTACCGGGTGCGCTATCTGCAGCAGCGTGAGCGCGGGATGGAGGCCAAGGCCCTGAGCGAGATCGCCGCGCAGTACGCTCGCTAGGGGCGCCGGTCGATCGCCGGCCCGGTCGCCGCTGGCCGGCCCGACGACCCTCCGCCAGCCCGGTCACCGTTCGCCGGCGCAGAAGGTCCAGGTGTCGGCGCCCAGCCCGGTCAGTTCGAGCAGTCCCCCGAAGATGTAAAGCGCCCCGCCATCGGGCCGCAGCACCATGGAATGGCGATCGCGCCGTTCGGGGCGCAGCGCCTCGTCGCCGCCGTCGATCTCCTGCCACTGGCCCGTCGACAGATCGAGGGCCTGCGTGTCATGGAAGCGAGCACTGCCCTGCCCGCCGCTGCCGTAGCGCCAGCCGCCGAAGAACACGGCGCGATGGCCCGCCGGATCGTAGTCCATCATGTGGCGGCAGCGCTCGGGACCATCGGGCAGCCGCATCCAGGTCGCGCCGTCGAGCTCGAAGGCCCAGGTGTCGGCCAGGGTGATCGAGCCGATGCCCCCGAGCCCGCCGTGCACGACCATGCGCCGGGCGATGGGATCGATGGCTGCGACGTGATCGAAGCGGCCGAGCGGCTGCGGGCCGGGCTCGCCGGATTCCCCGGTGCGCAGCTGCGTCCAATGTCCGGTCGCCAGGCTGAAGCTCCAGACGTCGTTCCAGAGACTCTGCCCGCGGCCCCCGTAGACGAGCATCCGGTCGCCGGCCGCATCCAGCACCGCCACGTGCCCGTAGCGGGCAGGCGGCGCGGGGCTCGCGCCCGGCCCGGCGTGCAGCTCCACCCACTGCCGGCTGCCGAGATCGAAGGCCCAGGTGTCGCCGTAGATTCGCTCGCCCTCGCTCAGCTTGCCGCCGTAGACGATCGCGCGCCGGCGGCTGTTATCCAGGACAACGCTGTGCTCGTTGCGGTCCGCGGGCCCCCCCGCCCCGGAGTCCATCAGCTCCCAGGTGATCTCGGTCAGATCCAGGGCCCAGACGTCGCTGAAGTCGATGCCGCAGGTTCCCGAGGTGCACCCGGTGCCGCCGATGAGCAGCATGCGCGGGTGGCCGTCACCGGGATCGTAGACCGTCGCGTGGCCCCAGCGCTCCTCCGGGGAGTGGCCCGAGAGCGGCGCGGGGGACAGCCTGACCCACGGCACCCGCGTGAACGCCGTGGCGGCGGTGGGCGGCCCCGGATCCCCGTCGATCGTCTCGGTGAGCACCCGGTAGTAGGCCCTGGGCGCATCGAGCTCGGTGTCGTCGAAGTACGATGTTCCCGAGCCTGCAATCAATCCCCCGGCGTCCGCGAACGGTCCCTGGGCCGCCGGCGCGCGCTCGACCCGGTAGCCGGCCACCGTCTCGAGACCCGCCAGGAGGCTCGGCGACCACGCCACCCGCACCCGGCCGCAATCGAGCCGCGTCACGGTCGGGCCCGACACGGGGTCGGGCGGCCGCACGATGGCCGCGACGGCCCGCGCGTCGTACGCCACGTCGGCGTCCGGCACCTCGATCTCGGCCACCAGGTCCTGATACTGCAGGGCCGCGAAGCGAACGCGGCGCAGCCCGGCCGGAACATGCTCCAGGCTGTAGGCGCCCTCGGCCCTGGTGCGGGTGCTGATGCTGGAGCTCGAGCCGTCTGGATTGAGCAGGGTCACCGTGGCGTTGACCAGTCCATTCGTCAGGATGTTGGTCAGTCGGCCCGTGATGCGGTAGGTGCGGCCGTCGGAGGCGATCTCCAGATCGCGCGTCAGACCCGCCTCCGGGACCGTGATCGCGACCTCGAGGGTGGTGAAGCCTTCGGCGGCGGCGGTCAGGGTTCGCGCCCCGAGGGGCACCGCGGCGAGCTCGTAGGCGCCTTGCGCATCGGTCGTGTCCGCGATCTGACCGGTCGACACCCGCACGCCGGGCGCCGGGTTGCGCGTGCCCTGGAAGTAGACCCGTCCGGAGACCGCGGCCCTCTGCGGCACATCCAGCAGGACCCCCACGGCGCCGGCGCCGAACGCCCCGGCGTCGATCGTGACGCTCGCCGCGTAGGGCCCCGGGGCCAGCGAGGCCATGTCGGCGACCACCAGCAGCGTCTCGGGCGCCTCGCCCAGAACGCCCTCGCTCGGGGACGCCTGCAGCCAGTCAGCCGCGGTCGCCGCCGACCAGGACAGCGCCAGACCGTCCAGGCTGAGGAGGCGCACCTGCCCGGCCGGCGTATCGCCGTCCAGGCGCAGGGTGTCGGGCTCGACCACGAGAGCCTCCCACATGCGGACCCGCACGGTCGCATCGCCGCCGTTGGAGGTGATCGTCACGGTGGCGACGTGGGGCCCGTGCGGCAGGCTGTCGGGCAGGACCGTAAGCATCACCTGCTCGCGGTCGCCCGTGGCGCCCGCGACCGGGTCGGCGGCGAGCCAGGCCGCATCGTCCTCAAGCGCCCACGTCAGACGGCCCTGGCCGCGGTTGCTCACCTCGAGCGCCCGCGAGGTCTCGCGCAGGGCGAGCTGGATCTCGGTCGGGCTGACACTCAGCGCCGGGGGGCTGGTCGCTTCATCGGAGCAGCCCGCCAGACCCGCGCCCAGCAGCACGGCCAGGACCCAGCCCGGCCACCCGGGCCGGGCCACGGCGCCGATCGGGCCAATGTCGCACGGGCGGACCATGCCGGCTTCCTTGGGCTATCTTCTTCGATTCGTATCGGTTTCGGCCGCACGCCCTGCCGGGGGGTGACGGGCAGGGCGGCTCGCGAGCCGCAAGTCTGACACGACGGCCATCCCAATCATAGACGAAACCCGCCGGCCCGTCCCGCGTTCCCTTGGGCCCGCGAGCCCAGGGCGCAATTGACACCTGTCCGGCCGCTGGCGTACCCTTGGGTGCCTCATGGTCGCGGAGGGTGCATGCTGAGTTCGATGACCGGCTTCGGCCGTGTCGATGCCCAGATCGATGGTCGCCGGGTCACGGTAGAGATCCGTTCGGTCAACCACCGGTACCTGGAGATGACCTCCCGGCTGCCGCGCATCCTCGCCCCCCTGGAAGCCAAGTTGCAGGAGGTCGTTCAGCAGCAGGTCACGCGCGGCAAGATCTCCATCGCGGTCACGATGGAGGGCGAGGTCGAGGGCCCGGCCGCGATCCGCGTCGACCAGGCGCTGGCCGGCCGGTATCTCGACCTGGCCCGGGAGCTGCGGGAAGCGCACAACCTGAAGGGCGATTTGGACATCCAGACGCTGCTGACCCTGCCCGACGTCCTGGTCCGCGAGGAGGAGGCGCTCTCGGAGGAGCAGGTCTGGGGGTGCCTGGCGCCGGCCCTGAACGAGGCTCTGGAGAAGTTCACCGCCATGCGCCGGCGCGAGGGCGAGGCTTTGGGCCGCGATCTGATGGAGCGGATCGCGGCCATTCGCGCGGCGGTGGATCGCATTCAGGCGCACGTGCCGGCCGTGGTGGCCCAGGTGCGCGAGCGGCTGCGATTGCGCCTGGCTGAGATCGCGGCGGACGCGGAGTACAATCGCCTGCGCCTGGAGGCCGAGATCGCCCTGTTCGCCGATCGGTCGGACGTCACCGAGGAATGCGTCCGCCTGCGGTCGCACTGCGATCAGTTCGCCGACTTCGTGGCCGATGAGCAGCCGGCGGGGCGGCGCTTGAAGTTCTTGCTCGAGGAGATGCATCGCGAGGTCAACACGATCGGCTCCAAGGGCCAGGACACCGAGATCTCGCGCGAGGTGCTGTTTCTCAAGGAAGAGGTCGAGCGGATCCGCGAGCAGGTTCTCAACATCGAATGATGAAGGAAGGCCAGCCATGGACCAGTGTCCTCCTGAGTGCCCTCGTCTGATCGAGCGGCCCTTCCCCATCGTCATTTCGGCGGCGTCGGGAACCGGCAAGACCACGGTGGTCGAGAAGCTGCTCGCCTCGGACGGTCGCATCGTGCGGGCCCTGACCGCCACGACGCGCCCGCCGCGGGGCGCCGAGCAGAAGGACGTCGACTACGTCTTCCTCACCGAGGAGGAGTTCACGACCCGCAAGAAGGCCGGCTACTTCGCCGAGGCGGCGCTCGTGCACGGGCACTGGTACGGCGTGCCGAAGGAGAACGTCGCGGCCGGCCTGAAGAAGGGCAAGTGGGTCGTTCTGAACGTCGACGTCCAGGGCGGGCTGGCGATCAAGAAGGCGTTCCCGGACGCGGTGCTCATCTTCCTGTTGCCCCCCTCCCTGGAGGAACTGGAAACTCGCTTGCGGGGCCGCGGCACCGACAGCGACGAGGAGATCGCCAAGCGCATGGACCAGGCGCTCCGGGAGATGACCGTCGCCGCGGATTACGATTACGTGGTGGTCAACGACGAGGTCAAGGACTGCACCAACCGTCTCTTGGCCATTGTGCGGGCCGAGACGAGCCGCACGGCCCGTGGACTGGTGATGCCCAAGGGGAGGCCCACAAAGTGATGAAAGAAAACGGAGATGCTCACATCGACGATCAGCGCCAGGAGGGGGCCGAGGAGGAATTCACGACGCCCCGCAGCAAGTACGAGCGGATCATGCTCGCCGCGGCGGAGGCGGCCCGTCTGAACGAGGAGGTGCGCCGCAAGGGCACCAAGCTCGACCACAAGGTGACCCTGGAAGCCCTCAAGCGCGTGGACGAGGGCAAGGTCAAAGGCATCCTCCCGGCGGCCCACAAGGTCGAAGAGGAGGAGAAGCTGGCCGCCACCGCTCCGCGCGACATGCTCTTCGCCAGCCCGCTGCCGGCCTCCGAACGCTCCTCGTCAGGCGAAGACGAGGAGATGACAGAAGAAGACCTGTAAAGTCCGCGGGAGTCGCCCCGTGCCCACCGATGCAACCCTGGCCGGCCGATCGGTGACGCTCGGCGTCACCGGCTGCATCGCCGCCTACAAGGCCGCGGAGATCGTGCGCCTGCTGCGCCGGATGGACGTGCGCGTGCAGGTCGTGCTGACCGAGGCCGCCACCCGGCTCATGTCCGCCGACGCGCTGGCGACGCTGTCGGAGAACCCGGTGGCCACGAGCCTGTGGGGCCGGCCGGAGATCGACCACATCCGACTGAGCCGCGAGGCCGACGTGATGGTCATCGCCCCGGCCACCGCCAACATCCTGGGCAAGGTGGCCGGCGGGATCGCCGACGATCTGCTCTCGACAGCCATCATGGCCAGCGACGTCCCGGTTCTGTTCGCACCGGCCATGAACGTTCGGATGTGGGAAAACCCGGCCGTGCAGAGCAACATCGCCCGGCTGCAGAAGCGCGGGTACCTGTTCGTGCCGCCCGAGACAGGCGAGCTGGCCTGCGGGGAGTCGGGAACCGGCCGCATGGCCGACCCGCGCAGCGTGGTGGACACGGCGGTGCGCCTGATGCTGGCGCTCTCGCATCGCCGGCGCGTGGTCGTGACGGCCGGCCCGACCGAGGAGCCGCTCGACCCGGTGCGGGTGCTGACCAACCGCTCGAGCGGCAAGATGGGCGTGGCGCTGGCCGAGGCGGCCCGCGATCTGGGCCATCGCGTCACGCTGATCGCCGGCCCCCTGCGCTGCGATCCGCCCCTCGGCGTGGAGCGCCTGGACGTGACGACCGCGGCCGAGATGCTGGCGCTGGTGCAGGCGCACGAGGAGGGGGCCGAGCTGCTGATCATGACGGCCGCCGTGTCCGACTACCGGCCGGTGCAGGCCAGTCAAGAGAAGCTGGCGTCCGGGCGCCAGGACCTGAGCATCGCTCTCGTCCCCAACCCCGATATCCTGGCCACGATCGGCCCGGCGCGCCGCGCGCGGGGCGCGGTCACGGTGGGATTCGCCCTGGAGGTCGGCGAGGACGGCGAGGCGCGGGCCCGCCGCAAGCTGGACGCCAAGGATGTCGACCTGATCGTGCACAACGACGCGACCCGCCCCGACTCGGCCTTCGGCGGCGACACGACCCGCGTCACGCTGTTCTTCCGAGACGGGCGAATCGACCGCCTCGAGACCATGCCGAAGACGGTCGCGGCCCGCGAGATCTTGATGCGCGCCGAGGCCCTGTGCGCGCAGCCGGAATGAGCTCATGAGCGACCGCCCGCCGCTTCCCAGCCGCGATGAGATCCTCGCGGAGATCGCCCAGCAGATCGAATCCGAGATCGGGCGGGGCCTGTCCTTCTGGGCCGAAGGCGCCTGGAACGACGCGGCCGGCGCGTTCCTCGCGGGGCGGGCCCCGGAGTCCCGCCGCCCGGCGGCCGCCCCCGCGCGCCCGGGCCCGCGGGCCGCGGCGCAGACCA
>CAZRWW010000057.1:0-35596 GCA_964603725.1 uncultured bacterium
TGCCGTGACCTGCGGCAGCGATACCAAGGTCGGGAGATTCACCGTGATCCGCTGAGTCCCTTGATGAGCGCCACGACGAACGCATTCACCGGCGTGGCGATCCCGTGTCGCAGGCCGAGGTCGACGATCTCGCCGTTGATGGCGTCGATCTCGGTGGGCACGGCGCGCACGATGTCCGTCCTCAGCGAAGCGGTGTTGCCGCCGGTGGGGCCGGCCATGTAGCGGTTGAAGTCCGCCACGCTGAAGTCGAGGTGGACGCCCTCGGCGGCGGCCACGGCGCGGACCTCCTGCAAGATCGCTTCCTTGGCCGGGTCCAGATCGGCCTGCCCGATCCGCGCGTTGCTGGCGCCGAGCAAGCCGGCCAGCGGATTGGCGAGGCAGTTGATCGCGAGCTTGCGCCACTCGGCCGCGGGGACGTCGTCGATCAGGGTGCAGGCGATGGCAGTGCCCGCGAACAGCTCGCCGGCGGCCGTGGTGACCGGCGAACGCGCGCAGCGGATGCCGCCCGGGTAGAGGATGACCGCGCCGGGCGCCGGCGAGTTCGCCCCGAAGATGACCAGGCCGCGGTCGACCGCCCGCCCGAGCTGCTCGCCAACCCGCTCCGCCACCCGCAGGCCGTTCTGCAGGGCGATCACGCCGGCCCCCGGCAGGAGCTTGCGCCGCAGCACCGCGAGCACCGGATCCAGTCGCGGCAGCTTGCCGGTGAGCAACACGAGGTCCCGCTCGCCGAGCGCCGGCAGGCTATCGAGCGAGCGGGCGTCGATCCGCAGCGTCTGGGGAGCGTCCTCGCCCACGGCCACGCGCAGCCCGCGCGCGCGCACGGCCGCCCAGTGCACGCTCGATCCGACGAGCACGACCTGGGCACGACTGGTCCGCGTCAGCTCCGCGGCGATGGCCGAGCCGACGGCGCCCGCGCCGACGATCCAGACCCGCAAGTAGGCACTCATGCTGTCGTCATGATGGCCAAGAAAGGCCCAGCGCGCCACGCGATTCTGCCCGCGCCGGGGAGCAGCCCAGGCGGGGCAGTTCGTCGGCCAGGCGCCGCATCGTGGCCGACGGCAGCACGCCCAGTTCGCGGATCACCCCCCGCTCGTACTCCTGATAAGCCTCCAGAGCCTCACGGCGATACCCGGCGCGCAGGAGGGCGTGCACGAGCTGCCAGTGGAATTCCTCGCGATAGGGATCCTGCTTCAGCATCCGGCGCGTCAGTGGGATGATCACCTCCCAGCGGCGGGATGCAGCGTGCAGCTTCAGCAGCGCGGCGGCGCCCCGCAGGTAGAGGTCGCGCAGGTGCTCGCGCTCGCCCTCGGTGAACTCCTCGTAGCGCGCCTCCTCCAGGAAGTCGCCGCGGTAGAGATCGAGGGCCTTCTGGTACCGATCGGCCGCCCGGCGCGGATGCCCATCGTCGCGCAAGGCATCCCCCTCGCGCAGCGTCGCCTCGAACCGCTGGACGTCATAGCCGTAGCGACCGCAAGGGTCGAGTCGCCAGGATTCGTTGCGCAGGCGGATGTAGCGGGAGTCGCGCGTCTCCTTCAGGTCGGGCTCGAGCGTCCGCCGCAGGATGTGCACCGTCTGCCGCAGGTTGTTGTCGGCCTTCTCGGGATCGGCCTCGGGCCACAGCGCTTCCATGATCACATCCCGCGGCACCCAGCGGAAGCGCCGCGCCAGCAGCAGCAGCAATAGCCTCAGCGCGCGCTTCGAGCGCCAGTCGCCGTGCGTGAGGGTCCGTCCTCCCACCTCCAGTGTGAATGGCCCGAGAGCGCGAACCTGCAGCGGCGGCGCGCACGACTCCCGCAGCTCCTCGATCGCCCGCCGCGCCGCCCGCCCGGCCCGCGAGGTCGACTGCGCCACGCGGGCCAGCACCTCCCGCGCCTCAGGCCCGCCGATCTGTGAAAGCACATCGGTCACGCGCCCGCGCACATCCTCGTCAGGACTCTCCGCCAGCGGCCGCAGAGCGGTCACCGCCGGCGGCCCGAGCTGCGCAAGCAAACGCGCGGCATAGCCGGTCTCGATCCCCAGACGTAGCGCCGCGGCCAGAACGCTCGTTGACCGCGCCGGCTCGTAGGTCAGGAACAGGGCGTCGTGCTGGGCGCCCGCGGCCCCGGCCAGCAACTCCTCCAGCGACCGGCACAGCGAACCGCGGATGTCGCGCGCGGCATGCAGGCGCATGAGCAGCACGCGGTGCAGCTCGAAGCAGGCGCCCATCCGCCGGCTGATCCGCTCGGCGCGCCCCCACGCGGCGCCCGCCGCGCCCGGACGCGCCAGTCCGAGCAGCACGCAGGCCTGGGCCTCCTGGTAGCGATCGCTGATCCGCGTGGTGATCGCCAGAACCTCGCGCGCAAGCCTCTCGGCGGCGCGGGGATTGCCCTCCCCCAGGGCGATCATCGCTTCCCCGAGGCGCGGCTGAATGACCAGGTCGACCTCGCCCAGTTCCTCGCCCAACCGCCGAGCCGTCGTGAAGTGGTCGCGCGCTTCCGCCGGTTCGCTGCGCAGCAGCGCACAGAGCCCCAGCGTGCAGTGGGAGTAGCCCTCGATCATCCGGTAGCCCAGCGCTTCCGATTGGCGCAGGCTCTCCTCCGCCATCTGCCGCGCTTCCCGCTCGGCCCCCGCCAGGGCCGCCACGTAGGCCCGCACGCCGTGCGTCAGGCAGCTCAGCCGGCGGTCCCCCAGCCGCACAAACTGGTGCCAGGCCCACTCGGCCGCCTCGCGCGCGCGACGGAACTCCCCGCGCTGAAGATGGACGTTGACGGCCAGCAAGTAAGTCGCCCGACCCTGCCCCACTTCGTCCCCGCTCCGCCGGCTGATGGCCAGGGCTTGCTGGAAGTGCTGCTCGGCCTCGTCCAGGCGACCCAGTTCGGCCGTGGCGATGCCCAGCGTGGTGTGCAACTGCGCTCGCAGCGACGCGCGCCGAGTCCTCTTGTCCTCCAGGGCACGCTTGCACAGCGAGCGGGCCGCCGCATACTCCCCCCGTCGCATCTGGAAGCGCGCCAGAAGCCCGGTGAGCTGTGCCCGCTGATCTCCCGGCCGACAGGTTCTGCGCGCGGCCTTGTACGTCGCCCAGGCCTCCTCCCACTGACCGCGGATCTCCTGAAGCTCACCGTAGAGCATCCTGGCCCGCACGCGCCTGGCGAGGGCGGCGGGCGGTAGCGTGTTGAAGGCCTGTTCGAGCACGTGATAGTGGCCGGCCGCCAGCAGCTCTTCGCCGCGCTTTTCGATCAGATCCAGCGTCGCCGCGGGGTCTCCCGCGCGCGCGTAGGTCGCCGCGGCCTCAGCCCAGGCGCCATGTCGCGCCAGCGCATCCGCCGCGCGGCGCAGGAGGTCGCGCTGTTCATCCGGCCTGAGGGTCGCGAAGAGCTGTTCCTGGAGAAACTGGCGGAAGAGGTCGTGGAGGCGATACGCGCCCTTGCCATCGCCGATGGGGTGCATGAAGAGGTTGCGGCGATGCAGCCCCGCCAGCACCCGCCGGCTGTCGCTGCGCCCGAGGAACTCGTCGCACAGCTCGGCGTCCAGGTGGGACAGCACGGCCACGCGCAGCAGGAATTCCCGCAGCGCGGGGTCGAGCCGGGCGATCACCTCCTCGGCGAAGTAGGCGAACCACCCCGCCTGCGTTGATCCGAGCTGAGTCAGCGCCCGGTCCAGGGCCTCCGGCGACCGATCCGCCGCGAGCTGGGCCGCCATCTCGATGCCGGCCGCCCATCCCTCGGTCTTGGCCGTCACCCGGCGTATCAAACGGCGGTCGAGCTGAGCGGCCGGAAAGCGCGTCGCGAACAGCCGCGCCACCTCGGGCTCGGTGAAGCAGAGGTCCCGAGCCTCCAGCACCGCGACTTCCCCACCCGCCCGCATCTTGGAAACGTGAATGGGCGTGGGCTCGCGCGCCGACAGCACGACGGTGCTGCCGGTCGGCAAGAAGCGGATGAGCTGTTCCAGCAGCCGCAGCGCAGCGCGGGATCCGGACACGCGCTGGACGTCGTCGAACACGAAGACGACCCGCTTCTTCTTGTCCTGCAGCGCCAGCAGGATGTGCGAGAGGATGCGCGTGCCCTCACCGGGGTTGCCGGTGATGCCCTCCGGCAGAGGATTGCGGCCGAGCCGGCGCCCGGCCTCGACCATGTGGGCGTGGAAACAGGCCAGGTCGTTGTCGAGATCGTCGAAGGTGTACCAGATGCAGTGCCGGCCGTCGTTGGCCACGTTGGCGGCGATGAGCGCGGTCTTGCCGTAGCCCGCCCCCGCGGTGACCTGGACGAGGCGCCTGGTCGACCAGGATTTCCAGCGCTCGTCGAGCCTGGGCCGCGGCACATACGAGGCCGCGGGCGTGGGCAGGCTGAGCTTGGCTGGAATGATCGGCACGTTCATGCCGGCACGTCCCCCGCGTTCCAACGGCAGCGCGCGCAGTGCGCGGCGGGCCGGCGGCAATGCATCCCCGTTCGCCGGGCAGGGGACGAGCTACTCTCGCGTCCCGTGGGGGTGTATCCCCGGAATGCGCTGCGGGATCCGGCCCTCGGGTGATTATACCAGAGGCCAGCCCCGCGCCCGGCGAGGCTTCCGCGAGCGCGACTCGATCCGGGCGAACCCCGCCGTCAGGGCGACTGGCCGCGGCTGCCTGACATTCCGTAACCACGCGAGCAATCAAGCCTTGCAACTTGGGAATCACGCTTTGAGAATACCCAAGAACCCACCCGGATCCGGCCACTCGATCCGTTGCCTGGAGGCCGTCATGCTCGTTGCCACTGCCTCTTCCGCTCATTCGTCGAGCCTCGCGTCCGCCGCAGGGGCACTGCTGATGGCCGGACTGGTCTGCGCGCCCGCTTTCACGGCGCGGGCGCAGACCCCGACCGAGACACCCACTCAAGCCCAGGCGCATAGCGCGGAGGATGACGGCCTCGTGCTCAAGACCCTGCCCCTGCCGACCACCACCCCGGGCGACCTCGCCTGGGACGGCGCGGCGTTGTGGGTCTCCGACTGGAGCGACGGCGTTCTCTTTCGCTGCGATCCCGAGGATGGCCGCGTCCTCGAGCGCTTCGCCGCGCCGTGCTACCGCCCGCGCGGGATGGCCTGGGCCGACGGCAAGCTCTACATCTGCGACGACTTCGCCGGCCGCATCTACATCTTTGATCCCGCCAGCGGCATCACGCTCGCCGACTACGCAACGCCCAACGGGGCCGGACTGGGCCTCGCCTGGGACGGGCAGGCGCTGTGGCTGGCCGACAACGCCCGCAGCGAGCTGTATCGGCTGATCCCCGGCGACGGCACCGCGCTCACCTACTTCCGCGCGCCGCAGGACGAGCCCAGTGGACTGGCGTTCGACGGCACGTACCTGTGGGTCGCCCAGCGCTTGCACGACCGCATCTACATGGTCGCGCCCACGGCGGGCAAGGCCATCACGAGCTTCGTCTCGCCGGGCCCCTACCCGTGCGGCCTCGCCCCGGCGCCGGGGGGCCGTCTCTGGCTCGCCGACTTCGCGGAGGGCGTCGTCCGCCTGTGCGCGCCGCGCGAGGCGCGCACCTACCAGACGCGCGATTGGCGCGAGGCCGAGATGCGCATGGTCTACCGGCTGGAGAACCACGGCCCCGGCGACGTCGTGCAGGCGACGATCAACCTAGCAGTGCCCGAGGTGGAGACGGAGCACATGGTGCTCCTCGGACCGCTCGAGTATCTCGGCGGAGCGCCCCGGATCATCCGCGACCGCTGGCAGCAGGAGGTCGCCTCCTTTCAGCGCGACGTGCTCAAGCCGGGGGAACGCCTCGAGGTCGGCTATTTCGCGCGCGCGAGGATCGGGGCGCTCAACTACATCCTGATCCCCGAGCAGACCGGCAAGCTGGACGACATCCCGAAGGACATCCGCAGCCTCTACACGGCCGACGGCGAGCGCTATCAGGTCACGTCCGAGCTCGTGCAGTCCACCGCCAAGAAGATCGTCGGCGACGAGCAGAACCCCTACTGGATCGCGCGCAAGATCTTCGACTGGGTGATCGACGCGCTCGACTACGAGCTCGTGGGCGGCTGGGATGTGCCGGAGACGCTGATCAAGCGCGGCACCGGGTCCTGCTCCGAGTATGCGTTCCTCTACATCGCCCTGTGTCGCGCCGCGGGGCTGCCGGCCCGCTACGAGGCCGGCATCGCCGTGCGTGGCGACGACGTCAGCGTGGACGACGTCCACCACCGCTGGGCCGAAGTCTATCTGCCCAACTACGGCTGGGTCCCGATCGACCCCAGCGGGGGAGATGGTGGGACGCCCGGCGGTCAGGTCGATGCCATCGGGCGGCTGCAGAACCGCTACTTCGTGACCACGCGCAGTGGCGGCGGGTCCGAAGCCCTCGGTTGGGACTACAACTACCACGCGACGCACTCGAAGCGGGGGCGCTGCGCGGTGACCCAGGACGAGTGGGGGCTGTGGCGGCGGGCCAAGGAGGAAGGGCAGCCGGTGGCGCCCAGCGGGGCGGTGGTGAAGCCCTGAGGCTGTTCCAGCCGCGCCGCCCGCTCGCTCAGCTCGCGGAGCCCGTCGACTCCCATGGCCGTCAGCCTTCGGTGGCCAGCGCTGCCAAATGCCGTCGCACGGCGTCGTTGGCGCGCATGTACAGCACCGCCGCGAACAGGGCGATCGCGATAGAGATCACGACGATCCTGGCCCGGGGCGGACCCGACTTGCGTCCCGGCACCGCGGGTCGATCCAGAACGCTCACGCTGGATGCATAGTGCTGCTCGGCGACCCGAGCCAGATCGCATTGATCGCTCACGGACCGGTAGAGTCTCTCGGCCGACGCGATCTCCGCCCGCAAGGCATCCCGCCTGGTCAGCAGCGAGCCGGAGAGCTCGCGCGCCGGGTTTTCTCGCTCGAAGGTCTGCAGTCGCTCCTGCGCCAGGCGGAGCACTTCAGCAGTCTGCTCCCGGCGCATCTCCAGGATGTCGCGCGTGTAGCCGAACCCCCTGGCCGTGCGGTTCTGGATGTGGAAGTCGATCCGCTCGAGGAGTCCGGCGAGCAGCGCCACCGCGAAGTTCGGGTCGCGGTGGGTCGCCGAAGCGCGCACAACGTGAGTGCGATGATCGACCTCGACGCGGAAGATCTCGCCGAGATGATCGACCAGCTCGGGGTCCGAAAGATACCCCGGGCCGAACTCCCGCGTGAGGGTGGCGCGCACCGAGCCCCCCTGATGTTCCAGGTCGAGCAGTTCTGTCAGGATGCCGCGGCTCCGGGCAACCTCGGCGTACAAGCCCGCCATCGCTGCCGGCGCGGCGCCCAGCGCGGCCTCGCCCAGGAGCTCGGTGGTGCCCGGAATCGGCGGGGGCGACAGATGCGGGAGGATGCTGGCGGTGGTCGTGTAGCGGTTGGGCAGTCGCAGCGTGTAGGCCATGCTGCCGGCGGCCGAGACCACGAAGACGATCAGCAGGGCCAGGAAGTGTCGCCGGAGGAACGACGCCCAGTCGAGGATGGCCACCGCGAAGGGATCGGTCGTCCGGGACGGCCGCGGATGGGTCATCTCCCTTGACTCCGTGAGTGCGCGCGGCCGCCTCGGGTCGTGCGGGCCGGGAGCCGCATCAATGGACTGCATCGCTCGGTCACCGCGAGGATCAGCCCTGGGGTGCGGGGGTGTCAACCGAAAGGCCGGCTGCACGATGGAGGAACGATGGAGCAATGATGGAGGATGAAGCCGGCGCTGCGCGGCCCGCTCACATGCCGCACCATGATGCCCGAGCTCGCCATCGGGCCGAACCAGGACACTGTGGGCACACAAAGTCAATGGCCATTGCTATTTACGGGTTGTCCGCGACGCGGCCCGCCGGCGCTGGTAGGCTTCCTCCGCGGCGGGCGGGGGGACAGCCGCCCGCTCCAGAGTTGGAACCGGAGGTTCCGAGGGAGGGCTCATGAAGAAGTCGACCGCTGTCGTGCTGAGCCTGGCAGTCCTCATCATGGTGGCCGTGATCATCGTGCTCGGGCTCAAGTACCGGCAAACGACCGCCCGCTATGCCGAGACCCGCATGGCGGAGGAAACCGTCCGCGGCCAGTTCAACGCCGCGCTCGAGTCAATCGCCGAGATCCAGGAGAGCCTGGATGCCATCATCCCCGACGAGGAGCGGCTCATCCGCATCACCCGGGAGATCGAACCGGGCGCCGCGGTCGCGCAGACCCAACGCGAGCGCATGCTCGACACCATCTCCGGGCTGAAGCAGAGCATCGAGAACAGCAAGAACCGGATCCGGATTCTCGAGGAAAGCCTCGAGAACAGCCGCACCGAGATCGCCGGCCTGAGGCGCATCATCGACAACCTCAAGAAGTCGGTCGCGGAGAAGGAAGCCACCATCGCCCGGCTCACCGCCAGGGTCGATTCGCTGGTCGTCACCGTAGCCGCCCTGCGGACCGACGTGCGGCGCGGGCAGGAAACGATCGCCGAGCAGCAGGGGGTGATCGCCGAGAAGACCAAGGAGTTGGGCACGATCTACTACATCATCGGCACCAAGAACATGCTCAAAGACAAGGGCATCATCATCGAGAAGGGCGGCGTCATCGGTATGGGCAAGTCGACCATCCTCTCGGGCGCATTCCAGGAGAGCGACTTCACCGCCCTGGACACCGACCGGGTCAGGGACATCCGGATCCCCGACGCGGAGCCGCAGGTGCTGAGCGCGCAGAGCAAGGCGAGCTACGAGCTGCGGCCCGTCGACGGTAGCACGCAGCTCGTCATCACCGATCCGAGCGAGTTCCGGAAAGTGAAATACCTGGTCGTGATGGTGAAGGGGAAGTGACGGGCTGGGCGGGCCGCGTGGTCGCCGACCGGCAGACGGTCGATCCAGGGCCGACAGCCCCAGGCAGACCTGGCGCAGCCGATTGACAGGAGGGCCGCGCCAGCCCATCATCGATGGGGTGTTCCACGTCCCCCGCGACCTGATTCGGAGGCGACCATGCGATCGATCGGGTGGAGCCGATTCCCGGCGTGTCTCGGGGCACTTGTCTGCATAGCAGCCGCCAATGCCAGTGGAGGGACGGGGACCCTGCTCTTGCCCTTTCACACGGTCGGCGTGAGCGACACGACAGCCACGGTGGCCCGCGACCTGCTGGCCGTGGAGCTCGAGAGCCGCGGCGTGCCGGTGCTCGGCCGCAGTTTCCTGGCGGGGCTGCCGTCCGGTCCCGGGGGGTGTATTGAAGTCGATTGCGCGCTGTCGCTGGCGCGGGAGCGACAGGCAGACCAGGTCATCCTTGGCTCGTTGAGTCGGTTGGGCGAGAAGATCATCGTGCGCGTCCGGGCTTTGCGACTGACCGATGAGGAACCTTACTACAGCGATCAGCTCTCGGCGATGACCGAAGAGGATCTCGACGCCGTCATGCGCCGCGTGGCCGATGGAATCGCCTCGGGGCGCAGAGACTCCGAGCGGGCCACGGTCGAATCGATCACGCGCGCGGAATCGGAGGCGCCCCGCCGACGGGCCGGGCGTTCCGGGATCGGCCTGCGAGCCGGGCTCATCTTTCCCGACGGCGATAGCTACGGTGGAGAGAACCTCACGAGCCTGCGTCTGGCGTACAAGTTCGAGGGTCGCGGCTTCATGATCGAATCGACGGCCCTGTTGGGTCTCGCCTGGGGAGGCCGCGCGGTTGAGTGGATGCCGTTGGATATCTTCGCGGCGCGCGTGTTTGGAGAGGGAGATCTGTCCGGATACGTCGGGGGCGGTCTCGGGATGCGCTACGTGCATGTCGAGCGGGACATGGGTTGCGAGGAGTGTGCTCCCGGCTTGTCGTGCCGCTGCACCAACTACCAGTCGCAGGGCGCGACCACCCTTTCGACGGATGCTGGAGGCGGCGTGATCGCATTCCGGACCTACGGCTACCAGATCCTCGTGGATCTGCGCTACCACTACGTGTTCGAGGATTTCGACGATGTCGGCGGTCACGGGGCTCACGGGGTCGTGCTGAGCTTCGGGACGAGTCATTAGATCCTGCGTGGGAACAGGGGGCGGAGAGCCAGATCCAAGTATACGTTCGTACGCTCTCCCGCGCACTGGTTCCGGTCGGCCGTGATGCAGAATCGCGTGCGCTCCGTTTCTGCGACCTGCGCGGGAGCGCACCAGCTCCCCTGGGTGGAGCCATGGCGGCAAAGCTGCTCGGCCGGAGAGCATTGAGCTGAAACAGCCCCACCTCCTTGTCCAGACATCCCGTACTTGACAGCCTCCTTCTCCGCGTGCTTCTCTATGCGCAGGCCACTCGTTGAGCAAACGTTTGTGGGGGTCGTAGTTGTGGCTCCCATCCCGGTTCTGATGAGGGACCTTGAGCGAGTATGAGCCTATGAGACCGCTCGATCTGCGCACGGTCAACTGGCAACCGGGCATGCTCATTCGCCACGAGCACTTCGAGGCCCTTGACTCTCACACCAGGGCCCGAACGGCCTGGATCCTGAGGCACGCGGCCCGGTTCGGGGTGGTCCGGCCGATTGGGGACACTCTGCCGCCCGTCGAGCTGGAATCCCGAATCGAGCATGACAGGCTTGTCGTGCGGGTCCGACGCTGCATCGGAATCACGCCCGGGGGAAGCCTGATCGATATCCAGCCTGATAGCGATCTTGATGCCCGCCTGCTGCCCTCGGGAACCCTGGACATCGACTTGTCGGCCGAAGGCATTCAGGTCCCGGTGATCATCGAGGTGATGGGCGCGGATGCCGCCCTGCGAATCGGAGAAGCCGAAGCCGACGGACGTCAGCCCTACCGTGTGCCGCGCTATCGCGTGCTGCTCGATGAGGCTGGACTGGGCGAGCCCGCCTGGGCGCTACAGGTGGCCGAGCTCATTGTCAACCGAGGGCACATCGAGGAGTCCAAGGGGTTCATACCGCCCGCCTGCTGGATTGAGGATGTGCCGGCGCTGCACGAGGCCTTCCGAGCGATCGAAGTCAGGTTTGATCGAATCCGCGACCTTCTGGTGCAACACCTGACGGCCTACTCTGCCGGCCTGCGCACGGACCGTGTCGATTACGCGAACAAGAGGGGGATTGTCGCGGACCTTCTCAACCGCCTGTCGCTGCTTGAACTGGTTCGGTCGACCCATCGCGTGCGAACGCCTCCCGAGGAGGCGTTCGCCGCCTGCGCCGGGGTTCTCGACGGATTCCGGACCGCCATCGATGCCAACCATGTCCTCAGAGAAGCGATTCGCTCGCACTATGTGGAGCGCCAGCCGGCATCCCACCAGGGAGCTGCCGAGTTCTTCGAGAAGCTGCGCGCCGTTCGCACCTGGCATTTCAGCCCATGGACCATGATGCGCGTTCTGCAACCCTGTGCCGACCTGCTGGAACAGCTGCTCATCGCGTTTGATGAGCCGATCCGGGAGATGATGGGCCCGTCGGAGCGCCACATAGTGTTGGACGAGGACGCCGTTCACTACAAAGGCAAGGCCTACGTCAAACTCCCGGATCTTGCTCTCCAGATCCAGAAGGATTATTTGGAGATCTGCGGCCTCCCGCAGCAAGTGATCGGGCAGCTCCTTGTCAAGTTCCCCCGGATCGGTCTTCCTCCCGACCTCGGCTTCGGGGTGCAGTTCGCCGTCGACGAGTTCACACTCCTCGATTTCCGCGACGGGCTTGTTGATCAGGCAAGCGATCCTGGCTACTGCATCCTGTTGCTTCAGATCAGCCAGGAAGCCAGGAGACGCATCCGGATCACATTTGACCCGCGGGATCCCCTGGAGCTGCTGCGCTCCATCAAGGAGGACTACAACCGGCGCTGGTGGATCGGGTGGGTGTAGGCGCCTGGCAGCGTGGTGCGGTGCAAGGCTAGGAATCCGAATGGGGGCGTTGCATGGTCATTCCCCAAGAGAACGCAGCGATCACCCTCCTGAAGGACTTCATCAACAACTTGCGGGCGGCAAGGACGCCGGACCGCGAGTTCGTTCGTGAATTGATCACCCTCCAGATAACCGTCAGCCAGATCGAGCGGCGTGAAGACCTGGCCGAAATGGACGAGATCGTGGCCAAGTGGTTGGGAGGTGTAGCCCATGACTTCGAGCGCCCCTCGTTTCAGCAGTTGATCGCCCATGTTGTGGCGATCATGTTCGCCCTGCATCCTGCGTTCAAGGCACTGCATCGAGCGCGCAGCGTCAGCAAGGAGATCCGCCCTCACAAGCTCAAGGATGACAAGGCCTTTCTCTCAGCCTACGTCCCGGAGAAGTTCCTTGATCCGTCTTTAGTCCCAGGCGTGGATCTCCAGCGAGATTGTTTCCAGATGCTCGCCGATCTCCTCCTCAGGGCGGGCATGCCGATTGTGTCAGATGACGAGGTGCCGGAGGTCGTTGGACGGTATCCGCTGCCGCAGTTGATCCTGACTCTCTACATGCGACACCGCCGACTCGGGCCGCGAAACCACCTTCGCCCGGAAAGCCTTGAGTATCGACTGGCGCAGTCCGGCGTGTTGGCTGGCCTGTGCCGAGACAATCCCAAGCTCGTCGACTTCATCGGTCCGTCAGGGCTCAACATTTTTGATCCGGAGGGGTGGTTCGCCCGAACCCGGCGCCGTTTTCGGCGGTGGTGGATCGAACGATCGATGCCTGCCCATCGGGAGGCATTGGTCAATGCCTACTTGTGGATACTCATCCTCGTCGTCGCGAATCTCGTCTTGTTCATTGTGTTCTGGGAACCGGAGCGGCAGGCGGCGCAAGACAAGGTCGATGCCCTCATGCGGGAACGGATAGAGGCGGTCACGCACGATCTTCAGCGTTCGGGTCGCCTGGGGGGTGAGTGACGTGGCGATTCCTTCCCCCGCGGGAGTAGTGCGCAAGCTATTTCGTGGCCAGGTCGCCACAAAGCCCCCCAAGGAAGATGTCGGTTCGATTGGCCTCTACGGGCTTTCCAAGGCCGGCAAGACCGTCTACCTCACGATGCTCTTCCGTGAGGCCTCGCTCGATACCCAGGAGCCTGGTCGCCCCAAGTTCAAGCTCCAATCCCGCCACCTGGACACGCTCAAGGAAATGCACCACTATCGGGAGCTGCTCGAGGGGGGCAGCGAGATTGGCCGTCCTGCATTTCCCACCTCGACGACCGTGACCCGGCTCTATCGCTTCGACGCGATCATCAATCGTCGCTACCGCTACCCCTTCCGCACCATGGACTACAAAGGCGAAGGCCTCGATGTTCATCACACCTCCGGAACCGAGGAGACGATCGAGTTTCTGAGTTCATGCCATTGCCTGCTCTTCTTGTATGAACCGGATGAGCAGATGCTGGATCGGCATAAGGAGGAAGCCGACCGAGCGGAGCCGGAGCGCCGCCGGCGCATTGAGTTGTTCACGAACATGATCGCCAACCTGCGTACCGAGAAGACGCACCGGGTGAAGCTTGATATGCCCATCGGGCTGGTCATCACCAAGGCGGACAAACTGGAAGGGTTCCACCTGCTGGAGGAACGCGACACTGTCCTGCTCAAGGGCTCCTTGGCCAATGCGAAGTTCACGGATGCGAACAACTTCATCGAGCGCGTATTGGCCCAAGAGCACATACGGCGTCATCGACCCTGGCACCGCCAGGTCCGGAGAATCCTCACCGGACTGACCTATTTCTGGGATGAGATCCTGGACAGCGCTCCGGCGTTTCAGGTGTTCTTCGCCTCTTCCACGGGCGGAACCGAGACCATCATCAATGACAAGGGCGTGGAGGAAGTGGTCCCACCCGCGCAACTCCAACCCAAGGGCGTGCTCACTCCCTTCCATTGGGTTGTGGACATGCTCGAGACGCGGCGGCGCGTGAAGCAGATCAATCATGTGGCACTCCGTTGGATCTTGATCCCCACGCTCGTGCTGCATCTGGTCATGCTCGGGCTGACTCTGTGGGTGCTTCACGAGCGTCTGGGACAGGACCTGCAGAAGATGCGCACGAGTCCGAGCGGCAAGTCCAGCTATGGAGAGACCCGCAAGGCCTACCGGTTGTACCCCGGTGTGCGGGCACGCCTGAAGGCGGCGGCCGGAGCCACGAGAATTCGCAACAATCTGGAAGTGCTCTTCGAGCGGAGTCGCGGCACTCTGCCCGATGCCCCGCCTACCGACGATGACCAGGCGAGCAAGGCCCTGCGCCGGCAGGTGGAGGATGACCTCAAGGCGCTGGGGGCCTTGCCCAGCATGACTCCGACCGTACGGGAAGTCCACACTGCCCTCGCACAACTGGAAAGAGACCTCAACCAAGCTGTGCACCGGACTATACAGGATCAGTATCGATCACCCCGTTTCACTGGCGACAAGGCCGAGCAGAAGGCCCAACGACTGGGAGAGTACTACGCCCTTCAAGGTGACCTGGGCGAAGAGGCGGCGGATTGGTTGAAGGTCCTCCGAACCGGCAACGTACAGGTCGGTGCGGATGCTTTGTACGGGGAGATCCTCAGGCTGGTCGCAACGACGAGCGTGGCGAACCAGGATCTCCTCAGGAGCAAGATCAAGACCCTGTCGGGAATCCTTGATGCCAATCCCGACCTGCTCTCGGCGGCCGAGAGGAGCACTCTTGACGAAATCCAGAATGCGCTGGAGCGGGTTGCAGACATGACCGCGGCCGATGCCGCCGGTTACCGGAACAGGTACCCTCTGATTGCAGCGATTGTGGATGATCGTCTCTCTGCGAATCAGGAAGGCGGAGCAGCCAACGCCAATCCCGGCGGGGATCCCGGGTTCCTGAAGTTGGCCGCGCACCTGAAGGCACGGGAGCCCGATCTCGTGGCGTACTATACCGATGGCATGCCCCGGGCGCAGGACTATGTACAAGAAACGGGAGGATCACCAGACCCATCGGTACAGGCGGGCCGCGCCGCGGCGAGTGCCTGGTTGGAGGCGATCGCTCGCTGGCAGAACGAGGGGCTGTCGGTTCGCATCAGGACAGAGGATCTTGGCTCGTACCGCAATTTCTATCAGGTGCTCGGAGTGGGGGACAATGTTGTCTTCGACGGGCCGTTCACCGTCGGGACTGACGTGGAGGTGCGTTGGCGGCTTGGGCGCCCGCCGGCCGATCCGACGACCGGCGTCCGGCTCTACTTCTCGCCCAGCGGAGATCCACCAGCGCGCGACGAGCAGGCCAACGTGCTCAGGAGCACGCTAACCGTCGTGTTGGGCTTGTCCGAGCTCCTGGGTGGCAAGGCCGTCCTGGTGGGTGCGAGGCAAACGCCCGTGCGTTTCACCTTGGTCGGTGATGATGCTCTGCCACGGCTTGCCCAGTAGTCGGGCCCTGGAGTTGTAGACTTGGCGGAAGCAGCCACAAAGGATTCCTGGGCCGACCTGGAGCAGGTCGTCTACGGCAGCTTCCGAGACTTGCCGGGTGGCCAACGGATCCGCTTCAAGACCAGCGGCATTTCGGGGGCCATCGCCGCGTCGGTTGTGGCCCGCTGTGACAACTGGGGCGAGATACGCAGCCGTGTATTCAGGCGCGCACTGGTGACCCTCGACTTGCCGGCCCACATCACCCGCGGGGCGGGACGGTTGTTCATGATCGACGGCGTCACGAATCTCGGCGTGGATTCTGCCGGACGCCCGGGCGCGCAGATGCACCATATCCTGGTCCTGACACCCGACGAGTACCGGCTCTTCGGGGCCGACCCCTTCTTGGTGGCCGAACAGGGGGTGCTGGCAGAGCAGTGGGATCCAGCGCGGTTCGGCAGCCCTGCGCATCTGCGAGTTCCGGACGTGCTATCCCAGCATGCGAAAGTGCTGGCCGGCGCGGACCAGCTGCGACTGGTCGCGGGGTTGCGCATTGCCCAGTGTCTGCTGGACCGAGAAGGTTGTCTCTTCTGGAATGAGCAGGAATCCGAGGACCTGCGTCTGGCCATGCGCCTGGCCTGGATCTTCCTGCCAGTGCCGGTTCGCATGGAAACCAAGTTGGCCACGTTTGCGTTCCTGAATCGCAACAACTTCGATATGGCTGCGATCTACTCCGACCTGGCGCCGGCGGGACCGCTTGGCGTATTGAAACCTGGTGCGACCCTCGAGGGATTCGGCGGCCAGGGCGCCGCTTCCCGCAGCTACCTCGTCGATGTGGCCATGGATCTCAGCGAAGGGAAATACGAAGACGCCGTCAGGAAGGTGGCATCCCGCGGCTAGCGTCACGGGAGGCGGTTGGGCCGTGCCGAGTGGAGCTGTGGATCGATGCACTGCCGACAGACTCAAGGAAGACCAAGGAGGAGAAGATGAGGAGGGTCCGCGGATCCGGACGGGACGTTGTGAAGATCGGAGTCGGAGTCGCCGCAGCCTTGACGCTGACCGCCCAGCTGGGCTGCGGATCGAAGGTGCGCTCGTTTCCGATACTCGTGCTCAGCCACGATGGAAAGCCCATGCCCGAGGCCACCGTCACCGTCCAGAGCGGCTCGGCACGACAGTCCTACCTGGGGCACTCTCTTGTCACTGACTCAGACGGACGGGCGGTGATCGATTCGCTAGCGACCGAAGGAAACGTGGAGCTGCAGATCGATGTCGCTGACGGAAAGCACAGGATCAAGCCACTCATGGTCCTACACGCCGACATAGACAAACACCGCACCGTGGAGGTCACGCTGCCGCGCTTGCCGGGAGATGCGGCGGACACGGTGAAGCTGTCCGATGCCTGGCTCGATGCAATCTACATCCTGCGCTGAGCGGATTAGTCCCGCTGTCGCCCAGGGAGGTTTCCCTCAACCTGCCATTCTGGGGGTCCCGTGAAGAAGCTAGTCGTTCTGATCCTGGTCTTCGGCATGCTGCTTGGCGTCATTCTCTTCGCCGTCCTCTCAGGGCACGGCAAGAAACGGAGAATGATCGGTTTCGAAGCGACGATCAGCGCGCCGGGAGATGCCGTCACGCAACTGATTCTGGAGCGGCCGAGATATGTTCCGCGCGACTCTGTGCTGCACGAAGAACGAGGGAGCTGGAACGGTTCCTTTGAAGTGCGGGGACCGACCAAGGAGGAGCAGTACGCGCTCCGGGTCGAGGTGCGCGACGCCGATCCTGGAACGCACCGCATTGATCCCGGCAGTCAGGTGCTGACCGGCGGTCGGTCCTTCCGGTTTGAGATCACGCGCGTTGAGGTGCTTCGCGAGTATGTGATCACAGTCTTGCTGGGTGGCAACCCGGTGACGGGAGCGACCATCGCGACCGACCCTCCCGCCCTCTTGGCTGGGCCCGTGACCACGGATGCCCTGGGTATGGCTGCACTGCAGGTGCGGGGTAATGCGGGACAGGTCTTCAGCATCCTCGCCCAATCGGGCCGGGCCAACGGCGCCACTGCGCAGCTCCGACTTGCACCTGGTCAGGAAGTGCCACTGCGGATTGAGTTGGTCGCTGCTCCACCTCCACCTCCGGAGCCACCAGAGCAACGGGTGGAGCGTGTCTATGCCGTTGAGGTCGTTCTGGACGGGGTCGCCCAAGCGGGGGTCAGGGTGACGACCGATCCCGCCGCCCTGGCCCAGCCAGTCACCACGAACAGCGAGGGCATCGCGGAGCTCCAGGTTCGCGGCGCCCCGAACAGGTCCTTCCGAATCCGCGCTCGCGGGGAACAAGCTGAGGGCAGGTCGTCACCCCTGACGCTCGTCGCGGGAAGCCGGGAATCGGTCAAGATCACGTTGGCTCCACTCCCGCCGCCTCCGCCTCCGCCGTCTGCCGTGAGCCGCTCGTATGCGGTGCAGGTCACGCGCGGGAGCCAGACTCTGTCCGGCGTCAAGATCGCCGCGAGCCATGGTGACGCACACGGAACGACGGATGCCCAGGGGCAGGCCGTCCTCAATGTTGCGGTGCAAGCAGGCACTCAGATTCACTTCGTGGCTACTCTTGGTCAAGAAACCCACCCGTCCGACAAGGTCCGTCACGAGGAAGGCCCATCGCCGGTCACAGTCACGATCCGGTTTCCTCCAGAGACCCGGACGGTCCACTATGTGTTCGAGGCTACGCTCGACAAGCAGCCCTTGGCCGGCGTCACCGTGCGCGTCGAGAACGAGACCGGCATGCTGCTGAAGGGCGATCAGACCGGCACGGACGGCAAGGTCGCCTACGACATCCTGGCCGAGGTCGGCGAGGTCCTTTCCTACCAGGTCGAGCCGCCGCACTTGCCATCCGAGTGCCAGTCGCCGCGTACGACAGACCGTCTCGTACACGGCAAACACGCAGGAACCGTGCGCCTGGACTGGTCGTGCGGGGAGATCCCCTGCGAAGAGCTGGAAGCCGAGCTACAGCTTGTCCACGCCGAAGCGTGGGGCATCGCTTTTACGCTGATGAGCTACATCCCCGGTTCGCTGGGCAACCGAGAGCAAGTCAAAGTGACTGACGAGATGAAGCGCCGGCGGGAGAAGCTCAGCAACGATATGAATCGCTTGATCCAGCTGGGCACCTCCGATGAGCGTTGTCAGGAGCTGATGATCGACATCACGCTGGCCCAGATGCTCGCTGCCGCTAGCGTTGGGGACGTCACAACATGCGACCACTACTACACCAGCAAATTCGAGCAATCCCACCAGGGCTACCGCGTCATGCGCAACGCCGTCGCCAGCCTGTACCGGGCCCTGGCGCGCACGGTGGAAGGCTCCACGCGGTACTTCGATGAAGCCAACTCGCTCCTCGAAGATGTCGACCGCCAGTATGGTCAGGCATCGGCTGCCGTGCAGCGAATGACCGGCGGTCGCAGGCACTGCCTGCGCGGTGTCCTTGCGTGGCAGCGAGCGAATGCTTCACCCATTCCATCCGACCCATTCGAGCTCATCGAGAGGGCCAAGACGAGCATTCTCACCTGGGAGAAGTGGTGCCACAACGACCCAAGCTGTGTGGACGTCGATTGGATTTCGACCTTCAAGGAGAGGGTCAACCAATGACCCGGGCTGCAGACACCGGCAACTCCCGGCAGATGGCGGGCCGGCTGTCTTGCTCTTCGTATCGCGCACTGTTGTGGGTGGCGGTTGGCGTCCTTCCGGCCGTGGTGCTTTCCGCATGGTGGATCGATTGGCGCCAGCGAATGGCACGAACCGTCGTTCCTGAGAAACAAGAACATGGCTTTCTGTTCTCGGACGCCTCCGACCTGGCGCGGGAGGCAAGCGATCTTGCCTTGTCCATCAGCGAACGGCCCCTGGCTGACCGGGTCCGCGGCGCCGGGCGCGTGGCCACACTTCTCACTCTGGCGGATCACCTGGAAGATATCCAGACTGTGCTCGGGTTCTGTCTGCCGCGGCTGGATGGAATGCTCGCGCGTCGCAGTTCGCCTGGCGATTCCTCCGCCCCGATTCTTGAGGCCGGCTCCCTGTGGGTGTATGAGAATCTCGGTGCGCGCAACGGGCGGGGGGTCTTCCTGGAGCCGGGCGCCCCGGGCGCGGCGGAGTATCTTCACTGGGCCGACATTCGCCGCGCTGGGTTCGCGTCGCGGACTGCACCAGGTGAGTTGCCGCGGCTGCACCAGGCCCTTGGACCGGACACCACGCTTTCGGCCGAAGAGACCCTCGCCGCGATAACGATCTGGGAGGCGTCTCTGTCTCGTCAAGCGGGCCGGGATCCCATCGGCCCCCTCAATCTCCTCAGTGTTGTACAAGTGCCGTTTTCCGGTACCTTCGTTTACAGCGACCGGAGAACCGTGACGCCGGACGGCTGGGCATTACGTGCTCTGCGATACCCCGATGTCAATCTGCCGTCCGATCTTGCGCTGGTGCTCCGCAATGCGATCATGCCGTATGCTGATCGCATCTGGCTCTCTCTCAGGGCGGAGGCAGACCACAGCGCGTCATCGGGTACTCCTGACGCTATGGAGCGGTACGCCGCCGAGGTCGCTGAAGCTTATCTGCGCTGGTGCATCGCACGATCTCGCGCGGCGAATCACGACACCCATTGGTTCCGTGAGCATCAAGAGACCCTAGGCACGGGAGGCACGCTCTATCACCACTGGACCCGCGTTCTAGCCTGGGAGGCAGCCCAAGTGCGCATTCCCGAGCCGGAGGGAGCGGAAGCCGAGAGGGCTTTCCCCGACGGGCGCGTGCGTGATCTAGTCGACGCCCTGGCCCTCGCTGAGCGGCACGGACCTGTGGAGGTGCGACGACGATTCCCTGGAGATGGCCACGACCTGCGGTTGCTCCTGGAACCCTACGTTACGGAGTTAGACCAGGTCAGTCAGGTCTATCTCCCGATCGCGCGGGCGGTTGCGATGGCATATGCCAGCAATGACTATGTGGTAGGTCTCTGGCGGGATCTTGCCCCGCTCTTCGATGAGGGCCCCATCCTGGAGCACGAGCAGTGGATGTTTCTCTGCCGTGCGCGAATCATGGCGGCCCAGGCGTTGGGTCGCCTGGCGGCTCTTGCGGACAGGCCGAGCGAAGATGTCGGTAGCATCAGCTCCGAGCTGTGCCTCTGGGACCCGCAGCCCTGGAGCCTGGAAACCCCGGAGCACCAGCCGCTGGTTCGTCTGGTGCAGTACGTTCCCGGTCTGCAGTCTCTACACGCGGTGATCATTCTGGCCACACAAGGGGAAAGACCACGGATCTATACAGCTTCGTGATTTGGGAGACGGTCAAGACTCTGGGAGGAAGACGATGCGTCCAATAAGCCGGGTCCTGTGCCCGTTCGCCGTAGCGGCGATCCTCGGCATCTGCCTCGCGGCTCGACCCCATGCGCAGGAGGCGACCTGCGAGCTCCGCTACGTCGAGAAGTACCCCATCACCCGCGTCTTCCCATACTACCCAGGTGCGACCGGCACCGAGCGACGCGTCGTGGACCTGTTGTTTGAGCCACTCGCCCGCAAGACCACTGGCGGCACGTGCGCAAGCGACATCCTCGACTTGCAGGGCGCGACAGCTAACGCCGACGGTACGGTCTGGACTTTCCCGCTCAAGTCCATCAAGTGGCATTCCGGCCGAGCACTGACTTCTACCGATGTCGAGCGCACCTTCGAGGAGCTCAGACGCCTGGAGCAGAACACTCAGTCGGCCTGGTCGCAGGAGCTTGTCTATTTCCGCCACATTGCCCGCATGCAAGCCGCAGGACAGAGTCTTGCCGTTCATTACAAGAGGCCAATGACGGCCGAGGACGCCTGTTTTACCTTGGAGTACTTCTATGTCCTTCCATGGGACGACCTGCCGCGACTGACCAGCCTCTACCATGGGCACTTGAATGAGTACGTGCCGGATGCAACGGAATTGACAGAGAGTCTGACCGGCAACGGGCGCTGGATGCGGCCAGCGGGGCTGGGGATGATCAGCGATGCCTACGAAATCGCCCTCGTGGCCTACCCAGACTATTCAACGGGTGAGAGCCCGATTCAGGAAGTCCACGGTCGCTTTCAACCGATCCCTGGTGAACGTGCCCGCTACTTTACCCAAGGCGAGGTGAATGTGATCATCGAGGTTCCGCCGAGCCTGCGCAGCGACGTTCGCAACGTCCCTGGCGCCCAGGAGATTATCCACGAGCGCAACTCCTTCACCTTGGTGAATATCAGCAAGCGCAATCCAGCTCTGGCGGATCGCCGGGTGCGAGAGGCTTTGATCCTCGCCGTCAACCGAGCGGAGATTCTGGAGGCCCAGTATGGCGGAAGCGGCGACATCATTGAGGCCCCCTATCCACCCGAGACCATCTGCTGGAATCCCAATGTCCTGCCACGCAAGTATGACCCGCCCAGAGCGGTGGAACTGCTGCGTGAGGCAGGTTTCAAGGGCAGCCCCGAGTCCGGTTGGTCCCGAGACGACTGCGGCCCCCTATCGAATCTGGAGTTCTTGCTGGAGCACTCGCTCAGCGGCGATGAGGACCAGGTCGTCGTGAACAGCATTGTCAATGATCTCAATCGCGTCGGGATTGTCGTCCGTGTTCGGAGCGAGGAACCTGCGCAAGTGGCGCGGAAGCTGCGCAACGGAGAGTACGACTTCCATCTGAGGACAATCCAGGTCTCACGCGCCTGGAACGTCGCCAGGGCGCTATCCGATGAGTACCCCGAGAACCCCGAGAACAAGCACCTCATGTGCTCTTCACCACGAGTAAAAGAGCTGTTTCGCCAGTATCAAGACGTGCTCGACGATCCGATTCGGATGGCGGACCTGGGGCAGATGCTGCACGAGGAGATCTATCGCGCCTGCGACCACATCTACCTGTGGTCGCTCAAGAGCTATGGGATCTACCGATCCGATGACGTGATATTCACAGTCTGCGGAACAACGCTCTTTGAGGCCCCGGGTGTATGGGGCTGCCGCTAATAGCAGAGCGTTCAGAGAGGTCGAGACGACCAGCGCGGGCAAGGGGTTGCCAGACATGCATAGAATCCTCACTGAGCAGTGCAAAGCAGTCGTTCCAGTCGGTGCGATCTTGTTCGTCGGCGTGGCCTGCATGCACCTTCTCGCCTACCGCAACGTCATACCCGACCCGTGGACCTCCATGCGGCAGGCACCCGCCACGTTTGGCTACGTCCTGCGCACCACCATGCCGCAGCGCCCGTCGGCCAGTCACCCGATGCTGGCGGCCTGGCGCACCTCAAGTGGCGAGGCGCGCACGGAGGACATCCAAGTTCCCTACCAGCGGCCCATGGCATTGGCGCTGCGAGCCCTCGGCCGCTCGCTGGCTGCCGTCGCAGCAGCCTTGGTGTTGATCATCGCGTTCTCCATCGTGCGTGCCACGATCGCCGTTGGCACCGTCCATCGTCGTTTGGCGGGGGCGTGGTTGTGGGCGATACGAGGCCCAGACGAGGTTCTTCAACGCCTGCAGCGCCTTCCAGGGTTGGTCGTCTACTTCCTGCTGGTCTTCCTCTTGGGCGCACTGGGGGTCAAGACCGGCAATGACGTTGTCGTGATGGCGCTGCTCCTCTCCTTGATCCTTGCCAACTCGGATGGGGTCGTGCCCGATCTGAGCGACCTCATCGCCCATCGTTACTGCGACCTCGCCCAGCGGGACTACGTCAAAGCGGGGCGTTTGGAGGGCAGGGGGTTGCTGCCGCTGATGGCTCGCGATCTCACCATGACCGGAGTGGACTGGCTGGGCGGCCGTCTTCTGCAAGTCCTGAGCGGCGCGTTCCTGTTGGAGTTACTCCTCAGGTACCCCGGTATCGGTCGGCAGTGCGTGGTCAACCTCTTCAGCACCACCGATAGGAGCGGAACCCTGGGAACCGTGATCGCGAAGTCCGACGAGCTCTATGCCGTCCTCCTACTCATGCTGGCCGTCGCGATGTTGGTGATCGTCGCCAGGAGGAGTGTCGTGAGAATCCTTGACCCGAGACCACGCACGGTGGTGGCGCAGTGAGCGCGCATGCTCTACCACCATTGGCCTTCTGGATGCGCCGCAATACGGAGCGTTCATTGAAGGCGCTGCGGCAAGTGCTTCTCTGGCAGTGGGTCGTGCTGCTCCTGACCGTGCTTGTCCTGGGTTGGTTCACGCAGCGTAGTTCGCTGCCCCCGAACGCGGAAGAAAGCATCGCCAATCAGGAGCTCTATCATGGTTGGGTTCCTGCAACGCATCCCATGGGTGTGCTTGGCCATCACGATGATCGACTTGAGCTGTACGTTCAGGCGCTCAGTCGCACGTTTACCGGCCCCCTGCTGGCCTGCCTGGCAGCAGTGCTCCTGGGCGGCTTGTGGGGGACCTGGGCTGCTTTCATCGAGGGATGGCCTGATCGCATCCTGGCGGCCACAGCGGTCCTGGTCGAGGGCATTCCCCGTATCGTTCTCTTCGCTCTGGTCACGGGATTGATGAGCCAAGTGGGCGTCCGGCTGAACATCCTGCACGTGACCGTGGGGTTCGCCCTCTTCCAGATCCCGGCGGTCGCAACGGCATTGCGGAATCACGTCCGTTCCGTAGTCCGTGAAGGCTATGTGGAGGGCTTGATCTCGCTGGGGTTCCCCCGTCGCACCATCGTATTGCGGGATCTGCTGGTCCGGGAATGCGGCCCCCTGCTGCGCATCCAGTACGTGGCCCGAGTAACGGAACTTGTGGCTCTGGAGACGGCCATTTCCTTCGCATTGCCAACAGCAGATGCGGGCACCATCGGCAGTCTCCTCCGGCGGCTGAGCGTTCAAAGCCTCT
The DNA here is from genome assembly GCA_964603725.1 of uncultured bacterium. Lineage (GTDB taxonomy): Bacteria > Eisenbacteria > RBG-16-71-46 > CAIMUX01 > WJJG01 > CAZDKK01. The sequence continues at coordinate 23,930 of CAZRWW010000057.1, forward strand.
CGCCTGGTGCGTTGGAAGTCGCCCTGGTGGCCGGCCTGGCCGCTTACATTCTGACCCTAAATGGCGTGGTGCGCCCCGCGGGAACAGGCCGTAGACTTGTCTGAGAAGGCTTGGAAATCGGAAGGGCTGTTACATAATGAACGCAGTGCCGCCGCCAAGTCCTGAGGTAGCGCTCGGGACCATGAACATCGAAGTGAGCTTTGCCCCTTCGGGGCAGATTCTCCGGAAGATCGTGGATGGGGTGTGCCTCCACGTCCGCCGCCACACGACCACCGCTCTGGTCGGTGAGAGCGGCAGCGGCAAGAGCCAATTCCTGCACGCTATCCTGGGCTTCACCCGCTGCTTCCCAGGCCTCACGGGCGGCACTGCCTTCCTGCAGCCCACCCCGGGTCATGTGATTCAACTGGTCGGCTCGTTGCCGACGGAACAGACCGTGCGCTTCTTGGCAGACTACCGCGTTCTCAGCCGGCACATGACTGTCATGTTCCAGGGGGTCGATTCGCATCTCAACCCCTATGAGCCCGTCGCACGTCAGCTCCTGCGCAAGGCGCCGCTGCTGCCCGGCAGTCCCGTCACCGAGGCAGGCGGACCAGAGGCCTTTGTGCAGGCCAACCTGGCTCCATTCTTCCAATCCGCCAAGGAGAGGGCCCGCATCGCCCGCAGCTTTCCCTGTGAATTGAGCGGGGGGCAGCGCGCTCGCGTAGGTCTTTGCCTCGCTCTAACGTCCCCTGCCGGAGTCCTTGTCACGGACGAGCCCACTACCGGTCTCGACCCCGGACTCCGTCGGGACGTCTATCTGATGCTACGTCATGAAGTGGAAGAACGTCGGCGTACTCTCTTGATTATATCCCACGATGTCGACTTGGTAGCTAAGTTCGCGCAGGATCTTCACATCATGCGTAGCGGTCGTCTGGTCGAGAGTGTCTGTGACGGAGATGCGACGGGGTTGAGAGACCAGTATAGCCAGACACTCTTCTCTCCTCTGGCCGTTATTGCCCTTCAGGGTTCCATGGATCAAGTTGAGGCGAACTTGGCGGCAGTCGAGAGAGCGTCGGCATCCATGGAAAACGCTGAGCCCGATATCGTTCTTCGCGCAGATCGGGTGTGCAAGAGCTTCCTGATTCCGGGCGGGGGAAACCATGGCGGCGATCGGGTGGTCGAGGCAGTCAAGGACGCGAGCATCACCATCCGTCGTGGCGAGGCAGTAGCCATTGTGGGAGAGAGCGGCTCCGGCAAGTCGACGTTGGCCCGGATGCTGGCCGGGCTGCTTCCGCCGGATTCCGGCCAGGTGGTCTTCCAGTCAGCGGCGGTGGACGGAGCTGTGCTGCCGAGTGAGCCCTCCTACCGTCAGTACGTTCAAATGCTGCATCAGAATCCCGACACCATGCTGCACCCCCGGGTAGACGTCAGGGGGCTCTGCCGGGACAGCATGCAGCTCTGGCGCGAACGCTGTAAATACTGCGACACCAGTGAGTTCCTGGATTTCGCCCAACTCGCCGCAGAGCGCGCCAATCAGTACCCCGACTCCTTGAGCGGTGGTGAGAAGCGCCGCCTCGGACTGGCCCGCGTCCTCGCCGGCCAGCCGGAGCTCGTCCTGGCCGACGAAATCGCATCCGGGCTGGACCGGGTTCTCCAAGCCCGTATCCTCGCCCGGCTGGGAAGGCTACGCGCGGCTGGTCTCACCTTGGTGATCATCAATCACGACCTCGATCTCGCCCGCTACCTGTGCGACACCGTCATCGTGATGAAGGAAGGCCGGATCGTGGATCGCTGTCGGGCCTCGGAGCTCGATCTCCGCGCTCGCGCCCACCATCCCTATACGGAGTATCTGCTCCGGGCTGAGTCGCTCGAGCCCGATTCCGCGACAGCGCCCGCGACGCCCCAGAGTGGATCCCCCGTGGCTACCCCGACGTCTTCAGATGGAAGGAGGTCTCCCTGATGAAGCCGTGCATCGTCGTGCTTGCTGCCTTCGTGGTTGCTCTCGGGTGTGCGAGTCAGGCCCCGGCCCAGACCCAGCGCCTGTCAATCAAGGACCTGCAGACAATCCAGCGCAGGGCTCACCAAGGCATGATGGCGGCAATCGAATGCCACAAGAGGCAGGATTGCGCTTGCGTGGAAGCCCGCCTGAAAGAAGCTTTGCGGGACCTCGAGCATCTGCCTCCCCAGTATCGCGCCGAGAAGGACTTTGCTGCGATGTTCTGGGAGGTCTATACGCGCCTCGCGTTGGTTGCAGACGCCAAGCGCATCTACAACTCTGTCTCACCAGACTTGCAGGATGAATGGCTGGAGCAGTACAACAAATTGAACAGTGACTACGGAACCATTCAGATCGAGACCGACGATCGCGTCAGGGAAGATCCGACGCTGGCGGTTGCCGATGTACAAATCACGCCCCTTCCCGGGACACCTTCGACGTGCCCGTACAGCTTTGTCAATGTGCGGGCCGCTGAGATCATTCGTAGGGCGTTTGAATCGCGGGAGTTCGTCACTGAACCAATTGCTCTTCCGGCGGGAAAGCACCGTCTCAAGGTCGTGCTGACGCGTGAGTCGGGACTGAACTACGGCAAGCCCATTCTCGAAATGGACATTCAGGTCACAGCCGATGCCGTCCAACCGGTCAAGATCGATCCCGAGCGCTCCGGTCTGCCGTGGAAGCTGTTGGCGGCGGCGGGTGCTCTGATTCTCACCCCGTTCTTCCTGGTCAATTGACCTGGACGGAGAGCGCGATGTCAGGAGCAATCTGTACGTTCTCACAACGGGTGGCAGGCTCCCTCTTCCTCGTGGGCCTGCTGTTTTGCTGTCCGAATGCACGGGGCCAGGGCGAGCCGCCGTTCAAGATCGATCTGGCAGGGATGGCAGAGTTCGACCCGGGTCTGCCCGGGGACTTCCATCTCCGCCAGCCGCGGTGGACGCCCGGGGAGGCTGCCGGGTGCCATCTCGCGTTACAGGCCTACAAGAAGAGGGGCATCAAAGGCATCGTTATCGCCAATGACGTCCCCGCGCAGATGGGCGGGGGGAAGGTCCATGCTTCACTGAAACTCCCCCCGATGCCCTTCAATAGTGCGGCGGTGGCGCGGGCGGTATTGTACGTAGGGACTTGGTTCGCCGATTCCCGCGTCGAGGCCTTGCTCTACGCGGCCAATTCCAATCGAGATCAGACTGGCTACAGCTCTGCCGGGCAGTCGATCTGGCTGGACCGCGTGCGATTGGCCAGCGCTTCGGAGGAAGACTTGTGTTTTCCCAGTTGCGCCCCGGGGTCGCCCCTGATCGTATGCGAGATGGGCCGCTGGGGACAGACGGGGGGCGATCTGGCAGGATTCACGCTTGATGATCCGACTCCCAGGAAGCTGACCAAGACGCCGGATCTCGCCGAGTCGCGTCCGGCACGCTGCCCATTCCGTGATGCCGATGTCGTTGCCTACCTCGAAGCCCGGCCAGGCATGCAGACAGGTGTGCTCAATGCTATGGTGGTGAGCCGCACTGCGAATCACCAGATGTCCGCAGCAAGGTGCTTCGTGGACGGTGGAACAGAATCACGGAAGACCTTGGGCCTTGTGCGGGGTTTTGCCTGGGCTCCGCGGACGTTCCACATCGCCGGGAGGGGAACCTACGGGCTCCTAGCCTACTATCGTGCTCAGCCAAAGCCCGACGATCCGGCTGATGTGCGCCACGATCTCTGGGTCGTGCCCGTCAGCCAGGCCGGGCGCATTCTGGTCGGCCATGCCCTCAAGGTTTTCGAGGGCGTGGCAGTTGAGAATGCGGAGCTCGATCCCACGCCCCCTGCTTGGCATCCGGATGGGGAACACCTGTTCTTCCTCCAATTCCAGCCCGGATCCAATCCTCTGTACGTGGCTCACGTGCCGGCCGGTGCTCACTTCGCCGAGGGCAAGGTCGCGATCTCGTCCTGGCAACTCGGCGGGAGCCTGCCCATGGACGAGCAACTCGTGAATCTGGCCGTCTCCTGCTCCGGCGATGGCCGCTACCTGGCACTCATTGCATCCGGCATGTTGGATCAAGACGAGGAGGCAAAGTACTATGCGCGGGCCTTTATCCTCCCCATCGAGGCGCGTCAGTAGCCAGATAGCCACTCACAGTGCTCAGTTGCGCCGGCCCGGGCCCCCGTGCTGGCTGTGGCTCGGATTGACGCTAGCCGCGCTGGGTCTCTGCTCGACCCCTGGCCATGCTGCTCTCCCCCGGGAGCCAGTCGGTGAGTACCTCAAGGGGCGCGGCACGGCCATGTGTGAGGAGCTGTATGAGCAGCTCCGCCCCGTCATTCAGGCCAAAGAACCCGCCGCGGCTCCGAATCCCAAGAAGGACCCCTGGCTGTGGCCCGCTTGGCTGTTCCTGGCCGCCAAGTGCTCCTCGCAGCCGTCCTATGACGCTCCCTACGCAGGGCCTGCTTCCGAGAAGCTGTTTCAGGCAGGCAGCGCCGACTGCGCTCTCCTCACGGTCTTGCTTGGCGCCTATTGCCACATCCTGGCCGCCCAGACCGCCAGCGCGTATGAACTTCTGCGCGACGCTCCGGCCCGGGCCGCAGAGGCCAAGAAGACGGAGTACACAGCGGACATCCTCGCTCTCATTCGCCAGTGCCGTGTCTATTGCGAATTCGGCTGGCACAAGGACCGCGTTTTAGGCGTCTCTACCCGTCCCGGGATCATCCTGGCCCCCTTCGATGCTCGCCTCCTGCGCACCCAGGTTACCGACCGGGACATCGACGAAGATGGCACCTCCGCAGCTGTTACGTGGCTCGTTCTCGAAACCATGCGCCGAATTGTCGCCACCTTTCCGCTTCCTGCAGATCGCCGCCCCCTCACAATTGACGAAGACCTGGCCCTGCGCTTTGCCGATGGCCGTGTCTGCGGTGTCAATAGCACGTTCGACCAGCCTCAGGCACAGCCCGGTCGGAATTTCAACTTGGCCAACTACATGACAAAGCTGCGCGCCAGCGGCAAGCACTTCGTCGCCGGCTACATCAGCACCGACAATGACAGCACGCGCCTGAGCATGGCTGATCTCCTCGCTGGCTCCGACTTCCGCGCCTACGCTGCGGTGCAGAATCCACTCGTGCCTGGTGCTGTTTCCAGGTCGTCAGCTTCCCCTCTCAAGCACTTCTTCAAGATGGGTGACTTGACCCGCAGCGCCGCCTTTGAGATCCTGAAGGACTTCTACGACGCGCTCCCGGATTCCTTTGCCAAGCCAACGAAGCTTCGTGAAGAGTGGATTCCGATACCCAACAACGAAGACTTCTTCTGGAACTATGTCGAGGCCGTCGGCTACGAGGCCCGGGGCAACTACGGCATGGCCATCCGCCGCTATCGGGAGCTCATCGCCGACCGTCCCGGCGGGACCCCCGACTCGCAGATGGAGTTTGTCAAGCAACGGCTCGAAAGATGTGATGCGCTGTACAGCTTCGATACGCCAGCGAGGTTCTTCAGGAACAACGAGCCGGCGCTACGGAAGATCATCCTGGCGAATGTGGACTGACATCGTGCGTCGCGCGACGGAGCTTCTCGCCGGAGTCCGCGTAGCACGAACCTCTGCCTAAGCGATCAGCGCCATGCACAGGCCGCTCGCTCAACCTTGGTGCCTATTTCAACACTGCTACTTTGGCACGCCGGGTTGCCCGCAGAGATCTGCCGTCACTCCCGACGCCGTTGATCTCCAATCGCGCCAGATACGTCCCGTTCGGCACGCCCAAAGCGCTCACGGGCCACACGAAGCAGTTCTGCCCCGGGTTCATCGGAAGATCCACTCCTCCGCGCGCCGTGAGTATCACATTCCCGCCCAAGTCACTGATGTAGAGCCTGAGCGACTGCACGCCCATCGCCAAATCATAGCAAATCCTCATTTCCGAACTCGCCGGGTTGGGGCTCGCGTAAAGGCTCACGTACTCGCCCCCAGCCGACTGCAGGTCTATCGTCACGGCGCCCGTCAGTCCCGGCAGATCCCCGTCCCCACTCGTCAGGTTGTCCCTCATGCCACAGGGCTCCGGCGCGGATTGATCCTTTCTCCAGATAGCGTCGAAATCCAGTATCTCCTCCAACGTCTGAGGCGGAGGGTCCTGCCTGCCTCCGAAGTTGCCCTGCAGATCGATGTACCACTGCTCTGCGGTCGCCTTCCTCCGCAACATCTCGCTGCGCAGCCTGACCTCCGTCTCATCCCAGACACTTACCACGCTGCCGTATGCCGTTGCCTCGGGTGACGCGGACACTCCCACGACCCGGTAGTGCTCCTTGTCCACCAGTCCTAGTATAATGTCCAAGGAACCCTCTATCCCTTCGAGAATCGCGACAAAGCCAATATCTAGACGAAGTGCAATTCGCTCGCCCCGCCACGGAGTAATCACATCCGATGAAGCCCGCAAAACAAACCTGAGGCTCTCGGGACTGCAGTGGACTATTGGCACCGGATCGGGATAGGGTCCCGCGCCCGCGAGGAGGTCGTCACGACTTGCATACTCCTGTCCTAGTGTAAGAATCGTGCTGGTCAACAGTAGATTCTGAAATGTCAGCGCATTGGCCGCCCCACCAGTTCTCACGACTGCAGCTGGGAGTCGCGTACCCAACCTTAGTACCTGCGATTGGTCACTCCACTGCGCTGGCCCAATGCCCCCAGGCGGAGCGAAGCGCACTGAGGTGCCAGTCGGCTGCCACGCTTCCGGTGGCCAGGACTCCTCCCTGACCAAGGCGCACCCTTCTGGAATATCAAACGCAAGGTGGAGAGTTCCGTTTTGCGCAATGCCACCTTGGTTTGTGAAGTAGAAGACGAATGGAACGGTGGTTCCGGACATGACTCTATCAGATTGCAGTGAATCCGGAAGACTGCCACTAAGATCTGGTGTCGCCCTTCTGGTCATTAGTTTGATTGCCACATTGCTGATCGCGGTCGATGTATTGTACAAGAGCCCTGTATTGCTAACGGGTGGAACTTCCCCCTGTCCCTGCAATGGAGAGTACACTTGGCAGTTGGAGAACGTCACATTATCGCCATGGGCAAAGGCCGCGACTCCCAACGGTACGGTGACACTAAGGCTGTCGGTGTAGCCCGCGTGAAGAGTGGCGCGTCGGGTGGTGAGGATCGCAAGTGGGTGGTTGTTTCTAAGTGCCTCGAGCTGGCAGTAGATACTATCTGCCTTGACTCCTGACTCGTTTTTCAAACGCAGCAGAAGGAGCAGCGACTCATCTGCGCGGGCGCCCCCTGCAGGAGTGAGGGCCACCTCTTGCAGGGAGAAGCGGATGTTTCGCGGTCGGACTTCGGGAATTGCGCCTTCTGCAAACAAGGAATCCTCGAGGGGTGGAAGGTCTGTAGTGTGGTCTAACCAGGCCAAGACTGGCTCCAGCTCTCCGCGGGGAACCAATGTGCTATCCTGGTAGTTGCGGGGCACGCGGAAGCTGACGATCGCCTTTCTGAATTCGCCGGGCGGGAGCGGTTGGCTGGAGAAGACGAACAGACTCTCGGCTCGTGCGTCGCCGTTCGACCACTCAAGCCCCGCCGGGCGGCGAACATGGAGTGCGAGCGTCCTTTCGCGTGGCGTGCCGATCGCCTGCGCGTCGTTAACCGCGCTGAATTCGTAGCTAAGTATCTCGCCAGCATTGACGAGGGATGGGGAGGCGATCACGCCGGCGGGCTTCACCCTACAACCCATTATCACGCTTGCACCTACGGCCCTTGCGGTTGCACGGACCCCCGAAACGCCCCAGGATACACTGAGGGTCCCCCGCGCCACGGATGTGTTACTAGGGACTCGATAGTCCGTGGCCATTTGCACGGTCAGAGTACCCTCCTGACCCGGCCCCAGCGTCGGGAGGACGTCGTCGAAGACTAGGGCATCCTCAGGATCCTGTGAGAATGCCCTGCATGTGCGCGGCGGCTCCCCGCCTATGATGACGGTAATGGCCTTGAGCGAAACAGCATCGTCTGGCGGTGTCGCAGCCCACTCGGCCCAGCTGATCGTCGGCTTCTGGAAGAACAGCTGAAGAGCCTGCGTCTCTCTGGAGTTGTTTCGTATCCTGCAGTTCCATTCTATGGGTTCCTTCGCGGGATGTGTCGTGGGGCTGTCAGTCCAACTCAGGCTAATCACAGGATCAATGACCTTGATGCTGTCTGGGTACCCGAACTCAACCGTGGAGTTCCGATATCGGCTCTCCAGCTGCACCTTGTCGAGAAAGTAGACGTATGTGTCTCTCTGGGCACTTACGAAGAAGATGTCGCTGACCTCCTCCATGCTGTCGGGCGCAACGACCACTCCGAGTGCATCCCGCGGCCACTGGCCCGTTGCGGTCTGCAAGCCCGCTGGAAGGGCACTACGCGGATACTTCAAATCGACAGTTCCCGGCTGGTTTCCGGTGTTCTCGACTGTATGCGTAAAGACAAGGTCGCTCTGTGACGGGATCTCCCATCCAGTTGGGGTCCGGACTGCATTAGTAGTGGTCTTGGCCTCTAGCAGCGGAGAAGTGATGTCAACAATGTAGTTGGTCTCGAGGAAGTGAGAGCGGTCCAGGTCGCGACACGGAAAGTAGAACGGATAATAGCACAGTTCCCAGTTTGGGAATGTCGATGGTCCGACGAACAGCTTCCGAGCCGTCGTACCGCTCTTCGCCGCAATTGTGTCAGCAGCGTGGACGAGCCAGTCACTATCTATTGAGCCGCGAGCCGTGAGCCCTTCCGTTAGATCGAATACTGGTAGGGACTTGGAGGTAAGCCCTGGGATGAATGGACTCGGATCACTTGCAAGCGTGAAGCTATTGAGGTCCGATTCTGCGAGGTCTTTGTCGCCCTTGTTCTCGAGCGTCAATACGATTGCGAAGTCTGTGCCAGCTTGGACTTGGTGTAAGCCTTCCTTCAAGGACGCCGAGAGTCTGAGCATGACGTTCTTCACCTTGGCTTTGGCCTGGTCAACGACGCAGCCCGGCGCCCTTTCTGTTCGCAACCAGAAGCCTGGCGCGCATTCAACTTCAGGGGCGGTGTAGCTAATCCCCGCATCTGAACCATTGGAAGCCCGAGCTACTACCCAGAATCTAAGCAGGTACTCGGCAGGTGTACCGCCTGGGACCTGCAGCCATTGTGAAACTAAGTAATCTCCATCCCTGGCGAAAGGATTCCAGATGCTGTTGTAGTAGTATGCGCAGCTGTCCGGCTCACCCGGCACGGCGCTCAAGTTGAGTGCGTCCGATATCTTGAAGCGAAAGCGCGTCTCACCGACTTCACCTCCTAGCTTGAGGGCGTACTTCATGTAGCTGTCCGCCTCAATGCTATCTCCTGTGGGCTCTACCCGGCAGAGCCATCTTGTGGTCGTCGGGCAGGTGGCGTATTGGATCTCAAGGTTTCTCGTCAGGGATGTGGAGCATCGGTCTGTCTTCCATTCGAAGGTAACGTTGTCCACCAACTGTTCAGAAGTGGCTGCCTTGAATGGCAGGGGAATGGCCCGCGAGCGACCTAGCAAGCTATCGATGCCGCCATAGCGGAATCTCGGGGGGGCGCTGCCCTGCACGGGCTCCCAGCCAGCCTGGGCGGCGGGGCCGGTGAACCGAGGATCGTTTGGGACTATCACTTCGATATCAGCGCTAGGTACGAACCATGGTTTGGCATTCTTCAAGCAGAAGTAAAGGGTGTCCACCTCATCACCAATGCGGGTAGGCAAGGTGATAGACTCCCCGATATCGGAGCCAGTGGAATCTGCATAGGTTAGCACCGTGGACAACACGCTGTTCACGATCCTGATTGTGTCGAGGCCCCCATCTTGGGACCCCGTCAAGAGTCTCACATCCACGCGTCCGCCGTCGTGACCCCGAAAGGTTCCGCCGCTCTGGTCGGTCGCGACCTCAAACATCTCCCTTCGGAGAACGCGTAGGGTTCCATCGTCCGTCGTCAAGCTCTCTCTATACTGCGTTGGTCCAGGGATGCTGCCCGTGCTCTGGCCTGGCAGAAGCGCCTCTGGAACCATGCCATGGTCCGGCCACTCTGGGGGCCCCGCCCCGAACGGGAACGACGAGGTAGCCCTCACCTTGGCGTGGCCCGCCACGCCCCCATTGGGCTTCTGCTTGAGCTTCCATGAGATCTGCGGCGCCGATCCGGCTACAGCAGTGTCCCCGAAGCTCAACTGGAATTCGACGTTCGATGAGGCGACGCTGTACTCGAAGTCTCCTGGCTTGGTCTCGCGGTAGTGGCCGTATTGTGGATGGTCGTGCCACACTCTGACGGTCACAGGCGATGGCGTGGTGGTCGGCGGGACCAGGAGTGTTGTTCCCCGAACCTGAGCTACCCCGTTGGCGGACAGGGTGGGAAAGGAGTGGTCCTCGCCGATGCTCGTGCTGTCGAGTCCCTCCCAGTGCCAGATAGTCGCGCCGGTGAGACTCGGGATGTCGCGGCTCCCTGAGTTCTGCATTCCCACCCTGCAGTCAACAGGATACCCCGCCGGGATGACATTCGTGATCTGTCCGTAAGGATCCTCGATGTCCAGGCTGTAAACCAGCACCCGGGGATTATCGACATAGAACTCTATGTCCGGGGTGGCTTGAGGTGGGTTCTGAGCATAGTCTTTAACCGTCGCAGTTGCTTGGTACTTCGTGGTTTCGTGCGAATCCAGGTTCCAGACGTTCTGCGAGCGATTCTGACTGTCGCTCCACCAATCTTCCCAGCCACCTGTGGGTCTTTTCCAATCAACATCAGCCGATTGCCAGTCGAGTCCAGCCCCCCCCTCGTCTGTTGCTTCGATTCGGATTTCGTACTCTCTCTCGTTAGCTGCGGGTCCCGCCGCGAGAGTGGCATCGTCAAGATCGCCCCACGCACCTGAACCATGTCTCTTGCTGAGGCCCGAGACGCTAGGATGCGTTTCGTCCATCTTGAAGTCTTGGATCAGGACATTCTGCCAGATAGAGTTCTGAGTCGGATTACCCACCTTGTCTACGACGTAGTCCGGGTGATTGCACGAACTCGTCTTAACCTCCCCTTCGTGGCTTGGATCCTGCTTTGGGTGGTCGAGACGGTGGGTCCGCTTCAAGGTGCTCGATGAGTAGTCGGCCGTGTAGGTATTCGTGTCCAGTTTGATCTTCACCACGTCGGTGACCTTGACGTCTTCATCAAAGGTGATATCAATCGTTCCACCCCGGTAGGGGCCATACCATGTGTTCGAGGAATCCGTGCCTTTGGCAGAAGCAAGTCTAGGGTATGCGGTGTCTATCGTAAGATTGGTCCACGTTTCCCATTCCAGCGGAGCAGGGAAGCTAGCGGCTGGCACGTTTTGCACGCTGTCCACATAGGTCCCGGTCGACCCATACGCTTCAAGGGTGCTGCTCCCCGGCCCAAGCGTTCCCGTTCCCAAGACCATACTCCAAGTCTGTCTCACTTGGAGCACTTGGTTGAGACCAACAAACGTCGTGTCATGGCCCGTGCCGCTCTTCACCTTGAGGGTGAGATTGTTGGTCGTGACCGGCTCGCTGAAGTTGACGTCAATACTCACCGGCGTGCCGATCGCCAGCGTCGTCGGCGTCACATCCCCCCATGAGCTGAGCTTCGGCCGGACCGTGTCGATCCTGAGCCTGGTCCACGTCTCCCAACCTAGCGGAGCGGGGAAACTAGCGCCGGGAGCGTTTCCCACACTGTCCGCATAGGTCCCGCTCGACCCAAACGCCTCAAGGGTGCTGCTGCCCGGCCCAAGCGTTCCCGTCC
>CAZRWW010000058.1:0-31565 GCA_964603725.1 uncultured bacterium
CTCCTCCGTCCCGGCGTTGTACCCGAAGTTGCCCTTGCCGGACTTGATCTTGTCGACGATGACGCCGCCGTCCTGGCCGGCGTTGATCGCGATCTGCTTGGCCGGCTCGTACAGCGACCGCTTCACGATGTCCACCCCGGCCTGCTGGTCGCCGTGGCCCATCTTCAGGGAGTCGAGGGCGACCGCCGCCCGGATGTAGGCGACGCCGCCGCCCGGGACGATCCCCTCCTCGACCGCGGCGCGGGTCGCGTGCAGGGCGTCCTCGACGCGGGCCTTCTTCTCCTTCATCTCGGTCTCGGTCGCGGCGCCGACGTTGATGACCGCCACGCCGCCCGACAGCTTGGCGCGGCGCTCCTGCAGCTTCTCGCGGTCGTAGTCGGAGGTCGTCTCCTCGATCTGGCGGGTGAGCTGATCGATGCGGGCCTTGATGTCGACCTTCTTGCCGGAGCCCTGGATGATCGTCGTGTTGTCCTTGTCGATCTTGACCGTCTTGGCCTTGCCCAGATCGTTCAGGGTCGCGTTCTCGAGCTTGCGGCCCATCTCCTCGGAGATGACCATGCCGCCGGTCAGGATGGCGATGTCCTCGAGCATCGCCTTGCGCCGGTCGCCGAAGCCCGGGGCCTTCACGGCGCAGCAGTGCAGCGTGCCGCGCAGGCGGTTGACCACCAGCGTGGCCAGGGCTTCGCCCTCGACGTCCTCGGAGATGATCAGGATCGGGCGGCCAGCCTGACTGGTCTGCTCGAGCACCGGCAGCAGGTCCTTCAGGCTGGAGATCTTCTTGTCATGGAGCAGGATGTAGGTGTCCTCCAGAACGACCTCCATGCTGTCCTTGTCGGTGATGAAGTAGGGCGAGAGGTAGCCGTTGTCGAACTGCATGCCCTCGACGACGTCCAGGGTCGTGTCGGTCGACTTGGCCTCCTCGACCGTGATCGTGCCTTCCTTGCCGACCTTGTCCATCGCCTCGGCGATGATCTTGCCGATGGTGTGATCGCCGTTGGCAGAAATCGTGGCGACCTGCTCGATCTGCGCGGTATCGTTGACCTTCTTCGACATCTTCTCGAGCTCGGCCACGACCGTCTCGACCGCCTTGTCGATGCCGCGCTTGATGTGCATCGGATTGGCTCCGGCGGTCACGTTGCGGAGCCCCTCGCGGAAGACGCACTCGGCCAGGAGCGTCGCCGTCGTGGTGCCGTCACCGGCGACGTCGGAGGTCTTGGACGCGACCTCGCGGACCATCTGGGCGCCCATGTTCTCCCAGGGATCCTTCAGCGTGACTTCCTTGGCCACCGTCACGCCGTCCTTGGTGATCGTGGGCGAGCCCCACTTCTTCTCGAGCACCACGTTGCGGCCGCGCGGCCCCAGTGTGACCTTGACGGCCTTACTCAGCATCTCGACGCCCACGAGGATCGAGCGCCGGGCTTCTTCCTGGAAAACGATCTGCTTGGCAGCCATTGCTTCAACCTCCCGTTCCTTACCCTAGGCCTCGATGACCCCGAGAACGTCATCCTCGCGCATGATGAGGTACTCATCGCCCATGAGCTTGACTTCCGTGCCGGCGTACTTGCTGATCAGCACCCGATCGCCGATCGTCAGCTCGACCTTGTGGATCTTGCCGTCATCCGTCCGGCGTCCCGGCCCGACCGCGATGACCTTGGCTTCCATCGGCTTCTCCTTGGCCGTGTCGGGAATGATGATGCCGCCGGCAGTGCGCTGCTCGGCGGTCTCTTCCATGCGCTGAACCAGCACGCGGTCACCGAGGGGACGAATCTTGACCTTCATGGCCCTCTCCTCCAACGAAACCCGTGTTCGCTACCCACTGGCACGCCTGAGCGCGGTACCCTGTGCCAGCCAATTCGCCACCCGCACCGCGGAGCGGGCACCTGCCTAAGATTACCAGCTTCATGTGCGAGAAGCGTGCCAAAGAGTGCCATTGTGACATCTGATATTCAATGCATATTCACATAATGAGTTACGGAATCGAGTCGGAGAATGGCTTCGTTCAAAAAGAGACCTCCTGCCATTCTGGCCGCGAGTTCGCTCCATTTGGAGACGAAGGTTGGTTCCAAACTGAAACAGATCGAGAGCTATCGAAGGGCATTCCTACCTCCTGACCACATGGCGTCGTCAGAGACACTAATCGGACTGCCATATTGGCAGCCTCGGTCAGCCACCCGGCCGGCTAGCCCGTCCAGCGCTCGGCCCCGTGCAGCGCTCGGCCCCGTGCAGCGCTCGGCCCCGTGCAGCGCTCGGCCCCGTCCAGCCCGCGGCCTCGTCGCGCACTCCTGGACGCCGGCGGCAAGGCGCTGCTCTCGGGGCCGGCGCAAATCCTTGTGCCACAACCCTGAACATGGTGTTACATTTCTGCAATTCGTAGGATCAGGTCATCACCGGGGAGCGACGCGCATGGACACACGGCTGTCGCCAAGGGAGCTTGCCTACTGCGGCCTCTTCGGAGCGGCCGCCTTGCTCCTGCCGGTGTTCTTCCACCTGGTGCATCTGGGGCATGTCTTCATGCCGATGTATCTGCCGCTCGTGACGCTGGCGTTCTTCGTCCGACCCTGGCCCGCCGCCGTCACGGCCTTGCTGACCCCTCTGCTCTCGGGCGCCGCGACCGGCATGCCGCCCTTCTACCCGCCCGTGGCCGTCTTCATGGCGATCGAGCTCGCCGTCATGGCGGCCCTGATCGCCGCCGCCGCGGGGCGGTGGCCGCGGGCGAATGAATGGCTCGTCCTGGTGCCGGTCCTGGTCTTCGGGCGGTTTCTCTATGTCGGGCTGGTCTACGGCTTCTCCTTGCTCATCGATCTGCCGGCGCGCTTCATGGCCGGGCTGTCCTTGCTGGGCGGGTGGCCCGGGATCGTCCTGATGATCGTGGTCGTCCCGCCGGTCGTGAGAGCCTGCCGGCCGCGCGTCCGCCTCGCATCCGCCCACACGGGGAGTTGCACATGAACGCCAATCCCAAGGCGACGTTCTTCGACAGCATTGCCGACCAGTGGGACGGCTGGGAGGACCTCCCCATCTTGATGGAGAGGCTCCGCGCCGGGCTGCGCGAATTCGGTCTGGGGGCCGAAGAGACGGTGCTGGATGTCGGCTGCGGGACCGGCAATCTCACCCGAGCCCTGCTCGACCACCTGTCGGCTTCCGGTCGCGTCGTGGCCATCGATCTCGCCCCCCGCATGATCGCGGCCGCCCGCCGCAAGGTGTCCGACCCTCGCGCGACCTGGCACGTCCTGGACGCGGGGGGCCTGCCCTTCAGCGAGGCGTCTTTCGATCGGGCGATCTGCTACTCGGTCTGGCCGCACTTCGATGATCCCCGGGCGGTGGCCCGCGAGCTCGGCCGCGTTCTGCGTTTCGGCGGACGCCTGCACGTCTGGCACCTGATCTCGCGCGAGCGCGTCAATCACGTCCATGCCACGGCGGGCGAAGCCGTGTGTCACGATCTGCTGGCTCCGGCCGCGGAGACGGCGCGCCTCCTGGCCGGATCGGGTTTCACGATCGAGACGGCGATCGAGACGCCGGAACGCTATCTCGTCACCGCCGTCAAGACCGTCACGGCCGAACGGTCGCGGCCAGACGGCGCCTGATCGTGCGCGCGGCCTGGCAAACCCTCTGGGGATGCGCCCGCGGCCCGGTCTCCACGCTGGCGCCGCAGACCCGCCTCCTGGCGGGCATCCTCGTCTTCGCTGTGTGCATGGTGTCGCCCGTCACCAGCGCGCTCGGGGCGATCACCGTCGCGGCTGGGACCCTGGCGTGGCTCGGCGCCTGCCGGCCCCCGCGCAAGGTCGCGCGCGCCGGGGCCCTGTTCGGGCTGGCGCTGTTCCTGCCCTACTTTCTCCTCGCCCCGCTCATCCGGAGCGACCCGGCCCACGGCGGCCACGGCTGGGCGCGCTCCCTCGAGGTCCCGTGGAGCCTCTTCTCGCGCGGCCTGAGCGGGATGCTGGTATCGCTCGGAGCCGTCACGAACTTGAATCTCAGCGATCTGCGCGAGGGCTTGCTGCGCCTGCCCGTGCCGCGCGTGATCACGGCGGTCCTGCTGCAGATTCTGCATCAGACCGCGACGCTCGTGGATGAGACCGCCCAGGTGTCCGCGGCCATGGCCGTGCGCGGCGCGTCCGGCGGGCGGCGCACCGCCTGGCGCGTGCTGTCCTCGCTGCCGCAGGTCTGGCTGCCCAGGGTCATGCTCCGGGCCGAGAACGTCGCCGCGGCGATGGAGCTGCGCGGGTTCAGCGAGGCTGAGCTGCGCCCGTTCGGGCGGGTCCCGCTGCGCGCGCGCGATGGCCTCGCCCTGCTGTTCGCGGCGGGTCTGCTCGCTCTGGCCGCGGCGCTGCGCTGGGGAGGCGGCCGATGACGACGCCGGCACTCGCCCTCACGGAAGTCACCGTGCGCTATGAGCCGGGCGCCGCGGCGGCGATCCGGAGCGTCTCGTTCTCGCTGGCGGCGGGCGAGCGGGCGGCGCTGGTCGGCCTCAACGGATCGGGCAAGACGACCGTGCTGCTGGCCGCCGCCGGACTGGTTGCCCACCAGGGCGAGATCCGCGTCTGCGGGATCGCGATCGCGCGGCGCACGCTGGCGACGATCCGCGACCGGATCGGCTTCTTGTTCAACGTTCCCGAGAACCAGCTCCTCTTCCCCAGGGTCGTGGAGGATGTGGCCTTCGGCCTGCTGCGCCGAGGGATTCCGCCCGCCGAGGCCGCGGACCGGGCCCGGCGCATCCTGGCCGCGCTCGGCGTATCGGACCTGGCGGAAGCGCCCGTGCACCACCTCTCTCACGGGCAGAAGCAGCGCGTCGCGCTGGCCGGCGCGCTCGTCACCGGTCCCGACCTCTTGCTGCTCGATGAGCCGTCGGCCGGGCTCGATCCGCCGGGCCGCCGGGGCCTGGGCGATCTGCTCGGCAGCCTCGATGCGGCGATGCTCGTGGCCACCCACGATCTCGACTTCGCCGCGCGGTTCTGCGAGCGGTTCATCATGCTGGAGAAAGGGCAGGTCGCCCTGGACAGCCGGGTTGCGGCGGACGTGCTCCGGCGGTGGGAACCGGACCTGCCGCGGTGACCTCGCGGCGCGCGGGGCGCGCCGGCACCCAGCGCGCCTACTCGCCCGATTCGCCGCGATAGGACTGCAGCTTGCGGTACAGGGTGCGGACGCCGATGCCCAGGACGCTGGCCGCCTTCTCGCGGTTCTCGCCGCACAGCTTCAAGGTCTGGAGGATGAGCTGACGTTCCGCCGCGGCGAGGCTGGTGCCCAGTGGGAAGGCCATCACTTCATCGCGCGACTGCGGCTCCCGTATGCCGGCCGGCAAGTCGTCGACCTCGATCGGCCGGTCGCCCGAGGCGCTCTCGGCCAGCTCCCGCATCGCGTCCTTGAGCTCGCGCACGTTGCCCGGCCAGTCGTGGGACGCCAGATGGTCGAGCGCCGCGCGGCTGAGCGTCAAGGTCCGGCCGGTCTCCTCGGCCTGCTCGGCCAGGAAGTGCCGCGCCAGGGCCGAGATGTCGCGCCGCCGGTAGCGCAGGGGGGGCAGGTCGATCCGCACCTCGGCGATCAGATCGACGAAGCCCTCGTCCAGAAGCCCGTTGCCGATCAGGGCCGCCGGGTCTCCTTCGGTCGCGCCCACGAGTCGCGGATGGACTTCGACGGGCAGCGCCTCGAGGCCGGGCCGCACCTGACCCGTGCGCAGCGCCTCGGCCACCCGCGCCTGGAGCGCCACGGGCAGCGCGGCCACGTGATCCAGGAAGAGCGTTCCCGTGGATGCCACCTCAAGCAGACCGGCCCGCCGGGCTCCGTCCGCATCGGCCGGGCGGCCGAAGAGCTCCCGCGCCAGTTGGCGCGCGGGCAGCGCCGCGCAGTCGAGGCGCACGAGCGGGCCGTTGCGACGCGGGCTGTGGTGGTGAAGGATCTCGGCCACCAGATCCTTGCCCGTGCCCTCCTCGCCCACGATCAGCACCCGCGTCTCGAGCGGGGCCACTTCGCGTAGCTGCGACCGCAGCCGCGACACCGCCCCCGACGTTCCGACCAGATTCGGGAACCCCAGCTTGCGGTCGAGGCGCTGGCTGAGGCGGGAGACCTCGTCGAGCAGCCGCTGGCGCTCGCTCAGATGCGCGAGCACGTGCGCGGCCTTCTCCGGATTGATGGGACTGCGCTGGAAGTCGATCACGCCGCGGCTCATCGCCCGCGTGGCGCGCTCCTCCTCGCCGGGACGAATGATGAGCAGGGCGCCGACCTCGGGGTTGCGCTCGCGGGCCAGCTCGAGCAGCGCCAGCCCATGGATGTGCTGGGCGGTCAGGGGCGAGACGAGCGCGTCGACCGGCCGGCTGTCGAGGAAGTTGACCGCTCCCTCCCGATCCCGCACCCAGATCACCTCGTGCCCCGCCAGCTCGAGGTGGGCCCGCAGCCGGCTGAGCTCGGGGTCTTCCGGCGAGACCAGCAGCACCACGAGCGGCGCGATATGCGAATGGCGGTCAGCAGCCACGAATCTCGCCCTCCTCGACGGACCGCGTTCCCCGTCGGACCACGCCCCCGCCGGGCCACGCCCCCGTCGGACCACGCCCCCGCCGGACCACGCCCCCGCCGGCCCCCCCCGTCGGGCCAGGCCCCCCCCCGGCACGGGAACGTTCCGGCAGTGCAAATAGCCCACTCGGCCTTGCATTTGCGACGGCCCGCAAGGCCCGGGGGCGCACCGCGCGGCGCTCCCCGGCGGGCGCCGCTCCAGCCTAGTTCATGCTAGGAATGCACTTGGCCACGGTCAAGCCGCCTTCAGGCACACGCCTTGTACCTCCGCCTCCGTCCGAGCGCGCCGGCGCGGCCCCTCGCCCCGGCGCAGCTCGTCTGACGGAGGACGCATCCAGCCATGCAGGCAACCGCGCGCACAACGATCCGGCCGGGCGCACGCTCGGCGACCCCTGCCGCCGCGATTCTGATGCTGGCCACCCTGCTGGCGGCGCCGGCTCTGACCGTTCCGGCACGGGCCGAGCTGCCGGGGATGGGCTTCATTCCGGTGCCGCACACCAACGAACGCCCTTCGTCGTACGAGATGCTGCCGCTCGCCTCGGGCACCCAGGTGCGCGACCTGCGCACCGAGGGCGTGATCACCCCGGCCAGGCACCAGGGAGCCTGCGGCGCCTGCTGGGCCTTCGCCGCCATCGCCTGCATCGAGACCGCCTGTCTGATCAGCAATTCGGCCCTCGATCCGCGGACCTTCGACCTGTCGGAGCAAGAGCTCGTCTCCTGCGACACCGAGATCTGGCAGCTCGAGTTCGGAACGACCCGCAACTATGGCTGCCAGGGCGGAAGCGCCGTGGCCTTCGAGTACATCCGCCAGCACGGCATCGCGAGCGAGGCGAGCTTCCCCTACGCCAGCGGCGGTGGCGGCAGCGGCACCTGCCCGGTCGTCTCGCCCAGCCCGTCCGGCTGGCAGGTGATCGATTGGGACTTCGTGCGCCCGGACGCCGGCGTTCCCACGGTCACCGAGATGAAGGCGGCCATCGACGACCATGGGGCGATCTGGGCGGGCTTCATCGTCTATGAGGACTTCATCGACGGCGCCGGGGGCGGTTTCTGGTACACGGCCGCTCCGGGGAGCATCTACCGACACACGTCGGGCAGCCGCGTGGGAGCCCACGCCGTGGCCGTGATCGGCTACAACGATCCGGAGAGCTGCTGGATCGCCAAGAATAGCTGGGGCGCGGCCGCGGGCCCCGACGGCGACGGCACGTTCCGCATCGACTACGATGCCGCCTGCGGTTTCGGGCTGAACGCGGCCTGGGCCAGGGTCGAGTACTGCGGCGCGCTCACGCCGGTGCTGGCGACGACCTGGGGCGCGCTCAAGGCGCAGTTCGCGGCTCGCGATTGACGCGAGCGAGGATGCTGCCAGAGGCGCAAAGGCGAGTTCCCGGGGCAAAGAGGTAAGAGGTACGCGATGGTTCCCGCGCGACGTCCCAGCGGCCTGCGATTCCTCGAGAACCTGGCCTATCTGGTGCCCACCTACGAGGGCTACCGGCTGCCCGAACGGCGGCGCGAGGAGGACTCGCGGCTGCGCGCCCTCGTATTCGACAAGCTGCTCCGACTCGAGCAAGCCTGCGAGCAGATCCACGAGCGCTGGGCGGAAGATGAGTCCGGCGGGGCGCTCGAGCCACTCGATCAGCTCGAACGCCGCAAGCAGCGCCTGCGGACCATCGCCGAGGCGGTGCGCTACTCGCCCTACGCCTCGACGGGGTTCTTCGCCAGCGAGCAGGTGGCGGTGCAGCAGATCGAGCGGATCCTGGAAGCCGACCTGCTGATCCTCGAGGATCTGGACCACGCCGAGGCCTACTTCGAGCGCTGCTGCCTGACGGTGACCACCGCCCCGCGCACCACGCGGTCCTTCTTCCGGGCGGTCGATGAGCATCTGGGGCAGCTCGAAAGCCACCTGATCATGCGGGAGAAGATCCTCGCCAGCGCCTGATCCCGGCCCCTGATGCCGGCCCCCTGATCCTGGCCAGTGCCTGATCCCGCCCCCGGATACCGGCTCTACGAGTTGGCCACCGCCCTGGGCAGCACCTGCTGAACGGCCCGCAGCAGATCGTCGACGCCCTGCGAGCGCACCGCGTAGGCATCGGCGACCCAAGTCGTGAAGTCGGATTCCATGCTGTACGGTCGCGACGTATTGAACACCAGCGAGGTCAGCAACCCCTCCTCGAGCAACCGCAGCGCGGCATCCATGCCTCGGCCGCTCTCGGAGTCGGGATCGAGCACGACGCAATCCGGGCAGGTCTGGCGGGCCAGGTCGATGAGCCCGCGCGTCGATGCGGCCGACAGGACCTCGTAGCCCTGGTCGCGGAGCGCCTGCTCATAGCCGTTCCTGAGAACGGAGTGCTCCTCGATCAGCAGGATTCTCGGCCCCATTTCGCGAGTCACCCCCTTCCGTGGAGGCGCCAGGAGGCTATCACCCCCGCTCCGCGATGTACCCCGCCCCCCTCCTGACCGCCTGTTCGTTGAGTGGAATCAGCTTCTTCTTGCCGATGAAGCTCCCCAGGTGCGACACGACCTCGTCGATCTTGAACAAGCCGGTCTTGGCGGCCATGGCGCCGAACATGACCATGTTGGCGGCCTTCGTGTTGCCCAGCTCATCCGCCAACTCGGTCGCCGGCACGCCCACGGCGTCAATATCGGTTCTCTCCGGTTTTTGGTCAATGATGGAGCTGTTGTAGAAGATCGTGCCCCCGGGGCGCACGTCCTTCTCGAACTTGGCCAGAGACGGCAGGTTGAAGGCCACCAGGATGTCGATCTCCGCCACCATCGGCGACCCGATCTGGTCCACGGCCACCTTCACGCTGCAGTTGGCCGTCCCGCCGCGCATCTCCGGTCCGTAGGAAGGCAGCCATGAGACGTGGTAGCCCAGCTCCATCCCCACGCTGGCGATCCCGATGCCCAGGAGCAGCACGCCCTGGCCGCCGAATCCGGCGATCTTGATCTCGGGATTGCGATACTTCTCGGCCACGTGATCCATCGTGGCCGGGCGGCCGTCCCCGCCGTCTACCCCGGGAGCGGGGACGTCGAGGATCTCGTGGACACCTGTGGTGATCTCCCGGCGGGGCACCAGCGGCCGCCCCTCGACATCGGCTCCCCGATCCCGCAAGCAGCCGAGTGGGAAGACCGGTTCCATGTGCTCCTTGATCCAGGTGCGTCCCTCGGAGGGTGGATTGATCCCCCAGCCGGTCGGACACGGCGAGAGCACCTCGACCAGCGAGAAGCCCTTGCCCTCGGCCTGGTACTGGAGGGCCTTGCGGATCGCCCTGCGAGCCTTGGCATTGTGGGCCGGGCTCTGCAGCGATACGCGCTCGATGTAGATCGGAGCCTCGACCGCGTTGATCAGCTCGGCCACCTTGATGGGATGGCCCTCGTTGCCGGGGTTGCGCCCGTAGGGCGTCGTCGTGGTCTTCTGGCCCTCCAGCGTCGTCGGGGCCATCTGGCCGCCCGTCATGCCGTAGATCGCGTTGTTGACGAAGATCACCGTCATGTTCTCGCCGCGATTGGCGGCGTGGACGATCTCGGCCGTGCCGATCGCGGCCAGATCGCCGTCCCCCTGGTAGGAGATCGCCATCATGTCGGGTCGCGCGCGCTTCACGCCGGTGGCGACCGCCGGCGCCCGCCCGTGCGCCGCCTGGATGTTGCACATGTCGAAGTAGTAGTAGGCGAACACGCTGCAACCCACCGGGCTCACGAAAGCCATGCGATCCTGGACGTCCAGGTCCTCGATCGCCTCGGCGATCATCTTGTGGATGTTGCCGTGGCCGCAGCCGGGGCAGTAGTGGATGACGGTCTTCTCGGATCCCGGCTTGCGCTTGTAGACCTCACAGAAGGCCTTCGACTTCTGAAACTTGACCTGCATCGCCACCCCCTAGGCCTGAAGCTGCCGCGCGCGGGCGGCCTTGGGCTCCGCCAGCCGCTTGACTGCCGCAACCATCTCGTTCACCGACGGGATGTTCCCGCCCATGCGGTTGTAGAACTCGACCGGCTTGCGACCCAGCACCGCCAGCCGGACATCCTTGACCATCTGGCCGTCGTTCAGCTCGGAGACGATGAAGCTGCGGATCCGCGCGCTGTCGGCCAGCTCGGCCAGGCGCTTGTCCGGGAATGGCCAGAGCGTGATCGGTCGCAACAGCCCCACCTTGTGCCCTTCCTTGCGCAGGATCTCGACGGCCGAGCGCAGGATGCGCGCCACGATCCCGAAGCCGATCGTGATGACCTCGGCGTCGTCCACCAGGAACTCCTCGTAGCGCACCTCGTCCGCGGCGATGCGCGCGTACTTCTCCTGGAGCAGGCGGTTGTGCGCCTCGAGCTCATCGCCGTCGAGAAAGATCGAGGAGATCAGATTGTCGTTGTACTGCGCGCCCGCGCCCAGCGCCCAGGGCTTCTCGGGCAGCGCCGGGATGTGATCCGGGAACTCGACCGGCTCCTTCATCTGTCCGATCGCCCCGTCCGTGAGGATGTAGACCGGATTGCGGTAGCGGTCCGCGAGCTCGAAAGCCAGCATCGCCAGATCGCTCATCTCCTGCACCGAGTTGGGGGCCAGCACGATGCACTTGTAGCTGCCGTGGCCGCCGCCCCAGACGATCTGGTGATAGTCGCCCTGTTCGGGCGCGATGTTGCCCAGCCCGGGCCCGCCGCGGTCCACCGAGACGATCAGGCAGGGGAGCTGGGCGCCGCACATGTAGGACACGCCCTCTTGCTTCAGGCTGATCCCCGGCCCGGATGAGGCAGTCATGACGCGCACGCCCGCGCCGGAGGCGCCGTAGACCATGTTGATCGCCGCCACCTCGCTCTCGGCTTGCAGGAACTGGCCGCCCACCAGCGGCATGTACTGGGCCGCGGTCTCGGCGATCTCACTGGCCGGGGTGATCGGGTAGCCGAAGTAGACCCGGCACCCGGCCAGAATGGCGCCCCGAACCACCGCCTCGTTGCCCTTCAAGAGTACCTTGGCCATCGAGCCCTCCCGTCGCTGCGAACGGCGCAGTTACATCGCCTTCGCGTGCCCTCAGTCGCCCTCTTCCAGCGTGTAGACCGTGATCGCCCCGGGTTCCGGACAGGCGTAGAAGCAGATCCCGCAGGCGATGCACCCTTCTCCCAGGTACTCCGCCGGGTGGTAGCCCATCTGATTCAGCCGGGCGGAAAGCTGCAGGACGTGGCGCGGGCAGTCGGCCACGCAGCATCCGCACCCCTTGCATTCGGCTTCACGAATCTTGACCAGGCCGCGGGTCTTGGCGGCGGGTTTGCTCGGCGTTGCTTGCGCTGCCATGCGGTGTTCTCCCTGTGGAGTGTGACCCCGGGGGGGCGGTGAGCTGCGATGCCCCTCGCCGCACGTGGCCCGGGGGAGATGGATTCCAAGCGAACAGTGGAGCATACGGAATTGATCCGGGCGGGTCAACCCCGGCTCGCGATTCGACATCGCTACTCGATGCGCAGCACCGGCGCGCCATCCAGCCGGCGGCCGCCCTGGCTCACGACGGCCCAGTAGCACCCGGAGGGAGCGCTCCGCCCGCCGATCATCCCGCTCCAGGCCGCCCTTCCCCGGGCCAGGTCGATCGACTGCGCGTGCACTCGGCGGCCGTCGAGGGCGTAGATCTCCAGCCGGGCCGAACCCCTTTCACCCGCGCGCCAGTGGATGGCCACGGCGCCGGGCGCCGGATTGGGCGCCGCGGTGAGCCCCAGGCCGCCTTCCGTCCGCCAGCGCCCCTCGCCCGCGGCCGCGGGGGCCACGTCGATCGGGATCCAGCGCTGCGCCCAGTGGGTCGCCCCTTCCAGGAACCCGGCGGCGATCGAGCCGGCGGCGCCCGGCGGATTGGCCGCCTGGAAGTCCCAGTAGAGCTGATCGGCTTCCGGGGTCAGGCCGGGATCGGGCAGACCCGTGAGCGGTCCCGGAGCTTCGGGCGGCAGCACCGGCAGGGTGATCTGGCCCGCCCCGCCGGCGGGAGCGTAGATCCGCCACGCCTTGGTGACGGCCCCGGGCTGGCCGGGCAGGGGCCGCAGGCCGACCGCCGACCGGGTCCAGGTGGGCGTTGGGCTCACGCCCGGGACGGTCGGGTCGCTCCAGGCGAGCGTCCGGCCCTCCTGCGTGAGATTCGGGATCGACATCCA
The DNA here is from genome assembly GCA_964603725.1 of uncultured bacterium. GTDB lineage: Bacteria > Eisenbacteria > RBG-16-71-46 > CAIMUX01 > WJJG01 > CAZDKK01. The sequence continues at coordinate 12,604 of CAZRWW010000058.1, forward strand.
GGTCGCGAAGGTCTCGGTGTGGGGCAAGGTGAACCCGTTGCGCTGCATGATGCCCGCGCCGAACCGGCCCTCGCCCGAGCTGTCGCCGTAGCGGCCGACGGCCACGTTCACGGCGTCGCTCAGGTCGCCGCCCGGCGCCCGCGAGGCCAGCAGGAACGAGGAGACCGTGTCGATGCCGGCCTCGTTGGCCGCGTAGGTCACGATGACCTCGCCGCCGGCCGAGGGGATGCGCGCCCCCGAGACCGCGTCGATCACCGCGCCGGCCGGCACGCCGCTGAAGACCGTCGTCAGGCTCGCCGTGAGGTTGAGGTCGGAGTTGATCGTCAGGTTCATCGGGCCGGCGACATAGACGTCGCGCTCCACCCCCACCTCGCGGATCTGGATGTCGTCCATCGTGGCCCCGGCCAGCAGCGCATCGATCGAGATGCGTCCGGCCACGGACACGAAGGTCGTGGGGCGCTGGCCCGGCACGTCGATGCGCCAGGGCGACTTCTGGAAGTGGTAGATGAAGAACTCGACCTGATCGGGCGCGTAGGTGTTCTCGGGCAGATCGATCGCCCCGATGATGGGCAGCGTGATCGTCTCCATGCCGAAGCTGAACGGCAGCCGGTCGCCGAGAGCGAAGTCGCTCGCGGTGAGCGCGGGCAGGACGAGGGCGACGTCGAGGTTGCCGTCGTTGTTGGTGATGGCGATGTTCTGCACCGTCCCCTCGACGTGCGTCTTCGTGCCACCCATCGTGGAGTCGAGGACCGCGGGGTAGAGCGGCAGCGCGACCGCCCCCTGGGCCGCCTGGTAGACGGTCGTGTGGCCGTAGCTCGCGAACGCGGCCGTCACCGTCTGAGGCCCGACCAGGGCCGGATCGAAGAAGCCGATCGCGCCCTGGGCATTGGTCCACCCCCAGTTGCCCGGGAAGGGATCGCCCGCCGCCGGCCCCACCATGACGAACGCGCCGCCGAGCGCCTGGCCGGTCTGCCCGTCGGTGACCGTCACCGTGAGCGCCTCCGCGCCCGCGCCCGAGGCAAGTCCGAGGCTCAGCGCGCACCAACCCACCAGCGCCCAGGTGCGCGCGCGCGCACGACACGAGATGCGATCCATACCGCCTCCTTCGCCCGACCGGGGGACCCTCAAGAGCCGACCGGCAACGATTCTAGCACACTCGCTACCGGCCGCGTTGACCGGTCCCGGCGGCAGGGGCTAGGCTGCGGGGTCGCGCCCCTCGGCGCACCCGGGGGGGCGTCCCGAGACGAAGGAGCCTCGGGGATTCCCTCAGACCAAGGAGGTGGTAGCCCGTGAGCCGTTTGCAGACCTGGTGGTCGGCCACCCGCATGCCCTTCGCCTTTCCGGCATCGATCGTCCCGGCGCTGCTGGGCGGGCTGGTCGCGGTCCTGCACGCCGGCGTCCGCTTGAACGTGCTGCAGTACGTCCTGACGATCGTGGCCGCGGGCAGCGCGCACGCGGGCGCGAATCTGCTCAGCGACTTCTTCGACTACCGCAAGGGCGTCGATCGACCCGACCTCGAGGGCACCTCGCGCGGGATGATCGTCAGCGGGCGCATGTCCGCCCGCGCCGTGCTGGTCGAGGCGCTCGTCTGCTGGACCATCGCCGCGCTCCTCGGAGTCTACTTCCTGATCACGGTCGGTCCGGTCCTGCTGCCGCTCCTGGCGCTCGGCCTGCTCCTCGGCGCGGGCTACACCGCCTCGCCCACGGAGCTCAAGTACCGGGCCCTGGGCGACGTGTCGGTGTTCCTGGCGTTCGGCGTCGGCATCACGCTGGGCAGCTATGCCGTCCAGACCGGTCGCCTCGCCTGGGTTCCCGTCTTCTACGGCCTGCCGGTCGGCCTGCTCATCTGGGCCATCCTGCACGCCAACAACCTGCGCGACGCGGAGACCGACAGCGACGTGGCGATCAAGACGGTGGCGATGTTGCTGGGACCCGCGGGCGCTCGCACGTTGTACGTGACCCTGATTGCTCTGGCCTACGGCCTGCTGATCGTCATGGCGGCCCTCGGCTGGGTCGTGCCCGCGGCGCTGCTGCCGCTCTTGAGCCTGCCGCTGGCGGTGAAGGCCGTCCGGCAGCTCTATTCGGGCCGGGGCGCCGGGCTCAGCCTGGGCGCGAGCGGCGGCTCATCCGGCCAGCGCCACGGCGGCGTCGTCAACCTGGACATGCGGACCGCCCAGCTCCAGATGGCCTTCGGCCTGCTGCTCCTGATCGGTCTCATCGGGGCGCTGCTGCTCTAGCCCCGGCGCGCGGCGGCGTGCGGCCGCGCGCGGCCACGCGGCCCGGGCCAACGGACAGGGATGCTCCGCGCACGCGCATTGCAGGCACAAGGAGTCGTGCTCATGAAGCAGCTCGTCCGCCGGCGCTCGCGGCCCGGCGCCAGCGCCCCGATCTTCGGCTTCTCGGTCCTTGCGCACGGCCGCGGCCGTTCCGGCCGGGCCAGGGTCTGGCTGTTGCCGGTCCTGCTCGGCCTCGCTATCGCGGCGCTGCTCCTGGCCGTGCGGCCGTGGTCGCGGCCAGAGGCGCCGCGCGTGCTCCTGGTCGGTATCGACGGCGCCGACTGGCGGCCCATCCGCGCGCTCTTGGCCGAGGGCGAGCTGCCTAACCTCGCCCGGTTGATCCAGCAGGGGTCGCACGGACCGCTGTGGGGCGTGCCGCCGCTGACCCCACCGGTCGGGTGGACGACCATCGCCACCGGCAAGGGCCCCGATCAGCACGGCGTGCTCGAGGCCACCATCCCCGACCCCCGCACGGGGCAGCCGGTCGTCGTCGCCGGCGGCCTGCGCCGCAGCAAGGCCTTCTGGGACATCCTGGCCGAGCACGGCCTGCGGGTCGGCCTGGTGGGCTGGTGGGCCACGGGACCGGCCGAGCCCCTCCCGGGGGTCGTTGTCTCCGACCGGGCCCTGCCCCATGCGCTGCTCACCGCGGCGCCCGCGACCGAGGGCGCGGTCCAGCCCGCCGAGCGCGCCCGGGAGTTCCTGGAGCGCCGTGATCGCGTGGCGGCGCCGTCGCACAAGACCGCGCGGCGCTTCATGGACGTCGCACCGGGCGAGTACGACGCCGCGCGCGACGATGATCCCGGCGATCCCGTGGCTGCTTTTCGGCGCCTGTATCGGGGCCTGCAGAGCGCTGCCGACATTGCCCGGCACATTCAACGGCGCGATCGGCCCGACATCCTGGTGGTCTTCTTCGAGGGCGTCGACACGGCCAACCACTTCTTCGGCCCCTTCGCCGACGGTGACGCTCGGCCTCGCCCGGACGACTCCCCGGCGGGGGAGGAAGGGCGGCGCAAGTTCAGCCGCACGCTGCGCGAGGTCTACCGGCTCCAGGACGAGCTCCTGGGCGGGCTGCTCGCGCTCACCGGCGAGGCCACCACCGTGATCGTCGCCTCGGCCTACGGCTTTCGGCCCGAGGCCCAGCCGCCGGCCGGCGAGGCCTGGGTGAGCGATCCCATCACGGCCTCCCGCGCCCATCGCGCCGAGGGCATCCTGCTGATGAAGGGCCCGCGAATCCGTCACCGGGCGGCCCCGCAGGACCCGGCCGCCGTCTCCGAGCGGCCCACCGTCTTCGACATCGCCCCGACGCTGCTCGCGCTGCTCGATCTGCCCGTGCCCCGGGACATGGAGGGGCGCGTGCTGACCGACATGCTGGTCGAGGGCTTTCCCGAGACCTCGCGCATCTCCACGTACGAGGACGAGGCCTGGGCCCGCCAGCGGGCCGCCGCGCGCCCGGGCTACAGCGGGCTCGACGAGCCGACGCGCGCGCGGCTGCGTTCCCTGGGTTACGTCGGGATCGACGATCCGGCCGGGATCCTGTCGATGCGCGGCCGCGAAAACCTGGCCGAGTACCTCGCCGCCCGCGGCGACCACACGCGGGCGGAGCAGGAGCTGCTGGCCCTCATCGAGCTAGCGCCGGAGACGCCCGGGCCCTACTACCGGCTCGGCCTCTCGAGCATGGCGCAGAAGAAGTTCGCCACGGCGCGCGCGTGGCTCGAGCAGGCGCTCGCGCGCGATCCGAGCTCGGTCGAAGCCCGCCTGAACCTGGCCTACACGCTGCGGGAGCTGCGCCTGCCGCTCGAGGCCATCGCGGTTCTCGAGGAAGGCGCGCGGCTGCACCCCGGCCATTCCGGCATGCGGGTCAACCTGGGCATGCTCCACAAGGAGATCAACGATGTGCCGGGGGCCATCCGGCTGTTCGAGGACGCCCTGCGCATCAGCCCCAATCACCAGCCGGCGCACGCTCAGCTGGCGCTGATGCTCGAGCGCCGGGGCGACCTCGAGGGCGCGCTCACCCACTGGCAGGAGGCGCTCCGGTTGCGCCCGGACGACCGCGCGGCCCGCGAGCACGTGGCCCTGGTCGAGCAGCGCCTGGGCCGGACCCCGAACCGGGCCGGGCCGCCCGCTGCAACGGAGCAGTCCGGCGCGCCCGGAAGCCGGGAGGACTGATGGTCACGATCATCGGCGTCATGGGACCGTCCGCGTGCGATGCGGAGCTCTACGAGAAGGCCCGCGTCACGGGGCGCCTGCTGGCCGAGGCCGGGTACGCCCTGCTGTGCGGCGGCGGCACGGGCGCGATGGAGGGCGCCGCGCGCGGCGCCCGCGAGGCCGGCGGACTCACGATCGGCATCCAGCCGGGCAGCGACGAGCGCGAAAGCCCGCCCAACCCGTACATCGAGATCGCGATCTTCACGGGCATCTCGCACGCCCGCAACCTGATCAACGTGCTCTCCTCGCGCGCGGTCATCGCGATCGGCGGCGCGCACGGCACGCTCTCCGAGATCGCCCTGGCGATCAAGAGCGGCGTCCCGGTCGTCTTGCTCGATTCCTGGCGCTTCACCAGCCCCGACGCGGCGCCCTCGCCCTCACCCTCGCCCGGGGTGCACACGGCGGCGAGCCCGGCCGAGGCCGTGGCGCTCGCTGCGCGCCTCGCGGGCCCGCCGGCACGTCGCGACTGAGCCGGGCCGCCGGGACGTCGCGGCTGAGCCGGGCCCGCCGGCACGTCGCGGCTGAGCCGGGCCCGCCGGCACGTCGCGACTGAGCCGGGCCGCCGGTCGCGCTTGAGGATTCGCCCGCCGCGGGCTAGGATGCCGCTCATCGGCGCCTGGGCGTCTCCAGCGAGCCGATACCCCCCGACAACCCAGACGGGAGAAACGGCATGCCGCCTGAAACGTGGTACGACCCCACCCGGGTCGGCGCCCCCCTCGTCCTGCTGGTGCTCTTCTCCACCGTGGTCCTCGTGATGATCGGGCTGTCACGGCGCGGGCGCGGCATGTTCATCCGCCGCATCGCCGGCATCCAGGCGATGGAGGAAGCGGTGGGCCGGGCCACCGAGCTGGGCCGCAAGGTCTTCTACTTGCCCGGGGCCTACAGCGTGGATGACATCCAGACGATCGCCAGCCTGGCTGTGCTGCGCCACGTGGCCACCCTGACGGCGCGCTACGGCGTCGACTTCTACGTGCCCAACAAGGACCCGCTCACCTTCGCCGCGGCGCGCGAAACCGTCCAGGAGGCCTATCTCCAGGCGGGCCGGCCCGACCTCTTTACCGGCGAGATCGTGCAGTACGTCACCTACGACCAGTTCGCCTACACGGCCTCGGTGACCGGGATGATGGTGCGCGAGCGACCGGCGGCGAACTTCCTGATCGGCGCCTACCACGCCGAATCCCTGCTGCTGGCCGAAACGGGTCAGACCACGGGAGCGATCCAGATCGCCGGCACCGCCGAGGTCGCGCAACTGCCGTTCTTCGCGGTGGTCTGCGACTACACGCTGATGGGCGAGGAGCTGTTCGCCGCGGGCGCGTACCTGTCGCGCGAGCCGGCCATGCTGGGCAGCATCAAGGGCCAGGACTACGTCAAGGCCGCGCTGATGGCGTTCATCATCTGCGGCGTCGTTCTGGAGGCCTGCGGGCTCCACTGGCTGCGCGATTTCATGACGATCGGCAACGGGCACTAGCGAGGGAGACGGAACGATGTTTTGGAAGATCCGGTTGCCGCTGATTCTGACCTTCTGCGTGGGGCTCGTGCCGATCGTGACGTTCTTCCTGACCGAGAAGGTCCCGGGCGTCTCTTTCGTGCGCGACAAGGTCGAGCAGTACATGGTGATCATCGCGGGCTTCGCGCTGCTGCTGGGCGTCGTCAACGTCACCCAGGGCAACATCCGCAAGATCGAGAAGCGCAAGCCCGGTTGGCCCTTCGCCGTCAGCCTGCTGGCGGGTCTCTTCGTGATGGGCACGATGGGAATCCTGAGCGCCGTGCGCGTCGGCCCGTTCCAGGGCCTCCTGACCGCCCCGGACGGAGCCGTGACGCCCTTCTACTGGATGACGCGCAGCTTCTTCAGCCCGCTGCAGGCGGCCATGTTCAGCCTGCTCGCCTTCTACATCGCCTCGGCCGCCTTCCGCGCCTTTCGCGTGCGCAACGTCGAGGCGACCATCCTGATGATCGCCGCGTTCCTCGTGATGCTGGGCCGCACCCCGCTGGGCGAGTACGCCTTCGGCTGGATCCGAGGCGGCGAGCGCTGGCTGCCGGGACTGACCGACTGGATCATGGCGGTGCCCAACACGGCCGCCCAGCGCGGCATCATCATCGGGGCCGCCCTTGGGGCCGCCAGCATGTCGCTGCGCGTCATTCTGGGCATCGAGCGCTCGTATCTTGGCGCGAAGCAGTAACGAACCGGGGAGGTCGCTGGTGAGACTGGAGAGCCTGATCAACCTGGATCGGCGGATCGTCTACCTGATGATCGCGATCGGCACGCTCTTGCCGGTGCTCATGCCGATCGGCTTCCGGGTGACGACGACCGCGCCGGTCGAAGCGCTGTTCGAGAAGGTCGAGAGCCTGGGGCCCGAGGACGTCGTCATGATCTCGTTCGACTACGGTCCCACGACGGCGCCCGAGAACACGCCCATGGCCGAGGCGGCCTTGCGCCACTGCTTCGCGCGCAACATCAAGGTCGTCGTGCTGGCCCTCTTCCCGATCGGCGGCATCACCATGGCGGGCGAGGCGCTGGCGACCGTAACGGCGGAGTTCCCCGAGCTGGTCTACGGCCGCGACTACGTGCTGCTCGGCTACAAGGACGGCGCCCAGGCCGCGATGAAGCAGATGGGCGTGAGCATCGCCAACGTCTTCCCGCGCGACAACGCCGGCTCCGCGATCACCGAGCTGCCGCTGATGCAGCGCGTGCAGACCTACGCAGACGTGGACCTGGTCATCAGCTATGCGACCGGCATCATCGGCGACTACTGGGCCAATCTGGTCAACGCCCAGTTCGGCGTCCCGGTGGCGATCGGCTGCACCGCGGTCTCGGCGCCCAAGTTCTACGCCTTCTACGATGCGGGCCAGATCATCGGACTGCTGGGCGGGCTCAAGGGCGCCTCGGAGTACGAGCACCTGATCACGCAGCGCTACGAGCAGCTGCGGCCCGTCTACAACCAGGCGGGCGTCTACAACGCCATGCGTGGGATGGACGCGCAGACCGTCGATCACGCCATCATCATGGTCTTCATCCTGTTCGGCAACGTCGTCTATTTCCTGATCCTGCGGCGCGACCGCCGGGCCAGCGGGAGGAGCGCATGACGGAAGTCATCGGAACATGGATCGGGGCTTTCCTGACGCTGTGCATCTTCAGCTTCCTGTACAAGGACAACCCCTTCTTCCGCTTCGCCGAGAGCCTCTTCGCGGGGGTATCCCTGGGGTACTACATCGGCACGGTGTCGACGAACACCCTCGGCCCCAACCTCATCCGCCCTCTCTTCGGCGACTTCGGGGCCAATGCCCACCTGCTGGTCCCGCTCCTGCTGGGGCTCAATCTCTACACGCGCTATGTCCCGCGGATCGCCTGGCTCTCGCGTCTGTCGCTGGCGGTCTACATCGCCTACTTCACGGGCATCAACATGGTGCAGAAGCTGCAGGGCGAGGTCGTGCCGCAGGTCGGTTCGACGATCGTGCATCCGATCGGCGGGGGGTTCACGCCGTTCGACAACCTCATCATGATCATCGGGGTGCTGTCGGTGCTCGTCTATTTCTACTTCTCGATGGAGCACCGCGGGGCGGTGGGCGCGGTCTCGCGCCTCGGCATCTGGTTTCTGATGCTCGGCTTCGGGGCCGCCTTCGGCTACACGGTGATGGGGCGGATCTCGCTCCTGATCGGGCGGATGAACTACCTCTTCCTCGACGTCGTGCGCATCACGGGGCAGGCGCTGTAGGCGCTGCGACGCGGCAGGCATGGCGCGGCAGCCGCCTTAGGGGAGCATGGCTGGGGGGAGCGCCGCGAGCGGCTGCCGCCGGCCGTGCGCCGCGAGCGGCCGCCGCCGGCCGTGCGCCGCGAGCGGTCGCCGCTGGGGGGCGCCGCGAGCGGCCGCCAGCGGCCGTGCGCCGCGAGCCTCCCCCGGCGCCGATCCGCGAGCCTAGCGGCCGCCCGCGGGCAGGTCCACGCAGCGCAGCTTCCGTTCCGCTTCCCCGCAGCAGAAGTGCCAGTCGGCGCGGTGCACGCGGCCGGCGAGCTCGGGCAGCATCCAGGCGGACTGGCGCAGGTGCTTGTCGTCGCCCGGACGGAGCATCGGCGTCGTCATCGAGTCGCGGGCGACTTCGGCGCCCTGCCGGTCGCGGAGGACGTAGACGAGCCACCCGCCGAACGTCTCCGTCCCCTGCGTGTGGCGCACGCGTGCCTTCCACTCCCACTCGAGCAGCGAGTCGCCGCGCGCGCCTTTCGTGCGCCGGACGAAGCGGAAGGCGTGGTCGATCAACCCGCGCGGTTCGCCCGCCGAGGAGTGGATGGCGGTCGCATACTCGCGCCACGCCGACGGCAGGTTCGAGGGGGCGGCCGCCTTTCGCTGGGTGGGCAGGCAGGCGATGCCGATCAGCGCCAGGGCCGCCAGCGCCGCCGCGGCACGGTGCGGCCGCAGGGACAGGTTGGCTGGAACGTGTAAGGTGTTCATGGAAGTCCCTCCGCAACCTGGAAGCCAGGTCGCTTGGGCCCGCCGCAGAACCGCGAGCCAGGGCACCTCAGACCCGGCCGGCGGGCCGCCCTAGGCCCAGTCGCCGCGGAAATAGGGATAGGCAGCCAACACCTCCCGCGCATTGAGACCCTGCGCATAGGCCTCTTGCGGCGGTATCTTGAGGATGCGCTGAGCGCCCCGCCCTCCCCTGGTCGTGGGCGTGTAGCCGCGCGACTCGCGACTGCTGAAGACGTAGGCATAGCCGTCCTTGTCGCTGGCCAGCTCACAGCAGAAGGCGAGATCCTTGTCCATCCTCCATGTGCCATCGTAGTCGCTGAGCTTCTCATCGCGCCCCTCCATCACGTGCTCGGCGAACTCGCCCATTGGCACGTAGAAGACCCACATCGCCGTGTAGTCGCTCGCCAAGGGGTGATTGCGCAAGGACCACAGACAGAGCGCAGGCGTGAAGTTCATGGCGCCCTTGTCCTGGTCGGTGTACATGCGCAGCAGCGGGGTGGCAAAGACCACCGGATCGGGATCCCACTTCTTGTAGTCGGTTCCCTTCACCAGGATCAGGCGGGCCAGGCCCAACGGGCGCGCGCGGCGGGTGCGGCTGATCGCCTTCGTGAGCACAGCCACCGACTTGGGGAAGACACCAATCCCGCGACAGGGGGCGCGGTCGCTCTCGCTCTGGTAGTAGTGCCCGTAGATTTCCGCCCAGTTGTAGTCGGCCAGGCCGTCGTAGTGGTTGCTGCCGGTGTAGCCCCGTTTCACACCGTGCTCGCGTTGGGTCGAATCTGTCTTGGATACCGGCACCGCCCGGTCGCGTCGATCGGGATTGATCAGATTGGCAACGAAGTGGGTGCCGCCCACCTCCAGCAACTGCACCCAGGCGCGCTTCTCGGTCGTGGCCACCCGCAGGACCGAGACGATATGGGGGTGGGCCGACTCGCTCTGATCGCTTCCGCTCGGTGACGCATTGAACACGAGGAAATCGCCCGGGCCCAACGGAGGCTCTGCTTGACCCAAGGGTGGACGCGCCTGCGGGTGGTTCGGGATGATCTGATCCGCCACGACGATCTTGTCGGGCGCCTCGGCGAAGTTGGCGTGGCGGACCACCCGACTGCCCGAACCGGTGACGGCGTCACAGGCGCCGATGCCAGCCGGCAGCCCTTCCGCATTGACCTGGAGGACATCGTTGCCACGTGACAGCGCGATCAGGGTCGCACATTGCTGACAGGCCGCCACGATCGGATAGGCGGGATCGTCGTCATCGAGCATCTTTCTGAACAGCGGGGCCGCAACCGTTCTCTTCCTAATGTTCCCGTAGCTATCCCGATATTCCTCCGTGATCCCGTAGGCGATGTCCGGACCGAAGTACGGCAGCAGCAGGAGCTTCTCCGTGATCGCCCGCGCCCACTCCTCCTCCAGACGCACCGCCGGAGGTCCCTGGAGGCGGTCGACGCTCTCCATGCCGTCGGGTCCGAACCAGGCCGCATCCAGGCCCCGTTCCAGACGGTTCCAGACGTGTCGGAGGAACGCATCCAGCTCCACCTGACTGAGCGGAGGCGGGGGCGGGGCGCCGGGCGCCGGCGGCGGCGGGGGCGGCGGCGCCGGGCGCTCGGACTTGGGCACCCGGGTGGACTCCAGGGCCAGGATCAGCCGCGGGGCCTTCAGGTCATCGGCGACGACGCTGTGGCCGTTGAGCCAGGGCCCCACGAATCCGCCCCACTTGTCCAGCTCCTCCGCTCCCTGGTGGGCGGTCAGCTCGACGAAAACCCAGCCGACCTTGACCGGCGTCTCGAAGCGCCAGGCCCGCGAATTCTCGTCCCGGCAGGGGCACGGCCGCAGCTCGATGGGACGCTCTTCGGCGTTCTCCCAGTTCTGGTCATCGCTCCAGTCATCGCCATACACGAGTCTGATCCTGGCTTCCGGCGTGAGGGGCTTCCGGTCGCTCACGACGTAGCCGACGATCGTGACCCGTTCCGGCTGCCCATGGTCCAGGGCATCCACCCGGTACTCGTGCGGCCATATGTAGGTCGCCATGGCGCCCTCCTCAGTCCACGGGCAGATACAGCTTGTCGGCGACGCTCAGGCACACGCCCCCCGGCGGCAGCCCACGCACGAGCAGATGCCCGCGCTCGTCGATCTGGGACTCGAGGATCCCCCACTGGCTGTGCAGCAAGCAGTCGGCGCCCGCAACGGGGATGTCCTCCCTGGGAATCCGCAGTCCGACCTGCACATTCAGCGTGTCCCCATAGTCCAGCGGCCGCTCGGTGCGAACGAGCCGCCCCGCCCCGGACACCTCAAAGGAGAATGAGACCGGCGGGAAGGCGCCGCCCTTGGCGATCCGGCGCCGATACGTCACCCGCTCCGGCGCGAACCACCGGCCCCACTCGGCCTCGGCCTGCTCCTGCTCCGACACGATGCCCTCCAGCCGGGCGGCCTGGGTCGTTCGATCCTCCGCCGACTGCGTGATCTCGAAGGTCAGCAGGTAGCCCGGCGGCAACCCCGGCGCATCGAGCAGCAGCTTGCGCTTCTTCCCGATCTGGGCGGCCCGCTCGGGCTCTTCCCAGCTCGCGGTCCAGGGCAGTGCGGAGGGCATCGGCGACATGGGCCGGCGGCGCCAGCAGGCGCGGTTGTACAGCTCGCAGCTCTCCGGCTCGCAGGCGGCCACGTGACAGGGGGGCACCGGGACGTCGGTCGCATCGAAGTAGAGGATCTCCACCCGCCGGTTGGTCTGACTGCGGTAGTTGTCCTGCTCCGCGGCCTCGATCGGGTGATACTCCCCGCACCCCACGTAGGGCTGATCGGGCTTCACGAAGCTCAGGCGCGCGCGGAACTCGGCCAGCTCCTCGCGCTCGCAGCCCAACTCCTCGGCGTGATTGAGCTCGTAGCAGTCGAAGATGCCACCCCAGGTCAGCTCGCGGAAATCGCCGTCCTCGGCGAGCGCGGGCGCGGCCGAGTTGCCCGCCCGGTCGTTGTCGTTGTAGCTCTCCTGGAAGGCGCGCGTCGCGCGCCACAGGCTCCCGGAGTTGGTCTGCATCCCGCACGGCCAGCCGAAGCGTCGCTCGACCCAGTCGAGCACCTGCTCCTTGTCGCCCGAGACGAATTTGGCCTGCGCCGTGTGGCGGAACGTCTCCCGGTCGCCGACGAGCATCGCGTGGACCATCTGCGCCCGTTGCCGGGAGAGCCGGACGTTGTAGTCGGCGCTGCCGGTCGTGTCGGTGTGGCCGGCGATCAGGATCTTCTTGCCCGGGTGTTCCTCAGTGTAGCGCAGGCAGGCGGCGACGAATCCGACCCGCGGCTCTTCGGACTCGGAGGCCGCCGCTCCCCCGCTGCCGGCGTCGGGATCCTCCAGGTGGGGCACGGCGCTGTCCGTGCGGAAGCGCTGGTCGTCCACTTCCAGCATCTCGGCCTGCTGGCGCACGGCGATGATGTCGTAGCTCTGGCCGGGCTGGAGGCGCTCGAGCTGCGGGCAGCGAGGCCTGAGCAAGTCGCTGGCGGGCACGCGGATCTCGGGCATGGGGCCGATCCTCCTCTCAGCGCCACTGGGCCTGCGAATCGGGCGGGATCTTCCCCGGGGGCTGGGCCCGCCCGCCCAGATGCTGCGCCAGGAACGCCTCGGCCGCCGTCCAGAAGACGAGCCGGTTCGCGGGGCGCGCCAGGCCGTGCCCCTCGTCCGGGAAGACGACGTACTCGACCGGAATCGCGCGCTCCCGCAGCGCGGCGACGATGCGATCGCTCTCCTCCTGCTTGACCCGCGGGTCGTTCGCGCCCTGGCCCACCAGGAGCGGGGCGCGGATCTGATCCACTCGCGAGATCGGCGAGCGCGCCAGCATGTCCGCGCGGTCCCGCGGATCGCTCGGATCGCCCACCAGCGGGTACCAGCGCACCGAGAGGAACGGCTTCCAGTACGGAGGGAAGCTCTCCACCAGGGTGACGAGATTGGAGGGCCCGACGAGATCGACGCCGCAGGCGAACCGTTCGGGGGTGAAGGACAGACCGACCAGCGTCGCGTACCCGCCGTAGGATGCGCCCATGATGCCGACCCTGGCGGGATCGACGATGCCTTCGCGGATGGTCCAGTCCAGCGCGTCGATCAGGTCGTCGTGCATCTTGCCGGCGAACTCCCGGCGGGCGGCCCGCAGGAAGCTCTTGCCGAAGCCCGCCGACCCGCGGTAGTTGACCTGCAGGACGGCATAGCCGCGGTTGGCGAGCCACTGGGTGTTCGGATCGTAGCCCCAGTAGTCCCGCCACCAGGGCCCGCCATGCACCGAGAGCACCAGGGGCAGCCCGCGCGCCGGGACGCCCACCGGCAGGGTGAGGTAGCACGGCAGGCTCAGGCCGTCGCGGGCCGCGATCTCCAGCGCGCGCACCGGCGCCAGGACATGGCCGGAGAGCCGCGGAATGGCGTCGAAGAGGTGTCGGGCCGCGCCCGCCGAGCGATCCCAGAGGAAGTACTTCGTCGCGCCCACGTCGCTGTCGAAGGAAACCACCCAGTAGCGGTCCGCCAGATCGCGACTGGTGAAGCCCAGGCTGCCCTGCGCCACCTGGGCCAACCGATCGAAATCGCTCTGGACGGATGGATCCAGCACGCGCCAGATCGGGCGCAGCCGATCGAAGACGATCGCCTGCACCTCGTAGGTCCGGGGATCGCTGAGCACGTCGCCGGCGTCGGCGCCGGGATCGTCGGCGATGAGCGTCAGAGCCCCCGTCGCGATCTCGATCGCGTAGAGGCCGCGCGTGTCGGCGCCGATGGTCGTCTTGACGTGAATGCTCCGGCCGTCGCGCGAGAAGGCGAGCGGCTGGAAATCGTCCTCGACCGCCCAGGAGACGATCGTGCGCCACTCGCCGCCTGCGGCGTCGCGCACGCGCAGCTCGCCGCCCCCGTCGGATCGCCCCACGGTCTGTCCGCGAATGGCCAGATCGGTGTCCGCCAGCCAGGTGCGGACGTTCCCGGGATTCTCGGCCAGCAGCTCCAGCGCGCCGGTCTCCAGATCGCAGCGCCAGGGCTCGAACAGGGCGGGGTCGCGGCGGTTCATCGTCACGACCATCTCGCGCGGATGATCCGGATCCAGGGCCAGCACCGCCGCCGCGACGCCGGCGATGGGGGTCAAGTCGCGGGTCTCGCCGGATTCCACGTTGGTGAGGTAGACGTGGAAGTTCTCGTCCCCGGCGTTGTCCTGGAGGTAGTAGAGCTGCAGCGGGTCCCACGTCCAGCCGTAGAGCTCGATCCCCCGCTGCGGATCCTTCGTCACCGGACGGTCATCGTCGCCGTCGAGCGTGCGGACCCAGACTTGCAGAACGTCGCTGCTGTCGGGTCTCAGGTAGGCGAGCCGCAGCCCGTCGGGAGAGATCGCCGGGAGCAGACGCTCCGGGTTCCCGAAGAGGACCTCGCGCGGGATCAGCGGCGGCAGCTCGGCCGCCGCTCCCGAGGCCAAGGCCCCCGCCACGCACGCCCAGGCGACCGCCCACTCGGCCACCCGCCCCTTCGTCCGGTTCCCGCCGCGCATGGACTTCCTCCCCGGCGTTGAGCTGTCCGCCCCGAGGCGCCTTGCAGTCCGCGGTCCAGAGGTGCCGGCCGGCCGTTGCGGTGCCCTCAGCGGTCCAGAGGTGCCGGCCGACCCGTTGCGGTGCCCTTCGCCGTGCCCTCTACCGTACCAGGGCGTCGGCCACGATGCTCGACAGAAACCGCACCTGGCGGCCGAGCTGGTAGTGCTCGTTCAGGTCCGAGAGCTGCGTGTGGCAGTTCTCGCAGGCCGTGGCCAGCAGCGGAGCATCCACCGCGCGGATCTGCTCCGCCTTGACCCGCGCCGACTTCATCCGGAAGTCCTTCTCACCCATCGCGACCAGACCGCCCCCGCCGCCGCAGCACCAGTTGGCCTCGCGCGTGGGGGTGAGCTCGATGAACGCGTCGGTCAGATGCCGGATCACGCGCCGCGGTTCCTCGATCACGCCGCCGTTGCGGGCCATCTGGCAGGGATCGTGGTAGGTCACGGCCTCGCCGAGCCGGCGCACCTTGATCCGCCCCTGGGCGAGGTAGCGGTCGATGAGATCGACGAAGCTGACGACCTCGAAGGGCTGGCGGCCGACCTGGTACTTCATGACCCGGTAGGCCGTGCCGCACTCGCAGATCGCGACTTCCTTGACGCCCAGGCGCACTGCCTCGGCGATGATGCGCTGGGCGATCTCGGCGGTCTTCTGCGGGTTGCCGACGAAGGCCCCGAAGTTGACCGCCTCGAAGTAGCTCAAGGACCAGTTCTCCCCCGCGGCGTTCATGATCGCGGCGGGCGGGATGATCGAGTGCTTGCCGGCCAGGGCCACGTAGAGCACGTCGGCCCCCACGTTGCCGACCGGGACCGCCTCGCGGCCCGCCTCGGACCGCCACTTCTCGACCACCTCGGCCTCGAGGTTGCGCACCGCCTGCTCGAAGGCCCCTTTGGTCTGCTCGTAGGTCTCGCCCTTGGCGACCGACATGTCGGCGAGCATGGTCAGGAGCTTCGGCTCGCGGTCGGCTCCGATCAGGAGCAGCTTGGCGATCGACTGGATCATCTGGGTGTCGATGCCGAAGGGGCAGTAGGTCATGCACCGGCGGCAGCCGGTGCAGGTGTAGGCCGTCTCATAGACCTTGTCCATGACGGCGTCGTCGTCGAACGAGAGGGTCTCCCCCAGCCACGGTGCGATCTTCCCCTCGGCCTTGAAGTAGCGCCGGAAGAGGCGGCGAATCGTCTCGGCCCGCGCGACGGCCGAGTAGCGCACCTCAGGGAGCGAGGCATAGACATGGCAGGCCTCGACGCACACCCCGCACCGGGCGCACTGGTCGAGGTAGGCGCGCATCTCGCGATTGAGCTTGCTGGCGAAGAGGTCTTTCAGCTTCTCCTGCAGCGCGGCTTCCATGACCATCTCCCTCATGTCCCGCGGGCCGGCCGCCCGCCCGTGGCGCGCCGATCGCCCGCTGTCACTCCCCGGCGGCGCGCCCGCCCGGGGATCCCGGCCCGGGGCATCACCCCCGGCGCAACGCGTTCAGCGGCACCGTGAAGAAGGTGTGCATGACCTTCGTGAACGGAAACAGCATCAGGAACAGGTTGGCCAGCAGCACGTGCAGCACGACCACGATGTAGTGCGAGCCGTAGAGCACCTCGTGGGGATCGGCGAAGCTGAAGGTGAGCAGGCCCCGCAGGTACTCGCCGAACTCCGCCTTGCCGAGCACGAACCCGTTCTCGTTCCAGGAGTTCGCCCAGCTGATCGTGTCCCCGGTCAGCACGGTGAAAAGCAGGAGCAGCAGCAGCAGGAAGTCGCCGAAGACCGAGATCTCGCGCACCGGTCCGCGGAAGCGGCGCAGCAGGAAGTAGATCAGCGAGACGGTGACCGCGACCCCGACGGCGCCCGCGCCCAACATGTGCTTCGAGCCCGCCGGCATGATCCCGACACCCGGAATCAGATCCAGGTGCGCCAGGATCAGCAGCAGAAAGGCGATGTGGTAGATGAGGAGGAACACCCAGAACCAGGGCGCGTGCCGGCGCACCTGGGGCATGAGCAGCGCATCGGCGACCGCCCCCAGCCGCGATGACCGCCGGCCGGTGAAGATGCGCAGCGTGCTGGGGTGCCGGGGGCCGGCGACCCAGCGCACGGCGTGGTAGAGAATCCCCCCGACGAAGAGGGCCACCGCCAAGTAGACCATCGGGACCATGATCAGGTAGGAGATCTTGTCCACCACGGTTCCTCCCTGAACGCCGCATTCCAGGCGCCGGCCATCCGCCGCAGCTACTTGAGCCGCTTGACGAAGATGCGGATCAGGCCGGGGTCCTGCTGCGTGGCGACGATCTCGTGCCCGGTGCTCTTGGCCCAGGCCGGGAAATCCGCCAGCGAGCCGGGGTCGGTGGTGTGCACCTCGACCACCTGACCCACGCCGATGCCGCCGATCTCCTGGCTCATCTTGACGACCGGCATCGGACAGGGCAAGCCCTTGAAATCGAGAACCTTGACCGCGTTGTGCTCCGCCATGACCTGGATTCCTCCTCCGCGCAGATCCCCGCGCCCTCACGCGTGCGGGGTCGACTCCACCTGGTTCACCTGGAGCAGTCGACGGGATACCCCTTGGGGCATCTCAGATGAACATCTGAACCGACGACTCCTTGGCCTCCGCGAGAAACGTCGCCACGCCGCAGTACTCGAGCTGCGGGTAGTCGATCATCTCCTCGCGCTTGAAACCCATCAAGTCCATCGACATCTCGCAGATCTTGATCTGCACGCCCAGCATGGCCGCCAGCTCGAAGAGCTTGTCCAGGCTCGGGGCGTTCTTCTTGCGCATGAGGTCCTTCAGCATGGCCGTGCCCATGCCGGCCATGTGCATCTGCGAGAGCTTTGTCTTGTTGCGTCCTTTGGGCAGCATGAGACCAAACATGGTCGACATCAGGTTCTTGCCGCCGGCCTTCTTGCTCGGGTCGCGCAGGGCCGCCGTGCCCCAGAAGGTGAAGAACAGCACCGACTGCATGCCCATGGCCACGGCGCCCGTGGCGATGATCATGGCGGCGAGCAGGCGGTCCATGTCGCCCGAGAAGACGACCAAGGAGAGCTTGGGCAGCGGCCCGGGTCGCAGGGCATCGACCTTGGCCTTCAGCTCATCCAACTGCCCCTGGACATCCACGCTCATCGGCTTCCTCCTTTGCGGCCCACCCGGGGGATCTTTCTCACCGTGATCGGCGGCCGCGTCCCCGCGCGCGGCCGCGCCGGCCCATGGGCGGCCGGCCGCGAGACCCTGCGCCCCGACGCGGGCCCGCGGGCGGCCTCGATTCGCTGGGCGGCCTCGCGCGTCCGCCGCAGGTTGTCCCGCAGGATCTCGCGCATGAGGGTCAGGATCGCGAGCACGCGCGGCTCGGCCAGCCGATAGAACACCCGGTTCCCATCCCGCTCGGCCAGCAGGATGCTCCGCTCCCGCAACATCTTCAGGTGGCGCGAGATCGTGCCTTGCGGCAGCTTGAGGCTCGCCACGATCTCCCCGACCGAGCGTCGGCCCTCGGCCAGATCGTAGAGGATGGCCAGGCGAGTCGTGTCGCTGAGCGCGCTGCAGAGCTCCGCATGGAGGAGCTCGAGCTCCTCATCGCTGGGCTTGCGGACCATGATCTTCTCGAGCCTCCCTGGGCTTCGCCGAACTCCGCCGGGCCACCGCGCGCCGCCCTGAGCCGGCCGCGGCTGCTGCGGAATAGATTCGAATATTCATTTTGATGAATATTCGCGCGCGTGTCAACCCCGGAACGCGGGGGGTCTCTCCCGCCCCCGGGCCGCGGCGGGGCGGCGCAACGTTGTGGCCGTCAGTCCCCAGCCGGGGCCGATCGGTTCGCGCTTGACGCCACATAGGTGCCTATGTGAATATTCGTACATTCGAATATTGATTCAATAACGCTGGCAGACCAGCCGGGGTGCGCCGCGCCCCGGCGCAAGAGGAGGGACGACGATGAGGCTCGTCGCCTGGATCGCCATGCCGCTCGCGCTGGCGGCAGTGACAGCCCCCGCGGGCGCCACCAACGGCTATCAGTTGATCGGGGTTGGCAGCAGTCAGGTCGGACTGGGCGGGGCGGTCACCGCCGTGCCCCAGGACGCCATGACCGCGATCTCCAACCCGGCCGGCATCGCCCGCATCGGCGAGCGGGCTGACTTCAACATGGAGGCGTTCCTACCCACGCGCTCCGTCGATTTCAGCGGCCCGCGGCTGGGCGGCGCCGAGACCGAGGGGGGCTCGGAGATGTATGGCATCCCCTCGATCGGTTGGGTCGCCCGAGCTTTCGGCAGCGAGAGCATCTACTTCGGCGGGGGCATGTACGCGACCTCGGGCCTGGGTGTCGACTACGGAGAACTCACCTTCATGCCCGGGGCCGCGCTCGACCAGATGGCCGGAGCGCCCGCTGGCACGTTTGCTGACGTCACCTTCGACGGCTACAGCGCGATTCAATTCTGGAAGATCGCGCCCGCCATCGCCTCGCAGGCCGAACCGCCCATAACCATCGTATTCCCCCAAAACCCCAAAAAAAAAACG
>CAZRWW010000058.1:31575-35306 GCA_964603725.1 uncultured bacterium
CCGAACCGCGCCTGACGCTCGGCTTCGCCCTCAACGCCGACTACCAGTCGGTCACGATTCGCGAGGCCATCCGCGCCGTGCCCTTCTGGAACAACCCCCAGGACCCTCAGGCCGGACTGACCCCGATGGATGTCCGGCTCGATCTTGGTCGCCCCACCAACCAGTTCGGCCTGGGCGCCACGCTGGGCGCGCTCTATGCGCCCCACCCGCTGTTCACGCTGGGCGGCGCCTACACCTCGAAACAGAGCTTCGGCGACGCCGAGTTCCGCGTCGGTGCCGGCGACGTCAGCAATTTCAATGGCGCCGTGGGCCTGCCGGGAATCTACAAGCTGAACCTGGACTTCCCGCAGATGGCCGCCTTCGGCGTGGCGCTGCACCCGACCCACGGATTGACGATCGCGGCGGACGTCAAGTGGATCAACTGGTCACAGACGCACGACGAGGTCACGCTGCGCGGCCCGGCGGGCGCCTTCGACACAAACGGCGATCGTCAGGGCGACGCGGAGGAGACCAAGCTCGCCTTCGGGTGGGAAGATCAGACGATCTTCGCCACCGGCGTGCAGTATCAGGCGACGCCCGCGCTCACCTTGCGGGCCGGGTTCAACTACGCCAGGGCCCCGATCGACGAGCGGGATGTCTTCAACAACCTGATCCTGCCGGCCACCGTGGAGCAACACTACACGGCCGGGTTCCACTACAACCTCGGCGAGCATTGGGGTCTGGGGGCGGCAGCCATGATCGCCACCGAGAAGAAGTTCGCGGGCCGGGATGACGTGCCCGCCGGCTTTCAGATGATGACCCCCTTCGAGGCCGATTCCGGCGCCGAGATCTCGCTCGCGGAGACCTCGCTCGACGTCCAGCTCTCGTACCGCTTCTGATCCCGCAATGCCCCTGGTCGCTCCCTGTCCCGGAGCCGCGCGGGCGGGCGCGTCCGTTTCGGCGGATGCGCCCGCGCCTGGGGTCCGGGCACGCCCGACCGCCCGGCGCGCAGCCTCAACGAATCAGGGGCGCGTCAGCGCGCGGATCAGGCCGGCGAAGTCGGGATAGGCCGCCACCAGCGCCGCGCGGTCCCCGTCCTCGTAGTCGCGGTACTCGAACCCCGGCGCCACCGTCGTCCCCAGGAGCGCCCAGGCGCCGCCCGCGACGAGCCGCGCCCCTTGCCAGACGCCGCGCGGCACGACGACCTGCGGTCGCTGGCCCGCCGCCAGGTCGGCGCCCAGGATCAGCCGGCAGCCCGAGCCATCGGGAGCGAGCTGGAGCATCTCGACCGGGTCGCCCAGGTAGAAGTGGAAGATCTCGTCGCTCGCCAGCCGGTGCAGCGTCGAGCAGGTGGCGGGCGTGAGCAGGTAGTAGATCGCCGTCCCGAGACAGCGGGGACCGTCGTAGCGCGCGGGCAGGGCGCCCGGGTCGAGGCGCTCGCCGGCGCGGTACGTCTCCGCGACGAAGCCCCCTTCGCGGGGATGCGGGTGCAGCCCGAGCAGCCTGATGACTTCCTCGGCGGTCAGCACGCACCCTCCTGCGCTCCGCGTGCCGTAGCCAACGCCGCGCCGCGTGCCGCAGCCGGCGCCGCGCCGCGACCGCCGCCGGCTCGCTCGCCCTCGGCCCGACCGCCGCGCTCGAGCCGGCGCAGCGCCTCCTCGACCGGCGGAAACCCCGGACGCAGGCCGCGGGCCCGCTCGAGCCAGGTCGCGGCCGCGCCCCATTCGCCCAGCCGCAGATAGGTCAGACCGAGGTTGAAGGCCGGCTCGAAGAAGTCGGGCGCGATCCGGGCGGCGCGCAGCAGCGGCACGAGGGCTTCGCGGGCGCGCCCGGCCTCGCGCAGCGCGACGCCCAGGTTGTTGAGGATCCCGGGATCGTCCGGACGCAATGCGGCCGCGCGTTCGAAAGCGGCGATCGAGCCGGGAAGATCGGAGGACTCGAAGTGCGCCTCTCCCAGCCCCGCCCACGCCTCGGGCAGATCGGGGTTGTCGCGCAGCGCGCGCCGGTAGCGCTCGAGAGCAGTCCCCGGCCGACCCTGCAGCACGGCCAGGTCGCCGGCCAGGGTCATCACCACGGGCCGCTCCTGGCCGAATCGCCAGGCGCCCTGCAGGTCCTGCTCCACGCCCGCCATTTTCTCAGCGGGCGCCGGGGGCGAAGCGGGTGCCGGCGGCGCGGCGCCCGCCTTGTCGCCCGCACCGCCGCCCGGGCTTTCGACCGCACCCGCGCCCGCGCCTGGCGTCGCGACCTCGCCGCGCAGCGCGGCCAGGGTCGCGGCTGCCCGGTGGCGCAGGAAATCGCCCGGCCTCACGCCCGCGGCCAGGGCCGCCGCGCCCACTTGGGCGGCCGCCCGCGGACCGTCCAGCTCCTCGGCGACCACGACGAGCCGCTCACGGTAGGCGGCGTTCAGAGGCTCGGCCTGCACCAGCCGGCGCAGGTCATCGGCGGCCTGCGGATCGCTCGCCGCCTGGCACCGCGCCCACTGCAGCCGCGACTGCAGCGAGGCGGAACCGTCCCCGGTTGTTCTGGCCAGAGCGCGGGCGGCCGCCAGCGCGACGGGCGCACCCCCGCCGGCCGGCGCGTCGGGGGGCAGGAGGCCCTCGCGCACGCGGCGCGCGCGGCGCGCGTCCTCCTCGATGCCGCGCAGCTCGCCGTGCAGATCCCGCCAGACGCCCCCGCCGGCGCCATCCTGCAGCAGCGTGGGCCGCCCGCGCCCCAGCAGCACGGCCGAGAGAACGACGAACGCGAGGAACCCGATCAGGAGCAGATCATCCGGCCGCCGCCGCCTGAGCACGAGCAGGGCACTGCCCAGCCCGAACAGCGCGGCCGCCGCCCAGTACGCCGCCCCCAGCGGCAGCAGCAGGGCGGCCAGCCCGTAGGCCGCCAGCACGCACGCGGCCGTCAGCCGGCGGGCCGGGGCTTCGCCCAGCAGGGTGGCCAGCGTGTGCACCCCCGTGGCGGCATCGCCGCGCGCGTCCTTGAGGTCCTTGGCGGTGAACCCCAGCGTCACCCCCAGGAGGACGAGCACGGCGATGCGGTGCGGAAAGACGCGCGGTGTCATCTCCTGGCCGAACAGCGCGAAGCCGCTCCACAGCGACAGCAGCGACAAGGCCCCCAGCGCCAGCGTCGCCACCAGGGGCCAGCGCTTCAGGCGTAGGGGCGGCGTCGAGTAGAGGTAGGCCAGCAGCAAGCAGGCCAGCATCAACAGGAAGCTGTGATAGCCCACCGTCAAGGCCAGGAACGCGGCCCAGCCCGCGACGGCCCAGGCCAACGCCTGCGCCCGGCGGGCGTCGATCAGCCCGGTGACGAGGGGTCGCCCCGGGTCGTTGATGGCGTCGGCCTCCCGGTCGTGCCGGTCGTTCCACAGGAGCGCCGCGCCGTAGGCCGCCGCCATGGCCGCCCACAGCACGACCAGCGCGGCCCAGTCGGTCGCGTTATGGAATGCGCCCGGCAGGTGATCTCTGTACAACCACCAGCCGAGGAATGCCCCGGCCGGCACCAGACCCGTGTAGTGAGCCAGGCGCGGCCAGCTCACGGACCGCACGAATCCGCGCCAGCGCCGCGGGTCGAGTCGCCAGCAGAAGATCGCGAGCAGCGGCAGGATCGGCAAGGCCAGCGCCACGGCATGCCGCCGGCTCTCGTCGGCCAGGAGCCCCAGTCCGCGGAACACCTCCCGGTAGGCCGCTCCGGGATCGCCGGCGGCGGCGGCGGGCGGCGGCGCCAGCCGGGCGAACCAGGACGGCCACGCTCCCAGC
>CAZRWW010000059.1:0-367 GCA_964603725.1 uncultured bacterium
ACGGCGACGCGCGGCGCGGTCACGAAGGCCAGGCGCGCGGCCAGGCGCGAGAAGTCCGCGGCCGGCGCGCCGCCCCCGGGCGCCACCGGGGCAGCGCGCCGAGACGCCCGCTCGCCGGGCGTGGGGCCGGAGGCGGGCTCTTCCAGCACGCGGCCCGCGTCGCAGGAAGCGATCACGAAGCGGGTCGCCTCGCCGTCCGGCAACCGCGCCTCGAGCACGGTGCGCGGACAGCGGTTGGCGCAGAGCTGGCAGCGGGTCGACTCGTCCTGCCGCGCGACGACGGCCAGGCGCGCGACGGCATCGAACCCGATGAAGCGGCTCGCGGCGCCCACGCCCCGGCGCAGGAGCTCCAGGGCGACGCCGATCG
>CAZRWW010000059.1:377-34395 GCA_964603725.1 uncultured bacterium
CGATCGCCCCGGATTCCCCCGCGTGCGGGTGCACGACGACGCGCGCGTCGGGCACCCGCGCGCGGATGTAGTCGATCTGGGCCTTGACCGCCGCCTGGTTGCGCTGCGTGCCTCCCTGCAGGATGAAGGAGAGCCCGAGCCGCGCCAGGTTCGGCTCGCCCACGACGTGCAGCCAGACGTTGCGCGGCAGCACGCGCACGAGGCCGGCCAGGATCTCGCGCGGCTGCCAGCCCATCTGCTGGCAGTTGACAATGTCGGCCTCCAGGAAGACGCCGCAGCCGACGTTGAAGCGCGGACAGCGCTGCGCCTGGAAGGCGTGCTCGGCGAAGTCCTCGACCGGGATCCCGAAGCGCGTGGCGGTGCTCTGCAGGAAGTAGCCGTTGCCGGCCGAGCACTGGCTGTTCAGCCTGAAATCGCGCACGCGCCCCTCGCGCAGGATGAGCACCTTGATGTCCTGACCGCCCACGTCGACGACCACCTCGACGTCCGGTTGCGCCGCCAGCGCGCTGCGCGCGTGCGCCACTGTCTCGACCAGCGCCAGGTCCGCGGCCAGCAGCCCGCCCAGCATGTCCTTGGCGTAGCCGGTCGTGCCCAGGCCGCGCACCCCGAGCTCGACGCCGGCGGCGCGCGCCTGCGCCGCCAGGTCGCCCAAGACGGCGCGGGCGTCCTCGAGCGGATCGCCGCCCGAGAGCCGGTAGGCCTTGGCCCGCAGGACGCCGGCGAGGTCGAGCAGCACCGCCTTGGTCGACGTGGAGCCGGCATCCAGCCCGATCACGACCTCCAGGGCGCGCGAGCCGTGGCCGTTGCCCCCCGGGAATCCCAGCGGCGGCCCCTGCCGCGCGATGCGCGCGACCTCCTCGCGCTCCGCGCGCGACGCGATCAGCCCCGGCTCCGCGGCGGCCTCGACCGGCGAGATCCGCTTCTGCTCAAGGCGCCGCCGGACCTCGCGGCCCGTGGGCCCCGCGGGCCCCGGGGCCGCCCCGTCACCGGCGGCCAGACCGAAGTAGACCGCGCCCAGCGCCGCGAAGTAGCAGGCGTCGGGGGGCACGCGCACCAGCTCCGCGAGCGTCGCCCCCGCGGGCAGCGCGAGGCCGCGCTCGCGCCACAGCGGCTCGAGCGCCGCGCGCCACGCATCGACCAGGCCCGGCAGGAACGCGTGCGGCCCGCCGACGAGCAGCGCCGGCGGCAGCAGCGTCGCGCCGCGCGTCAGCACGCTCAGGTTCTGCTGGACGATCGCCCGGAAGAGCGAGGCCAGGAGCTCATCGCGCGGCACGCCCTGCTTCTGCAGCCCGTTGATGTCCGTCTCGGCGAAGACCCCGCAGCGCGCGGCCACGGGATGGATGCGCTGGCCGTTGATGCGCAGGGCGGCCAGCTCGTCGGGCGACATGCCCAGCTTGCCCCCGATGCGGTCGATCACCGAGCCGGTCCCGCCCGCGCACTTGTCGTTCATGCTGAAGAGCTTGCGCCGCCGGCCGGTCACCGGGTCGCTCACCCAGATGATGATCTTGGCGTCCTGTCCACCCAGGTCGATCACGCTGCCCGCGTCCGGGTGCAGGCGCTCGACGGCCAGGGCGACCGCGTTCACCTCCTGCGCCGCCCGGCACCCGGTCCGCCGCGCGAGCGCGCGGCCCCCGCTGCCGGTGAAGAAGACGTGCGCGTCGCCGAGCAGGCCGGGGTGGACCTCCTCGAGCCGCGCCAACAGGCGCAGGGTCCCCTCCGCCTGCCGCGTGCCGTGCCGCAGGTACTCGCGATAGACGACCCGCAGATCGTCGGCCCGCAGGGCAACCGCCTTGACCGCGGTCGAGCCCACGTCCAGGCCGACCAGCCAGGGCGAGCATCCTGTCGCCGGCGCGATCATGCGTCGTCGCCTTCCTTCCCTGTGTTGGCGAGGTGACTTCCCAGCGCGCTAGTCCCGGCGCGACCGATCCTCGAGCTCACGCAGCTTCTTCATGAGCAGCGCTCGGCGCATGCGGCTCAGGTGGTCGACGAAGAGCTTGCCGTCCAGATGATCGTACTCGTGCTGGATCACGCGCGCCATGATCCCGCCGTACTCGCGCTCACGCCGGCGGCCGTCGGGATCGTGGTAGCGCACCTGGATCCGCTCCGGCCGCCGCACGTCGGCGTAGATGCCGGGCACGCTCAGGCAGCCCTCCTCGTACTCGCTCATGCCCGCGAATTCGAGGATCTCGGGATTGATCAGGGCCAGGCGCTCGCCCGCGGCGTCCATCTTGGACGGATCCACCACGAACACCCGCTGCAGCACGCCGATCTGCGGCGCCGCCAGACCGATGCCCGGGGCGCCGTACATGGTCGCGAGCAGCGATTCGACCAGCTGGCGCGCCTCGTCGCCGATCTCCGCGACGGGCGCCGCCTTGCGCCGCAGGCTCTCGTGGCCGTAGATGAGGATGCGGCGGCGCGGGGGCGCCGGGCCGGCCGCACCCGCCGCGGGCGCCGCGGAGCTGTCCGCCGCGGCCGCGACGCTCTCTCCTGCCCCAGCCGCGGGCGCCAGGCCTTCGGCCGGAGCGTCGTCGGTCGTCCTCTTCAGCGGCTGACCCATGCGCGGCTAAACCCTCCGATGCAAGTCCGGCGGCTCGCCCGACAGGAACCGCTCGGCGTCGATGGCGGCCATGCAGCCGGTGCCGGCCGCGCTCACGCCCTGGCGGTAGCGCGCGTCGGCGACGTCCCCGGCCGCGAACACCCCCGGCACGCTCGTCTGGGTGGTGCGCGGCGCGGTGATGATGTAACCGGCCGAATCCAGATCGAGTTTCCCGACCAAGGCATCCGTGTTGGGCTTGTGCCCGATCGCCAGGAACAGGCCGTCGCACGGATAGACCGACTCCTGACCGGTCTTGACGTTGCGCAGGCGCACGCCCGTGACGCGGTTCTGCGCCACGTCGAGCACCTCGGTCACGACCGAATCCCACACGAACGCGACCTTCGGGTTCCGCCGCGCCGCCTCCTGCATGTACCGCGAGGCGCGCAGCTCATCGCGCCGGTGGACGACCGTGACCTTGCTGGCGTGGTGCGTCAGGTAATTCGCCTCTTCCATGGCCGTGTCCCCGCCGCCCACCACCACCACTTCCCTGCCGGTGAAGAAGAAGCCGTCGCAGGTCGCGCAGGCGCTCACCCCCGCCCCGCGCAGCTTCGTCTCGGACTCCAGCCCCAGCCACTTGGCCGAGGCGCCGGTGGCGATGATGAGCGTTTCGGTCTCGATCGTCTGACCGTCCTCGAGGGCGACCCGCAAGGACCGCCCGGTCAGATCAACGCCGGATACGTTGCCATCGACGAAGCGGGTCGCGAAGCGCTCGGCCTGTTTGTGCAGGAGACTCATCAGCTCGGGGCCCTGCACGCCCTCCGGAAACCCGGGGAAGTTCTCGACCTCGGTCGTGATCATGAGCTGTCCACCCGGCTGCATACCCTCGACCACCAGGGGATTGAGCTTGGCCCGCGCCGTGTAGATGGCCGCCGTCAAGCCCGCCGGTCCGGAACCCAGGATCACCACCTTTTCCATCTCGATCCTCCCTAGTGTGAGCCCACGACCACCGGGCGGCGCACGCGCGCCCGGCGCCCGGGCAGATCCGCCGCCGACCGGCGCACCTGGGCCGCGACCGCGCTCGGCGTCAGGCCCACCACCGCCAGCAGGCGCTCGCGCGGCCCGTGCTCGACGAAACGATCGGGCAGCCCCAGGCGCACCAGACGGGGCGCCGCCTCGGGCGCGCTCCCGAGCTCGGCCAGGGCCCCGGCCACCAGCGCCCCGAAGCCGCCCGCCAGGGCATTCTCCTCGAGCGTGACCAGCAGGCGGGACTGCCCGGCCAGCCGCGCCAGCAGCTCACGGTCCAGCGGCTTGACGAACCGCGCGTTGACGACACCGAGGCCGAGGCCCTCGCGGGCGAGCAGGTCGGCGGCCGCCAGCGCCACGGTCACCATCGTCCCCACCGCCAGAAAGGCCCCGTGCTTGCCGCGCGACAGCACCTCCCACTCGCCCACGGGCAACGCCGCCGGGAGGTGGGTCAACGCGTCGCCGTCGGGCACGTCCGCCCGCGGGTAGCGGATCGCAAAGGGTCCGCCCCGGTAGGTCAGCGCCGTCTCGAGCAGATCGCGCAGCTCGCGCCCGTCCTTCGGCGCCGCCACGACCAGATCGGGGATCGCGCTCAGGTAGGAGAGGTCGAACGCCCCGTGGTGCGTGGCGCCGTCCTCGCCCACCAACCCCGCGCGGTCGAGCGCGAAGACCACCGGCAGGCGCTGCAAGGCGACGTCGTGCACGATCTGATCGAAGGCGCGCTGCAGGAAGGTCGAGTAGATCGCGACGACCGGCCGGATGCCCTGCGAGGCCAACCCGGCCGCGAAGGTCGTGGCGTGCGCCTCGGCGATGCCCGCGTCGTGGAAGCGATCGGGGAAGCGGCCGGCGAACTCGGCCAGACCGGTGCCGTCGCACATCGCGGCGGTGACCGCCATGACGTCCGATCGCCGCTCGGCCAGGTCGACCAGCGCGGCGCCGAAGATCTGCGTGTAGCTCGGTCCGCGCGGGACCGGCTCCACCTTGCCGCTCTCGCAGTCCATCGGGGCGATGCCGTGGTACTTGCGCGGGTCGTCCTCCGCGTCGGCCAGGCCGCGGCCCTTCTGCGTGCGCACGTGCACGAGAATGGGCCCGCGCATGCGCTTGACCTTCTCGAGCACCGTCAGGAGCTCGTGCAGATCGTGTCCGTCGATCGGGCCCAGGTAACGGAACCCCAGGTTCTCGAAGAAGCTCCCGGGCGTGATCAGCCCCTTGAGGCTCTCCTCGATGCGCCGCACGATCTGCCGCACCGACCGGGACCCGCGCGGCAGCTTCTGGGTGAGGTCCCAGACCTCCTTCTTGAGCTTCTCGTAGAGCGGATGGGTGATGATCTCGGTCAGGTGCCGCGACAGGGCGCCCACGCTGGGCGAGATCGACATGTTGTTATCGTTGAGCACCACGATCAGGTCGCGCTCGGCCTCGCCGGCGCAATCCAGACCCTCGAACGCCAGGCCGCCCGAGAGCCCGCCGTCGCCGATGACGGCGACGACGTGGTAGCCCTCGCCCGCCGCATCGCGCGCCGTGGCGATTCCCAGGGCGCCCGAGATCGAGGTGCTCGCATGCCCCGCGCCGAAGGCGTCGTGCTGGCTCTCGCTG
Source organism: uncultured bacterium (assembly GCA_964603725.1). Lineage (GTDB taxonomy): Bacteria > Eisenbacteria > RBG-16-71-46 > CAIMUX01 > WJJG01 > CAZDKK01. The sequence continues at coordinate 5,530 of CAZRWW010000059.1, forward strand.
CGGCGGCAGAACCCGCTCAGCCCGCCCAGGGTCCGCATGCTCGGGAAGCTGTCACGCCGCCCGGTCAGGATCTTGTGCGCGTAGCACTGGTGGCCGACGTCCCAGACGATCTTGTCGCGCGGGGAGTCGAAGACGCGGTGCAGGGCCACCGTCAGCTCGACCACGCCCAGGCTGGGCGCCAGGTGCCCGCCGTTGTGCCGCACGGTCTCGATGATGAGCGCGCGGATCTCGCTGCACAGCGGCTCCAGCTGCTCGCTGGAGAGCCGACGCAGGTCGCGCGGCCCGTCGATGCGGTCGAGCAGCCGCTCGTATCGTTTGGCCACCCTGCCTCCGGGGGGTTGTCTTCTCCGGCAAGCCGCGCCTACCCTGCGCCCCTCGCTTGGCTCTCGTTCGCGGCGGGGGTCCGGCGCACGTGCCTCCCATATAAATCCCATAGCCTATTCTGGTTCCAGGTCTCTGTCAAGGGCTTCGCGCCCCCGCGTCCGGGCTCGGCGCCGGCCCGGACGGCCGAGGAGCCGAGCGGCTCCGGGCCGCTCGCGGCCCGGGGCGCGGTCGCGCGAGTTGCTTGCGGCCGGGCGAATTGCAACGCCCCCGAGCGCCCCGGCCGGCCCCCGCGCCACTCTCGGGCGGCCGGTGCGGGCGGCATGGGGCTTGCAAGTTCGCTCGGCGCCTGGGTGAGGTCATGCACGTGGGGCAAAGGGCGCCAGGCCCGTGACCGGCGAGGGGACGGTGCAGCGCAAGAAAGGAGGGCCGTCCATGCGCCCCTTTGACGTGTCCTCTCTGGATGTCCTGGCGTTCGGGGTCCTTTTCCTGCTCTTGTGGTTGGTGCCGCAGATGCTGCCCGCGGGAGTGGCCGTGACCAACACCGCCCGTCAGCGCGACCGGCGCCTCCGGCTGGGCATCTACGTGGACGCCTGGCTGACGCCCCGGCGGTGGCCGGCGCCCCGGCGGGCGCGGAGCGGTCCGCACAGAGCAGCCTGATTCCGCGCGAAATGGCCAGTCCGATCCGTCCTCCCTCCAACCCGCACCATCCGGCGGCGCGGCCCGGCGGTCAAGCCGGCCGCGCCGGCCGGTGCGGCGTCTCGCGCCGGAACCGATCGATCTCCTCCAGCGAGCGTGGGATCCCCGTCCGGCCCCCCAGGGCGCGGCACTTCATCGCCGCCACCGCGTGACTGAAGTCGATCGCCTCCTCCAGCGCCAAGCCCCTCAGGCAGGCGACCGCGAACGCCCCGTGGAAGACGTCTCCGGCCCCGGTCGTGTCGCGCGCCTCGACGGCATAGGCCGGGAAGGTTTTCAGGGCCCCATCGACTCGCGCGACCACGCCCGCGGCGCCGCGCGTCACCATGACCCACCCGCCGCGCGTGCGCTCCTCGAGCCGCCGCAGAGCCTCCCCCAGTCCGGCGGCGCCGGTCGCCCGCGCCGGGAAGTCCTCGGCGGCGATCAGGACGTCCACCTCGGGCAAGAACTCTTCGAGTCCCGGACGCACCGGCTCGAGATCGGCCAGCACCGGCATGCCGGCCGCCCTGGCCCAGCCCGCCGCCCGCGCGGCCGAGAGCGGTTGCTGGGCGTCGGTGTGCAGGAGCCGTCCCGCCGCGACCTGCCCGCGCTCGAGCTCGTGCGGCTCGAGGACCATTCCCTCGCTGCGGCCCCAGACAATGGTCCGCTCGCCGGAGGCCGCGTCGACCAGGATGTAGGCTTGCTGCGACAGCCCGCCCGGGCGCACGCGCACGCCCGCGACCTCGATCCCCTCCCCGCGCAGCTCCGCCAGCGAATGGCCGCCCGCCTCGTCGTCGCCCACGCCCCCCAGGTAGCGCGCGCGGTAGCCCAGCCGCGCGACGGTGACGAGCGCGGTCGCGGTCTGTCCCCCGCCCTGGCGCAGCAGCTCGAGGAAGCGGACCTTCTCGCCCGGCGCGGGGTGATGCGGAACGATGAGCAGCTGGTCGCAGGCGTTGGCCCCCAGGCCCACCACGTCGAATGGCCGCCGGTCCGGCAAGGGCGGCGGAAACGGCACTCTGGGCATGCGCCCTCCTTGCCAGCGCGCCCCGACCGCGCCGGCGCGCCCGCGCGGGGCGACTTGAGACGGCCCGCGGGGCTGGGGTAGTGTCGGCTGCCAGCCTCCGGCGGGCGCGGGGCCCTGGACCGATCACGGCCGGGAGTATGCCTTCCCGGGAGAGGAAGTGAAGATGAAACGAATCGGCGTCCTCCTCTGCGGGTGCGGCGTCAAGGACGGCAGCGAGATCCACGAGGCGGTGCTCGCGCTTCTGTACCTCGATCAGCGCGGCGTCGAGCGCCAGTGCCTGGCGCCCGATGCGCCCCAGCCGCGGGTGGTCCACCATCTGACGGGCGCCGAGACCCCCGAGCGGCGCAACATGCTCGTCGAGGCGGCCCGCCTGGCGCGCGGGCAGATCACGCCGCTGGCCCAGGTCCAGCCAGACGATCTGCACGGCCTCATCGTCGTCGGCGGTTTCGGCGCGGCGGCGAACCTGTGCGACTACGCGACCCGGGGCCGCCAGATGTCCGTGCGGCCCGACGTGGCTGATCTGCTCGCCGCGCTGCACGGACAGGGCAAGCCGCTCGGCGCGATCTGCATCGCGCCGGTGATCCTGGCCAAAGTGTTCGGCGACCGCGGCCTGGCGGTCGAGGTGACCGTGGGCGACGACGTCGGCGTGGCCGCGGACATCGCGCACTTCGGCGCGGTCCACGTCATGCGGCGGGTCGACGAGATCCACGTCGACCGCGCGCACCGCATCGTCTCGACCCCCGCCTACATGCTGGGCGCCACCGTGGCCGAGATCGCCCCGGGCATCGAGCACCTGGTCGACGCCGTCGTCAAGCTGGCCTGATCGTGATGGAGCGCGCCGCGGCGGTTCGCTACCTGCGCCGGATGGCCCTGGCTCTGACGCTGCTGGGCGACGGCGCCGCCCGCGCCTCCGACTGGCGCGCCGCGGCCCGGGTGCTCGCCCGCGCGTCCGACCCGGACTGGCAGGCGTTTCTGGCGCCCGGCGGCGCGCTGACAGCGGTCCTGCCGGCCGACGCCGCCGCGGGGCTGCGCCGGCTCGCGCGGACCCACGCCGCCCCGGACCTCGAAGCGCTGATGACGCAGATCCCGCCCGGGCTCTTCGACGTGCTCGCGATCACCGGGTTGGGGGCGCGGCGCGTGCGCACGCTGTGGGTCGCGGGCAACATCGTCACCCTCGGTCAACTCGAGCGAGCCTGTCTGCGCGGGCGCCTGGCGCGACTGTCCGGCTTCGGTGGGGACCTCGAGGGCCGCCTGCTGGCCGCGATCCGTCGCCGCCGGCACGGGCGCGGACATTGGCTGCGGCCCGCGGCGCTCGCGCGGGCCCAGGAGCGCGAAGCGCTCTTCGAGCGGACCAAGGGTGTGCTGGCCGTCGCCCGCGCGGGCCGGCTGCGCCGCGAATGGGAGATCGTCGACGAGCTGGTCTGGGTAATCGCCGCGGAGGACCCACGGGTCGCGCTGGGCCGCCTGGCCACCCTGCCGGGCGCCGGCTACCCGGACCCGGAGTCGCCCGACACGCTGGGGATTGCCCACCGCGACGCGCCGCGCGAGCGCCTGATCGTGACCGGCGCACCGCGCTTCGTCGGGCGGCGCTTTCTCGAAACCGGCTCGGCCGGCCACGTGCGCAGCGTGCTGGCCCGCCTCGGCGACGGGCTCTGGCTGCCCTCGTCGGAGGAGGAGATCTACGCCCGCGCGGGCCTGGACTGTGTGCCGCCCGAGCTGCGCGAGGGGCGCGGCGAGATCGCGGCCGCGCGCGACCGCGAGCTGCCGCGGCTCGTCACGGCCGAGGACCTGCGGGGCGTGCTGCACGTCCACTCCGACTGGAGCGACGGGCGCAGCTCGATCCGCGCGATCGCCGCCGCCGCGCGCGAGCAGGGCTGGTCCTATGTCGGCATCGCCGATCACTCTCGCTCCGCCTTCTACGCCCGCGGCCTCGATCCCGAGCGGCTGCGCGCGCAGGCCGCGGAGGTGCGGCACATCCAGGAGGAGTTTCCGGAACTGCGCATCTTCCACGGCATCGAATGCGACATCCTGCCGGGGGGCCGCCTCGACCTGCCGTCCGGGGCCCTGGCCGCCCTGGACTACGTGGTCGCCTCGATCCACGCGCCGGCCGGGGAGGATCGCGCGGGGATGACGCGGCGCATCGTGACGGCGCTGCGGCAGCCGGTCACCACGCTGCTGGCCCACCCGACCGGACGACTGCTGCTCGAGCGCGAGGCCTATCCGCTCGACTGGGACGCGTTGCTGGATGCGGCCGCCGAGGCCCGCGTGGCGATCGAGTTCAACGCGCGCCCGGAGCGGCTCGATCTCGACTGGCGGCTGCTGCGGGAGGCCACCCGCCGCGCGATCCCGATCTGCATCAACCCGGACGCGCACTCGGCGGGGGGCCTGCGCGTCGTCGCCGACCACATCGCCACCGCGCGCAAGGGGTGGCTGACCGCCGAGCAGGTGCTCAACACGCGCGGCCCGGACGACCTAGCGCGGTACTTCCGAACGCGGCGGCTCGACTCGCCGCGGTGATCCGGGCGCGGCGTGGCGCGCCGGGGCGCACCCGGGACGCAGCCAGGGCGCGGCCGCGACGCGCGCGAGGCGCGCCCCTCAGTCGGCCAGGAGCACCAGCAGCGTGGTGGGATCGAGCTTCATCTTCAGGTCGGCGAGCTCGCGGTTGTCGTGGTCCTTGAGCAGCTCGATCGTGACCGAGCCTTCCTCCTCCGGATGGAGCAGCACCATCACATCGATGAAGTCCTCGAAGCGCACGACCTCGTCGGCCACGCCGCGCGGATCGCGCAGCGGCCGGCCCGGGTGCGCGATCGCCGAGAGCCACAGCTCCACGTCCAGCTCGCGGGCGAGCCCCTTCAGGTCCGCCAGCTCCTGGTTGTTGGTGTTGAGGAAGTTGACGCCGTCGAGGATCACGACGTCGGCCGTGAAGTTGCAGTGATCGCGCAGGAACGCCGCGTTGGCCCGCAGCTTGGGCACGGAGAGCGCGCCGCTGCGGTAGCTGTGGATCATCCGGTGGCGCTCCATGTTCAGGTGCGCCTCGACCGGATCGCTCAGGCGGATGCTGCGGCGCAGCTCGAGGAAGATCGCTTCGTAGAACTGGCGCAGCCGATCGACCGAGTCCTCGAGCGAAACGTGCAGCACCTTGCGGCCACGCAAGAGATCGTCCAGCGCCACCCCGATCAGGAAGGCGGTCTTGCCGACCCCGGGGCGCGACATGACGACGCCCAGATTGCCCTTCCCCAGCCCCCCGTGGATCGACTTCTCGAAGACCCTCAAGGGGCTGCGCTCGTTCCAGTCCTTGCGGTAGATCACCCGTCTGCCTCCTCGCGCGCCAGCTCCCGCCCTCCGCCGGCCGGCGATCGCCGCCGTGCCGGGGGCCGCCCGGGAGCGCCGCCGGGCCTCAGCGCTGCTCGCCGCGCCGCCTCTCCTGATACGCCTTGATCTGCTCGTCCGCAATCGCCGCCGGCGCCGGAGCGTAGTGCGAGAACTCCATCGTGAAGTCGGCTTTGCCCTGCGTCGCTGAGCGCAGCACGGTGGCGTAGGCGAACATCTCCGCCAGCGGCACATGCGCCTCGACCTGGACGAAGCCCTGGTGCTCGTTGGTCCCGATGATGATGCCCCGGCGCTGCATGAGCGTGCCGATCACATCGCCGTGGTACTCGGGGGGCGCCTCGACCGAGACCTTCATGACCGGCTCGAGCACCTTGGGCGCCGCCCTGCGATAGGCCTCGCGGAAGGCGCCGCGCGCCGCGGCCTGGAAGGCCAGCTCCGAGGAGTCCACGCTGTGCGAGTTGCCGTCCTCGAGCGCGACCCGCAACCCGATCACGGGGAAACCCACCAGGTCGCCCCGCGCGACCATCGCCCGGAAGCCCTTCTCGACCGCCGGGATGTACTCGGTCGGCACGCGGCCGCCCACGACCCGGTTCTCGAACTCGAACTCGCCCGATTCGGAGGGCTCGATGAAGCCCTGGATCTTGGCATATTGCCCCGAGCCGCCGGTCTGCTTCTTGTGCGTGTAGTCGAAGGTGGCGCGCTGCGTCACGGCTTCGCGGTAGGCGACCTGCGGCACCCCGACCTCGAGCGCGACGCCGTACTCGCGCCGCATGCGCTCGACGTACACCTCCAGGTGCAGCTCCCCCATGCCGGCGATGATCGTCTGCCCGGTCTCCTCGTCGACCTCGCTGCGGAAGGTGGGGTCCTCGCGCGTGAAGCGCTGGAGAGCCTTGGCCAGGTTGTCCTTGGCCTTGTTGTCCGCCGCCTTCAGGCTCAGCTTGACCACCGGCTCAGGCACGTACATCGAGGACATCGAGGCCTCGATCGAGCCGTCGGTGAAGGTGTCGCCCGACGCGCACTCGATGCCGAAGAGCGCGACGATGTCGCCCGCCATCGTGCCGTCGATGTCCTCCATCTCGTCGGCGTGCATGCGCACCAAACGCCCGACCTTGGACTTCCGCCCAGTGCGGCTGTTGACGATCGTATCGCCCTTGCGCAGCGTGCCCTGGTAGGTGCGGATGTAGGTGAGCTGCCCGTAGGGCCCGTCTTCGAGCTTGAAGGCGTAGGCCACGAGCGGGCGGTCCGGGGTGGGCTCGACGACGAAGCGCGCCTCGTTGCGCGTAAGATCCAGGGCCTCGTTCTTGACCTCGAGCGGATTGGGCAGATAGGCCACGACGGAGTCCAGGAGCGGCTGGACGCCCTTGTTCTTGTAGGCCGAGCCCAGCAGCACCGGGCACAGCGCCTGGGCGAGGACGCCGTTCAGGATCCCGGCGCGGATCTGGTCCGGGGTGGGCTCGCCGCCCAGGACCGCTTCGAGCAGCTCGTCACAGAACATCGCGGCCGCGTCGAGCAGCTCGGAGCGCTTGCGCGCCGCCTCGTCGCGCAGCTCGTCCGGAACCGGCGCGAAGCGCAGCTCCTCGCCGAACTGCCCGTCGAAGTAGATGGCCCGCATCTCGATCAGGTCCACCAGTCCCTGGAAGCTCGCCTCCAGGCCGATCGGCAGCTGGAGCAGCACGGCGTTCAGGCCCAGCTTCTCGCGGAGCTGTTGGGTCACGCGCTCGGGGCTGGCGCCCACGCGGTCGCACTTGTTGACGAAGGCGATGCGCGGCACGTTGTAGCGGCGCATCTGCCGGTCGACGGTGATCGACTGCGACTGGACGCCGCCGACGGCGCACAGCACCAGGATCGCCCCGTCGAGCACCCGCAGGGCGCGCTCGACCTCGATCGTGAAGTCGACGTGGCCGGGGGTGTCGATGATGTTGACGTGCCGGCCGTCCCAGACGCAGTGGGTGGCGGCCGAGGCGATCGTGATCCCCCGCTCGCGCTCGAGGTCCATCGAGTCCATCTTGGCGCCCTGGCCGTCGCGGCCCCGGACCTCGCCCATGCGGTGGATGCGCCGGGTATAGAAGAGAATGCGCTCGGTCAGGGTGGTCTTCCCCGAGTCGATGTGCGCGCTGATGCCGATGTTACGGACTTTGCTCAGATCGGTGAACATGGTCTGATCTTTCGTGCGCCCGCGCGTGCGGCGGCCGTCGTCCCGGTGCTGTCACCGCCGGGCCTCTGTTGGCCGGATACACAATAGCCCGCCCCCCGAACGCCGCCGACCACGGCCGGGTTCCCGGGGCGGGCCGAAAAAGACCGAAGAAGTATACACCGACGAGACAGGTGGCGTCAAGAACCGGACAACTCCGCAAGGCCGATCAAGCCGGCCGGAGCCGCCGCCGCGCACAGTGCGGCCAGGAGGGTCAACGATGCGATCCGTCACGCTTGCAGACTACCGGGAGCGCATGCTGCGCGTGCTCCTGCACATCCAGGAGAACTTGGACCGCGAGCTGCCGCTGGAGGAGCTGGCCGGGGTCGCCCATTTCTCGCCCTACCACTTCCACCGCATCTTCCGCGGCATGGTCGGCGAGTCGGTCCAGGCTCACATCCGGCGCATTCGGCTGGAGCGGGCCGCGCTGCGCCTGAAGCACGGCGAGAAGAGCATCCTCGCCCTCGCCCTCGACGCCGGCTACGACTCGCACGAGGCCTTCACCCGGGCTTTCCGCGCCGTGATGGGTCAATCGCCCTCCGCATTCCGGGCCCGGTGCCGCGCGCAGCCCAAGGGGCCGTCGCCCGCGGGAGTCCACTTCGGGCTCGCGCGGCTGCCGGACGGTTTCGTACCTCACACCAACGGAGGAGAGACGATGGAGGTGTCAATCAAGAGGCTTCAGCCGCTGCGCGTCGCGTTCGTGCGCCACATCGGCCCGTACAGCCAGTGCGGGTCGGCCTGGGAGACCCTGTGCAGGCGTCTCGGCTCCCAGGGGCGGATCGGTCCCGACGCCAAGTTCATCGGCCTCAGCTACGATGACCCGGACGTCACGCCCGCCGAGCGGCTGCGCTACGACGCCTGTGTGCCGGTGTCGCCCGCGGTCGAGCCCGAGGGCGAGGTGGGCGTGCAGGTGATCGAGGGCGGGGAGTACGCCATGACCCTTCATCGCGGCCCTTACGAGCGATTGGCGGAGACCTATGCGCGGCTGTGCGGGCAGTGGATCCCGCGCAGCGGGCGCACGGTTCGCGCCGCCCCCGCGCTGGAGCTCTACCTCAACCATGCCGAGAATACGCCACCGGCGGACCTGGCGACCGAGATCTACATGCCGCTGGAGCCCCTGGAGGAAGACTGATCCCGGCGCCGCCCCGGCCCGCGCCGCGGGACATCGCCCGCGGCGCGTTGCCCGGGGGGGTGCCCCCGTGCTATCGTAGGCGCGCGATCCTCCGATCCCCCACCCCAACCAGGAGGCGCCCGATGAAGCTATCCGCCCTGATCAAGTGCTTGTTGCCCGTCTTCCTTCTCGTGATCTCCGAACCTGTGCGCGCCGAGATCACGATCTACAACAACTTCGGACCCGGACACGGCGGCTGGGACTACAACTGGGGATTGGGCTGGACGGTCGCCGGCGAGAACGTCTCCGCGCAGTACGGCGTCGAGCAAGCCATGGCCTTCACGGCCACCGCCTCGGGGACCCTGAGCGACCTCTGGGTGGCCATGTGGTACGTCCCGCTCGACCCGCAACCGGACGTCGTGACGCTCTACCTGGCGCGCAACCCCTCCGGCCAGCCGCCGGCGCCGGGCGACATCCTCGAGCAGTGGACGATCACGCAGTTCGGCTCGTGGTCGCAGTGGAATCCGCCGCAGCACCTGACCGGCAACGGCGCGACGCTCATCACCGAGGGCGAGTCGTACTGGCTGTGGGCCGCCGGCGGCCCGACCACGTGGTGCGGCTGGTGCCTCAACCTCGATCCCGCGCTGACCTGCCCGCACACCCTCAGGCGCGAGGGCGAGAATTGGCTGCCGGTGGCCAACGAGACGGCGAGCGCCTTCCGCGTGGACCTGGATGAGAACATCGCCGCGGTCGCGCTGGCCGCCGCCGGGGCGGGCCGACCGTCGTTGCGGGTGTGGCCGAACCCCGCGCGCTCGGCGGTGGAAGTGACCTTCCGGTCGCCGCAATCGGGGACCGCCACGTTGCGGCTGATCGATGCCGGCGGACGGATCGCGCGCAGCGCGCCGGCCCGGCAGTCCGCCGGCGGCGAGTGGATCTGGCGCCTCGATGCAGCGGCGCTCCCGCGCGGCGTCTACTTCGTCGTCGGGGAGAATCCGAACCACGCGCCGGTCGCGGAGAAGCTCATCCTCGTGCCGTGACGGACCACCGCGTCTGGCACCCGGCGGCGTGGCTCAGGCTCGGGGGCTCGGGGCTCCGGGGCTCACGCTCAGGCGCAGCCCGCGCGCTCAGGCCGTGAAGCTCCCCCGAAGCTGGCAGACCACCGTGCGCCGTCGCGCGTGGTTGTCGAAGTCGAGCAGGATGATCTGCTGCCAGGTTCCCAGCAGCAGCTCTCCCCCGGCCACGGGGACCTCCAGATCGGGCTTGAGCAGGGCGGCTCGCACGTGGGAGAAGCCGTTGCCGTCGCCCCAGCGATCGTCGTGGGCATAACGAACGCCCTGGGGCGCCAGGCGCTCGACGGCGGCGCGCAGGTCCTCGACGGCGCCGGACTCGAACTCGATGGTCGACAGCCCGGCCGTGGATCCGGGGACGAAGAGCAGCACGGAACCCTCCTCGAGCCCCTCCTCGCCGATCAGCTTGCGAACCGGGTCGGTCAGATCGCGGACGTCCGTGAAGCCGCGCGTCTGCAGCTCGAGCCGGCGCGTGCGAATCTCCATCGCCGAGATCTCCCCTGCCAAGCCCTGGCCCCCGCAGCGGGTTGCTCCGTGCCGAAGCCCATCGCCGGGCCCGGCTCTGTCCCCGGGCCGAAGGCCTACCCGGGCCGAATGCTTGCCCGCGCCGAACGCTTGCCCGGGTCGAATGCTACCCCCGCACCAGCCGCTTGTATCGGATCCGATGCGGTTGATCCGCGGCCGCGCCCAGCTCGCGCCGGCGCCAGGTCTCGTAGTCCTGAAAGTTGCCCTCGAACCAGTGCACCTGGCTCTCGTTCTCGAAGGCCAGGATATGGGTCGCGACGCGGTCGAGGAACCAGCGGTCGTGGCTGATCACGACCGCGCAGCCAGCGAACTCGTTCAGGGCCTCTTCGAGCGCGCGCAGCGTGTCGACGTCGAGGTCGTTGGTCGGCTCGTCCAGCAGCAGGAGATTGCCGCCCGAGCGCAGGAGCTTGGCCAGGTGCACCCGGTTGCGCTCGCCGCCCGAGAGCGCGCCGACGTTCTTCTGCTGGTCGCCGCCCTTGAAACCGAAGCCGGCGACGTAGCGCCGCGAGTTGATCTCGCGGGCTCCGATCCTGATCGTATCGGCGCCGCCCGTGATCTCCTCCCAGATCGTGTTCTCGGCGGTGAGCGCGTCGCGGGTCTGGTCGACATAGGAGATCTGCACCGTCTCGCCGATCCTCAAGCTTCCGCCGTCGGGCTGCTCCTGGCCGACGATCAGCCGGAAGAGCGTCGTCTTGCCGGCGCCGTTGGGGCCGATCACGCCGACGATCCCGCCGCGCGGCAGCTTGAAGGTGAGGCCCTCGAAGAGCAGCCGGTCGCCGTAGCCCTTCATCAAGTCGTCGGCCTCGACGACCACCTCGCCCAGGCGCGGTCCCGGGGGAATCACGATCTCGGCCGCCTCCTGGCGCTTCTCGACATCCTGCGCCAGCAGCTCCTCGTAGCGCGCCAGGCGCGCCTTGCCCTTGGCCTGCCGCGCCTTGGGGCTCATGCGCACCCACTCGAGCTCGCGGGCGAGCGTGCGCTGGCGCTTCTCGGCGGCCTTCTCCTCCAGGCGCAGCCGCTCGGCCTTCTGCTCGAGCCACGATGAGTAGTTGCCCTCCCACGGAATCCCGTGCCCCCGATCGAGCTCGAGGATCCAGCCGGCGACATTGTCGAGGAAGTAACGATCGTGCGTGACGGCCACGATCGTGCCGGGGAACTCCTTCAGGTGCCGCTCGAGCCAGGCGACGGATTCAGCATCCAGATGATTGGTTGGCTCGTCGAGCAGGAGCATGTCGGGCTCGGAGAGGAGCACGCGGCACAGGGCCACGCGCCGGCGCTCGCCGCCCGAAAGCGTGGCCACGTCGGCGTCGCCCGGCGGGCAGCGCAGCGCGTCCATGGCGATCTCGAGCTTGCGGTCGAGCTCCCAGCCGCCGCAGTGATCGATCAGCTCCTGCACGCGCCCCTGCTCCTCGAGCAGCTTCTCCATCTCATCGCCGTCCATCGGCTCGGCGAAGCGCGCGCTGATCTCCTCGAAGCGCACGAGCAGGTCGCGGATGCGCCCCAGGCCTTCCTCGATGTTGCCCTTGACGTCCTTCGACGGGTCGAGCGCGGGCTCCTGCGACAGGTAACCGATCCGGATGTTGGGCGCCGGGAAGGCCTCGCCCAGGTGCGCCTTGTCCTCCCCCGCCATGATCTTGAGCAGGCTCGACTTGCCGGAGCCGTTGGCGCCCAGGACGCCGATCTTCGCGCCCGGGTAGAACGAGAGCCAGATGTCGCGCAGGACGACCTTGTCGGGCGGGTGCACCTTGCCCACGCCCTTCATCGTGAAGATGTACTGATGCGCCATGGGTGCCTCCTCGCGGGACCTTCCTTGCCGATCGAATCAGGGCGCGATCCTAGCGGGAGCCGGGCCCGGCTGCAAAGCGCTCAGTTGCCGCCCGCTCAGCCGTAGCGCACGCCCGGGTAGAGCACCCCGAGCACCAGCCCCAGCACCGGCTGGAACAGGTAGGGAAAGAGCTGCCAGGCCACCAGGATCCCCAGCCAGCCGATGCCCGGGCGGCGCTGGACCGCCTGCAGGCGCAGGGCCTGCGCGCGGGTGAGCACGAGCGGCAGCGCGGCCCAGCCGTCGAGCGGCGGTAGCGGGAGCAGGTTCAACAGGAAGAGGATCAGGTTGAGCGACAGCAGCATGCTGGCCAGCGTCGCCAGTCCGTGCGCGCTCGCGCTCGTGCCCGCCGCCACGGTGATCTGCGTCGTGCGCACCTGCTCGGGGGTCGCGAAGTACCCGGCCTGGATCCCGATGCGGATGGCCAGGCCGGCCAGGACGACGAGCAGGAGATTGGCCAGCGGCCCCACGAGCGCCATCGCCGCGCTGCGGCGCGGGTGACGGCTGGCCCAGGCGGCGTCGTAGGGCGCCGAGGCGAACCCGAACGGCCAGCCCGCGAGGATGAGCGAGAGGATCGGCAGGATCACCATGCCGAAGGGCGAGCGGCGAATGTGCGCGGTCGGATCCAGGCTCACCTGGCCGCCGAGGTACGCGGTCGGATCGCCCCCGCGCAAGGCCGCCCAGGCGTGCGCGGCCTCGTGCACCGTCACCGAGAAGACGAACACGGCGTACCAGAAGACGCCGATCGCGAGGTGCTCCACCCCTCACTCCCCCCTCGGTGCGCGGGCCCGCTTCACCCCACCCGAACGATCGCGCGCGGGCAAGAACACAGCGACTCGCACCCGCGCTCCGTCACCACGTAAGTGTTCTCCAGCCCCACGGGACCGATACCCGGGAGGAACGCCTTGGGCTCGACCGCCACGACCATGCCGGCCGCCAGCGCGAGATCGCCGCGCGGCGCGAGGACCGGCCACTCGTCGAGCTCCAGACCCACGCCGTGGCCCAGGAACTTCACCCGATTGTCGCCGTGGCCCATGAAGCCCGCCGGCTCGCCGCGCTCGCGCACCCACGCCTCGATCCGGGCGTACAGGTCGCCGCACGCCACTCCGGGCCGCAGCAGCGCCTCGATGCGCGCGAGCGCCTCGACGCACAGCTCGTGGGCGCGCTCGCTCTCGGGCGGCGGCGCGGCCCCGACGCAGAAGGTGCGCGCGTGATCGGCATGGTAGCCGTTGGCGGCGGTGACCACATCCAGCATGAGCGTGTGACCCGGCGCGATCCTGCGGGTCCCGGCGCCGGGGGCGCCGTACGGGTAGAGGCCCTCCGCACCGACCGGACCGTCGAAGTTGGTCGGGTAGAGCGCGCTGTCGCCCGCCACGGCGTAGAGCATGCCCAGGTCGGCGCCGGGCCGCCGCACGCGGACCGTGCCGCCGTGGCCGAGCAGGCGCAGCCGGTGCTCGAGCGCCGCGCTCACCTCAAGCTCGGTGCGCCCCGGCCGCAGGTGCTGCTCCGCTTCCCCGAAGAGCGCCGTCACCTGATCGGCCGCCCGGCGGATCTGGGCGATCTCCCACGGGCTCTTGACCGCGCGCTGGCGGCGAATGAGCGGACCGATGTCGACGAGCCGCTGCGGGCCGAGCTGATCGGCCAGCGCCACATAGCCGGAAGCCGGCGTCACCTCGAAGGCGAGGCCCAGACGCCCGTCCGAGCCGAGTCGCGCGCGCACCGCCTCGAGCAGAGCGCGGCGGCCCGGGAAGCGCTCGACCGCCAGCGGCGACTCGGCGGTCGCGCGCTCGAAGCTCAAGCGCGCCTGAAACACCGGCTCGCCCGCCGGCGGCAGCAGCAGCACGCCGTCCTGACTCGTCCCGGCGTAGTAGCAGCGGTCGGTGAGATGATCGATCCAGGCCAGGGCCACCCCCGCGCCGGCCAGGGCGGACTGCATGGCGGCCAGGCGCGCGCGGATCTCATCGGCGGGTGCGAGGAACTCACGATGGCGGTCCAGACCGCTTTTCCGCGGCGGCCCCAGCTGCGGTTCTCGTGGCGGCATAGGCTTCCCTCCCCCTGTGAACGCCCCCGACCATACCAGCCCGGGCGCCCCGCGCCCAGGGTCGCCGCGCGACGCTCCCGCTCGGAGCTTGCCAGCCGGGCCCGCCGGCCGTCATGATCGTCGCGTTCGAGCCAGAGGAGGAGTCCCGCATGACTGGGAAGCATGCTGCGCGGTCAACCGCCGATCGCGACCCGCGGGCGCGCATGCGGGCGGTCTTGCGAGTCCTGGCGCGCGCCTACCCCGACGCGCGCATCAGCCTGGACTTCGCGACGCCGTTCCAGCTCTACGTGGCGACCGTGCTCTCCGCGCAGTGCACCGACGTGCGCGTCAACCAGGTGACGCCGCTTCTGTTCGCGCGCTTCCCCGACGCGCGCGCCCTGGCGGCGGCCGAGCGGGCGGAGATCGAGGAGCTGATCCGCCCGACCGGCTTCTTCCGCAACAAGGCCAGGAGCATCCACACCGCGGCGCAGCGGATCAGCGCGGAGTTCAGCGGGGAGTTGCCCGACACCATGGAGGCGCTACTGACGCTGCCGGGCGTGGGGCGCAAGACCGCCAATGTGATCCTCGGCAACGCGTTTCACACCCCCGGCATCACGGTCGACACCCACGTGCGGCGCCTCGCGCAGCGCCTGGGCTTCACGCGCCAGGGTGACCCGGTCAAGATCGAGTTCGAGCTGATGGCGATCGCGCCGCGCCGGTCCTGGACGGATCTCTCGCACCGGCTGATCTGGCACGGGCGCCAGGTGTGCCGCGCGCGCAAGCCCTTGTGCGGCGAGTGCGGCCTGTTGCCCCACTGCCCGCACGGCCGCCGGCAGCCCGTCAGGCCGGCCCGGGGCTGACGATGTGCCGCAGCTCATCGAGGCAGCGGCGGGCCTCCGGCAAATCGATCTCGGAGTTGCGGCAGGGCCCCTCGGGCCGCCGATTGGCGAGCGCGAGCACCGTGTGACGCCGCAGCACCTCGCGCAGACCGGCCACCAGGTCGCGCTCGCAGGCCACCGCCAGCACCGCGGCCGACCGGCGCCCGCGCATGGCGGCCCGCGCCTCCTCGCCGCCGGTGGCGACCACAAAGGCGGCCCCGCCCTCGTCGGCCAGGGTGCGCAGGCCCCGCATCAGGGCGGGACTGAGGCAACGCGGGGCGAGGACGATCAGCCCGTCTCCCGGCCCCGCGCGCCGGCTGAGCAGGCTGAGACGGTTTGTGAAGTGAACGTAGGAATGTCCTAGTCGGTCGCGACTTACGCCCAGACGCGCCGCCATCGTCTCGCACGGCCACCAGAGCGCGACGAGCCAGCCTTCCAGCAGCCGCGCCCCCGCGCGCGGCAACGGCCCCCCCGCCCAGACCACAGCCAGCATCAGGGGCGGCCCCGCCAGCAGGAGATACCCCAGTCCGCGCAGCCACCCGACGACCGGCCCTCCAGCGCCAAGCGCGAGCAGGCGCGGCTCGGCCAGCCACACGCCGATCGTCCAGGCTGCCGCGGCGATCAGCACGAGGCCCAGGTGGACGGCATAGAAAAGGCCCGGACCGGCGTCGGTCCTGGCCGGAGGCGGGGCCTGACCGCTGTCCCAATCCTGCCAGGCGTCGCCCAGGACGCGGCGTCCCGGCGCGGCAGGCGGGCGCGGCGAAACCGAGCTCTTCGGGGCAGCGTCGCCCTCGGGCTCGGGTGACCCGCTCACTGATGTCATGGCACACCTTCCGGGGCCAGTGCGCATGGCGCGCCGGGAAACCGCCTTCGGACGGCCGGGACGCTAGACGTTGATCACCGCCTCGAGCTCGGGGAAGGCCGCCTTCAGGGCCCGCTCCACACCTTCCTTCATCGTCAACGCGGCCATCGGACAGCCGCCGCAGGCGCCCGTCAGCCGCACGAAGACCTTGTTCTCCTTGACGTCGATCAGGTCGATGCCCCCGCCGTGCGACTGAATGCCCGGACGGATCCGCTGGGCGATCACGTTTTCCACCGCCGACTTGTCCATCTTTGTTCCTCTCTTCACGAGACGCCCGCCGGGGCCAGGGGCCCCACTCGCATCACTGCGTCGTCATAGTCCCGTCATAGTCCCGAAGTTGAACACAGCCTCGGTCTCGACCGGGGCTGGAGCGCACACGCTACAGCCACCCGGCCCGGGCGGTCAAGGTTCCGTCGGGGCTCGCGCCCCGGCGGCCGTGTCCGGCGCGGCGTCTCCGCCGCCGGCCTCCCAGATCAAGCGGCGCGCATTGCGCCGCAGCCCCTCGAGACCGGCCCGCTCCATGGGCGTCGGCGCGAGGCGCTGCTCGAACTGCTCGGGCGCCAGGGCGAGCCACGCCTCGGCCCGCGCCGGCATCCCCGGCCATGCGGGAGCCAGGGCCGCAGCGCGCCTCGGACGCACGCCATGGTTCCACGGACAGACTTCCTGACAGACGTCGCAGCCGAAGATCCGCGGCGACAGCCGCGGCGTAGCGGACGGGAATTCGCCCCGGTGCTCGATCGTCCAGTACGCGATGCACCGGCGCGCGTCCAGCCGCCCGGGCGCCACCAGCGCGCCGGTCGGGCAGGCCCGCAGGCAGCGCTCGCAATCGCCGCAGCGCGACGGCAGCGGGATGCCGCGCGGCAGCCACACATCGAGCAGGATCTCCCCTAGAAAGACCCACGAGCCCGGGCCGGCCACGATCACGCACCCGTGCTTGCCCGCCCACCCCAGGCCCGACCGCGCCGCCCAGTGGCGCTCGAGCACCGGCGCGGTGTCGACCGCCACGCGCGCGCGCAGGCCCGGCACCCGCGAGCGCGCGGCGCCCACGAGCGCGTTCAGCTTGCTCCGCAGCACGCGGTGATAGTCGCGGCCCAGCGCGTAGCGCGCCACCCGCGCCGGCACCCCCTCGCCCGACGGCCCGCCGGGCGACGTGGCGGCCGGATGATCGTAGCCCAGCGCCACGCACACGATGCTGCGCACGCCCGGCAGCAGGCGGTCGGGATCCAGGCGCAGGTCACGATGGCGCTCGAGGTAGGTCATCGAGGCGTGCATGCCCGCGGCCAGCCACGCGTCGAGCGCGGCCGGGTCGGGTCGATCGGCGGGGTCGGCCACGGCGAGCCCGTCGAGACCGAGCCGATCCGCCTCTGCGCGCAACAGGTCGAGCAAGGCCGCCCCGCTCGATCGCTTTTCCTGGTCGTCCAAGCTTCTGCCCCCCGTGGCGCCGATCATGTGCCCCCGCGGCCGGCGGGCGTCAACCCCCTTCCCGCCCAGCGCTTGAACCCGTCTGGTTCAGCTCGTGCAGCTCCTCGGCCGGGCGCGCAACGGGAAAGCCCCTTGGAGGATCGGTCCGCGACGGCCGATAGATTCGCCGGAGGCAGACTATCCGATCCGCGAGGGCAACAGGATCATGGGCGAGCCAGCACCGGCCATTCGCACCGGCTCCGGCGACATCCTGACCTTCCCGGCCGTCTTCCAGGGCGCCGAGCGGTACGAGGAAGAGGTCCGGGCCGGGCGCATCCTCCTGGAGATCGACGACGCCGCGCTGCAGACCGCGCTGTCCCTCTATCCCAATGGGTCGGGCCGCGCGTTCTTCCCCGAAGACATCAATCAGATGCTCGTCGACTTCAAGACGACCTTCGGGATCCAGCCCGAGGAGATCAAGAAGGCGATCGAGGAGGCGCTCGCGACCGGCCAGCCGGTCGTGCGCCGGATCATCGCCCGCGCCCTGCTGCCCATTCCGGGGAAGGACGCCTACAACGAGTATCCGATCCTCGACACCTACCCCCGTGAGGAGAACGACCCGCGTGATCCGCACCTCTTCTGTTACCGCCGGATCGTCAACGTGCGCACCGGCGACCGGATCGCCCTGCATCATCCGGCCGAGGACGGCCAGGCTGGCATCAACGTGCGCGACCAGCCCATCCCCGTGCGCAACGGCCGCGACGAGACGCCCAAGCCCGGCCGCAACGTCCGCCAGGACGGCACCGACATCTTCGCCGGGGTGGACGGCCGCCTGGTGATCGAGCCGGGCTTCGTCGCCGTGGACGAGGAGCTCAAGCTGGGCAACGGGCTCTCCCCGGCGATCGGGGACATCGACTTCGTCGGCAAGATCCTCATCCTCGGCGACGTCGAGGCCGGCGTCAGCGTGCAATGCGCCAAGGACATGACCGTCCGCGGTTCCATCATCGGGTCGAACATCCAGTGCGAAGGCAACCTGATGGTCACCAACGGGATCATCGGTTCCGCCGAGACCCGGATCGAGGTCGAGGGCAACCTGGACGTCGCCTTCATCGAGAACGCCACGGTCAAGGCGTGGGGCGACTGCACGATCCGCGACAACTTCGCCACCAGCACGCTCTGGTGCAGCGGCAAGGTGACGATGCTGCAGCGCCGCGGTCACTTCGTGAGCGGCTGGGTGGCCGCCAAGGGCGGCGTGGACGTCAGGAGCATAGGCGTCGAGCTGGGAACCAAGGCGCGCGTCTCCGTCGGGCGCGACTACGTGGCCGAGGAGCGCCTGGCCGAGCTCGGGGAGACCTTCGAGTCGCTGCAGGGCCGCCTCCAGCACATCAACGACCTTCAGCACCGGGCGGGCCCGGGCACCGCCACCTACAAGATCCTCCCGGCCGCCAAGCGCGCCGAGATCGACAAGACGCTCGATCAACGCGTGGAGCTCATGGCGGAGGTTGAGGCGCTGCAGGAGTACATCGACTACCTGCGCATCCTCGTGATGCCCGCGAGCGACGTCACGGTGAAGGCCACCAGCATCGTGCGGGCGGATACGATCGTCGAGTTTCCGGTCGCCAAGCTGAAAGTGCCCGCGGACATGCGCGGGGTGATCTTCCGGTACAACGTGGCCGAGGGGCGCATTGACATGTCGGGCTCGGCGGCGGCCTAGGGTGGGCCGCCGGGCGGCCGGCCCGGGGGGAGTCGCGTCGTGAACATGTGGAAGCCGAGGAAGAGCAGCGCGCCGCTGCTGACGATCTTCGCCGGCGAGTCCCTGTTCGACGTTCGCGAGAACGCCGCGTATCTTCCCGTGCCCCTGCGCACCCTGCGAGTCGACTCGATCACGGGTTTCGACCTCTACCAGCTCAACGACGCCCGCGGAAGCTACCGGCTCTATCGCCAGGGCGATCTGCCCTTCACAGAGGAGCACCGCAGCGCGCTCATGCGCAACGCGGTCCATCGGCTCTTCATCACGAGTCGCGATCGCGGCCCCTATCTGCGCTATCTGGAAGGGAACCTGGAGCAGATCGTCGAAACGGGCCGCATCAGCATCCGCGAGTCCTCGGAGATGGTCTACGGCGTCGCCCTGCACACGGTGGAGGAGATCTTCCAGGCGCCGGGCGCGGACGAGACGGTGCGGCGGGCGCAGACCGTGGTCCGCGCCACGCTGGCCAACCTCCTGCGCGGATCCGACTCTCTAGCGACCATGATGGATCTCATGGCGGCCGACTACCAGCTCTACACGCACTCGGTCAATGTCTGCGTCCTCGGATTGGCGCTCGGTCATCGCCTGGGCCTGGCGCCGGCGCAGCTCAGCAGCCTGGGCGCTGGACTGCTGCTGCACGACATCGGCAAGACGCGCATCGACCAGGCGATCCTCGCGAAGCCCGACCCGCTCGATGCCGACGAGGAGGAGGCGGTGCGCCGCCACCCCCTGCTGGGCGCCGAGGTCCTGGGCGAAGACGGGCGCCTCGAATCCTCGACCCTGGCCGTCGTGCTCCAGCACCATGAGAAGTGCAGCGGCCGTGGCTACCCGCGGGGCCTGGTCGCGGAGGGGATCCATCCGTTCGCCAAGATCGCGGCCCTGGTGAACACCTTCGATTCGCTCACCTCGCACCGGCCCTACCGGCGGGGCTATCTGTCCTATCCCACGATCCGCCTGATGCAGGAGCTGCGCGGCCGTGACTTCGACGCCGAGATGTTCCGCGTGATGATCCGCATGCTCGCCGCGGACGAGCACGGCCGCAAGGCGGCGGCCTAGCTCCGGGCCGCCCTAGGCCGCGCGGGGCGCGCCGCGCCGCCACGCCCGCCGCCTGAGCGCCGCGGCGATGCGGCCGGCGGCCAGTCCCCATCCCGCTGCCGCCAGCACCGCGCTCAGCGCCAACCCCGGGGCGACCGCGCGCGCCAGGCGCCCGTCGGCGCTGCGATAGAGCCGCCCGCGATCCACCGGCAGGACCATGACCCACGGCTGCCCCGGCACGCGCGCGTACCCCAGCAGCCCGCCGCCGGCCTCACGCTCGCCGGGTCGCAGCAGGCCGCTGCGGCCCTGGGAGGCCGCCTCCATCGCGGCGGCCAGCGCGGTGCCCTCGCCGATCGCGTTGCCGCCGTCGCCGTCGGGCGGCAGCAGCAAGTCCCACCAGCGTTCGCGCTCGCGCCCGCCGAGGATGAAGCGATCGCTGGCCGCGCACGCCGGCACCCGGGCGAGCAGGTTCTTGAGCACCTCGAGGTCGTAGAGCAGGACGTCGGTGCCCAGGCGTCCAGCCGCCCCGCTCTGGATCGGTGCGCTGACCGCCAGGAACGCGCTCGGGCCGACCCGCACGATCGCCGCCTCCGGCGCGCGGTCGAGCAGGCGCGCCGGCACCGGCCAGGGGCTGGTGGGGATCGGCCGGCCGACCTGGGCCACGATCGCGCCGCGCGGTCCGTGACGGCTGATGCCCAGGAGCCCGGGAAACCGCCGCAGCGCCGCCTCGAGCTCCGGGCGTGCCGCCGGGGCGACGCTCTCCGGCGTCCCCTGGCCCCGGGCGTGAGCCTCCAGGAGCTCGCGGCTCTGGGGCGCCCGCGCCACCTCGGAGGCCACGTCGCGCATCCCCGCCACCAGGGCGCCCACGCCGCGCGCCGCGCCCCCCAGCGCGTCCTCGAGGTCCCGCTCCGCCCGGGCGCGCAGCTCGCCACGCAGGGGCAGGGCGATCCAGAGGCTCGCCGCCCAGCCACTCGCCAGGATGAGCGCCGCCAGCGCGAGCGCGCCCCGCGCGGTCCCTGCAGACCGCCCCCCTGCCATCTCTCCTCCCATACGTGGCCCGCCGCCCGCGCGCGCCGGGCCGCCGGCGCTCACAGCGGCTCGAAGCGCGCGGTGAAGTGGCGCAGAAACGGCGCCTGGTAGACGATGCGCAGGCCCTTGAGCTCCCCGCGGCGCGCGTAGACCTCGTTCACCACCTCGCTCGAGTAGTCGACGTGGCTCTGCGTGTAGACGCGGCGGGGAATCGCCAGGCGCACGAGCTCGAGCCGCGCGGGCTGGAACGCCCCGCTGACCGGATCGTTGCGCCCGAACATCACGCTGCCAATCTCGACGCTGCGGATGCCGCCGTGCAGGTAGAGCTCGTTGGCCAGCACCTGGCCCGGGTACTGCTCGGCCGGAATGTGCGGCAGCATCGCGCCCGCGTCGATATAGACCGCGTGGCCCCCCGGCGGCTGGATGACCGGCACGCCGGCGGCGCTGATCTTCTCGGCGAAGTAGGCGGTCGAGCGGATGCGGTAGCGCAGGTAGTCCTCGTCGACCACCTCGCGGAGCCCCTGCGCGATCGCGTCGAGGTCGCGCCCTGCCAGCCCGCCGTAGGTCGGGAAGCCCTCGGTGAGGATCAGGAGATTGCGCGCCTGCCGGGCGATCAGGTCGTCGTGGCACGCCAGGAAGCCGCCGATGTTCGCCAGGCCGTCCTTCTTCGCGCTCATCGTGGTCGCATCGGCGTGGCTGAAGATCTCGCGGCTGATCTCGAGCACGCTCTTCTCGGCGTAACCCTTCTCGCGCTGCTTGATGAACCAGGCGTTCTCGGCGAATCGGCACGAATCGAGCACGAACAGAACGCGGTGCTTGCGGGCGAGTTGCGCCGCGGCGCGGATGTTGGCCATGCTGACCGGCTGCCCGCCGCCGGAGTTGTTGGTGATGGTGAGGATGACCGCGCGCACGCGCCCCTGGTGCTGCTCGAGGTGCTGCTCCAGTCGGACCAGATCGATGTTGCCCTTGAACGGGTGAACCTGCGCGGGCACCAGTCCCTCGGGAATCACCAGGTCCAGGGCGGTGCCGCCGAGGTACTCGATGTTGGCGCGGGTCGTGTCGAAGTGGGTGTTGCCCAGGTAGACGTCGTCTCCCTGCTGCAGGACGTTGAAGAGGATCTTCTCCGCGGCGCGCCCCTGGTGCGTGGGGATGATGTGCTTGAAGCCCGTGATCCGCCGGACCTCCTCCTCGAAGCGGAAGAAGGAGCGCGATCCGGCGTAGGACTCGTCGCCGCGCATCACCGCCGCCCACTGCTCGGAGCTCATGCTCGAGGTGCCGCTGTCGGTGAGGTAGTCGATCAGCACATCCTCGGCCCGCACCAGGAAGAGGTTGTAGCCCGCCTCGGCCAGGATGCGCTCGCGCTCGGCCCGCGTGGTCATGCGGATCGGCTCGACCGACTTGATCTTGAACGGCTCGATGATGGTCTGCATGGCTCGTCCTCCCCAGCGCGCGGCCGCGCCGGGGGACCCGCCGGCGGGCGAACGCGGTCAGCAAGGTTACGACTACCCCGGGGCGCGGCTCAAGCCCGCTCGCGCGGGGCGCCCCCCGCCCGCCTCAGCGGGCGCACCCGCAATCGCTCGACACCGCGCAATTCGGATGGCTCGCCTTGTAGGCGCACACCTGCTGGCAGGTCTCGCTATCGAGGTAGTTCTGCTCCAGCTCGAGCCAGCGCAGGGCGGTCAGGTTCGCGAGCGGCGCGAGGTCGATCGAGGTCAGGTTGTTATTGACCAGGTTGATCGAGCGCAGCGCCAAGCAGCTGGCGAGCGGCGTCAGGTTGATCGCGCTGAGCTGGTTCGCATTGAAGCTGATGAATTCCAGCTTCGTGTGGTTCGCCAGGGGCGTCAAGTCCACGGCATGGAGGCTGTTCTCGCCCGCGGCCAGGAAGTACAGGTCGGGGCAGCCCGCCAGCGGACCGAGGTTCAGCACGTCCAGGTAGCACCCGTTCAGCTCGAGCGTCGCGAGCCTCGGCAGCGAGGCCAGCGGCGTCAGGTCGAGGCCCGTCAGGTAGTTGTTGGACAGCACCAGCGTGCGCAGGCTGTCGCCCGCGGCGAGCGGCTCGAGGTCGAGACCCGCGATCTGATTGTCCCGCAGCCATAGCTCGCGGAGCTTGGCGCAGGTGGCGAGGGGACCCAGGTTCAGGCTCGTCAGGGCGTTGCCCGTCAGCTCGAGCCGCTCGAGGCGCGGACAGGATCCCAGCGGCTCGAGACTGATCGCTTGCAGCCCGCTGTAGCGCAGATCGAGCCGCTTGAGCATCTTGCAGCGCGCGAGATCCGATAGGTCGACGGTCGTCAGGGTGTTGCGGTAGAGGATCAGCTCCGTCAGGCTGCCGGCGTGCGCGTCGATGCCGTCGAGGCAGTTCGGATCGGTGAGGCTCGAGTAGCTCAGGTCGATCTTCGTCACGCAGCCCGTGCTGGTCCGCGTGACCTTGGTCTCGGGGATGGTGACGCCGTTCAAGACGACCGGCGCCAATGGATCGCACCGCTCGATCGTGACGTTGATCGCCAGGGGAACGTAGCCCGAGATCGAGCCCGTGGCGCGCACGGCCATGACGGCCAACCCCTTGCCGTCGCGGGCCCACTCCCCGACGTTCGCCACCGTGTAGGTCTGGCCCGGGGTGGTGAGCGTGCCGAGCTTCTGCCATAGCGCGTCGCGTTTGTAGCCGTAGAAGAGCAGCTCGGTGCCGCCCTCCTCGTCGACATACGAGACGGTGGCGGGAGCGTTCAGCGGAATCGCCGCCTCCGGGTTGAAGTAGACCATGTAGAGCCGCGCGGCGTAATTGGCCGCCTGCCACTGGAAGGTGTGGAGACTCTGGTCGGCGGCATTGAAGGTGAACGCGTCGTTGCGCCCCTCCACGATCTTGGCGGGGCTGGGAAACTGCGGAACGTCCGGGTAGACGCCGCCGGAGAGCCAGGTGCTGCAGAACGCGCGCCACGCCGCGGTGAGGTTCGACCCGGAGGGCGCCAGCACCTGACCAAGAGCCGCCAGCGGCTCCTCGCGATCCAAACGCCGCTTCAGGAGGTCCCCGATCTTCTGCTCGCCCCCGTTGGCGCCCTCGAAGGTCGCCCCCAGGAACAGCGAGGCTCCGTAGCCGTGGTTCTGCACGATCCAGCAGTCGTTGCACGAGACGCCGAGCGTGTAGCTCGGCGTGTACTGCAGCGCGTGATAGAGGAAGAACCGGTAATCGGCCTCGCGGACCGACTCGGGGATGTGCGTGCGGTCGATCATCTTGCGCTCGAACCAGGTGGACATCGCCTCGTTCATCCAGAACCACTCGTTCGGCTTGCCCTGCGAGATCCGGTTGCGTGGGTCATAGAGGTGCTGCATCAGGTGGAACAGCTCGTGCCCCACCGTCGCCTTCAAGTCCGAGCCGCTGGGGTTGGCCAGGATCTTCTGCCGATTCAGGATGATCTCGTCATACTCCGCGCCGCACCACTTGCTGGGAACGTGCAGGCCCCAGGCCTCGGCGTGGGCGGCCTCGAAGTCCTGGATCGTGACCGTGATCGGTCGCGTCCGCTTCGACCAGGAGAGTCCCAGATCGTCGCGCAGCAGCGCGTAGGCGCGCTCGAGCTCGGCGCCGATCTGCTGCGCCGTGGGGTTGGTGATCGTCAGGTCGTACAAGAGCTTGAAGTGGCCCTGTGGGGTGACGAACGACCATCGGAGACTCACCGCTGAGAACTGCAGCGTGCCGGTCGTGGTCTCGGTCGCACTGCCCGGGCCGTCGGCGCCCGCCCCCTCCGCGGGAATGGCCGGCAGCAGGGCCCGCACCAGGGCGCCCTCATCCTCGGTCGCCAGCGTGACGGGGCAGCGCCCGAAGGTCTTCGCGCTCGAGATGAACGTGTCCGTCTCTTCCAGGCGGATCCAGCGGGTCTCGTCCTCGGGACCCGCCGTGGGCGTCGCCAGCTGCAGCGTGCAGGGCAGGGCGATTGTCTCCGGCACGCCCGCCACCTCGAAGACCCGGGTGATCCGATGCGCCTCCGCCGGGGCGCTCGCGGTCACGTCGCGCAGGACGAGGTCCGCCTCCAGCGCGAAGGCGCCCGGGGGCACGATCAGCCGGAAGCCCTCGGCCTCCAGCACGCCGCCCGCCGCGCCGATCGTCTCGGCGTCGAGGTCCGGCCCGGCCGGCGGACCCGTGAGGCGCTCGCGCTCGGCGCAGCCGGCGGCCAGTACGGTCAGGACCAGGCCGAGGATCGAGAGCCCGGGATGCACATGATTGCGCATGCGAAACCTCCATGACAGACGGGCGGGGCCTGAGGGTGACGCCTTACGGCCTGGGAGCCTTGGGCTGGTCGTCATACCCTGCGTCGCCGCTGAGGGCCATCGCGGCGCCAGCGCTACCGAGCCTTGGCGCGCAGGCGCAGGATCTCGAGGTAGTGGGTGAGCGCCTTGGCGTGGGTGTTGTCCTTGAGCTTGCGGTAGATCAGCACGAGATTGCGCAGCATCCGGATGATGATGTCGCGCGGGCTGCTGACGGCCAGGTACTCCGCGGCAAACGACTCGCGCAGGTAGTAGCCGTCGCTGGTCAGCATCTGGATGCATTCCTTGCGGGTGAAGATCCGACCGCCGTTGAAGGGGTCGATGAAGAGCTCGGTGGCCGGATCCTCGTACTTGACGACGAAGTGCTTCGGCAGACCGACGCCATAGAGCGGCAGGTTGAGCCGGCGGCCCACGAGGATCATGACCGCCGCCAGGGTGATGGGGATGCCGGTGCGCCGCTCGAGCACCTTGTGGATGAAGCTGTTGTCGGGATCGTAGTAATCGCGCGTGTTGCCGTGGAAGCCCTTCTCGCGGAAGAGGAACTGGTTCAAGATCTCGATGCGCTCGCGCACCGGGGCCTGGCGCGGCATCTGCGGCCGCAGCTCACTGGCCAGGTCGTCGAGCTGGCGCCGCACCTGGGCGGTCTCGAGGCTCGGGTGCTCGATCCGCGCGACCACGCACAGCGCCTCCTCGAGATCGAAGGCGTCTTCCTCCTGGGCCGCCAGGGCGTGGAACTGGCTCTCGAGCTCCTCGCCGCGAATCTGCGCCGCGACGTGCCGCGCCCGCAGGCGCAGGCGGGCATCCGGGTGCTCGGCCACCTCCTCCAGGTAGGGCAGCGAATCCACGCCCAGCCGTAGCAGGTTGTCCCAGACCATCGAGACGATCTTCTGATCGTCGTCCGAGAGCAGCGAGATGAGCGCCCGCAGCTCCCGGTCGGCGTTCCTGCGCTTGCGGCCGCGAGCGGGCTCGGCGCCCCGCCCGGCAATCTGTCCCAGCGAATCGTTCATGCGACTTCCCATCTTGTCTTCGGCCGGCGCCGCGGCCATCCCTGGCCCCGCGCGCGGGCCGCATAAACCTCACAGCGATCGTAGCAGAGGCCTCCGGCAGCTCCAAATACGAATTTCCCCGCGCCGTTTTCCCCTGGCCCTGGCTCTCCCGCGCAGGTCATTCTATGCTTTTCGCCTACGCGCGGCCGGGTTTGCGGGCGCCGCCGGCCCGCCCCGCCCCGCTGGGATGCGGCCTCGCGCGGCATCGCTCCCGCGCCGCTGTGTCGCCCGCGGCATCCACCCTGGCGAGGGAAGACGATGATCGAGCCCCGCAGGTTGCTCGCCCTGGCGCGAGAGATCGTCTCGTGCCCCGTGACGAGCTACCACGAGCACGAGCTGCGCGACCTGCTCGCGCGGCAGGCCGCCGCGCACGGGCTGCCGTCGGCCCAGGACCGGTGGGGCAACCTCCATGTGCGCTACCGCCGGGGCCGGCGGAAGGTCCGCTGGGTCCTCACGGCGCACCTGGACCATCCGGGCTTCGTGGTCGTCGCGGCGCGGGGTCGTGGCGCCCTGTGCCGCTGGTTCGGCCGCGTCGAGCGCCGCTTCTTCGCCGGCGCCCGCGTGCTGGTCCACACCCCCGCGGGACCCGCCCGGGCGCGGGTGACCCGGACCTGGGTCGCGGGGCCCCTCGCGCGCGTGCGCTGGATCCGCATCGCGACCGCCGCGCCCATCGAGCCGGGTCAGATCGGCACCTGGGACCTGCCCGCCTTCCGCCGCCGCGGCGAGCGCCTGCACCTGCGCGCTGCCGATGACCTCGCCGGCTGCGCCATCCTCGCCGCTCTCCTCGAAAGCCTAGCCACCCAGAGGCCGGACGCCCAGGTGGACGTGGTTTACACCCGGGCCGAGGAGGCCGGACTGGTGGGCGCCGCCGCCTTGGCGCGCAGCCGCCTGCTGCCGGCCGATGATCCGATCCTCGTGATCGAGACGAGCAAGGAGCTGCCGGGGGCGCTGCGCGGCGGCGGGCCCGTGCTGCGCGTCGGCGATCGTCTGGGCGTCTACGACCCCGGGCTCGCCCGCGCGCTCTTGCTCCAGGCCGCCGCGCTGCAGCGGCGCGATCCTTCGTTCGCGTTTCAGCGCCGGCTGATGGACGGGGGCCTGTGCGAGGCCTCCGCCTTTGCCGCCTACGGCTACCGCGCGGGCGGCCTCGCGCTGCCCCTGGGCAATTACCACAACATGGGCCCGCGCGGCATCGCCGCCGAGGTGATCGACCTGCGCGATCTGTGCGGCTGCCTGTGGCTGCTCGAAGCCCTGGTGACCGCGCCGCGCCCCGGCCGCAACGATCGCTCCCCCGTCGAGGCGCGGGTGTTCGCCGACTGGCTGCGCGATGGCGAGCCGATCCTGCGCCGCTCGATCACCCGCCCGCCCGCCCCGTGGCGCGGAGAGCGGCCGTGAAGATCCCCGGCGTCGACAGAGAGCGCCCGCTCGTCCTGGCGCCGATGGACGCGATCACCGATGCCGCGGCGCGCCGTCTCGCGCGGCGCTTCGGGGCGGATCTGGTGTGCACCGAGTTCGTCTCGGCCGAGGGGCTGGTGCACGAGGCGCGCAAGAGCCTCTTGAAGATGGTCATCGCGCCCGAGGAGCGCCCGGTGGCCATCCAGATCTTCGGCAGCCGCATCGCGGCCGTTGTCGCCGCGGCCGAGCTGGCGCAGGCCGTGCGCCCCGACGTGCTCGACCTCAATTTCGGCTGCCCGGCGCGCAAGGTGGCCGGCAAGGGCGGCGGCGCGGGCCTGCTCCGCGAGCCCGAGAAGCTCGAGGCGATGGCCCGGGAGGTCGTCCGGGCGGTGGCCCTTCCGGTGACGGCCAAGGTGCGCTTGGGCTGGGACCTCGAGAGCATCAACGTGCTCGATGTCGGCCGGCGCCTGGAGCAGGCCGGCGTCGCGGCGGTGACGGTGCACGCGCGCACGCGCAGCCAGGGCTACGGCGATGCGCCCGACTGGTCGTGGATTGCCCGCGTGAAGCAGGCGGTGGGGATCCCGGTCATCGGCAACGGCAACGTGCAGGCGCCCGAGGATGCGGCGCGCATGTTCGCCGAGACCGGCTGCGACGGCGTGATGATCGGCCGCGCGGCCACGGGCCATCCCTGGATCTTCCGCGAGGCGCGCCACTACCTCGAGACGGGCGAGCGCCTGGCGCCGCCCGCGACGGAGGAGCGCATCGCGGTGCTGCTCGAGTACCTGCGGGCGGCGGCCGCCGTGAAGGGCGAGCGCCGCGCGGTGGTCGAGGCGCGCAAGCAGTACCGCGGCATCTTCCGGGGCCTCCCGGGCGCGGCCCAGGTGCGCGCGGCGCTGATGGACCTCGACGAGATCCGCGCGGTGGAGGATACTCTCGCCTCCCTGCGGCCCCGGCTGCAGGAGCTCGCCCGGCAGGAGGGAAACCGCTCATGACGGAACCGGCCTTCACTCCCGAGGAGCTGGCGCTCTTGCGCGCCGCGCGGGCGGCCGCCGGCCGCGCGCTGGCGCCCGCGCCCGAGCGCTGCGGCGCGCTGGCCGCCACCGCCGACGGCGGGCGCTTCCCGGGCGCCAGCCTCG
>CAZRWW010000060.1:0-33214 GCA_964603725.1 uncultured bacterium
GCCCGTCATCGACAAGGAGAAGGTGTACGTCGGCACTCGCCATGGATACATCTACTGCTTCGACTTCTTCGATGGCGACTCGTTGTGGGCGGTCCAGGTCGCGGACGCCATCTCGGCGACGCCGGCGATCGCCGAAGGGCGTCTGTACGTGTTGGGGGGCGCGACAGACCGGAAGCTCCACTGCATTGATGCATCCAACGGGGACAGCCTGTGGGCCACGGAGCTGGGCGCTGACTCGACGTGGAACTGCGGGCTCGGAGGCCGCGAGATCTGGATGGAGTCGTCCGCGACCGTGATCGGTGACAGCGTCGTCTTCGTGGGCTCCCGCGATGGGAAGGCCTACTGCGTGGACGCGCAGACCGGCTCGATCCGCTGGAGCACGACTCTGACGATCGACGGATACGTCGTGTCTTCGCCGGCCTACTGGGACGGGCGCCTCTACATCGGGGCGACGGGGACGCCCTTCGGCGCTCCCGACTCGAGCTGCGTCTTCTGCCTGGATGCCGAGGACGGCGATGTCCACTGGCGGCATGCCTACTACTACGGCAACGCGGGTGGAACGATGTCGTCGCCGACGGTCGATGTCTCCAGGGAACGCATCTACATCGGCATCAACAAGAACCACGGCGGTGTTCCTCCCGAGCACAACGGGGGCGCGATAGCCTGCTACAGGTGGGCGTATGATGGAGACACCCAAGGTCCACCGTACGGTCTTCCAGTCGCTCCCGAATGGACGGTCGGCATCGACTGCGACGTTCGTGGCACCCCGCTCCTCCTGGATGATCTGGTGTACGCTTCGACGGGAAAGGGCCTCTGGATCCTGGAGGCGGCGAACGGCAACGTTCTGGCCAGCGATGTGAAGCCCGGAGGCAACGAGGAGCTGTGGTCGTCGATCACCGCGTCCTGCCGCAACACGGCGGCGGAACAGGAGACGATCTTGTATGTCGGCAACGGCGGCTTCGGCGATGGCGAGGGTTTCTATGCCCTGGACCCGAGCCTGACGACGCTCTGGAGCGTGGACACCGATTGCGAGGTGTGGGGCTCGGCGGCGATCTCGTCCGGACGGGTCGTGATGGCCAGCAACAGCGGCACGGTCTACTGCTTCATGGATGATCCCAACAGCGAGGGGATGACCGGCCCCGCTGCGACCGCTCTCGGCCTGGCGAGCCACAACCGCGGGAGTCCCGGGCCGATCCAGTCGGGGGCGGGGTCGCTCCTGAGAGCGCTCGACGGGGCGCGAAGCTGGCCGGAGCCGTCGCGTGGCGAGGTCAGGCTCTCCTTCGACCTGCCCGGCACGGATCTTCTCCCCGTGGAACTGACCGTGATGGACGCGGCCGGGCGCGTCGTGCGGACGCTGCTCGCATCCGCGCCGTGCCGGGGTCGCCAGTTGGTGACCTGGGATGGACGTACCGACGGAGGCCTGTCGGCGCCGGCCGGAGTGTACTTCTATCGTCTGCAGGCTGGCGGGCACGAGGTCAGCCGGGCCATGACACTTCTCCGCTGATAACGAACAAACTCTTCAGGGATCAGATGCGGCCACCTCCCGGGGACTGGGGTGGCCGCTTTCGCAGGTGTGCAGCGACGACAGGTGCGAGGCTTCCACGGCTCGATCGCCCCGCCCCCGCGGCTCACTCCCCCAACACGATCACGCGCGCGCTGGGGGCCGGCCCGCCGCCCTCCGGCGTCCAGCGCATCAGGAACGCGCCGCTCCCCGCGCGTCGATCGATGAGGCCGCGCGCCGGCAGGCTGATCACCCCGTCACCGCCCGCCAGCGGCCGCGCGGCGATGCGGCGCCCGGCGACGTCCCACACCTCGACGAGGCCGGCTCCGCTCGCTGGCAGGTGCAGCGAGAGCAGATCCCCGGGGCGCACGATGCGCGGCCACAAACGCAGCGCCGGACCTCGGCGCGGCTCGCTCGCCGCGACCCCGGCCGGATCGACCGCCGGGTAGCAGCCGGTGTTGACCATGTCGCGCCGGATCTTCGGCCAGCCGGCGGCCGAGGAGGACGGATCGAACGAGCTGCCGTCGACCTCGAACACCCACAACAGGCCGCCGCTCATGTTGGCGCCAGCCGTCACCAGATCGAGATCGCCGTCGCCTTCCATGTCGAGCAGGTGCTGGGATGCATGCGCGTTCAAGTCGGAGTTCGCGTGGATCTCCTTGGGGAATCCGGGCAGCACGGTCCCATTCAGGCGCCAGCCCGAAACGTATTGGTGATAGGCCAGCCAGTAGGTGAGGAAGATCTCCTGCAGCCCGTCCTCGTCGATGTCGATCACCGACGGCGAGGAGATGATCGAGTAGTCGGGCGCACCGGTCATGATCGGGAAGCCCGGGTAGTAGGTGTTGTTCGCGCGCAGGACGTGGAGCTTGCCGTCCGAGGTGGCCGTCACGATCTCGAGGTGCCCGTCGCCGTCCACATCGGCCACGGCGGGATTGCAGCGCGAGGAGTGTCCCTCGGCCGCGATGGCGCGCGGCCACCCGGCCAGCACGGCGCCCGTGTGATGCCACACCCACAGCCGATAGCCCTGGGAGCCCGGGTCGCCTTCCTGCACGATGATCTCGAGGTCCCCATCGCCGTCCAGGTCCGCCAGCGCGGGCGACGAGTAGACCGGCTTGATCACATTCGGCCAGCCCGGCATGGCGGTGCCGTCGGCGCGGATCACGTGCACGCCCCAGTTCGGATAGCACACGTTCCCGACTACGACCTCCAGCGCGCCGTCGCCGTCGAGATCCCCCACGGCCGGCGCGGACCACTGCGGGTTGTTGACCGGCACCGGCCAGGTGTAGGGCCAGCCCGGCATTGGCGCGCCGTTGGCGCGGAAGAAGTGCACGCCGTTCTCGGCCGCCACGCCGATGTCGAGCGCGCCGTCGCCATCGAGGTCCACGACCACTGGACAGGTCGTGTTGGTGAAGTTCGGTGTCGGAATCGTGACCGGCCATCCCGGCTTCGGCACCCCCTGCGGCGTGAAGACCCGCAGCATGGCCGAGGGGTAGGTGCAGCCGAAGATGATCTCGTCGATCTGGTCGTTGTCGATGTCCGCCACGGCCGCGTGCTGCTGCGAGCCGCCGGTGAACACCGGCCACCCGGGCCACAAGGTCCCCGTGTGGCTGTACACGGAGGCGTTCCAGTCGTCGCCGACCACGATCTCATGGATGCCGTCGCGATCGAGATCGGCGAACACCGGCGTGGCGACCACTTCGCGCAGCGGCTGCGGCCACCCGCGCTCGCACTCGCCCAGCGCCGGCACTGCGGCCGCCGGCGTGCGGTCAGACCCTTGCGCGCGCAAGGTGACCGGCGGTGAGGCCGAGCCGTGACCGGCATCGTCGATTAGGCCCGGGTCGTGGGCCGCACCGGCCCCGGATGGCGTCAAGCAGACGGCGGCGATCAACACGAATGAGACGATCCCGGCAAGAGCGGTAGTTGCGCGCATGGCGACCTCCCGTGTCCAGAGGGTGCAGTCCCGGGGCGCGTCCGCGCGGGCGGCAAGCGACACCTCGCGCTCGCCGAGCGGGCCGCCTTGCGCGCGCGACCGCGCCGCGAGAATCGGTGTGACCCTCACGATCGTATCACCACCCCGCGGGCGCCGGCCACCGGCACCGGCGGGAGGCGAGAGCGGACTCCCCACCCGCCGGCGGGGATCGCGTGGCGACCATCCCGCGCAAGCCACTGCATAGGAATCAATTGCAGCGCCGTGCGCTCCCCCGCCGCGCAGCCCGCGGCGGGCCCGAGACGGGCCTGGGGCGGCCGCCAGATTGGCGTTGCCGCTGCCCCCGGCCAGGTGGGAATCTTGTCCGCTGTCGTGCCCCGGGCGGCCGGGCGGAGGTTCGCGGTCATGAGCTTCGATTTCGACACCTGGGTGGATCGGCGCCACACCGCCAGCGTCAAGTGGGACAGGTATCGCGGGCGCGATGTGCTCCCCCTGTGGGTGGCCGACATGGACTTCCCGTCGCCGCCCGCCGTGCTCCAGGCGCTCCACCAGCGCGTCGATCACGGCGTCTTCGGCTACTCCGTGGCCCCGGCCGAGCTGACGGAGGTGACGATTGAGCTGCTGCGCCGCGAGTATCGCTGGAGCGTCGATCCGAGCTGGATCATCTGGCTGCCGGGGCTAGTCGCGGGCATCCACCTGAGCTGCCGCGCCGTGGGGCAGGCCGGCGATGAGATCATCACGACCACCCCCATCTATCCGCCCTTCCTGACCGCGCCCGTGCTCTCCGAGCGCGCGCTCGTCACGGTGCCGCTCAAGCCCCCGGCGGCTGGCGCCGCTGATCTCGCGGAGCAACGCCGCACCGCCGGCCCGGGAACGCCGTCGGGCGACCGCTGGGAGATGGACCTCGAGCGCATCGCCGCGGCCATCACCCCACGGACCCGCGTGATGCTGCTGTGCAATCCGCACAACCCGGCCGGCCGCATCTTCACCCGCGCCGAGCTGGAAGCGCTGGCGCAGGTGTGTCTGGAGCACGAACTGGTTCTCTGCTCCGATGAGATCCACTGCCAGCTCCTCCTCGAACCGGATCGCGTGCATGTCCCGGCCGCCACCCTGAGTTCGGAGGTGGCCGCCCGCACCATCACGCTGCTCGCGCCGAGCAAGACGTACAACATCGCCGGCCTGGGATGCTCGCTGGCGATCATTCCCGACCCTGGCCTGCGGCGCCGATTCGAGCGCGTGCGCAGCGGCATCGTGCCCTGGGTCAACCTGCTCGGTTACACAGCCGCGCTGGCCGCTTACCGCGACGGGGGAGCCTGGCTGGCGGCCCTGGGCGACTACCTGCGCGGCAACTGCGACCTGGTCGTCGATGAGATCGGGCGCATGCCGGGGCTGCGGGTGACGCGCCCCGAGGCGACCTACCTGGCCTGGGTCGACGCGCGCGGCCTGGGCATCGCCGATCCCACCGTCTACTTCGAGGAGCACGGCGTGGGGCTGTCGGATGGGCGCGAGTTCGGCACGCCCGGCTTCGTGCGGCTCAACTTCGGGTGCCCGCGGAGCTTGCTGCGCGAGGCCCTGAGCCGCATGGCGGGCGCGACCGCGCGATTACGCGACGGCGGCCCGCGATGACTCCTGCGCGTCACGATCCCTACTCGGCCTTCCGGCAGGCCCACTACCGCCGCTACCTGATCGGTTGGATCGCGGCGCTCGTGGGCACGCGCATCCAGAGCGTCGCCGTGGGCTGGGAGATCTACCAGCGCACCGGCGAGGCGCTGGCGCTGGGCTTAGTCGGACTCGCGCAGGCCCTGCCCACGATCCTGCTGGCGCTCCCGGCCGGATACCTCGCCGATCGCTTCGACCGACGGCGGGTCCTCATGCTCAGCGTCGCGGGCATGGCAGCGGCGAGCCTGGGCCTGGCCGCGCTCTCCCTGCTGCGCGGCCCGCTCGCGGGCATGTACGTGCTGCTCGTCCTCGACGCCAGTTGCCTGGCGCTCGGGCGCCCGGCCCGACTGGCCATGCTCCCCCACCTCGTGGACCGGGAGGTCTTTCACAACGCCGTCACCTGGAACACGAGCATGCATCAGATCTCCTCGGTCCTCGGGCCCGCCGTGGCCGGATTCGTCGTCGCCGTCCACGTCCCGAGCGCCTTCCTGCTGGCCGCCGCCGGATCGATCGCCTACGTGGCCCTGCTGGCGCGCATCCGCCTGCGTCCCGTGGAGAACGGGGGCGAGGCCGCCACGGCGATGTCCTGGAACAACCTGCTCGCCGGCCTGCGCTTCGTGCGCCGAGCGCGCGTGATCCTGGCGGCCATCTCGCTCGACATGTTCGCGGTGCTCTTCGGCGGTGCGACCTACCTGCTGCCGATCTTCGCCGAGGAGATCCTGCGCGTCGGCCCGCGCGGATACGGCTGGCTCAACGCGGCGCCGGCCGCCGGGGCGTTGTGCATGGCGCTCGTTCTCGCGCACCGGCGTCCGATGCGCCACGCCGGGCGCAACCTGCTGCTCGGCGTCACCGGCTTCGGCCTGGCCACCATCGCCTTCGGCTGGTCGCGCTCCTTCTGGCTGTCCCTGGCGATGCTCTTCCTGACCGGCGCGCTCGACAACGTCAGCGTCGTCGTGCGCCACACGTTGATCCAGCTCCTGACGCCCGACGCCATGCGCGGCCGGGTCTCGGCCGTCAACAGCGTCTTCATCGGCGTCTCGAACGAGCTGGGCGGCATGGAGTCGGGCCTCGTCGCGCACTGGTTCGGGCCGATCGTGTCGGTGGTGAGCGGCGGCATCGGCACCCTGGCCGTGGTGCTGGCCACCCTCTTCGCGGCGCCCGAGCTGCGCCGCGTGGGGGCCCTGGATCAGGTCGGAGCGTCCCCCCCGGGACCGGCGCCGAGCAGCAGGTGATCCCCCGCCGGCGCCTTCCCGCCCGGCGGCAGGTTCACTACCGGCCGGCACCGCCCGGGCGCTCGCGGGGCTGGCGCGAAGCGCGAGAACGGGAGCCGCGCGGTCGACTCTTGGTGAGGGGACTCGCCCCGGCTATCATCGCCAGGAGGCCGGCGCCGCGGCGCACCCCGCCACCCCGGAGCCGGCCGCCACTGCGCGAGGCAGCCCCTCGACCGGCGGCCCCCGGCGCGCAAGAGGAGACCGGACCTTGCCCGAACCCGGACAGAGCAGACGCCGCGCGATCGACGCGCCCGGCGCCGTTCGCGGCCGCGGCATCGGCGCGCGCGTCGCGGCGGCCCTGGCCGCCGGAACCATCGCCGGCGCGTTCGCCGGCGGCGCGCCGCCGGCCACCGCCCAGATGAACGAGGTCGCCATGGACCCCGCGGCCGATTCCCTGGAGATGCGGCTGGCAGAGCTGAGCTCGCCGGCGGGCGCCGAGCGCTTCGATCGCTGGCTGGCCGACTTCCGCGCCGAGGCAGCCTCCAGGGGCATTGCCGTCACAACCCTCGACCGCGCGCTCGCCGGCGTGCGTCCGGTCCCGCGCGTCATCGAGCTCGACCGCCGGCAGCCCGAATCGAAGCTCACCTTTCGGGACTATCTCGATCGCACCGTGCCCGCGGCCCGCGTGGCCGCCGGCCGCCGCCTGCTGGCCGAGCACCGCGCCCTGCTCAACCGCATCGCCGCGGACTACGGCGTGCCGCCGCGGGTGATCGTGGCGCTGTGGGGCATCGAATCCGACTTCGGACGCCGGCAGGGCGGCTTCGAGATCGTGCCGGCCCTGGCAACGCTGGCCTACGAGGGCCGGCGCGGCAGCTACTTCCGCGGGGAGCTGCTCGAGGCGCTCAGGATCCTCGACGAGGGCCACGTCGGCCTCGACGCCTTCCGCGGCTCCTGGGCCGGCGCGATGGGCCAGTGCCAGTTCATGCCTTCCTCTTTCGGCAACTACGCGGTGGACTACGACGGCGACGGCCGGCGCGACATCTGGTCCTCTCCGGCCGACGTCTTCGCTTCCACGGCCAACTATCTGCGCCAGGCGGGCTGGGAACCCAACCGCACCTGGGGCCGCGTGGTGGTGCTGCCGAGCGGATTCGACCTGAGCCTGGCGGGTCGCGACGCCAAGCGGCCGCTCGCGGAGTGGCAGCGCCTGGGCGTGCGCCGCGTGGGCGGCGGGAATCTGCCGGAGGTGCCCGATATCACCGCCGCGCTGATCCTGCCGGATGGATCGGGCGGTCCCGCCTACCTCGTGTACAAGAACTTCGAAGTGCTGCTGGCCTGGAACCGCTCGACCTTCTTTGCGACCGCGGTGGGGATTCTGTCCGATCGCATCGGCTGGCACAGCGAGTAGACTGGCCCGCGGCGCCGAGGCTCAGGCGGCCTGGGCCGGGCTGTCGCCCGCGGCTTCCAGCGCCGTCCCGAAGGCTGCCGTGAAGAAGAAGCGGCTGCCCTGGCCGGGCTGACTCTCCACGCCGATCTCGCCGCCCATCATCTTCACCAGCTGGCTCGAGATCGTGAGACCCAGCCCGGTGCCGCCGTAGCGGCGCGTCGTGGAGCCATCCGCCTGGGCGAAGGCCTCGAAGATGCGCCGCTGCTTCTCTCGGGGAATGCCGATCCCGGTGTCGGTGATGGTGAAGTGCAGCGCGATCGCCGCCGGCGAGTCGGCCCCGGTTTCGGGCTGCAGAGCCGATCTCACCGCCACCGTGACGCCGCCGCGCTCGGTGAACTTCACGGCGTTGCCCACGAGGTTCACCAGCACCTGCCGCAGGCGCCCCGGGTCGCCGACGACTACCCTGGGCACCTCGGGCTCGATCCGAATCGCCAGCTCGAGCCCCTTCTCCACCGCTCGCTGATAGAGCGCGTCGAGCGCGTCGCTCACCATGCCGGGCAGATCGAAGGCCACGCGCTCCAGGTCGAGCCGACCGGCCTCGATCTTGGAGAAATCCAGGATATCGTCGACCAGGTGCAGCATCGCCAGGGCGCTCTTGTTCACGACGTCCAGGTAGCCGCGCTGCTGCTCGCTCAACTCGGTGCTCAGCACCATATCGGTCATGCCGATGATGCCGTTCATCGGCGTGCGGATCTCGTGGGACATGTTGGCGAGGAACTCGCTCTTGGCGCGGTTGGCCTCCTCGGCGGCCTCCTTGGCGCGCACCAGGGCCTCCCGGGCGGCCGCCCGCTCCTGCGTGAGGCGGCGGTTCTCGATGGCCACCGCGAGCTGAACGCCGGCGCTGCGCAGGGCGGCCGCATCGAAGTCGCTCGCGCGGTCCCCGATCAGGAACACGACCCCGTGCAGCCCATCGCCCAGGAAGATGGGTATCGTCGCCACCGCCAGCGGTCCCGGCAGGTTCCAGCCCGCTGGGCGCGGGTCGCCGATCCCGTAGTGCCGCACGATCGGCGCTCGCGCCTCCTCGAGCAGCAGGATGCGCGCGTCCTGCGGGCTCAGTCGCTCGTGCTCTTGCCGGACGGATTCATCGGCCCCCAGGCAGGCCGCCAGCCGGAACTCCTCGTGCGCCGCCTCCCGCGCATAGAGCCAGCATTGCCGGCAGCCGAAGAGCGCCGCCAAGTGTAGGGCGATCTCGTCGAGCAGGAAGGCCGTCTCCTTCGCCCGGCCGATGATCGACGCCAGATCGTAGCCGATCCGCAGCTCCTCCTGGGCCGCCTGCAGGGCGGCCGTGCGCTCCTCGACGCGCTGCTCCAGCGTGCGGTTGTGGGTCTCGATCTCGTCCCGCGAGGCCCGCAGGCTGGCCGCCATTTCGTTGAAGGCCCTGGCCAGGGCCCCGATCTCATCGCCGGTGTCGACTGTCACGCGGGCCGCAAGGTTGCCGTGCGTCATCTCGCGCGCCGCGTCGCGCAGCGTGATGATGGGCGCGGTCAGCCTGCGCGCCAGGAACGAGGCGATGAGGATCCCGACCAGTGTCACCAGCAGGCTCACCGCCAGGGTGACCAGCCGGTGCACCGCCATCTCCGCGCGCAGGTCGGCGGTCGAGAGCGCCACGGCCAGGGTGCCCAGCAGGCGGTCGCCGGTCCAGATGGGCGTGGCCACGAAGAGCGCAGACGCGGTCGGGTACACCCTGGTCTCGCGGACGTAGGGCGCCGGCGGCGGCCAGGCCTGATGGCCGCCTTCGAGCTCGTGCAAGACGCGCCCCTCGCGATCGTGGATCACGACGCCGACCACGTGGTCGTCGTGCCGGGCGCTCACCAGTGCCTCGCGCAACGCCTGGTCGTCGCCGAACTCCAGCGCGGCGCTCACATTGTAGGCCAGCATCTCCGCGATGCTGACGCCCTGCGACGCGAGGGCCGCCCGGGCCAGGCGTGCCTGACGGGCGGGGAAGAAGAGGGCGATGACCGTGGCGATGAGCACGACGACCGCCACGTTGGCGATCGCGAGCTTCGACCGGATCGAGAGACTGCCCAAGACGACCATGGCCGGCTACCTGACCACTTCGCACAGGCGCAGGAGGTTGGCGCTCACATCGTGACCCTCGGCCTTGACCGCCGCCAGATTGAGCACGATGCGCGGCTGCCCGTGGCGCGTGACCATGCCGACCGAGATCCCGCGGGACACGAACCCGGACAGGCCCGCGACCGTCAGCACGTGGCGTTGGCGCGTGGCCACGGTGATGCTGTCGAGCTGATCGTCCAGCCCGCGCGTGACGTAGAGCACGTGCACCCCGTCCCCGACCAGGCGCGCGGCGAGGTCGGCGCCAGACTGATAGGGGTACACGCCGTACTCGAAACCCCGCCCGTGAAGGGTCCTGACCGGGCTTGTCGCCAGGGCCCGCAGCACGGCGTCCCGATTCGCCTGCGATTCCGGATCCGCAGGGTCGTGCAGGATGGCGATGCCGATCGTGCCGGTGTCCGGCTGTGCCAGGGTGCGGTCGTAGGCGAGGACCTTGAGCATGAGAGCCACCTGGGCCTCGGCGCCCACTTCGGCCGCATCCTCGGCATACGAGGCGGCGGAAGAAAGCGTGGCCGCGGCC
This sequence comes from uncultured bacterium, assembly GCA_964603725.1. GTDB lineage: Bacteria > Eisenbacteria > RBG-16-71-46 > CAIMUX01 > WJJG01 > CAZDKK01. The sequence goes on from CAZRWW010000060.1 coordinate 10,336, forward strand.
GCGAGCAGAACTGCGGCCTCGACGGCGAGCGGCATCCGGCGGCGCGTGCGCGGCGGGCGGCCTGCGAGCGGCATGCAGCGGCGCATGCGCGGCGGGCGGCCTGCGGGCGGCATGCAGCGGCGCGTGCGCGGCGGGCGGCCTGCGGGCGGCCTGGCTCTGATGGGGCCGGTGCTCATGCGCTTCTGGCTCTCGACCGTGGTCACGCGGGCGACCGGGTGGGCCCTCTTGTGCTCGGGCAGGGGCGCACACCTTCAGGGATTGTTATCGACGCCGGCGCGGACTTCCCAAGCTTCCGCGGTGATCCGGGCACGATATCCCCCTCGGACGCAATTCCTTGCACCGGCCGGCCGGATCGGGGGTATGCTGGCGCCCACTGGAGCGCGGGGGTGCCGGGGTTGCCGCCGGCCTGGCCGCTGTGCCATCACCCGAGCGCTCCCCGGGCCTCGGAGGGTTCCCCGGGCATCCGAGGGTTCCCCGGGCATCCGAGCGTTCCGAGGGCAGACGCGCTCGATCGAACCGGTCAGGGAGGGCCTCACGCGTGAAACCCGACGTTCGCCGGCGGCTGGCCGAGGGTGTGCTCATCTTCGACGGGGCGATGGGCACGCAGCTCTACGAGCGCGGCATCCACCTGGGCCGCTGCTTCGATTCGCTCAGTCTGGAGGATCCGGATCTCGTACGTCAGGTGCACCGGGCCTACCGCGAGGCGGGCGCCCAGGTTCTGCAGACCAACACCTTCGGGGCCAACCCCTTCAAGCTGAGGGTCCATCATCTGGCCGAGCAACTGGTCGAGATCAACCAGCAGGGCGCTCGGCTGGCGCGCGAGTGCGCCGGCGAGGATCTGCTGGTGGCCGGGTCGATGGGCCCGCTGGGGATCAAGATCGAGCCCTGGGGCCCGACGTCGCGCGAGGAGGTGCGGGCGGCCTTCCGCCGGCAGGCCGAGGCCTTGCTCGCCGGCGGCGTCGACCTCTTCTCCCTGGAGACCTTCGCCAGCCCGGAAGAGCTGTCCGAGGCTGTGCGGGGTGTCCGCGCCGCCGGCCCGGATCTGACGATCGTGGCCCAGCTCACCCTCGACGAGCGCGGCCAGACCTTCTACGGCCTCCCGATCGAGGAGGCGGTGCGCATCGTCGAGACGGCCGGACCCGACGTGGTGGGACTCAACTGCACGGTCGGTCCGGAGCTGATGCTCGAGGCCCTCGAGAAGCTCGTGGCGGTCACGACGCTGCCGATCGCCGTGCGGCCCAATGCCGGCTTTCCGAAGCGGATCGACGAACGCTACTTCTACCTCTCCAGTCCCGATTACTTCGGCCGCTACGGCGTGCGCTTCGCCGAGGCGGGGGCGCGGATCATCGGCGGCTGCTGCGGCACAACGCCCGAGCACATCCGGGCGCTCGCGCGGGCGCTGCGCGCGGTGCATCCGCCGGCCCGTTCTCGCCCGGCCGCCGCGCTGGCCGCCAGTGCTCCCAGCGCGACCTTGCCGCCCTTGACCGCGCCCGCCGCCGCACCGGCCACTGCTGGGCGCGCCCCGGCGACCCGGCCCGAGGCGGAGCCGGTGCCGCTGGCCGAGAAATCGGCGCTGGCGGGCAAGATTGCCCGCGGCGAGTTCGTCGCGACGGTGGAGCTTCTCCCTCCGCGCGGCTGGGGCCTGGCGGCGCTGCTGCGCACGACCGCCGAGCTGGAAGCAGCGGGCGCCGACGCGGTCAACATCCCCGATGGCCCGCGGGCCACCGCTCGCATGAGCCCGCTCGCCACCGCCGTGCGCATCCAGGAGCGCCAGGGCGGCATCGAGGCGCTGCTGCACTACGTCTGCCGAGACCGCAATCTGATCGGGATGCAGGCCGACCTGCTGGGCGCCTACGCGCTGGGCGTGCGCAACCTGCTCCTGCTCACGGGCGACGCGATCGTCAAGGGCGACTACCCGGACGCCACGCCGGTCTTCGACATCGACTCGATCGGTCTGACCAACCTGGTGCACCGCCTGAATGAGGGCTTCGACGTGGGCGGGCGGAGCATCGGCCGGCCGACGGGCTTCCTGATGGGCGTGGGCGCCAATCCCACCGCCGTCTCCTTCGAGCGCGAAGTGGAGCGGTTCTACTGGAAGGTCGACGCGGGGGCCGAGTTCGCCATCACCCAGCCGGTCTTCGACACCGAGCCGATCGAGCGGTTCCTCGACGCCACCCGAGACTTCTCCATCCCGATCCTGGCCGGCATCTGGCCGCTCCAGTCGCTGCGCAACGCCGAGTTTCTGAACAACGAAGTGCCGGGCGTGTCGATCCCGCCGTGGGTCATGGAGCGGATGCGCGCCGCCGCCGGCCGTCCCGAATCCGAGCGCGAAGCGGGGCTGTCCATCGCGCTCGAGATGGCGCGCCGGGTGCTGCCGCGCGTGGCCGGCCTGCAGATCGCCGCGCCGTTCAACCGCGGCGAGTCGGCCCAGCGGTTGCTGCAGTTCCTCGCGCCGGACGTGACGAGGCTCTTCCCGCGCACCCCGCCCCAGCGCGGGCGCGGGGCGCGGGCGTAGCGCGGTCCCCCGCGGCCCCGCGGCGGCCCCGCGGCGGCCGCGTCAGCGGCTCAGCACGATCGGGCGGCTCAGGCGCTCGGCGCCCCATTCGAGGCGCCAGAAGTAGACGCCCGCGGGCGCGGGCCGGCCGCCCGCATCGGTCCCATCCCACTCGCCCTGATGCGTCCCCGGCGCCAGGGGGCCCTCGAAGATGCGCCGCAGCAGGCGCCCCTGAGCATCGAGCACGACGAGGCGCGCGCCGCGCCGGGCGTCGCCGGCCAGGCTGAACGCGAGCCGGGTCCGGCCGCCGAATGGGCTGGGCCCCCCCGCGTGGATGCGGATCGCCGCGCCAGGCGGAGACTCGACCGCGGCCAGCGAGAGAAAGGGCTCGAAGTCCACCGTGCCGCTGGCGGGATTGTCGTGGCCGTCGTAGATCGTCACGGCGATCAGGGAGGGATCGCCGCTGTCCCAGGCGTTATTCTCGGCCATGATGTCGGCCGCGGAGAGATTGTACACGCTCCAGAGATGTCCGCTCGGGTCGAGGTTGCCGTAGATGAGATTGCCCCCGTCGTCGTCCGGATCGGCGTTGTTCAAGTCCCCCAGATTCGCGGTCGCGCCTTGGACGATGTAGTAGCCCGTGTAGTTGCCGGTCGTGGTGTTGGCCGTGAAGACGGGGTGCGCCGTCGCGCCGTAGACCATCACGCCGGCGCCGGAATTGGGGTTGCCCGCCTGGAAGTTGTGGTTGATCTGATTGCGATGGAACCGGCCGGAAGCGTAGAGCAGGTAGATGCCCGTGTAGTTGTGCTCGATCACGTTGTCCGTGACGGTCGGGCGGATGCGCCCGCCGCCGGTCACGTCGAACGCGGTCAATCCTTGCCACACGTTGTGATGGATCCAGTTGCCGCTGATGAGCGGATCGTTGCTTCCTTGCGCCGATTGGTTGCTGAGCTGCAGGGCGCCGCGCGCCGATCCGTCGAGCGCGCACTGGGTGATCTCGCAGTGGGTCACCTCGGCGTGGGAGTTCTCGACCAGGAAGATCCCGTGCTGCTGGTTGTCGCGGATGACGCAGCGGTCGACCCGCACGCGCGCCGGATCCGGGTAGCCCACCCCGAAGATGTGCAGCGCCGTGACGTGGGCCGCGAGCAGACAGGCTTCGACGTCCAGGCGCGCGCCCACCGAGGTGACGCCCTGCTCGGCGTTGCGAATCTCGCAACAGCGCAGCGTGCTGAGCGAGCCCACATTCTCGAACCGCAGCCCTTGCCAGCGCGTGGTCCCGTTCCAGGAGACCGGTGCGCCCTCGATGCCCACGGCGGCCAGCGTGCCCTGCACCGTCAGCCGGTACGCGCCCTGGAAGACGACCGCCGCGCCGGCCTCGACCTCCAGGTGCTCCCCGGCCGGCACCGTGATGTTGCCCAGCACCTCGTAGGGCGAGCCGGCCGCGGTCCACACGCCGCTCACCGGCCCGGCCGGAACCTGCGTGGCGCCGGCGCCGCCCGCGACGGCCGCCAGCACCCCCGCGCAAACCGCGAGCCTCGCCCCAGCCGCTTGCGGCGCCCGACGGCGGGGTCCGATGATAGCTGCACCGCGCCCGTACATGGCTCCTGCCCTCCTCGCCAGCCCGGGGAGCGAGCTGCTTGCGCGCCCCGGTACAATGCTACCCGAATCGGGCGGGATCCTGAAAGGGGACCGTCGGTGGAGTTCCAGCTCCGAGGCCGGAGAGCAGTTGGGCCGGCCCGCCGCAAGGCGAGCCGGCCCCTTCTATCGGCCCGTTGCCGGGCCACCACCGCGCCGTTACGGCGCGGATGCCTCTGGTCACATTCGCCTGACCGCCGGTGACCCAGAGGACGTGGTCGTCACCAGCATTTCCACGGAAGACGTCTCCAGCCGGTCCCGTGCGAATTATCGGACGAGGCCTGATCGACTTGAGCCTTCCCGCGATTTCAGGCCGCCAGCACGTTGTCCGCCCGGCAGGCGCTCGGCAGCACGAGCGTGAAGGAAAACGTCGAGCCCTCTCCCACGACGCTCTCCACCGTGATGCGCCCGCCCATCAGCTCGCAGAGGTGGCGCGAGATCGCCAGCCCGAGCCCCGTGCCCCCGAAACGGCGGGCGGTGGACCCGTCGACCTGCGTGAAGCTCTCGAAGATCATCTCGAGCTTCTCGCGCGGGATGCCGATGCCCGTATCCTTGACGGTGAAGGTCACGCTCTGCGACGCCCCGTCGGGCATGGGGGTCAGGCTGAGCGTGAGATCGATTTGCCCCCGCTCGGTGAACTTGATCGCATTCCCGAGCAGGTTCAGCAGCACCTGACGGACGCGACGCTCGTCGCCCACCACCAGAGCCTGCTCGTCCCCCATCGCGCGCAGGACGAGCGGCACCCCGCGCTGCTGGGCACGCCCGGCCAGCAACCCCAGCGTCTGACGCGCCAGGTCAGCCGGGCAGAACGGTCCGTGGTCCAGCTCGAGCCGCCCGGACTCGATCTTGGCGAAGTCGAGAATGTCGTTGATCAAGGCCAGCAGCGTCTCGGCCGAGGCGAGGATTCCCCGCACCCAATCACCCTGGCGCTCGTCCAGCCGCGAGAGGGCCAGCATGTCGGCCAGACCGATCATGCCGTTGAGCGGGGTGCGGATCTCGTGCGAGACATTCGCGAGAAACTCGGACTTGGCCCGGCTGGCGCCCTGGGCGGCCTCCATGGCCTGGCGCAGCTCGCGCGTGCGCTCATCGACCATCGCTTCGAGCTGTTCCGCGTAGCGCGCGATCTCGGCGCGAGAAAAGCGCAGCTGGTCGTAGGCGGCGATGAGATCCGCGTTGGAGGCCTGCACGGCCGCCGCCATGGCATTGAAGTTCCCCGCCAGACGCCCTATCTCATCGGCGCCGGCGCCGATCACCCGCGCATCGAGCTGGCCCTCGGCCAGTCGCTGGGCCGCCTCGTTGACCAGATCCAGACGTCGCTCCGCGGCCTCGAACAATCCGCGCGAGATGAGGATCGAGACGAGCAGGGCCACCAGCAGACCGCAGGCCAGGAGCAGGAGGTCGCGCCGCGACTGCGCGCGGAAGGAAGGCATGTCCACGGCGAGGAGCACCTTCCCGATCTGCTCACCCTCGTGGACCACCGGCCGCCAGATCAATGTTCCCGCGCCGGCTCCCTCCCCGAGGGGCTGGTCGCGCTCGTAGGCCGCTCGCACGTGGCCGCGCGCATCGAGCAGCCAGGCCTGTTCCACGGCCGGCAGGGTGCCCAGAATGGCGAGGGCGCCGCGGGCGGCTTGCGGATCGTCGCCCAGCAGCGCCGCAACCGCCCCGTGGCCGACGAGGTCGCCTGCCTGACGGGCCAGGTCCGACGACCCCCGGCGCGCCAAGCGATCCTCGCGGTGGTAGAAGGCTCCTGCCAGAACCAGCACCAGCACCGTCATGGTGAGCTGCGTCGGTCCCAGCAACCTCTCGCGCAGCGTCAGATGTCGCACCGGGAGCTTCATGGCGCCGGAGTGGTCTCCAAGGCCCGTCCGCCGACAAGGACTGTCACATTCTCACGGAAGCGCGCCGGCCCTTCCCGCTCAGGCGACATCCTCCTGATCGAACGCCAGGACACTGAGCACGTAGGCCTCGATCTTCTCCTTGATGGCCGGGTCGGCGTCGTCGAACTGGATGCCCACCTCCAATCGCCCGTGGTCCAAGGTGCACGTTCGCACCTGCCCGCGCACGGTCTGCTCGCCGTAGCCGCCGAGGAGGATGAAGACCAGATCGATCGCGGCTCCCGGCTGGATGCCGGGCTCGGCTCCCCGCGCCCGCAGGGCCAGTCGGCAGCCGCTGGTGCTCAGGTCCACGACGCGCCCACGCACTTCGCGGCCGGCAACCCGGGCGCAGGCGGGAATATCGCTCGCCACCCTGGCGCTGCTGCGCAGGCGGTGGGCATGCACGGCCGGGGGGTAGGCGAGGAACAGCAGCGCATAGGGCTCGTCGATCTGCGCGAGCACGCTGGTTTCGAAGGCCAGGACCGTCCCCAGGTGAACGCATCCGGCCACGACCTTGCCATTCTCCCGATCGAACGGGTCGAGATTCTCCGGCTCGAGCAAACGGATGATCAGGTAGGTCTGGGCCTCGCCGCCGATATAGATCCCCTTGTGTCGGGTGGGAGAGCCGGGGAACTGGATCATCACCGGATTGCCCGCCTGCAGGTCGAGCCGCGGAGCCTTGACCGCGATGCGTTTCGAGCTCTGCTGGTGCATGTTTCCCGATCCTCTCGCGGCGGCGCGCGATGATCGATGCTCGTCACGCCGCGACATCTTCGTCCAATCCCCACCGCAATGGAGAGCTGACGTTCAGACCCGCCTGGGTCTGGGACTTGTGGAGCAGCAGGATCATCTCTCTGAGAATGGCCCGATCGAACGAGTCGGCCATCTCAACCTGCATGATGCGAATGGCGGGGAAGGAGGCCACCGCCCGCTTGTACGACCGCTCCGTCGTGAGGGCGTCGAACACATCGGCCACCGCCGCGATCTTGGCGAATGAGTGGATCTCCTTCTCCCCGAGCCCGGCCGGGTAGCCCCGGCCGCAGCACTTCTCGTGGTGCTGCAGGACGACCTGCAGCGACTCGTTCTCCACGGCGCCCGACTTCCTCAGCAGCTCGGCCCCGCGCGCCGGATGGGTCTTGACGATCTCCCATTCCTCCGGCGTCAGCGGCCCGCGTTTGGCCAGAATGACCGGGTCGATGAGCGACTTGCCCGCGTCGTGCAGCAACAGACCCGCCCCCAGTCGGTTGAGATCCTGCTGCCCATAGCCCAGGCGGCGTCCCAGCGCCACGCCGAAGATGCAGACGTTCACCGAATGGGTGTAGGTGTGGTAGTCGAAAGACATGATCTCCAGCAGGTCGGTGAAGTGCTCCGCCTTGCGGAAGATGTAGTCCACCGTGTGCTCGACGAAGTCGTGCGCCCGGGAGATGCTGGGGCGCAGGGTGGGATCGGCGAAGACTTCCTCGATCAGCACCGAGGCCGAGGTGTAGAGGATGCGGGCCCGCTGCTGCGGCGGGATGCTCTCGTCGTGGAGCACTTCGCCCAGGTGACCCTCGATGTACTGCAGGTAGCGTTTGCGATCGGCGGTCGCGATGTACAGCTCCTGGACGTTGTTGCTCGCCAGGCGGTCGCAGTGCGCCTCGGTGAAGGGCAGGCCGCCGGAACGGTAGAGGACCATGCGTCCGGTGCGCGCCGATGGCAGGTACAGGTCGAAGCCCGTCACCGCGCCGACGCGCAGGCTCGCCAGGTGGACGGCCAGAAAGCCTTCGTCACCCGTGGTCGGGAAGGCGGCCTCGGCTGCGGAACCGCCGGCGGGCGGACAGGCCGCGCCCGGCCTGGGCCTCTCTTTCGCACCCATGCGCTCGTCTCTCTTTCTCACGGGGGCACATGGCGCAGAACTCCGGTCGACCGCCTCACGGGCCGGGCCGTGCCCCCCGGTCGGCGTTGCCGTCGCTCTCCGCCATCTCCGGTCGCGTCGCTCACCTGGAGGGATCGGCCTCGCCCGCCCCGAAGTTCAGTGTCGGGGCCGTCGCGGGGCTGAAAGCGTGCTCGCTCGGGGCGGCGAAGGCCAAGCCTGAAAAGGGAATAGCCGTACACCTTTGTAAATGCCCCGCCTTCCGGCCGCCGGCTGCGGTCGATACATCTGCACATCCGCCCTTCTCTTGCCGATCGAGGAAGCGACGGAAGGAAAGCCCCGCGCGGGCGTTCCCGCGCCGATCCTCCGGCGTCCACGCCGCGCAGGGGCCTCATCTCTGGTCAACATCGAACGGAGCTGCGAATGTTGGTGCCTGCCGCGTTATTGGGCTTCGTCATGGCGGTGGTGCTGTGGCTCCTGTTGGCGCAGCATCGCCAGAACGCCGCGGCCAAGAAGCGGCGTCCGGGCGCGCGGGCGGGCGCGGACGAGCGCGGCGAGCGATCGCCCGAGCGAGCCCGCGCCGCACAACGGGCAGCAGCCGGGCGCGGCGCGCCCGCGAGCGCCGAGCCATCACCCGCGCCGGCGCGCGCCGAACGCTCCGCCGCTGAGGGTGTCGCCGCGCAGCGGACCTCGGCGCGACCTGCCCCGGCGGGCAAGGGCGCCGTCCGGGCCTCCGGCCGCTCGGCCTCGCCCCGCGAGGACGCCGAACGCGGCGCGCCCTCCGACGCCGCCGACAGCGCGGCGCTCCCCGCCCGATCGGCGGCGTCCGGCAAGGGCGTCGCGGGCCGCATCTCCTACATGAGCCCGATCGATTTCTCCACGCTCATTCCGGCCCCGGGCGATGTGGCCGACCCGCATGAGCTCCCCGTTTCCCAGCACGCCATCGACGAGGTGCTGGTCAAGGCGGGGCAGGTCTCCGTGCACATGCGGGCCCGCCAGGCCATCCTGCGCGGCCTGTCGGACTCCTCGCTGGGACCGCGCGAGATCACCGATCTGGTCGTGAGCGACCCGGCTCTGGCGGCCCAAGTGCTCAAGACCGTCAATTCCCCCTACTACGGCCTGCGACGCCAGCAAGGCTCGGTCTTTCGCGCGGTGCTCTTCCTCGGCCACGTGGAGGTGCGCAGCATCGTGGTGCGGGCGTGCCTGGCCGAGAGCTTCGGCCCGGCCGAGGGCCCACTGGCGGAGCTGCTGGAACGTCTCTGGCAGCACTCCTTCACGGTCTCGCGGGCCGCGTACGTGATGGCCAAGGCTCTCGGCATACCCAACCCGGACGAGGTCGCCACGGCGGCGCTCCTGCACGATGTGGGCAAGCTGATCGGCCTGAACACATGGCCGGATCGGGCGCTGGCGATCTACCAGCCCCTGCGACTCAGCGATCACGAGCTCCTGGCCACGCTGGAGCCGGATCTGGGCGTCGGTCACGCGCGCCTGGGTGAGGAGATTGCAAGGATCTGGGACCTGCCCCCGGTCACGAGCGTCACCATCGCCAACCACCACGCGCCGCTCTACCGCCGCCCCGCGCAGGTCGCGGGCAATCACCGCGCGATCACGGTCGTTCACATCGCGGACCTGATGACCCACCTGACCGAGTGCCACCTGACCGGCCAGGAGGCGCCGGCGGCCTGGCTGCCGGTGGAGGGATGGCTGGAGACGCTCAAGCTCCCCGGCGGCCTGCAGGCGCTTTGCACACCGCGCATCGTGCTCGCGCTGCTCCCGCCCCATCTCGTGCGGGGCGATGTCGCCGAGGAAGAGGCCGCCGCGGCCAGCTAGGCGCCCCGCGAATGCGGGCCGGCGGGCTACGGTCGCGCCAGCCCCGTCAGGAACGCCCGCGCGAACGCGAAGAAGCGCCCGACCGACGGGATGAACGCGCGCTCATCCGGCGAGTGGGGATTCGTGATCGTCGGCCCCAACGAGATCATGTCCATGCCCGGATAGCGCTCGCCGATGATGCCGCACTCGAGCCCGGCGTGGACGACCTCGAACTTCGCGTCGGCGCCGTGCACGCCGCGCCACACATCCCGGGCCTTGGCCAGCATCGGCGACTTCAGATCGGGTTTCCAGCCCGGGTACCCCTCGTGGAGCTTCACCTGAGCGCCCAGCGCCTGCCCCACCGATTCGATCTGGGCGATGACGCCATCGAGGGCCGGGCCGATCGACGAGCGCGAGCTGCACAGCACCGCGAGGCGATCGCCCTCGGTGCGCACGCGCGCCAGGTTGCTCGACGTCTCGACCTTGCCGGGAATGTCGCGCATCATGGCCAGCACGCCGTGCGGCAGGCCCAGGATGAGACGCAGCGCGTTGTCCCGCGCCGCGGGATCCATGACGCGCGCGGGCCGGTCGGCCGGCGCCAGGGTCAGCGCCAGCTCCGGCTCGGCGCCGGCAAACTCCTCGCGGAAGCCCGCCAGCTGCTCGGCGCAGACCTCGCGCAGCAGCGCCTCGCTCTCGGGCTTGATCAGCACGACCGCGCTCGCCTCGCGCGGGATGGCGTTGTGCTTGTCGCCCCCCTCGATCGAGGCCAGGATGAGCGTCACCTTGCGGCCGGCCGCCCGCAGCGCCCGGGCCAGCAGGCGCAGGGCGTTGCCGCGGTTGTGGATGATGTCGAGGCCCGAGTGCCCGCCCCGCAGCCCCTTGACTTCAATCCGCAGGCCGCGCAGGCCCTCCGGGGCCGGCAGGGTGCGCAACGGCAGCTCGAGCTCGCTGTCGCGGCCGCCCGCGCAGCCGATGTAGAAGACCCCGTCCTCCTCTGAATCGACATTGAAGAGCAATCGCCCCTGGACGAAATCGGGGCCCAGGTTGCGGGCGCCGACGAGCCCGCGCTCCTCATCGACGGTGGCGAGGATCTCGAGCGGACCATGGACCGCGCCCGGCAGGTCCATGAACGCCAGCGCCGTCGCCAGGCCCAGGCCATTGTCGGCGCCCAAGGTCGTGCCGTCGGCGCTCAGCCAGTCGTCCCGGCGGACGAGCTGAATCGCGTCCTGGGTGAAGTCGAACACCTTGTCGGCGTTCTTCTCGCAGACCATGTCCATGTGGCCCTGCAGCACGACGCCCGGGGCTTGCTCGAGTCCTGGGGTGGCCGGGACGCGCACAATGACGTTGCCGACCGAGTCCATGCGGGCCTCGCAGCCCTTCTCGGCCGACCACTTCATGATCGCCTCGCCGATCGCCTTCTCGTTGCCCGAGCCGTGCGGAATCCGGCAGATGCGATCGAAGTAGTGCCACACTTCCCGCGGTTCCAAAGAGTCGATCGGGCTGGACATGCGGCTCTCCCCCCCGTTGCCCGGAGACACCCAGCGATAAGCCGGCCGCGCGGGCCGGTCACGAAAGCACCACTATACACCGCTTCCCGCGGCGGGGACCAGGGTGGACGGACTGGAGCGGATGCATCGGCGGGCGGCGCTGCCCGGGGCCGGCGGTACCCCCCCACCGGCCCCGCAACCATGGAGGCATGGATGGCCTGGCAGCAAGCTGGGGGAACAACCCAGTCTACGGACGGGCCACCCGCGGGGTTGCCTGGGGAGTCAAGGCCTGCGGCCGGTGAGCTGTCGGGCGCGGCGCCGGCCGGCGGCTAGTAGGCCGGCTCCTGCATGCCGTACTGGCGCCACTCCTCCTTCGAGGGCCCCATGATGCCCGGCACCTGGCGCCCGGCCAGCCGCAACAGCACGGTCATTTGCCCCAGGTGGTGCGTCTCGTGGCCCATGAGCACGGACAGGGTGACGCCCCGAGGCCACTGCTCGCCGTAGAGCTCGTCCACCTTCAGCAGGGTCTCATCCGTCCAGCCTGCCGCCACGGCCGCCCGCAACTCGCTGCTCGCCTTGCGGTAACCTTCCCGAACCGCCGCCGCGGTCCCGGGTGGCAGGCTGTGGGGATCGACGCCGGAGAGCCCCAGGCCCGTGCGCCCCATCATCTCCGGGATCGTCGTCACGATGTGCCAGGCGACCTGCCCGAGGGTCCGGTAGCCGGGCGCCACCGGCTTGTGGAGCGACTCGTCGTCCAGGGCGCCCAGGATCTTCTCGGTCCGCGCCACCGCCTGATCGTAGGCGGTGAGGAAGTCTCGCACCTGTCGAAACATGCTCTGCCCTCCAGCGTTTCAACCGACCAGCCCGAAGCTCCTCCATCGGTGGGGGGCCCCAGCATGGGCCCCGAGCGGGGCGGCAGGCAAGTTCAATCACGGCCTGCCCACCCGGGATCGGCCCGCCGGAGCTTGCGCCGCCGGCCTGTACAACCGCTGCGCCTCCGCGGCATCCGGGAGCCTTGACAACCACCCTCACCGGGAGTCACACTTATCGTGGATCCCTGGTCACGCATGCACGCGCACGTGATCGGGTGTTCCGAGTCGGTCAGTATCCGCGGCGGCCGATCGTGCCCGCCCTTGCCTGACCTGCCGTGGCCCGCCCGGCCGCCTTCGGCTCGGGACCGCGTCGCGCGCCCCGAGATCCGTCTCTGGGTTTGCCCGCGAGCGACTCCCGCGGCCACGGGAGGTGTGCCATGATCCTCGCCAAGAACCTCGTCAACCTGATCGAGCGCGATGCCGAATCCCTGGCCAGGCGGTGGCTCGAGATCGTGCGGACGCATCCGAGCACGCCGACGTTCCACCGCTGGGATGAGCGACAGCTCTACACCCGGGTCTTCAAGGTCTACAGCAACCTGGGCCAGTGGATCTCCCAGCGAACCACGAAGAAGGACATCTCCCGCGAGTACATCGCCCTGGGAAGCCGGCGCCACGCGGAGGGATTCGCCCTGTCCGAGGTCATCCAGGCCTTGATCTTCTCGCGCCGCGTCCTGTGGCAGAAGATCCAGGCCGACGGATTCCTCGACACGGCGCTGGACATGAACCGGGCGCTCGAGCTCAACAACCAGGTGCTGCTGTTCTTCGACCGGGCGACCTACTTCACGGCCGTGGGCTACGAGGAGGCAGCCGCGGCCGCCGGGGCCGCAGCGCATGTCGTCGAGGCCGCCGAGCCCATTCAGCCCTAGCGCGCGGGCGCGGCGCCGGCCCGCTTGAGCCTGCTCAGCGCGTACATCGGATCCCACGGGGGCAGCACGGTCGGCTCGCGACGCGCGAGCTCCCAGAGCGCGTCGGATAGATAGCGACGGTGCACGACAGCGCCGAACAGGTAGCGATCGAACCAGTCGTTGTACATGTACCAGAGCCCCTTGTCACCGCGTTCGGCGCCCCAGCTATTCTCGACCAGCCACTTGATCGGCCGCGCCGCGAGCGTGTCGACGCCCACGAAGGTCATCGCGTGATTGGGCGTGATCAGGCCGAGCTGAATGAGGTCCTTCTTGGGCAGCCCGAAGGCGGTGCCGTAGATCTGCTCGTAGTTGAAGATGCCCAGGGCGAAGATCCCCTCGGCCCCGTAGTTCTCCTGCCCCACGTCACACGCGAACCAGACCGCCGTGGAGTCGAGCACCGACCGCAGGACGCAGGCCCGCAGCGTGTCGATCGGCACGTTGAGCAGCGTGAAATCGGGCCGGTCGTAGATGTTCCGGCTCATCTCCAGCGCATAGGGCCGGAAGTACTCCTTGCCGGGGTAATCGAAGAGCGCCACGTAGGCATCGAGGTCGGCGCCGATCACCTCCTCCAGGAAGGCCCGCGGCGTGAGCCGGACCGGATGCGTGACCGTGGCCGCGCTGTCGGTCGTCTCGTAGCGCCAGGTGAACTCGTCCGGCGGGCGGCCGAGGTTGAGCGCGAGCAGCCGGTACACCTCCGCCAGCAGCGTCTCCCGGCGCTCGCGCAGCGCTTCGCGCGCGGATCCCGCGCGGGCCAGCGTGCGCAGCTCGAGCCCCATCTCCTTCACCTTCAGGGTCAGCACGCCGTTCATCCGGCCCGTGGCGGAACTGTTGAACGTCTCGGGCATCGCCTCTTTGGGCACCACGCCGTACTTCCTGACCAGATCGACGAAGTAGGTCCACCAGCCCCCGTCACCGAGCGGATCGTCGAGGAGGTTCTGCACGTAGCGGTCGTCGAGCGGCTGGTCGGCGAGGTCGATCATGCCCTGCAGGAAGACGTTGGACTTCTCGAGCTTGTCCCAGAACATGAGGTAGTTCTCGGAGAACTCAAAGGTCTTCAGCTTGTACTTCTTCATCACTTGGGGGCGCAGGACGTTGAAGCCGGCGAAGATCCAGCAGCGACCCGAGCCCTTCTGATTCGTGATGTCGCCCGTCTTGAGGCGGTGGTTGACGAAGTCGTCGTGGGCGATGAAGCGGCCGCGATTGAGGGCGATCGCCTCGACATCCCCGTTGGCGACCACGTCCGCCAGGGCCTGCTCGGCCGGCGAGAACGGCCGGTCCTGGAGCCGGCGGATCAGGTCGTCCGACACCGTCCCCTCGGGCGCCCGGCGGGCGCTCCCGGCGGCGGGCGCCAGCAGCGCGATCAGGGCCGCGACATAAGCGATCCGAATCATAGGCCTGCCTCCTCCGGTGGCGCGAAACCCGGGGGAGCCTAGCACAGCGCGGGGGGCGGAGGGGCAACGGACTGCGGGACGCGGTTCAGCCCAGCGCCGCCACCGACGCCGGCGGCCGGGTGCCGGCCGGGGTAGCGGTCAACGGCGCGGCCAGGGCGTCGGCCAGGGCTGCGCAGCGTTGCAGTCCCTCGGCGTGTTCGAGCCACTCCACGGCCTCGAGGGCTTCCTCGAGGGTGAACCAGCGCCACTCCAGGTCGTCCCGCGCCCCGCCCGCCAGCCGCCCCGTCCGGACGAACGCGACCAGCGCACGCTCGGTCACGTCGTGGTGGACCGGCGCGTAGCGACCCTCCCGGTACTCGAGCACGCTGTAGCGGTAGGCGTGGTCGATGCTGTGCACGGCGGTGACCTGCAGCCCGGTCCAACGGCGCACCTCGCGGGCGACCAGCAGCTCGGTCGGCAAGTGCCGATCCGCCGCTCGGTCGGACGCTTTCCCCAGACCTGGCACGGTGAACATGCCGTGCCAGGCGCCGCGCCGGCTCAGGGCATTGCGGAAGAGCAGGTAGCGCCAGCGCCCGCCGATTCGCGCCAGGGGGTAGATCAGCAACCGTCGCTTGTCCTGCTCTCGCACTGCTTCCATGCCTGCGAACCCTCCTGCCGCGGGCCTCCGGGAGAGGGGCGGCGCCGCAAGGTCGGCGCGTTCAGCCTTTGCCGCTGGCGAGTGTGTCGGCTCGGTGTTAGGGGGGCGCCAGCGGCCCGCTCAGAGGTCGTGAGTTCGGCCGCCTCGCTCCGAGGCTGGCGGATGCCCGCCGGGATGGAGTATTCTCTTCCATTCTGCCGCCCGGAGGCCCGGGCGCGCACCGTCAGGCATCCGAAGTGGGGAGGTCGTCATGAAGCATGCGGTGATCCTGTCGGCGGTCCGTACCCCGATAGGCTCTTTCAGCGGCGCCCTGGCCGGCGTGCCGGCCGTGGAGCTGGGCGCCACGGCGATCCGCGCCGCGGTGCAGCGCGCCGGCATTCAGGCCGCCGAAGTCGACGAGGTCATCCTGGGCATGGTGCTGCAGGGCGGCATCGGGCAGGCGCCGGCGCGGCAGGCGGCCATCGCGGCCGGGATCCCGGACACGAAGAGCGCCTGGACGATCAACAAGGTCTGCTCCTCGGGCCTCAAGGCCGTGATGGAGGCGGCGGGCTCGATCGCGCTCGGCGAGAACCGCGTCGTGGTCGCCGGGGGCATGGAGAACATGAGCCGGGCGCCGTACGTGCTCGCCAACGCCCGTGAGGGCTATCGCTACGGCAACGGCGAACTGGTCGACATGATGGTCCACGATGGGCTCTGGGACCCCTACGCCAATCAGCACATGGGCATGTGCGCCGAGGTCTGTGCGACGGAGAACGGCATCACGCGCGAGCAGCAGGACGCCTTCGCGATCGAGTCGTACCGCCGAGCAAACGACGCCATCGCCCGGGGCCTGTTCAAGCCGGAGATCGAACCGGTGGTGATCAAGTCTCGCAAGGGCGATACGATCGTCGACACCGACGAGGAACCCGGTCGATCGAAGCCCGACAAGATCCCGACGCTCAGACCGGCGTTCAAGCCGGATGGCACCGTGACCGCCGCCAACGCCTCCTCGATCAATGACGGCAGCGCGGCGCTGATCGTGGCTTGTCCGGACTGGGCGGCGCAGCACGGCCGCCGGCCGCTGGCGCGGATCGTCGGCTGGGCCACCCATAGCCAGGATCCCGTGCACTTCACGACCGCGCCGGCCGGCGCCGTCAAGAAGCTCCTCGACAACCTCGGCTGGCAGATCGGCGAGGTGGACTGTTTCGAGATCAACGAGGCCTTCGCGGTCGTCAGCCTCTACAACAACCGCGTGCTCGGCCTGGACGGCGCCAAGGTCAATCTCCGCGGCGGCGCGGTCGCCCTCGGCCACCCGATCGGGGCTTCGGGGGCGCGGGTGCTCGTGACCCTGCTGCACGTGCTCGCGCAAGAGGGTGGCCGGCGCGGCATCGCCAGCCTGTGCAATGGCGGCGGCGAAGCGACCGCCCTCGCGGTAGAGCTGCTCTGATCGCCGCGCCGGCGGGGCGCGCGCGATCCGGCGAACGATCCACAGCCCTCCGCCCGGGCGGGATGGCGGATTGCGGCCATGGGGTGCTCCGCCCGGGCGGGGCGAGCCGTGGCGCTGGCCGCGGTCCGCCGCGCCCGCCCAACGCGCGCGGGCGCCGGTTCACCCCCCTCCCCAGGCCGCCGATCCATACTCCTGAGTCATGCTCCTGAACCAGGCCGCCGCAAGAGACGCTCGAGGGGAGCCGCGATGGAACCCGACACGCCCCAGCCCCGACCTGATCCGGCTGCGCGCTTCCCCCTGGCCCGGCCTGTGGCCGGACACGGTCCCGATGAGCGCCGATCGCTCTTCTATCCCGTCCCGGTAGCCGGCCTGCGAACGGACCTGGTGACCGGCTTCGACCTCTACCTGCGCACCCAGGACGGCGAGAAGTTCATCCTCTACCGGCGATCCGACTTCGTCTTCACGGCCGCGCACCGCGCCAAGCTCGAGGAGAGCCGCGTGCGCGACCTCTACATCGCGGGTCAGGCGCGGGATGCCTACCTGGCCTATCTGGAGACCAACCTGGAGGAGATCGTCACCGACCCGGCGGTGCCGGCGGACCAGAAGTCGGCGATCGTCTATGAGTGCTCGGCCGCCCTGGTCCGCGAGGCCCTGCGCCGGCCGTGGGCCGGCGAGAACCACACGCGGACGCGGCGGGTCGTGCACGCCACGGTGAGTCACCTGCTGCGGGGCCCTGAGCATCTCGCGAGCATGATCCGTCTGCTGGCGACCGATTACCGGCTCTACTCCCATTCGGTCAACGTCTGCGTGCTGGGCCTCGGGTTGGCCGAAAGGGTGGGGCTGAGCGGCGATGAGATGCGCGAACTGGGCGCAGGGCTGCTGCTCCACGACGTGGGCCTGTCGGACATCAGCCCCGGCATCCTGACCAAGCACGCACGCCGCGAGCCCATGACGGCCGACGAGACGGCGGCGTACCAGATGCATCCCCAGCGCGGCTTCGACCTGCTCCGGCGCGCGCCCCAGTTCCCCCCCAGCACGCTGGCGGTCGTCCAGCAGCACCACGAGCGCTGCGACGGGCAGGGCTACCCGGCGGGGCTGCGCGGCTCGCGCATCCACTTGTACGCGAAGATCGCCGCCGTGGCGGACGCGTTCGACAGCCAGACAACCTGTGGCCCGTTGGAAAGCGTGACGACGTCCTTCGAGGCCCTGACATTCATGCAGGGCGACATGCGCCGCGGGTTTCATGGAGACCTGTTGCGCCAGCTGATCATGATGCTGGGCCGCACGGCGCCAGCCGACCAGGGCGACCTGGCCGCCTGATCCGAGCTGGACCTCAGGCGGCCTGCCGGTCGCGATCCCCCGACGGATTCTCGCTCTCGGGCACCGGCAGCCCGAGGCTGGCGGCGATCGCGCCGGCCAGGTCACGCGGCAGGAAGGGCCGGATCACGCACGCCGCCCTGCGTTGGCGGCGATACTTCGCCACGGACGACGCGGTGGCGCAGGGCGGGAGGAGCACGATGGCTGCCTCGGAACCCGCTGGCTTCGATCTGAGCTGCTCGAGCAGATACGACTCGCGGGGATCGAGACTGCGCTGATCGCTGATGACGAGCGCGAACGGGGCGCCGCGCGCCCGGGCGCCCCGGGTCAGCTCCCACGCCGTGGTCTCTTCCTGGGCCTGCTCGGCGAGGATCCCCATGGCGGCGACGATGGCGATCACCGCATCGCGGGACGCGCTGCTGCCGCCCACCACGAGCGCGGTCTTGCCCGCGAGGGCGGGCTGCAGCACGCGGCACAGCGGGATGGGCTGCTGTTCGAGGACGCGGAAGGGAACGGTGAAGCGGAACTCGCTGCCGCGGCCGGGCTCGCTCGCCACCGAGATCCCGCCTCCCATCATGTCGAGCAGCCGCTGGCAGATCGTCAATCCCAGGCCCGTACCGCCGTAGCGCCTGGTCATCGACCCGTCGACCTGCGTGAAGGCCTGGAAGATCTCCTGCTGCTTGTCGAGGGGAATGCCGACACCGGTGTCCCGCACGCGGAACGTGAGGCTCCGCGGATGCGTCCCCTGGCCGTCGGCCGACACCTCCAGCGCGATGTGGCCCGCGTCCGTGAATTTGACCGCGTTGCCCAACAGGTTCACCAGCACCTGGCGCAGCCGGCCGGGATCGCCGACCAGGCGATCGGGGACATCCGGGGCGATGCTGCACAGGAGATCCAGCCCCCGGTCATGGGCCTGCCGGCCCATGAAGCGCACGGTCTCGGCCAGCGTGTCACGAAGCGCGAAGGGCACCTCCTCGAGCGCCATGCGTCCGGCCTCGATCTTGGAGAAATCCAGGATCTCATTGATGATCGTCAAGAGGCTGTCCGCCGACGAGAGCACCATGGTGAGATAGGTGCGCTGATCGCTGGACAGCTCGGTCGTCAGCGCCAGCTCCGTCATGCCGATGATGCCGTTCATCGGCGTGCGGATCTCATGGCTCATGTTGGCCAGGAAGACGCTCTTGGCCTGGGCCGCGGCCTCGGCCCGATCCCTGGCCTCGCGCAGCTCCTCGTTCATCCGCGTGCGCGCGACCACCTCGTCCTCCAGATGAGCGCGGTGGACTTCCAGCTCGGCGTCGCGCCGCTGGATCTGCGCCAGCATCTCGTTGAAGTCCTCGATCAGCCGGCCGATCTCGTCCCCGCCCTGCTTGGCGGCGCGCAGCGAGTAGTCCTGCTGCAGCGACACTTTGTGGGCCACGCGGGCCAGACGCATGATGGGCCGCGAAATGAGCCGCTGCAGCCAGGAAGACAGCAGCAAGGCCACCAGCACCGATGTCAGGAGGATGATGCCCACGATGCCGCCGTAGCGCAGCAGGCGCTCGCGCAGGGCCCGGGCGTCCGCTCGCACGTAGAGCGTGCCGATCCGCTGCTCGCCCAGCTCCACCGCCTTGAACATGTGCAGATGGCCGCCGGCGAACTGGTAACCCTCCGAGCGGGGGGGCGGCGGCACGATGACGTCATCGACCGTGGGCGCGGTCCAGCGCACCAGGACATCGCCGGCTTCCGTGTACACGCAGGCCGCGGTCACACACCGATCGGCAGTCAGGGGCGCGAGGGTCTCTTGGACCGCGAGGGTGTCCCCGGCGACCAGGGCATCGACGGAACTGGCGCTGACGATGCCCCCCAGCGTCGAGAGGCTTTCCACCAGGGCGTTCCGGTGGGTGATGAACTCGTAGGACACGAAGCCGGCGCAGGCCAGGGTCAGGGCCACCCCGCTGGCGAGCATGATGATCAGCATCGTCTTGCTGCGGATGGACAGATCGCGGAACCTGGTCATGCTCCACTCGGCTAGCGCGTTGATAGCGGGCTACTTAGCCACCACTCCTGCCTGCCAATGCATCGGCCCGGCCGGGCGGCAACCTTAGCCGGCCCCGCGCCCCCGGCCAGGCGCTGCGGCGCGGCGGCGCCATCCGGCCGGTGGGAAGTTTGCGCTGGCCGCGTTCGCGCCCAGGGGCTAAAAGCTTCGATCAAGATGGCTTCGGCCAGCCACCCGGAATCGGCCCGAACGGCCGCAGAGAACCGGCGCGAGGAGCGATGCGATGAAGATCACCTTCTGGGGCGGGGTCCGTGAGGTCACCGGCTCCCGGCACCTGGTCGACGTGGCCGGGGAACGGTTCCTGCTCGACTGCGGTCTCTTCCAGGGGCGCCGGGAGGAGTCCGAAGCGCGCAACCGCAACCTCCAGTTCAAGGCGGACCAGGTCCGGTCCGTCGTTCTGTCGCACGCCCACATGGACCACAGCGGCA
The DNA here is from genome assembly GCA_964603725.1 of uncultured bacterium. GTDB lineage: Bacteria > Eisenbacteria > RBG-16-71-46 > CAIMUX01 > WJJG01 > CAZDKK01. Next base: position 30,495 of record CAZRWW010000060.1, read on the forward strand.
ACCTGCCGACGCTGGTCAAGGCCGGCTTCCGGGGAACGATCCACGCGACCCGCGCCACCGCCGGGCTGCTCGCGCCCATGCTCCGCGACAGCGCCCACATCCAGGAGCGCGACGCGGAGTTCTTGAACAAGCGCGATTCGCGCAAGAACATGCGCCCGGTTGCTCCCCTCTATACCCTGGCCGATGCCGAGCGCACGCTGCCGCTCGTCGCCGCCCACTCGTACGGCGTCGGCTTCGACGTCGTGCCCGGCGTTCGGGCGCGCTTCCACGATGCCGGACACATCCTCGGCTCGGCGCTGACCGTGCTCGATATTCAGGCCAACCACCGCCAGCGGTGCGTCTGCTTCACGGGAGACCTCGGACGCAAGGACTTGCCGATCATCCGGGATCCCGAGACGGTGGCGGACGTCGACACGTTGATCATCGAGAGCACCTACGGCAACCGCCGGCACGACGAAGCCGCCAACGTGCCGCAGATCATGGAGGACCTGCTCAACCGCGCCCATGCGCGCAAGGGCAAGGTGCTGATCCCGTCCTTCGCGGTGGGTCGCACGCAGGAGGTGGTCACCGTTCTGAAAGACCTCTTCGAGTCGGGTCGCGTCCCGCGCATGCCCGTGTATGTGGACAGCCCGCTGGCCGTTGACGTCACCCAGGTCTTTCGCGAGCACAGCGAGTGCTTCGATGCCGAGACCCAGGCGCTCCTGCTCGATGAGCAGAGCGATCCGTTCGGTTTTCGCCTGATGCGCTACGTCCGCGACACGGCGGAATCGAAGGAGCTGAACGCCAAAGAGGGACCGATGATCATCATCTCGGCCTCGGGCATGTGTGAAGCCGGACGCATCCGCCATCACCTGTTCAACAACATCGAAGACCCCAAGACCCTGATCATCCTGGTGGGCTTCCAGGCCGAGCATACGCTCGGCCGCAAGCTGGCCGAGAAACAGCCGGAGGTGCGGATCTTCGGGGAACCCGTGCGCCTGCGGGCCGAGGTGCGCGCCATTGACGCCTTCAGCGCTCACGCCGACCGTGAGGAGCTGCTCGACTGGGTCGGGACCTTGAAGCGCCCCCCGCGCAAGATCTTCGTGGTGCACGGCGAGGAGGAGCAGTCCCTCAGCTTTGCCGAGACACTCAAGGCGCGGGGCTTCCGCAAGACGGTCGTTCCGCGGGTGGGCGAAACGCACGATCTGTGATGCGGAGGCTCCCGCCGCCCGGCCAGCGGTCGGCTGCATGTTCAAGGAGGCGGGCCCCCCGGGCATGACGCGCCGAGCGCGCCGCCGCCGGCCCGTGGCTGCAACGGAGCATGACGAGACGGATGAAGCTCGACCGCCACCAGCGCACGCTCCTGTGGATCGGCCTGCTCTACTTCGCCGAGGGATTCCCCTTCGGGATCGTCTACGACGTCCTGCCGGTCTACTTTCGCACGGCCGGCGTCTCGCTGCGCGAGATCGGGCTGCTCAGCCTGCTGGGTCTGCCGTGGAGCTTCAAGGCGCTCTGGTCGCCGCTGATCGACCGCTTCGGCGAGCGGCGTCACTGGATCGTGGCGTGTCAGATCGGCATGGGCCTGGCGCTGACCGCGCTGCCCCTGTTCCCGCCCGGTCAGATCGGCTGGGCCCTGCGCGGCCTGCTGGTGGCTTTCACAACCCTCTCCGCCACCCAGGACGTCGCCGTCGACGCGTACACGATCGGCGTCGTCGAGCGCGGCCGGGAGGGCCCCGCCAACTCGGTGCGCGTTTCGGCCTACCGCGCTGCGCTGGTGCTGGGTGGCGGCGGCCTGGTGGCCCTGGCCGGCATCGCTCCCTGGCGGACGCTTCTGTGGGCGGGCGCGGCGGTCTTCGGCGCCCTGGCCCTCGCCACCTGGCACACGCCGCGGGTGCGGATTCCCGAGGAGCAGCGGCGCGCGCTCTTCCGACCGCTGTGGGTGTGGTTGCGGCGCCCCACCGCGCCGGTGCTGCTCCTCTTCGTGCTCATCTACAAGCTGGGCGACGCCAGCATGGGTCCGATGGTGAAGCCCTTCTGGATCGACCGGGGCTTGAGCCCCGCCGAGATCGGGCTCATCTCCACGACGGTGGGCGTCATCGCCACGGTGGTGGGAGCGATCCTCGGCGGGCTCTGGATCCAGCGCCGGGGGATCTTCCACGGCCTGTGGGCCCTGGGGCTGCTGCAAGCGGTGTCGAACCTCGGGTACGCGGGCGTGGCGCACTTTGATCTGCCGCGCGGGTGGATCTACACCGCGTCGGTCTTCGAGAGCTTCTCGGGCGGACTCGGCACCGCCGCGTTTCTCTCGTTCCTGATGAGCATCTGCGAGAAGGAGCACGCCGCCGTGCAGTACGCACTCCTGTCGGCGCTCTTCGGACTGAGCCGCTCCGTGGCGGGCGGCGTCAGCGGCTGGGGCGCGGAACGCCTGGGCTACGCCGCCTATTTCGGACTCACTTTCCTGCTGGCGCTCCCGGCCTACGCGCTCCTGCCGTGGGTGCGGTCGTGGATCCGGGGCAAGGATGCCGCGAGTGGAGCGCCAGCGGCTTGAGGTGGGGACGCCGGGCGAGCGGGAGGCCGGCCAGCAGGAGGCCGGGCGAGCGGGAGGCCGGGCGAGCGGGAGGCCGGCCAGCGGGAGGCCGGGCGAGCGGGAGGCCGGCGAGCAGTAGGCTGGGCGAGCGGGGCGCCGGGCGAGCGCGCGGTCAACCAGACCGCGGGCGCCAGCGCCGGTAGCGCAGCAGCGTCGC
>CAZRWW010000060.1:33224-33979 GCA_964603725.1 uncultured bacterium
CCTCGAGCCCGTCGCGCGCGCGGATCTTCTTGCCGGCGCTCACCGACCGCGGCCGGTACGTGATCGGGATCTCCACGATCGGCACCCCCAGGCGCGCCGCCTTGGCCGTGACCTCCGGACAGAACTCGAAGCGTTCGCACGCGAGGTCCATGCGCGTGATCAATTGGCGGTCGATGAGCTTGTAGCAGGTAGCTTCGTCGGTGAGCTTCAGACCGTAGAGTAGATTGGCAAGCCAGGTCACCAAATTGCCGCCCAGGTAGAAGGCCCGCGAGGAGTGCCGGCGATTCTCGGGATTCAGGCGCCGCGAGCCGTAGACGATGCGGTGCTCACCCGTCCGCGCCGCCTGGAGCAGGCGGGCCAGGTCCGCTGGCTCGTACTCGAGATCTGCGTCTTGGGGCACAACATAGTCACCGGTCGCCCGGGCGAGCGCGGTGCGCAGCGCGGCCCCCTTGCCGCGGTTGCGCTCGTGGCGCAGGAGCATCACCTGGTCGCGGTAGCGCTTCAGGATCGCGCTCGTCCCGTCGCACGAGGCGTCGTCGACGACGATAATCTCCTTCTGGGCGCCGATATCTAGCGCGAGCACGCGATCGAGCAGGACAGCAACGGTACCCTCCTCGTTATAGACCGGGATCAGGATGCTCAGTGTCACTGCACGGGCTCCTCGAGCGCGTCCCGCCAACGGGGCACGAGCCGACCCAGGATCCAAGCCAGGCCGATCACGCCGTAGATGATGACAAAGGTGTCAAGCGGCAGCC
>CAZRWW010000061.1:0-6133 GCA_964603725.1 uncultured bacterium
GCCGAAGGGTACCGGCAGACGCCCGAGCGCTGCCTCGCACGCCAGCAGGGCATTCAGGGCGGCGTTCAAGGGGGCCGGCACGGCCGCCAGGTCCGATCCCGGGGCCGATGCCGGGCCCGATGCGCCTTTGCCGCGCGGCGCGCGCGGCCGGCGGCGTGCGAAGAGCGCGCGCGCCAGGCGCACGGCGGCGAGCGGCGGGAAGAGGAGCCAGTTCCAGTAGCCCACGCGCACCGGCTCGAGGCCGGCGTCCACCAGCCGCTCGACGAGCATCCGGCGCGTGTAGCGCCGCGCGGTGTGAATGGCGACGTCATGCGCCGAGCGCAGCCAGCCGAAGGCGGGGACGTTCACGACCAGCAGGCCTCCCGGCCGCAGGCAACGGGCCATTTCGCGCAGGGCGGCGCGATCGTCGCCGACGCCGCGGTGATAGATGACGTCGGCGGAGAGCACGAGGTCGGCGCAGCCATCGCGCCAGGGGATCGCGGCGACCGAAGCGCACGCCAATCGCCGCAGGCCCCGCCGCGCGGCGTGGCCGAGCGCCAGGGGGCTCGTATCGAAGCCGTGCGCCTCGACCGGCCGCCCCAGCTCGCGTGGGCCGCGGTCGCTGAGCGCGCGCAGGTTCATGCCCGTGCCGCACCCCGCGTCCAGGCAGACCAGGGCGCGGGGTGCGCCACCGGCCGCGCTCGCGGGCGGCGGGTCGCTCCACGGCGCGGAGCGCAAGGTCTGGAAGATCCGCCGCCGCAGGGCGCGATACCACCAGTGGCGCTCCTCCAGCGCGAACATCCGCTCGTACTCTCGGGGATCCATGACGCCTCGGCGTCCTACGAGCGCGTGATCAGGTAGACGCCCACCACGATGACCACCGCGCCGACCCAGCGGATCATCGGGATGTGCTCGCGCAGCACGAGGCCGGCGAAGATGAGCGCGAGGATGTAGCCCATGGCCAGCATCGGGTAGGCCCAGCTCAGATCGACCCGCGACAGGACCGCCAGCCAGAAGGCCGCCCCCACCGAGATCGAACCCAGCCCCAGCCAGAGCCAGGACGTCCGCAGCATGCGGGGGACCGTCACGGCCAGATTGTGCAGCGAGAGGACGCCGACCTGCGTCATGCCCGCCTTGAGCATCAGCTCGCCGGCCACCGAGAAACAGACGGCGATGAAGACCAGGATCAGCGCTTGTGTCATCGCTTCCTCGAACCCAACGTCAGCCGCTTACACCGGCCCGCGGCAGGGCGATCGCCAGCCCCTGCGCGAGGCGGGACAGGTCATTCTCATCCAGGGCCGGGGAGAAGGGAAGGCTCAAGGTCTCGCGGCACCAGGCCTCGGCCCGCGGAAAGGCGCCCGCGGCGAATCCCAGGTAGCGATAGGCGCCCTGCAGGTGCACCGCGATCGGATAGTGCACCTGCGTGCCGATGCCCAGGGCCGCCAGCTCGGCGCGCACCCGCTCGCGCTCCCGCACGCGCACCACGAAGAGATGGTGCACGTGGCCGCCGGTGGGCGCGTCCTCGGGCAGCGCGAGCGGCAGGCCGGCCAGCAGCTCGCGCAGCCGCCGCGCCAACGCCTGGCGCCGCTCGTTCCAGGCCGCCAGGTGCGGCAGCTTGGCCGACAGGATCGCGGCCTGGATCTCATCCAGCCGGCTGTTGATGCCCACGCTCTCGTGCCGGTAGCGCTCCGTCTGCCCGTAGTTGCGCAGCTCGCGCAGCCGGCGGGCGAGGGCCTCGTCGGCGGTCCAGATCGCGCCCGCGTCGCCGTAGGCGCCCAGATTCTTGCTCGGGTAGAAGCTGAAGGCGCCCAGATCGCCCCAGGTGCCCGCCAGACGGCCGCGCCAGCGGGCGCCGTGCGCCTGGGCGGCGTCCTCGACCACCGCCAGGTTGTGGCGCCGGGCGAGGGCGAGGATCGCGTCCATCGGCGCCGCCCGGCCGTAGAGGTGCACCGGCACGATCGCCCGGGTGTCGGGCCGCAGGGCGGATTCGATCGCGGCCACGTCGATGAGGGCGGTGCCCGCATTGACGTCGGCGAAGATCGGCCGCGCCCCGGTCGCCGTGATCGCGCTCGCCGTCGGCACCGCCGTGTTGGGCGCGGTGAGCACGGTGTCGCCCGGCCCCACGCCGACCGCGGTGAGCGCGAGCTGGATCGCCTCGGTGCCCGACGCGACGCCGATGACGTGGCCGCCGCCCAGCCACTCGCCCCAGGCCGCCTCGAAGCGCTCGAGCTCGCGGCCCAGGACGAACCAGCCCGACGCGAGCACGCGCTCGATCGCCGCGGCGATCTCGCCGGCGATCACGCGATCGTGGGCGAGCACGTCGAAGACCGGGAGCGGGCGCGCCTGGGCGCCGTCCGGCGGGCGCTGCTGGGGCTGCGGCGACTTCATCACAGGTAGTGCTCCCCGTGCGCGCGGTAGTAGGCCAGCGTGCGCTCGAGCCCGGCGCGCACCGTCACCTGCGGCTCCCAGCCCACGGCCGCGCGCAGCTTCGCGAAGTTGCCGTGATAGCTGCCGATGTCGATCGCCTTGCGCTCGTCGGGGAACGGCACCAGCTCCACTTGCCCGCGGCCGGCCAGCGCGATCAGCAGCTCGGCGACCTCGCGCACCGAGTGGACCTCGGGCGAGCCGAGGTTGTAGGCCTCCCCGCCCAGGGCGGGCTGGGCGCCCAGCATCAGGAAGGCGCGAACGGCATCCTCCACGTAGGTGTAGTCGCGCTGCTGCCGGCCGTCGCCGAAGACCTGGATCACCGCCCCTTCCAGCGCCCGGCGGATGAAGACCGCCAGAAACCCCTGGCGCGGGTGCCGCAGCAGCATGCCGGGCCCGAAGGTGTTGGTCATCCTCAAGCTGGCCGTCTGCAGGCCGTGGACGTCGTGATACAGACGGTGATAGGCCTCGCCGGCCATCTTGTTGATGCCGTTGACGTCGGTGGGCCGCTGCGGGTGTCGCTCGTCCACGGGCAGGTACTGCGGCCGCCCGTATTGCTGGCGCGTGCCCGCGTAGAGAATGCGCGCGCCGGGCGCCTCGCGGCGGCAGACCTCGAGCAGCGAGAGGTGGGCGCGGCAGTTGATCTCCAGATCATCGAGCGGGCGGGTCATGCTGTCGATGTGACTGACCTGGCCCGCCAGGTTGAAGATCCAGTCCTGGTCGCGAACCAGCGGGGCGAGGCGCGCGCCGTCGCACAGGTTGACCTCGTGGACCTCGATCCGGTCCGCGACGTCGTGGACGTTCCAGTAGTTGCCGCCGTGATCGGGGATGAGCGCATCCACGACCGTGACGCGCGCGCCCAGCTCGACCAGGCGCCGGGCGACGTGGCTGCCGATGAAGCCCAGGCCGCCGGTCACCATGACGCGCGCCCCGCGATAGGCGCCTTCCCAGGCCGCGCTCATGGGGCCTTCCTGGAGGGGGCGGGGTCCTCGGTCGGGGAGGCCGCCCCGCGGCGCGCCGCCGCGACCGGCGGACCCACGGACTCGCCGCGCAGGGCCAGGCGCCACCAGAGCTTGACCATCTGGAGAAAGACCCGCATGACCCGGCGCAGGTTGAAGAACTGCGACTTGCCGTGCATGCGGTGGTAATGGTGCACCGGGACCTGCGCGATCCGGCAGCGCGTGCGGGCGATCTTGGCCATCAGCTCGACGCAGATCAGGCCCGAGTCCTCGGTCAGGGTGATGCGATCCAGGACCGCGCGCCGGATCAGGCGAAAGTCGCAGTCCACGTCCCGCACGGGGATCCGGAACAACCGGCTGACGAAGTGGTGGTACAGCCGGCCGATGACGGCGCGGTACCAGGGGTCGTTGCGCTGGATTTTGTAGCCATTGACGACGTCGTGGCCCTGGCGCCGGGCCCACAGGTCGCCGAGCTCGCGCACGTCGTACTGGGCGTCGCCGTCGGTGTAGAAGACCCACTCCTTGGTGGCGGCGCCGAAGCCGCTCCGCAGGGCGCCGCCGTAACCCCTGTTCTTTTCGTGGGTCACATGGCGCAGCCGCGGGTAGCGCGCGGCCAGTTCTTCCAGGATCTCGCCCACGTGGTCGGGGCTGGCATCGTTGACGACGATCACCTCGAAGTCGTCGGTGAGCCGCGCGAGAACCCGATGGACCAGGACGACCATGCTCGCGATCGTTCCCCAGTCGTTGTAGGCGGGGAAGAACACGCTGATCGAGTCCCGCGCGGGCTGTGTCTGGTCCATGCCGGTCTCCTCACCCCCCTTCGAGAGAAGCATCGGGTCCCGCCCCATGGATTCTTAGGCGTCTTGGGCGACGCGCGCGAGCCTAACCCAAGAGGTCCAAGTAGTTATGCGGTAGACGCCCATCGACTGTCAATGGCGGCTCACCCGGGACCGGCGCGCCTGCGGCCCGGAACCCCCATCGCCGGCTGGAGGTTCTCCTGTCAGGGCGCCGCGCGGGCGCCGGAGCCGGGGGGCGGTCGCGCTTTTCCCGCCCCCCGCAAGTTGCTAGGATGGCCGGCGTCTCGTTCAGCGACCTGCGGGGTCATGGCGCGGACGCACCGACGCGGTGGCGGCATGAGGAGATCATGGGCATGACGATGCTGTGGCGCTGTTGCCTGGGCCTATTCCTGGTGGCGATTCTGGCGGGGTGCGAGACGGGCCCGGCCGACGACCAGGTGCTGCTGCGCGTCGGAGGGCAGCCGATCGCGCTGGCGGAGTTCCAGCGGGCCTTCGACGAGGCGGTCGGCCGGGGCGAAGGCATCCGGGCCGACAGCGCGTCGGCCCGGAGGTTCATCGGGGATTACGTCAGCAAGACCCTGCTCGAGCAGGTCGCGGCCGATTCGCTCGAGTGGACGCCCCTGCTCGAGCACCGCGCGCTCAGCTTCCAGGAGAACCTGATGGTCCAGAAGCTCCGCCGGGACGCCTACGGCCACGCCGCCGACCTGAGCGAGCACGAGCTGCGCCAGATCCACGAGAAGGCCCGCACCGCCTATCGCTACCGGGAGCTGCCGTGCCCGACCCGCGAGGACGCCCTCCAGAAGCTGGCGACCGTGCGCGAGGGGGCGGCATTCGCCCGCATGGTCGAGCGTCTGGGCGCGGCCGCCGACGGCTCGGCGAGTTGGCGCACGACGCTGGATGCCCCCGAAGGCATCATCGACCTGCTGGCCGGGCTGGGGCCCGAGCAGGTGGGGGGGCCGGTCGAGTTCGACGGCAAGTACTGGCTCGTCCAGTTGCTCGAGAAGGCCGACAATCCGAACCTGCCTCCCTTTGAGGAGGTCGCCCGCGGCCTGCGCATCAACGCGGCCCGCGAGCGTGGCGGTCGCCTGCAGCGGGAGTTCCTGGACTCCATGATCAAGAAGTACCGCTACGAGCCGCGCACGGCGACGGTGCTGTGGATGACGGACTTCCTGCGCGAGCAGACCCGCGACGTGCCCCGCACTTACAACCCGCAGGCCCAGCACGTCGACCCGGCGACGGGCATGCTGACGTCCAGCGAGAGGCCTGTCTGGACCACCAACCCGCTCAGTCCGGAGGAGTCCAAGAAGATCATCGCCACCACGACCGCCGACACGATCGTGGCGGTCGAGTTCCTCGATCATCTGATCAGCAAACCCAGTTTCTCCTGGCCGACCTTCGAGAAGACCGAAGACGTGATGCGGATGCTCGACGAGCTGGTGATCTCGCGCCTCGAGTTCCACGAGGCCTGGGCGCGCGGCTGCGACAAGGACGCGGACATCATCTGGGCCGCGCAGAAGCAGCGCAAGCTGATCCTGACGCGGCAGTTCGTGCGCCAGCACATCTACGACCGCACGTCCCCGACCCTGGCCGAAGGGCGGGCCTGGTACGAGCGGCAGACGCGACCCCTGGCCGCGGGGGGACAGCGGCGCTACCTCATGGTCGAGGTCGCCACCGAGGACCTGGCGCGGCGCGCGGGAGAGATCCTGGCCGAGGTGGCCGACCCGACGGCCGCCTACGAGCGCATCCGCGCCATCGACGCCAGCGCGAGCTGGCTCGGGCCGCGGGGCTTTCCCGTGAACGAGAGCGCCGCCGCCAGCGACCTCGACCGCGAGGTCTTCCGCCTGCCGCGCGGCGGCGTCACGCGGCCGCACGCGGTCGGCGCGCGGTACGCCTACGCGCGGGGGGGGTATAAAAACCCCGTTGCCCCCCGGCCCCCCCTTAGGGGGGGGAAAAGCCCAAGGAAATTTAAAAACA
>CAZRWW010000061.1:6143-33708 GCA_964603725.1 uncultured bacterium
GCGTCACGCGGCCGCACGCGGTCGGCGCGCGGTTCGCCGTCGCGCGCGTGGAGGAGATCATCTCCGTGTCGCGCCCGGCGCAGCCTTTCGAGGAGGTCAAGGCCAAGGTCATGGATCAGCTCACCGAGGCGCGGATCGATTCGGTGGTCGCGCGCTACATCGAGGAGCGCCGGCAGATCACCCCGGTTGAGGTCGACGAGAAGGTCTTTCGCATGATCCGGTACGACACGCCGACGGCCGCCAAGCCCAAGGCCGCGCCCCGCGGCCAGTAGGCTCACCGCCCGGCCCGCGAGGTGGCCGGCCCGCGGCGCGGCCGTACCGGGCGGGCGCCGGGCGCGCCGTCACGCTAGGAGGATGTGCGTTGGTCTGGGATCCAGCCCGTCTGACCGCCAAGGCGATCGAGGCGGTCGAGGATGCTCAGAAGGAGGCTGCCCGGCGGCAGCATCCGCAGATCACGCCGAGCCACCTCTTGCTGGCCCTCATCCGCCAGCCCGAGGGCGTCGTGGCGCGGCTGCTGGCCAAGCTGGGCGCGGACTCTCGGTCGCTGCTCGACGAGCTCGAGCGCGATCTCGAGCGCCAGCCGCGCGTGACCGGCGCCCTGCAGCGCTATCCCTCGCCGGAGCTGGCCGCGGCGCTGGAGCGGGCCGGGGGCGAAGCCGAACGCCTCAAGGACGAGTACATCTCGACCGAGCACCTGCTGCTGGCGATCGCCGATGAGGAGAATGCCCACGCCGCGGGACAGATCCTGCGGCGCCACGCCGGGGACCGCGAGAAGCTCCTGGCGCTGCTGGCCCAGGTGCGCGGCAGCGTGCGCGTCACCGACCCGCACCCCGAGGACAAGTACGAGGCCCTGAAGCGCTACACGAAGGATCTCACCGCCCTGGCCGCGCGCGAAGAGCTCGACCCGGTCATCGGCCGCGACGCGGAGATCCGCCGGGTCATGCAGGTGCTCTCGCGGCGGCGCAAGAACAACCCGGTCTTGATCGGCGATCCCGGCGTGGGCAAGACGGCGATCGCCGAGGGGTTGGCGCAGCGCATCGTGGCGGGCGACGTGCCCGAGGGTCTGCGCGGCAAGCGCGTGCTGGCCCTCGACCTGGGCGCCTTGATCGCCGGAGCGAAGTTCCGCGGCGAGTTCGAGGACCGCCTGAAGGCGCTCCTACGCGAGGTGAAGGAGGCCGAGGGGCGCGTCGTGCTCTTCATCGACGAGCTGCACACGCTCGTGGGCGCCGGGGCGGCCGAGGGCGCGGTCGACGCCTCCAACATGCTCAAGCCGATGCTGGCCCGCGGCGAGCTGCGCTGCATCGGCGCGACCACGGTCGACGAGTACCGCAAGCACGTCGAGAAGGACGCCGCCCTGGAGCGGCGCTTCCAGCCCATCCTGGTGGCCGAGCCGAGCGTCGAGGACACCATCGCCATCCTGCGCGGGCTGCGCGAGCGCTACGAGCTGCACCACGGCGTGCGCGTGCGGGACGCGGCCCTGGTGGCCGCGGCGCGCCTGGCCGACCGCTACGTCACCGACCGGTTCCTGCCCGACAAGGCGATCGATCTGGTGGATGAGGCGGCCGCGGCGCTGCGCATCGACATCGACTCGATGCCCGAGGAGCTCGATCGCGCGGAGCGGAGAATCAAGCAGCTCGAGGTCGAGCGCGAGGCCCTGAAGCGTGAGGACGATCGGGCCGCGCGCGAGCGGCTGGAGGAGCTGGCGCGCGAACTGGCGGGGCTCAAGGAGGAGCGTGACCGGCTCGTGGCGCAGTGGAGCCGCGAGAAGGAGGTCATCGGCCGGCTGCGCGTCCTGAAAGAACAGCTCGAAGCCCAGCGGGCCCAGGAGGCGCAGGCCGAGCGCGAGGGCAATCTCGAGCGGGTGGCCGAGATCCGGCACGGGCGCATCCCCGCGCTCCAGCAAGAGCTGGCCCAGATCGAGGCGCAGCTCGCCGCCGCGCGCCAGAGCGGGGCAATGCTCAAGGAACAGGTCACCGAGGAGGACATCGCCGAGGTCGTCTCGCGCTGGACCGGGGTGCCCGTCGCGCGCATGCTCGAGACCGAGGCGGCGAAGCTCGTGCGCATGGAGGAGCTCCTGCGCACGCGCGTGGTGGGCCAGGACGCCGCCCTGCGCGCGGTGAGCGACGCGGTGCGACGCGGGCGGGCGGGCCTGGCGCCCGGCCGCCGGCCGATCGGGAGCTTCATCTTCCTGGGCCCGACCGGGGTGGGCAAGACCGAGACCGCCAAGGCGCTGGCCGAGTTTCTCTTCAACGACGAGTCGAGCATGGTGCGCATCGACATGTCGGAGTACGGCGAGCGCCACACCGTCTCGCGGCTCCTGGGGGCGCCGCCCGGCTACGTCGGCTACGAGGAAGGCGGCGCGCTCACCGAGGCGGTGCGCCGGCGGCCTTACAGCGTCGTGCTGTTCGATGAGATCGAGAAGGCCCACCCGGAGGTCTTCAACGTGCTGCTGCAGCTACTCGACGACGGGCGTCTGACCGACGGCCACGGCCGCACGGTGGACTTCACCAACACCGTCGTCATCATGACCTCGAACATCGGCACGCGGCTGCTCGCCTCGGCGGGCGGCTTCGATGCCGAGGGGCGGCGCGACGTGGTGCTCCAGGAGCTGCGCGAGCACTTCCGCCCGGAGTTTCTCAACCGCATCGATGAGATCGTGGTTTTCAACTCCCTCGGGCCGGCCGAGATCCGCAAGATCGTCGACCTGCAGCTCGCGGAGATCCAGGCGTTCCTGGCGGACCGGCAGATCGTGCTCGAGGTCAGCGAGGCGGCCAAGGATCAGCTCGCGCGCGTGGGCTTCGACGCGGACTACGGGGCGCGGCCACTGCGCCGGCTGCTGCAGCGGGAGATCCAGAACGTGCTGGCGATGAAGATCCTGGCGGGCGAAGTCCGCGACGGCGGGCGGGTGCGGGTCGATCTGACGGCCGACGGACAGCTTTCGTGGGAATCTCTGGACGCGGTGGAGGGTTAATGCCAGATGCATGCCTCAGGCCGTCCCAGGGGGTCAGGGTCAGCGCAGGAGGACAGTCATGGGGATCGGTCTGAGGCCCGGGAGGGTCTTGCCGCCGGCAGTGTTCGCCGGAGCCGCGCTGCTCGCGGCCGGCCTGCTTCTGTCGCCCGCCGCCGTCCGCGCGGCGAGCGGCGTCGAGGTCGAGCTCATCACGGCGACCGATGAGCTGGTCGTCTTCGAGGCCCGCTTCGCCGCCCCCGCGCTGAACCCGGTGATCGCGGACGGCCGGGAGTACGCCCAGATCGAGCTGCCCGGGTGCGACCACGTGATCCGCGCGGGGGAGCCCGACCTGCCGGTCTACTACGTGGAGCTGGCCGTTCCGCCGGGGACGATCGCCTCGGCCGCGCTTCTCGAGCGGGACGAGCGGGCGCTGGGCGCCGCCCGGCCGCTGCCGGTGCCCGAGCTGCTGGGGCGCAGGGGCGCGCTCGGGGTCGACGGCCGCGAGGCGGGCCCCGACCTGGTCGAGGCGACCTACGTCGAGGACCCGGCGGTCTACGGCGGGCTCGAGGCCTATCCGCCGGCGCCGGTGCGTACCGATGCGCCGAGCCGCTGGCGGCACCTGCACGTCGCCCAGGTGGCCATCTACCCGGTGAGCTACGACCCGACGGGCGAGAGCTTGTCGTGGCGCCCGCGCCTGCGGGTGGCGGTGCGCTTCGTGCGCACCGAGGCGGCGGCCCGCGAAGCCGGGGCGTTCGTGCCCTACCTGCGCGACGAGCCGGCCTGGGAGCCGCTCTTCGAGCGACGCATCCTCAACTACGAGCGCGGCAAGCGCTACAAGCTGGCGCCGCGGGCCGCCGCGGGCTCTCCGGGCGCCGCGGGCGCTGCCGGCGCTTTGGGGACGACGGGGCGCAGCATGCTGCGCGACGAGGGCGACTGGAACGTCCAGATCGGCATCGACTCGACGAACGTCTACGCGGTGACCTACGCGCAGCTCGCCGCGGCCGGCGCCCCCGTGAGCGGGGTCGCCTGGACCGATCTGAAGCTGGAAGTGCGGGCCTTCGGCGAGCGGGTGAACCTCCAGGGGGCGATCGAGAGCTGGCGCGAAACCTACCCGATCGCCTTTCTGCCCGAGGACGACGGCGACGGCATCTTCGAGCCGGGCGAGAGCCTCATCTTCTGGGGCGAGGATGCCTGGGACTTCTTCGACCTGCCGCCGGCGGAGAAGCGCTTCCTGCGGCGCAACATCTACTGGCTCGTGGCGGGCGCGGGCGAGGGCCCGCAAATGGAGGCGCTGCCGGGATGGCAGGGCGCCGCGGGGCTCACGCCGGTGCGCGACTTCGTCAACACGATCCACTTCGAGGTGGACCGGTACTACATGCCGACCATGACGCGCGATGAGGGCAGCGAGGGCCCCGAGGCGTTCGTCACCGACCACTACAACTGGACGCACCCGCTCGCCAGCGAGGCCGGGGTCCGGCGATCCATCAAGTCAGTGCGGTTGGAGCTGCTGAAGGTCGACCGGCCGCTCGAGATGCGGGTGCACTTGCAGGGGCAGTACCGGCTCGAATCGGTGACCCAGCACCGCCCGCGCCTGTGGCTGTCGCGCACCAGAGCGGTCAACGACACGACCACGATGACCTGGGCGTTTCCCGGCAATCCCTACCGGATCAACGAGCAGGACGACTCGCTGATCGTGATCTCGGAGGCCGAGCTGGCCGAGGCGGCCGCCGCCGGCGCCAGCCTGACGACCGGCGCCAACTACCTGAAGATCTACTTGCCCAGCGGGGGCGACGGCATCGACAACGTGCGCGGCGAGGGCATCGGCATCAACTGGGTCGAGGTCACCTATCGCGGCCTCTTCTGGCTGCAGTACAACCGGCTGATCGCGCCCTTGCGGGATCTGACCGGCGTGCAGCAGATGAAGATCGAGCGCATCGCCGAGGCGAGCGCCACGCCGCGGGGGTTTCTGGCGCTCGAGACCACCGACCCGCGGCGCCCGCGCGTCTTCGCGCTCGCGGATTCGCTCTTCTCGCTGGGGGCGCAGAATCGCTGGGACTTGCGGCTGCAGGTGGACTTCGGGGCGACCCCGGCGTCGCGGACCTTCTTCTTCATCCAGCGCGGCGATATGGCGCCGGTGCCGGACGCGCGGATCGTGGTGAACAACGCGCAGCCGCTGCCGAGCTTCACGGGCGAGGACTACGTGGCCGTCTACCCGCGGCGGTTCGCCGCGGCGCTCGAGCCGCTGCTGGCGCACCGTGAGACCCAAGGCCACCGGGTCTACCGGGCGCCGGTCGAGGACGTCTTCGCCGAGTATGGCGGCGGCCGGCCGCACGTCCACGCCATCAAGTACATGCTGCGCGAGATGTGGCGCGACGGCGCGAACCCGCCGCCCGACTGGCTGCTGGTGGTGGGCGACGCCTCGGCCGACATCGCCGGCAACTGCCTGAACCTTGCCGATCGGCCCTCCGACATCAATCACCTGCCGGTCATGACGGTGCCGGGCCACTTCCCGGCCACCGAGGGCTATCAGGTCGTGGCCAGCGATCACTGGTTCGTGGACAACCTCCTGGGGCGCTGGACGGAGCGGATGAGCTACAACGAGGACATGTTCGTGGGGCGGATGACGCCGGCCACCGCGAGCGAGGTGACAGTTCTCGTCCAGAAGGTGCTGCGCTACGAGAGCCAGGACCAGAGCGCGACCTGGCGGCGGCGCCTGCTGATGCACTCCGATGACGGCTTCAGCACCCGCGGGTCCGACTACTACAACGCGGACGGGCTGATCTTCGATCAGATCACGGGCAGCGGCAGCGCCTATGTCAAGGCCGACTCGGTGCTCGGACACTGGGCGATCGACTCGCTCTATCACTCGGCCATGATGGACTCGGTCGTGTCGCTGGGCCGCTGCGTGCGGGATCCGACCAACCCGTCGCGCTGTCTGCGGGACGCGCGGGGCCGCGTGGTGCTCGTGACCGGGCCGATCGACATCGTGGCCAACTACACCTACGGGCAGACGGCCGTGCGCGCGGAGCTGGAGCGCCTGCTCAACCGCGGGGTGCTGGTGTGGGCCTATCAGGGGCACTCCAACCGGTATCAACTGGCGCACGAGTTCGTCTACATGAACCACATCCAGCGCGATCGCTGCGTGGAGAACCTCGCCAACCACAACCGCCTATTCTTCTTCATGGGCTACGGTTGCCATCTGGCGGACTACGCGCACTGGGAGGAGCGCTATGCCGGGCGCGGCGGCGACGCCATGGCCGAGGTCATGATGCTGTGCTGCCCGGGCGAGCTGAAAGGGGCGATCGCGGTCTTCGCCTCGACCGACTACGAGTGGATCGGCCACCGCATCCAGCAGCACGTCTTCCGGGTCATGTTCCAGGACGTGCCCCGCGATGAGCAGGGCCGCTCGCGCTGGCGCGCCGGCGAGATCTGCTCGCTGGCCAAGACCTACCTCCAGGCGCGGGACCCCCAGCGGATCACCTACACCTATCTGGGAGATCCGGCGCTGCGGTTGGGCATCGAGCCGCCCCTCATGGTCCTCGCGGTGAACGGCGCGCCGTGGGACCCGTCCAGCATGTCGGAGCTGATCAGCATGCGCGAGGACGACTCGCTGGCGGTGGCGGCCAAGATGCACGACCAGAGCCAGGTCGCGGTGCCCGTCATCATGGACTACGTCGGCGGAGAATACCGGCAGGTGCCCGAGGAGCTGATCACGGTGATCCCCGACGGCGGGACGGACCGGATCCTGTCGATCGAGTACGCGACCCAGCTCCAGCGGCGTCCGTACAATCTCACCGTGACGGCAGTCGACTCGGACGGCTCACGGCGCCAGGTGGCGCTGAAGGTGCCCTTTGCCATCGGGGTCTACGAGGAGCCGGCCGGCGGCGGGCAGGTGCCCATCGCCAATGGCTCGACCGTGGCGTCGACCTCGGCGTTCAGCGTCACGATCCGCGCCGGGGTGCACCTGGAAGCCGAGGACGTGGGGCTCCGCCTGGCCGGCGAGAGCCTGGCGCTCGACAGCTTCACGCGCCAGCAGGCGGCGGACAGCTCGTTCCAGTGGGTGTTGCGCTTCAGCGGTGCCGCGCCGGTGCCGGGGACGCAGCCGCTGGAGGTGGTCGTCCGCCAGCGCGACGGCCAGGATGCGGCGCTGGTGACTTACCAGATCCAGTTCGGCGATGTGCCGCTGGCGATCCGGCAGGTGGAGTGGATCCCGAGCCCGTTCGCCGGCGAGACGACGCTGGTCTACGAGCTGACGGCGGCGGCCAGCCGGGCGCGGCTGCGGGTCTACACCACGAGCGGGCGGCGGATCATCGATCGCGACGACTTGCCGGTGACCAAGGGCCTGCACGGGATCCCGTGGGACGGCCGGGACGACGACGGCGACGCGATCGCCAACGGCCTCTACTTCTACGAGCTCTCCGTGTGGGACGAGACGGGGCGCAAGGCGGGCAGCGTGCTCGAGAAGGTCGTCCGCGTCAGGTAGATGTACGGGGCGGCCCCTGGGTGTCGTGGTGCTCCCGGGGCTCAGACAGTCCTCGCCCTCGCCCCCCGGTGGGGGGCGAGGGCTGCGGAACTCGCGCCGGGAGCACCACGACACCCAGGGGCTTGCCGCGTGCCCGCTGCGCGCTCAGGCCTTCTTCGGGTGCCCCAGCCTCCCAGGCATCGGGCTTGCCCCGGGTGAGAGCTAGCTCCCGGCGGTGCCGGCCTCGGGCCGCGGCACCTCGACGATGCCGCCGCGGAATCGCACCCGGTTCTTCCCCTCGCGCTTGGCCGCCAGGAGCATGCTGTTGGCCGCGTTCCAGAGCGCGTCACGCGAGCGCCCGTCCTCGGCGAAGAGGGCGCCGCCCACGGAGACCGTGACCGGCACCTGCACGCGGGTCCCCAGCCCCTCGGGCTCGAGCGTGGGCACCTCGACGCGCAGCCGCTCCACCGCGGCCCGCAGGCGCTCGGCCACCTGCGTCGCCTCGGCCCGGGAGATGGGCGGTGCCAGCAGGACGACGAACTCCTCGCCGCCGTAGCGGGCCAGGACGTCCGTCGTGCGCAGGATCCCCTTGCAGCTCTCGGCCACGCTGCGCAGCACCTGGTCGCCGGCGTCGTAGCCGTGGCGCGAGTTGAAGGCCCGGAAGTCGTCGATGTCGGCGATCAGCAGGGCGAAGTCCTGCTGCCGGCGCGCGGATGAGGCCAGCGTGCGCGCGAACTGGTCCTCGAAGAAGGCGCGGTTGTAGATCTTCGTCAGGAAGTCGTGGGAGATGACCGTCTGCAGCAAGACCGCATGGGTGAGCTGCCGGCGGAAGTGTGGCGCGAAGAGACGCACGCGCGCCAGGTGCTCGGCGCCGAAGGCGAAGCGCTCGGGGCTCGCCGCCACGAGCACGGCGTTCCAGGCCGGCTGCCGCTCGGCCAGGGGGATGACGAGCGCGCTGCCGCGCTCGAGCGGCCGCTCGGCGCGCGGCAAGAGGGCGAGATCGGGAACGCTGAGCAGGGCGGTCGCGTCGCGCCCGGCCGCTTCCACGAGGCCCTTCCAGGCCCGCACGAAAGCGACCGGAGCCAGCGCGGCCGGCGTCTCGGGCGCCCGGCGAGGATCGGCCGGCCGGGCCAGACGGTCGTGCAGGCGGCGCAGGCCACGGGCGATCACCGCGGGGACGGGGAGCGCCTGCGTGTAGCACAGCACCACCGGCGGGCCGACGACCCGCTGGAGCAGATCCAGCATGCCCGTGACCGCGCCCTTCATGTCGGTCGATCGCTCGACGGAGGAGAGGAAACGCCGGCTCTGATCCTGAAAGAGCCCGACCACTTCATCGTCGCGGAACGAAGGGGAGGGTCCCAACAGCGGGTTCAGGGGCAGCCGCAGGATCGGGCGATCGGCGGCCACCAGATCGGGCAGCGAGTAGAGGCAGCCCCGGCGCTCGTCGGCCACCGTGAGCGCCTCGCCCGCGCGCTCCAGGCTGCCCCGGCGCAGCACCAGCCAGCCCTCGCGCGCTAGCCGGCGCAGCGCCTCGTGGGCCATGAGCCCGATCGCCTGGTGCTCGCCGTGCTCGGCGAGCCGGCCCAGCAGGGGGCCCTCCGCCTCGGTCAGCAGCCCGTCCTGCGCCAGCCGGCGCAGCAGCTCGCGGTACGTTGTCTCGATCGACTTGTCCATCGTCTCCATTCTAACGCGATGCGGGGCGCGCGGGCACCAGTACGTACACCGCGGCCACGACTTCATCCCGAGGCCTGGGAGCGGTGCGTTCGACTCGAGGGGCGGACGGCGCCGGTCGCGGGACCGGCGGCCGCGGCTGCGGGGTGGGCGCCGGCGGTCGCGGGACCGGCGGCCGCGGCCTGCGGGGTGGGCGCCGGCGGTCGCAGGGACAGCGGGCGCGGGCCGGCAGGGCCCTTGATTATCGACCCGTCTATGGTAGACTGCACCGTCGCGCAGGGCAGGCGACGGCGTGGCTGCGAGGGGGGCAGGGATGGGCCTGGCGGATCTACTCAGACCCGAATTCGTGCTGATCGGCGGACCACCGCTCAGCAAGGAGGAGATGATCCGCAGCATGGTCGAGCCCCTCGTCGAGGCTGGGATCGTGGAGAGCGCCTCGAAGGTCACCCGCGCGCTACTCGAGCGCGAGCGGGTGATGAGCACCGGGGTGGGGGGCGGAGTCGCTCTGCCGCACGCGCAGAGCGAGGCCGTGCGCGAGTTTGCGGTTGCGATCGCCAAACCCAAGGAACCCATAGACTTCCAGGCTCTGGATCAGAAACCGGTGCAACTCGTCTTCCTGGCGGTTGGCCCCGAGGATCGGACCGGGCTGATGCGGGTGCTGACGCGGATATCGCGTCTGCTCTACACCGGCGACCTTCAGAAGAAGCTCTTGAAGGTGGCCGGCGCCGACGAGGCGATTCGCCTGATCGCCGCCGAGGAGTCCAAGCTGGGGGCCGACGGGCCGCCGGCACCAGCTCCGGGAGATGGGAGAGCCTCTTGAGAGGGTGCTGGCGGATGCGCGAGCCGAGGGTCTCCTGGGCGGTTCTGGCTCTGTACGTGGCCCTGATTCTCTATCTGGCGTCGCAGCCCCGCACCGACCCCCTCACGGACGTTCCCTACTCGGACAAGCTGCTGCACCTGCTGGAGTACGGCATCCTCGGCTATCTGAGCCAGCGCACCGCCCGGCTGACCTGGCCGCGGGCGCAGCGCCGGGCGACCTGGCAGCGGCTGATCGTGGTGTTCGGCGCCGGCCTGGGTGTGGCGGCGCTCGATGAGCTGGTGCAGGCCCACGTGCCGGGGCGAACGGCCAGCGTTGCGGATCTGCTGGCGGATGCCGCCGGATTGGGCGCGGGAATGGTGCTGAACTTGAAGGCGAGTCTGGCCCGGCGACCAGGACCCGGCGGCGCCGGACTGCCGGATGCGGGGCCCTTGGAGATGAGGGGGACAAGATGAGCGACCAGAGCGCGCCGGCTGCGCCGAGCACCCTGAGAACGAGCCTGCGCACCCACACCTGCGGCGAACTGCGCGGGACGAACGCCGGCCAGCGCGTCGCCCTGACCGGCTGGGTGCACCGGCTGCGCGACCACGGTGGCGTCTTCTTCCTCGATCTGCGCGACCGCTACGGGATCACCCAGATCGTGACGCGGCCGGGCGAAACCGCCCAAGAGCTCCTGCGCGTCATCCGCGAGATGCGCCCCGAGACGGTCGTGCGCATCGCGGGCACGGTGAGCCGGCGGCCTGAGGGCATGGTCAAGGCCGATCGACCCACGGGCGAGATCGAAGTCCTGGCCGAGTCGGCCCAAATCCTGGCGCCGTCCGAGACGCCGCCCTTCCAGATCGAGAACGCCACGAGCGCCGGCGAGGATCTGCGCCTCGAGTACCGCTATCTCGACTTGCGCCGGCCCGAGCTGGCCCGGGTCCTCGAGCTGCGGCATCACATCGCCATGGCGACGCGCCGGCACTTCGGCGAGCGCGGGTTCCTGGAGATCGAGACGCCCATGCTCGTGAAGCCGACGCCCGAGGGCGCGCGCGACTACCTGGTGCCCAGCCGCGAGCGTCCGGGGCGGTTCTACGCGCTGCCCCAGAGCCCCCAGCTCTACAAGCAGATCCTGATGGTGGCCGGCCTGGACCGCTACTTCCAGATCGCGCGCTGCCTGCGCGACGAGGACCTGCGGGCCGACCGGCAGCCCGAGCACACGCAGATCGACGTGGAGATGAGCTTCGCCGGCGAGGAGGACGTCTTCGCCGTGATCGAGGCGCTGATGATGCGCCTCTTCCGCGACGTGCTGGGCGTCGAGGTCGCGACGCCCTTCGAGCGCCTCGACTACGATGTCTGCATGGACCGCTTCGGCTCGGACAAGCCCGACCTGCGCTACGCGGGCGAGATCGTCGATGTGACCGACCGCTTCGCCGGCTGCGCGCTCGAGCTCCTCGGCGGGGCCCAGGCGGCGGGGCAGCGGGTCAAGGCCCTGGTCGTCCCGGGGGGCGCGGCGCTCTCGCGCAAGGAGTCCGACGCGCTCGAAGAGGAGGTCAAGCTGGCCGGGGCCAAGGGACTCCTGCGCACCAAGGTGGCCGGCTGCGGCTTCGAATCGGGCTTCGCCAAGCACGTCGAGCCGGACCGCGCGGCCGAGATCGTGCGGGCGGCCGGCGCGTCGCCGGGGGACCTGCTGGCCGTCGTGGTCGCCGAGCGCGCCCAGGCCAATCGCGCGCTGGGGCGCCTGCGCAGCCTGCTGGCGGCCCGCGCGGCCGAGGCGCGCCGGGAGCGCCACGAGGCCCCGGTCTACCGCTTCCTGTGGGTGTGCCACTTCCCGCTCTTCGAGCGCGACGAGGCCACGGGCGCCCTGACGGCCGCCCACCACATGTTCACCATGCCGCTCGAGAGCGACCTCGCGAAGCTCGAGACCGACCCGCTGGCGGTGCGCGCCCAGCTCTACGACCTCGTGATGAACGGCGTCGAGCTGGGCTCGGGCAGCGTGCGCATCAATCGCCGGGACGTCCAGGAGCGGGTGATGAAGGTCGTGGGCCTGAGCGCCGAAGAGGCCGACCGGCGCTTCGGTTTCCTGCTCAAGGCGTTCCAGTACGGCGCTCCGCCGCACGCCGGCATTGCCCTGGGGCTCGATCGGCTGGTCATGCTGATGGCCCAGCGCAGCTCGATCCGCGACACCATTGCGTTCCCCAAGACGACGAGCGCGCTGTCGCTGGTGGACGGAGCGCCGGCGGAGGCGGACCCCAAGGATCTGCGGGACCTGCACATCCGGGTGGAGGGTACGTAGCGGTCGGGCCCGACCCGGGGGGCTTGGACCTTGACAGGCGCGGATGAGCCGCCGAAATATGACCATGGATCGCGACCAAGGATGGCGCCGGCGCGCCTGCCGCGGCGGACGCCGGACACCGAGCGGCGGCAGCTTGCGCCGCACGACGGGAGAGCACATGAATAGATCGATGGGTGTGTGGGCCCTGCTGCTGCTGGGTCTGAGCGTCGCGGGCGCCGGGTGCGGCGGGGCGGCCGCCGGACGCAATTGCCTGGTGATCCCCGCCCAGCTCGAGCTGGTGCAGGAGCGGCGCGAGGCGGCGCTCAAGGAGCTGGAAAACAAGGCCACCTCGGTCGACCGGATGAGGGTCAGCCTCGAGCGGTATCGGGAGCGCCTCGAAGAGCTGAAGGCCGAGAAGGCGATGCTGCTGCAGATGGACCAGGAGAAGCAATAGGGGCGCCGGGGGCCGCCCGCGGGCGCAGGCCGAGCGGGCGGGCTGGGGGAAGGAAGATGACCGCTGCGAGCTGGAGGATGGGGCGCGGGGCCCGGGCCTGGAGGGCGATCGTGCCGGTGGGCCTGGTGGCGTGGGTGCTGGTCGGGGGGTTGGGCGCCGGCTGCCAGAAGACGGCGCCCCGCGCGGAGCTGCCCTCGCCCGAGTCGGGCCAGTTCCTGACCCTCGAGCAGCAACGTCAGCTCAGCGCCGAGCAGATCGAGACCTACTGCCGGATGCTCGACGACTACTTGGCCGCGCTGCGCTCGGACGTCGTCTTGGCGCAGCGCATCGGCGACAGCCTGGCCGTCGTGCTCGACTCGCTCAACAACGCCCATAGCGAGGCCAACCGCGAGGCGCGCGTGCTGGAGCGCGAGCTGCGCGAAATGAAGCAGCAGCGACGCACTGCCAGCACGTACGTGACGCGCGCGGGCGACACGCTGATGAAACTGTCCGGCCTGTTCTACGGGACCGCCGCCGACTGGCGGAAGATCTACGAGGCCAATCGCGACAAGATCGAGGATCCCGGCGTGGAACTCCCGGCCGGCATCACCCTGACCATACCGTAGGGGCGCGATGTCCGAGGAGCCGCTGCGAACGTTGTCGATCGAAGGCCTTGCGGCCCTAGACCTGTTCGGGGAGCGAGATTGCCACCTCAGGGCGCTCGAGGAGCGCTTCGGAGTGCGCCTGGTCGTCCGCAACGGCCATCTGGCGATCTACGGCTCCCGGCCCCAGGCCGATGCGGCCGCCGCCCTGATCGAGCACCTGATCGAGCGCGTCCAGCGCGGGGAGGCGATCAGCCGGGATGACCTGGCCTACGCCTTCTCGGTGCTCGAGGACCGCGCGGCCGAGGAGGCGCCCGACGCCGCGCCGCTCGCGCGGCCCGAAGTCGTCCTGCGCGGAGACAAGCAGCTCGTCAAGGTGCGCACGCACGGGCAGTCCCGCTACGTCGAGGCGATGCGCCGCCACGACGTCGTCTTCTCGATCGGACCGGCCGGGACCGGCAAAACCTTTCTCGCCGTGGCCTGGGCGGTGCACTGCCTGCGGGAGAAGCTGGTCGATCGCATCGTGCTCGTGCGCCCGGCCGTCGAGGCCGGCGAGAGCCTGGGCTTTCTCCCCGGCGACCTGCAGGAGAAGGTCGATCCCTACCTGCGGCCGCTGTACGACGCGCTGCGCGTCATGATCAGCTACGAGAAGCTCCAGCGCTTCCTGCAGCTCGGCGTGATCGAGGTGGCGCCCCTGGCCTACATGCGCGGGCGCACGCTGTCGCGCGCCTTCGTGATCCTCGATGAGGCTCAGAACACCACGTTGCCGCAGATGAAGATGTTCCTGACGCGTCTGGGGCCCGATTCTCGGGCGGTGATCACCGGCGACGTGACCCAGATCGATCTCAACACGCCCCGCGACTCCGGTCTGGTCCAGATCCAGGGAATCCTGGCCGGCGTCCAGGGCATACGCTTCGTGTTCCTCTCCGACCGCGACGTCGTGCGCCATCGCCTGGTGCGCGACATCATCCTGGCCTTCCAGCGTCACGAGGGGCTCGCGGAGGAAGGCGGGCAGCGATGAGGCCGCCGTCCGAGACCCCTGATTCGGCCGGCGCCCGGGCGGCGCCCGGGATCGCGCGGATCGCGCGCGGCCTGATGGAGGACACCGTCCGGCTTCCCGAGCGCCACCCCGCGTGGGCCCGCTGGGCGCTCCTCGCCGTCGTCTTCCTGTGTGGCCTGACGGTCTTCCCAAGGCAGCAGGGCTATCAGCGCACGGCCTACCGCGTGGGGACCGTGCAGCCGCGCGCCGTCATCGCCGAATTCGGTTTTCCGATCCTCCGGGACACCGCCGCGCTCGAGCGCGAGCAGCACGAGGCGATGACGGCGGTGCCGCCCGTGCTCGTCTTGCAGGATTCGGTGCAGGCGAACGCGCTGGCCGCGCTGGACGCCCTGCAGAACACGATCGCCGACCTCCGGCGCAACCAGGTGCCGGCGGCGCAGAGTCGGCAGCACGACGTGGCCCTATCGCAGAATGCCTATCTGGCCCTGCTCACGCTCGACGCCGGCGCCATCATGGCCGATGCCCGCGCGCGCCTGAAAGAGTACTTCGATCGCGGCGTCGTCCCCGAGACGCTCGAGGACCTGCTCAACAACCACGAGCGGGCGACGCTGCTCGCGGGGGGCGTCGACTGGGTTGGTCCGACCAGCCGTTTCGCCGGCCCGAATCGCATCCGGCGCGAGCTGGAGGAGCTGGTCCGCACCGGGGCGCGCGGACAGGCGGTCGCGGAGCTGGTCGAGCGCTTCGCCTGGCCCAACGTCGCCTACGACAACCAGGCCACGCAGGAACGGCGCCTGCTAGCGCGCGACGCCGTCGACGCCTCGGTCGGGCAGGTGCTCAAGGGCGAGAAGATCATCGGCGCGCACGAGCTCGTCACGCCCGAGGCGGCCCAGAAGCTCGAGTCCTACGAGCGCGCGCGCGCCTCGCGCGGGGCGCACGTGCGGCTGCAGGAACACGCGCTCGCCCTGGTCGGACGAGCGCTGCTGCTGGCCTTCCTGCTCGCCGGCTTCGTGCTCTATCTGCGCGCGTACCGGCGCGAGCTGGTGGCGAGCTTCGGCGACGCGCTCCTGCTGACGTCGGCCTTCGGCAGCTTCCTGCTGCTGGCCGGGCTGGTGCTGAACATCCTGCGCTTCTCGGGGTATCTGATTCCCGTGGCCGGGTTCGCGGTGGTGATCACCCTGCTCTACGACGAGCGGCTGGCGCTGGTGGCCACGGCGTTTCTCGCCGGGATCATCGGCCTGGTGACCAACGAAGGCGCTGCCTTCGTCATCATCATCGGCTTCGGCGCCGTGGCCTCGATCCTGAGCGTGCACCAGCTCCGCGACCGCCGGCAGCTCTACCGCCTGCTGCTCTACGTGCCGCTGGTCCATCTGGCGACCCTCGCCGCGCTGGGCCTCCTCAACTCGCTGGCCTTCGAAGAGATGCTCTCGCAGGCTCTCTACCTCGTGGCCAATCCGTTCATCGCCGCCGGCTTCGCGCTCTTCGCCGTCCCGATCTCCGAGCAGGTCTTCGGCCGCTGCACGAACCTGACGCTGCTCGAGCTGCTCGATCTGAATCGGCCGCTGCTGCGCCGCCTCATGCTGGAGGCGCCGGGCACCTACCACCACTCCCTGATGGTCGGCACGCTGGCGGAAGCCGGGGCGGTGGCCATCGGCGCCAATCCGCTGATGGCCAGGGTGCAGGGCTATCACCATGACATCGGCAAGATCAAGAAACCAGAGTACTTCATCGAGAACCAGATGGCCGGCCGCCGCAATCCGCACGACAAGCTGGCGCCCACGATGAGCCGGCTGATCCTCGAATCCCACGTGCGCGACGGCCTCGCGCTGGCCCGCGAGAACAAGCTGCCGCGGGTCGTGCGCGACGCCATCGCCCAGCACCATGGCACGAGCCTGATGACGTTCTTCTATCACCGGGCGCGGCAGAAGGACCCCCAGGTGCCCGACACCGAGTACCGTTATCCGGGGCCGCGCCCGCGCTCGCGCGAGGTGGGCATCGTGCTGCTGGCCGACCAGATCGACGCCGCCGCCCGCAGCCTGGATGAGCCGACGCCCAGCCGTCTGCGCGGGGTGATCAAGCAGCTGATCGAGCGGCGGGTGCTCGAGGGCGAGCTGGACGAGAGCAGCCTCACGCTGAAGGACCTGGCGGCCGTCCGCGATGCCTTCGCCCCGATCCTGATGGGCCTGTTCCACGGGCGCATCAGTTACCCGAAGTTGGAGCAGGGTCGTGGCAAGACAGGAACGAGTGCGGTTGCTGAACCGGCAGCGAAGGCTGAGGCTTGACGGCGCCGAGCTGCGCGCGATCGCCCGGCGCGTGCTCGCCGGCGAGGGCGCGGATCCGGGCCTGGGCGTGGAGCTCGTGCTGGTGCGCGACGAGGCGATCCGCGCCCTGAACGCCGAGTACCTGGGCCTGCCCGTTGCCACCGACGTGCTGGCCTTCCCGGCCGACCGGGACGCGTGGCCGGCCGGCGAGGCGCCGCTCCTGGGATCGGTCGTGGTCTCGGTCGACACCGCCATCCGCCAGGCCGCCGAGCGCGCCCTGCCGGTCGGGCTCGAGCTGCGGCGGCTCGTGGCGCACGGCGTGCTGCACCTGCTCGGCCATCGCGACGATGAGCCGCGCGCGCGCGCGCGCATGCGCCGCCGGGAGAACCGCTATCTGCTCCCGCGCGGCGGCGGCGGGTGAGGGGAGGCAGCAGCCATGACCGCGACTGGAGCACAACCGCCGCTCTGGCTGGCCCTCCTCGCGATCGCCCTCCTCGCCCTGGTCTGGCAGCTCTACCGCGCCGTGCGGCTCCGCCGCGGCACGCTGTCCTTTCCCCACGCGGCCTTCTGGGTCGGTGTGGCGGCCTGGGTCTCGCTGGGGCTCTACGCGCAGGCCCCCGGCTTGTGCCCCGAGCCCGCCGTCCTGTGGCGCTGGATCCTCCCGGCGGCCGGGCTGCTCGTGACGGCCCTGTTGCGCTGGACCGCCGGGGTGTTGCCCCACCTGACGCTGGAGGGCGACGTGGCGCCGGAGCCGGTGTCGGCGCCGGGCGAAGCGGCGCCGTCAAACGGCCGTCACGAGGAGGTGGACCTCGATGCCGAGGATCTGCAGCTCCTGGGCCGGATGCGCCTGCTGCTGAGCAAGCGCGCCGCGGACCTGATGGTGCCCGTGGATGCAGCGCCGACGGTGCGGGCCGACGCCGATGGGCGGGAGACCCTGGAAGCTCTGACGCGGAGCCGCGCGCGGCGGGTGGCGGTGCTCGCCGCGGCGGGACCCCGCTCGCAGGGCGTGATCGACGGCTTGGCGCTGGCGCTCGCGCTCATCGACCATGAGCGCGACGCCGCGGGGCACCCGGGGCCGTCGTCCCCCGCCCCCCGGGCCGGGCGATTCTGCCGGCCGATCCCGGCCGTGCCCGCCTGGCGTCCGGCGCACGAGGCGCTGGAGATCCTGCGCTCCGGCGGCCAGGGCATGGCCGCGGTCGTCGATGGTCGCAATCGCGTTCAGGGCCTTCTGGCGTGGCCGCCGCTCTTCCGGGCCCTCCTCGGCCGGACGGCGCACGGAGGCCGCCTGTGAGCCGCGCGAGGAGACGACCATGAGGGGCTCCGACCTCCTGCTGGTGGCGATCGGCATCTACCTCGCGGCGGCGATCGTGATCTCCTCCTGGCGCCGGGCCGCGGGGAGCGCCGAGACCATCAGCGCCTGGGTCGCCCTGGCCGGGCTGTGGGGCATCGTGGCGTTCCCGCGCTGGATCGACGCGATCGGTCCGCGCGCCCTGCCGGCAGGACTGGGCTGGGCGGCGGCGTGCTACCTCCTGGCGCGCCTCGGCTACGCGCTGGGCAGCCGCACGGGACATGACAGGGTCGCCTGGGTGCTGGGACCCGTCCACGCCCTGAGCCTGGCGGGGCTGTGGCTGACCGCGGCGCGCCGGCGGGCGCGAGCGTCCCGCGCCGCCGCGCTGGCCCCCGCCCCCGAGGCGCCCGAGGATGTGGAGAGCGTCGTCGAGCTCGGGGAGACGACCGTGGGCGAGATCATGGTCCCGCGCAGCGAGATCGCCGCCCTCGACCTGGGGTCGCCCGTGGAGGCCTGGTTGGACCTGCTGCGGGAGCGGCCCCACTGGTTCGTGCCGGTCTTCCGCGGCGAGCTGGATGAGATCGCGGGCTGCCTGCGCGGCGAGGACCTCTACGCGCGGCCGGCCGCGGATGGGTCGATCGAGCCCCTGGTGCGCGAGATCCGCTTCGTGCCCGAGAGCATGCGCTGCGACGACCTCTTGCGCGACCTGATCGCGGCCGAGGAGCACGTGGCGATCGTGGTCGACGAGTTCGGGGGCACGGCCGGGCTGGTGACGGATCAGGACCTGTTCGAGATCCTGCTGGGAGAGATCGCCCAGCAGGACCGGCTGAGCGGGCAAGTGGTGCGCCTGCCCGACGGCGCCTTCGTGGGTGACGGGCACTGTCGCGTCGACGACCTCAACGAGTGGTTCCCGGTCGCGCTGCCCGAGGGCGACTACGACACCCTGGCCGGACTGGTGCTCGACCGGCTGGGGAGGATCCCGGCGCGGGGCGAGCGGCTCCAGGTGGGCCCGATCGCGATCGAGGTGCTCGAGGCCTCGGAGCGTCGTGTGCTGAAGCTGCGCCTGTCGGTCGCCGGCGGCGCCGCCGACCGGCGGGCGCGGGGAGCGGCCCAGCGTGGCGATCGTCGAGGATGAAGGCCTGGTGCTGCGGTCGCTCCGCCATGGGGAGACCAGCCGCATCGCAACCGTGCTCACGCGCCGCTTCGGCAAGGTGCATGTCATCGCCAAGGGCGCGCGCGACGTCAAGAGCCCGTTCGGGTCGGCACTCGAGCCGCTGACGTGCGTGCGGGCGGTCTTCTACCTCAAGAAGCACCGCTCCCTGCAATTCCTCAAGGCTGCGTCGGCGGAGCGCCTCTACGGGCGCGTGCTGGCCAGCCCGCGCGCCTATCACCTCGCCTGCGCGGGTCTCGAGTTCGTCGATCGCGTGGTCACGGATGAGGACCCCGTGCCCGAGGTTCTGGACGCGCTGCTGCGCTATCTGGACGGCTGCGAGCGGCGGCCCGATCATCCGCGCGCCGAGCTGCGCCTGCGGACGTTCCAGCTTCACACGGTCGCCCTGCTCGGCTACGCGCCCCAGCTCGAGCGCTGCGCGGTCTGCGGCGGGCCGGTCGATCCGCCGGCGGGATTCGGCGTCGCCGAGGGCGGTCTTCTGTGTCGGGGCTGCGCGGCCGTGGCGCGGCCGCAGGCGCTGTCGGCCGCCGCGCTCGACGTGCTCCGCGAGGTGGTGGCCGGTGCGCACGGCGGTGCCTCGGGCAGGGGGCGCCGGCCGGCGCCCGGCGCCCGCTACCCGGGGGAGGCCGACCGGGAAGTGATGGCGACCGTGGAGGCCTTTCTCCAGTACCACGTCACCGGATACCGCGGCTTGCGCGCCCTGCGCTGCCTCGAGGCCTGGGGCGCTCTCACTCGTCTCGGCGGGCCGGCGGCCCCGGGGACGTCCGGGTCCTGAGGCGGCCGGCGCACTGGGGGCCCGGCCGGGGCGGGGCCGGTCAGGAGGGGACCGGCCCGACAGGAACCTTGCGGATCGACCTGGCCAATAGTACACTACAACCATAGACTTTGACCCACGGCTGCCCGCCGGAGGGGGTAGGGCGCCGCGGGACATCCGTCCACAGGTTCAGGGAGGAAGCATGCCGTACGTTCGGATCCGGCGCGGGTCGGTCCATGCGATTCTCGCGGCGGCCGCCGCGGCGCTGGCATCGCTGGCCGCGGCGTCGTTGGTTCTCCCGGTCACAGCGCTGGGGCAGGTCGCCGGATCCTGGTCCGACGGCTTTGCCTGGCCCGGTATGAGCGAGGCCGTCTACGCCCTGCAGGCCGACGGCCCCGACCTCTATGCGGCCGGGGGCTTCACGAGCGCCGGGACGACCCCCGCGGCCTACATCGCGCGCTGGGACGGGTCGGCGTGGCAGCCGCTGGGGCTGGGGCTGAACACGACCGCGCTCTGCCTGACCCGTTACAACGGCGATCTCATCGTGGGCGGTTGGTTCACCCAAGCCGGGGGCGCGAGCGCCAACTGCATCGCCCGCTGGGACGGCGCGAGCTGGAGCGCTCTGGGCAGCGGCATGGACGGCCGCGTGACCGCCCTGGCCGTCCACGACGGGGCCCTCATTGCCGCGGGCGAGTTCCAGACGGCGGGCGGCGTCACGGCGCGCCGCATCGCGCGCTGGAACGGAGCCGCCTGGGAGCCGCTGGGCACCGGGCTCAACAACGCCGCCTACGCCTTGGCGGTCCATGACGGCGCGCTCTACGTGGGCGGGAAGTTCACCAGCGCGGGCGGACAGACGGGAACCACCTACATCGCGCGCTGGGACGGAGCCGGCTGGAGCAGCGTCGGGGGCGGCGTCAACAGCTGGGTCTACGCCCTCACCCCGCACAATGGCGCGCTCGTGGCTGGCGGGATGTTCTATCAGGCCGGCGGGCAGCCGGTCGGCTACGTGGCCGCCTGGAGCGGGAGCGCCTGGTCCGCCGTCGGCGCGGGCGTCGATCAGACGGTCAAGTGCCTGCTGTCGCGCGACGGAACGCTGTACGCGGGCGGATTCTTCATCCAGGCCGGCGGCCAGCCGGCGAGCTATCTGGCCTGCTGGAACGGCGCGGCGTGGTCCGAGGTCGGCGGCGGCACGGATCAGCCCGTGTGGTCCCTCGCCGATCACGCCGGCACGCTGGTCGCGGGGGGCGCGTTCACGCTGGCGGGTGGCGAGCCGATGAGCTTCATCGCCGGCTGGGACGGCGCCGCCTGGAGCTCGTTCGGCGCCGGCGCGGGCATGAACGCCAACGTGCGGGCGTTCGCGTCCTACAACGGCCGCTTGATCGCTGGCGGAGCGTTCACGCTGGCCGGCGGGCGGC
This sequence comes from uncultured bacterium, assembly GCA_964603725.1. Taxonomy (GTDB): domain Bacteria; phylum Eisenbacteria; class RBG-16-71-46; order CAIMUX01; family WJJG01; genus CAZDKK01. The sequence continues at coordinate 27,219 of CAZRWW010000061.1, forward strand.
CCTGCAACTTCATCGCCGCCTGGAACGGAACGGGGTGGGAACCCCTGGGCGAGGGGCTGAACGGCGAGGTCAACGCCCTGGCCGTCTACGACGGGCGCCTCATCGCCGGCGGGCTCTTCACCCTGGCCGGCGGCGCGCCCGCCGACCGCCTGGCCGCCTGGGACGGCAGCCAGTGGCTGCCGATGGGAGGCGGCGTGGGGGGCTGCTGAAGCCCGATGGTCGCCGCCCTCGCGGTCCGCGGGGGCCAGTTGATCGTGGCGGGGCTCTTTGAAACGGCCGGATCGATCAATGCCGCCAACATCGCCGCCTGGGACGGCGGCGCGTGGAGCACGCTCGGCACGGGCCTGAGCGACAAGGGCGCCGCGCTGGCCGTTTGCCAGGGCGACCTCTACGTCGGGGGCGACTTCTTCTCCGCCGGAGGCGTGACCGTCCGGCACATCGCGCGCTGGGACGGCCAGAGCTGGCGCGACGTGGGGGGAGGGATGAGCCTGGGGTTCTGGCCCACGGTCACGTCGCTGGCGCTGCACGAGGACCGGCTCGTCGTGGGCGGCTGGTTCGAGCGCGCCGGCAGCGTGCCGGCGGCCCGCATCGCCGTCTGGGACGGCGCCGCGTGGAGCGCGCTCGGGAGCGGACTCGACCACCACGTCTGGGCGGTGGGCAGCTATGCGGGGCTGAACGACCCGCCGGGCCAATACCACACGCCCGGCGGCCCCGCCCCGCCCCCCATCGCCGTCTGGGACGGCCAGGCCTGGCAGGCCCTCGGAGGCGGCGTGCAGGATCAGGCCGCCAGCATTCATGCTCACGGCGGCGCGCTCTATGTCGGCGGGCAGTTCCTCGGAGCCGGAGGCGGGCCTTCCTTCTACATCGCGCGCTGGGACAACGCGGGCACATCCGTGGACGAGCAGCCCGCCGGCGGGATCGCCGCGGACGGGCTGCGGCTCGAGGTTCGCCCGGACCGGGGCGTCCACGGGGCCCGCGGCGTCGAGCTCACCTACGTGCTGACGCATCCCGCCCACGTCACCCTTGGCCTGTACGACCTGGAGGGGCGCAGCCTGGCGACCCTCTTCGCGGGGCCGGTCGCCGCGGGGGCGCATGCGGCCTCGTGGGACGGCCGGGACGGCCGCGGCCGGCCGTGCGCCCGGGGCGTCTACTTCGCGCGGCTGCACACGGAGCGAGCGCAGGTCGTGCGCAGAGTGGTGCTGGGCGGCGCAGGACGTTAGCGGCGCGGGGCCCGCCGGGCCGGGCGCGAGGGCGCCACCCGCCGGGCCGCCCGCCAGGTCGCCGCCCGTCAGAGAGCCTCCCGCCGGGCTGCCCGCCCGGTCGCCGCCCGCCGAGGGCGGCCCGCGCAATTCCCAGGCCGCCGAGGGCCAGAGGCCGCGCTTGACGGGCGTCCCCCGCGCTTGCTAAGGTCCCCCGGATTCGTGTCGACCCGCGGCCTTTAAATTGATCCGGCGAGGTCAAGAAGGTGACGGGGGCTTCCCTCCCATCGGCGATGGTCCGCCGCTCGGCGGGTTCGGCCGTCAGGCCGGGCCCGGGCGCCGGCATTGGCTCCCCGCGCTCCCGGCTCTGCCGGGTCTCCCGGCTGGCTCGGCCTGTGCGCCCACCAGGCGCGGCGGAGCTCTCCAGGTCGGTCGGGGCGCTCGTTCGCGAGCGCCGCCTGAAAGGGGACGCATGAACCTGAAGCGCAAGGCGATCATCATGAACCCGGAGGAAGTGCGCCGCGCGATCGTGCGCATCTCGCACGAGATCGTGGAGGCCAACGGGGGCATCGGCGAAGTGATCCTGGTCGGCATCCGCAAGCGCGGCGCGCCGCTGGCCGAGCGCATTCGCCGGCAGATCACCCAGATCGAGGGCGAGGAGCCGCCGCTGGGCGTGCTCGACATCACCCTCTACCGCGACGACGTGCACAAGGTCGCGCCGCAGCCGCTGGTGGGCACGACCGACATCCCGGTCTCGGTCGAGAACAAAGTCGTCGTGCTGGTCGACGACGTGCTCTTCACCGGTCGCACCGTCCGCGCGGCGATGGACGCGGTCATCGACTTCGGCCGCCCGCGCGCCATCCAATTGGCGGTGCTGGTGGATCGCGGCCATCGCGAGCTGCCGATCCGCGCCGACTTCGTGGGCAAGAACGTGCCGACCTCGCACCGCGAGGTCGTCAAGGTCCTGCTGAGCGAAACCGACGGGCAGGATGAGGTCAACATCGCCGAGATCGGCGAGGAGTGAGGCGAAGATGGCGCTCCAACACCTGTTGGGTCTCGAGGAGCTCACCTCGGAGGACATCCTCACCGTGCTCGACACCGCCCGCACCTTCCGCGAGGTCATCGAGCGACCGATCAAGAAGGTGCCGGCCCTGCGCGGCGTGACCGTGTGCAACGCCTTCTTCGAGCCGAGCACGCGCACGCGCGTCTCCTTCGAGCTGGCCGAGAAGCGCCTGAGCGCCGACACGGTGAACTTCTCCGTGAGCGGGTCGAGCGTGAGCAAGGGCGAGACGTTGCGCGACACGATCCAGAACATCGAGGCGATGAAGCTCGACATCGTCGTGGTGCGCCATCGAGCAGCCGGCGCGCCGCACTACCTGGCGCGGCACCTCAAGGCGCGCGTGGTCAACGCGGGTGATGGGTTTCACGAGCATCCCACCCAGGCGCTCCTCGACCTGTACACCATCCGCGAAAAGAAAGGACGCATCGCGGGACTCAAGGTCGCCATCGTGGGCGACATCGCCCACAGCCGCGTGGCGCGCTCGAACATCTGGGGCCTCACCAAGCTGGGCGCCCACGTGCGCGTGGTAGCGCCGCACACGCTCCTGCCGCCGGAGATCGAGCGGATGGGGGCCGAGATCCATCGCGACCTCGAGCAGGGGATCCGGGGAGTGGACGTCATCAACGTGCTCCGACTGCAGCTCGAGCGCCAGCAGGGCGGTTTCCTGCCCTCCCTGCGCGAGTACGCGATGACCTTCGGCGTCACGCGCGAGCGGATCCGCGCGTCCGCCGACGACGTGCTGATCATGCATCCGGGGCCGATGAATCGCGGGGTCGAGATCGAGCCCGAGCTGGCGGACGGGCCGCGGGCGGCCATTCTCGAGCAGGTCACCAACGGGGTGGCCGTGCGCATGGCGGTGCTCTACCTGGTGAGCGGCGGCGCGCCGCCGGAGCCGATGGCGGCCGGGGCCGGGTTGATGAGCGCCCATCCGGCGGGACGCTAGCCGCGCGGCGCCCGGCGGCCGGGGGTTCCACAGAAGCCGCGCGGCGCCCGGCGGCCGGGGAGTTGTACAGGAGGGGGACGCGATGCATCAAGCGACCGATCCGAGGCGGCTGTGGCAGCGGGCCGAGACGATCCTGCTGCGCGGAGCCCACCTGATCGATCCGGCCCAGAACATCGACGAGCCGCGGGACATCTTTCTGCGCCGGGGAGTGGTGGAGGGCCTGGCGCCGGCGATCACCCGCGAGGCCGACCTGGTGGTCGAACTGGGGGGACTGGTGTGCGCCCCGGGATTCGGCGACCTGCACGTCCACTTCCGCGAGCCGGGCGGCGAGGACGCCGAGACGATCGCCACCGGCTCGCGCGCCGCGGCCATCGGGGGGTTCACTCGCGTGGCGTGCATGCCCAACACGCATCCACCCATCGACACGCGCGGCCAGGTCGAGTTCGTGATCCAGCGCGCGGCCGAAGCGGGCCACTGCCGGGTCCACCCGATCGCGGCCGCGACCCGCGGGCGGGCCGGGCAGGAGCTGGCCGATCTGCGCGAGCTGCAGCTGGCGGGGGCGGTGGCGGTCTCCGACGACGGCAGCCCGGTCGCGAACGCGCGGGTGATGCGCCGGCTGTTGGAGTACGCCCGCACCTGGGGCGTGCTGGTGGTCACGCATGCGGAGGATCCGGACCTCTCCGCCGAGGGAGTGATGAACGAGGGCTACTGGTCGACCGTGCTCGGTTTGCGCGGCAACCCGGCCGCCTCCGAGGCGATCGCGATCGCGCGGGACATCCGCCTGGCGGAGCTGGCCGGCGCGCGACTGCACGTGGCCCACGTCAGCACGCGCGAGGGGGTCGACCTCGTGCGGTCCGCCAAGGCGCGCGGGCTGCCCGTGACCGCCGAGACCGCGCCGCACTACATCGCGCTGACCGAGGAACGCCTGAAGAGCTACGACACCAGCTTCAAGGTCGCGCCGCCCTTGCGCACGGAGGAGGATCGCCAGGCAATCGTCGCGGGTCTGCGCGACGGCACGATCGACATCCTCGCCTCCGACCACGCGCCCCATACGCAGGTGGCCAAGGACCAGGAACTCTCGGCCGCTCCGCCCGGTATGATTGGATTGGAAACGGCGGCGGCGGTGGCGATCGAGTACCTGCACCATCGCGAGGGCATGGACCTGCAGACGATCGTCCGCCTGATGGCCACTCGGCCGGCGCAGATCGCCGGCTGGGGCGGCGGCGCCGTCCGCATGGGCGAGCCGGCGGACCTGACGGTGTTGGCTCCGGGAGCCGCCTGGGTGGTCGACCCGGAGGACTTCGCTTCCAAGGGGCGCAACTGCCCCTTCCGCGGCGAGCGGCTGCGGGGTCGCGTGAGCATGACGGTCTGCGGCGGACGCCTGACCCACGAGGAAAACCTTGCCTTCCACCCGTCCGAACGCCTACAGACGCAGCTGGTCTAGTCGCGACCGGACCGCCCCGCCGGAGCGCCGCGCGCGCCGGGGCACGACCCGCCCGGCGACGCGCCGCGCGCGGGCCGGCCTGCTGGCGCTCTGCTGTCTGGCCGGTCTGGCGGCCGGCTGCGCCTACTTCAACACCTTCTATCACGCCCGCAAGTTCTACAACAAAGCCGAGCAGGTCCAGCGCGACTCGAAGTCGGACAAGCTGGCCCCGGAGGCCGCGCGCAACTACGACAAGGCGATCGAGAAGGCGGCCAAGGTGATCTTCGAGCACGGAGGCGGCTGGAAGGCCGGCATCGACGACGCGCTGTTCCTGCAGGGCCAGTGCTACTTCGGCAAGCGCGAGTACGAGACCGCCATCCGGAAGTTCAACGAGATGGTGCTCAACTTCCCCGACTCAGAGCTGGTTCCCGCGGCGCTGTTCTACACGGGCATGAGCTACCACCACCTGCGCAACTACCCCACCGCCCGGCGGCTGTTCGAGCGCGTGCTGCGCACCGATCCCGACTTCGAGCGCCGAGATGAGATCCTGCTCACGGTCGCGCAGGGTCTGGATGCGGCCGGAGACACCGAGCAGGCGCTGGGCGAGTACCGGCAGCTGGTCGCGCGCTACGAACGGAGCGACAAGCGCGTGGACGCGCTCAAGCGCATGGGGCAGATCCACTACGAGGCCGGCCGCTACGACAGCGCGCTGGCCGCCTATGCCAAGCTCGCCGAGATCGCGCGGGCCGATGACGTCTATTTCGAGGCGCAGCTCAACGCCGGCGTCTGTCTCGTGCGCCTGGGCCAGCCGGAGCGGGCCCTCTCGATCTACCGGCGCATCGAGCCCGAGGACGCGCGCAGCGAGGACGCGGGGCGGGTCGCCCTGGCCAGGGCGGAAGCCGAGAACCGCCGAGGCGAGCACGAGGCCGCCGCCGAGCTGCTGGCGCGCGTGTCGCAGGACTTCGCCAACCGCACGTTGGGCATCGAGGCCGACTTTCGCCTCGGCTACACGCACGAGGTCTACCAGCAACGCTACGACCTGGCCCGCGGCGCCTACGAGAAGGCCGCGCGGGCGCAGACCCAGTCGGTGTTCAAGGACCAGGCCGCCCGCCGCCTGAGCAATCTGAAGCACCTGGAGGAGCTGCAGGCGTCGGCCGACACGCTGACGGCGGGCGTGGACCGCCGCGCGCAGGCCGCCCTGCAGGTGGCCGAGTTCTCGTACTTCGAGGCGAACGACCCGGCCAAGGCTTTGGGAGAGTATCTGCTCGTCGAACGGGAGTTCCCCGGGAGCGACTTCGCGGCGCGCGCCGCCTACGCGCACGCCTGGATCCTGCAGTCCGACTTCGATTCGAGCGCGGCGGCGGTCGCGGCCTACGACTCGCTCGTCACCCGCCATCCGGCAAGTCCGCAGGCGCAGCGGGCGCTCGCGCACCTGCGCGAGCTGGGCCACCCGGAGCCCCGCCTGCGCGCGCTGGAGACCCTGTCGCGCTCCGCGCGCGACCGGCAGCGTCTTGTCGACGACTCGCTGGCGGCGGTCCAGGCGGTCGCCGACTCGCTGGCCGCGGCCGCCACCGCGGCCTCGCAGGCGGCGGCCAAGGCCAGGGCCGACTCGCTCGCCCGCGTGCAACGCACCGGCGCCCGCTCGCGCGTGGCGTTCGAGGCGGCGGCCCAGGCGACCGCGGCGCTCGAGGAGGCCGCGGCCCTGGCGGGAGCTGAGAGGAGCCGCCTCGATTCGCTGGCGGCGGCCTGGAAGGAGCCGGCCGCCGGCGACTCGGCGGCCGCGAGCCTGGCCGGCGGCGACTCGGCGGCCGCGAGCCTGGCCGGCGGCGACTCGGCGGCTGCGGCCGCATCGGTGCCCCGCGCCT
>CAZRWW010000062.1:0-33328 GCA_964603725.1 uncultured bacterium
ATGGCGGCGCACTCGGCCACGCAGCGCTCCAGGAAGGCCGGGTCGCGCAGGGCATGGGCGGGGTCCTCCTCCAGCCGGTCTTCGAGGAACGTGAAGAGGTCCGCCGAGCCCAACACGGCCGACTTGACCACTTCCGCCATGCCCCCGGCAATCTCGCGCGCGGGCAGCGTTCGCAGGGCGCACGGATCGGCCACCACCAGGCGCGGCTGGTGAAAGGCCCCGATCAGGTTCTTGGCCCGCGGATGGTTGACGGCCGCCTTGCCGCCGATGCTCGCGTCGACCTGCGCCAGCAGCGTCGTCGGCGCGTGCACGAGCGGCAGGCCGCGCATGTAGATCGACGCCACGAAGCCGGCCAGGTCGCCGGTCACGCCCCCGCCCACGGTGACCGCCGTCGCCTGGCGGTCGGCGCCCAGCTCGGCCAGCCGATTGATGAGCGCCGTCGCCTGCGCGAGGCTCTTGTGCCGATCGCCGTCGGCGACCTCCAGGACTTCCCACGCGAGCCCGGCGTGCGCGAGCGAGGCGGCGATCTGCTCGAGGAAGATCTCCCGCAGTCCGGCGGCCACGAAGAGATAGACGCGCGGGCCCAGTCCGCGGGCCGCCAGCAGCGCGCCCAGATGCGATAGGCTGCCGCGGCCGATCACGATGCGCGACGTCGCCGGCGCCTGATCGCCTCCGAGGCCGTGGATGGCGATCTCGTGCCGGGGCAGGTCGAGCAGCGCCCCGATGCGCGCGGCGGCGGCTTGCGGCGTCACCGCCGAGGTGTCGACCCGCAGCGCGATGCGCCCGTAGGCCGCCGCCCGCTCGGCGAGCAGCTCGGCGATGCGGGCGCGCCGCCCGTCGGGCCCGGGCGCATCCCGCAGGAGCGGCCGCTCGCGGCCGTCGCCCACCCGCGCCAGGATCGTCTCGGGCGAGGCCTCGAGCAGCACCACCGTCCCCGCGGCCGACAGCGCCGCGCGGTTGGCCTCATCCAGCAGCATGCCCCCGCCCGTCGCCACCACCAGGGCGCGCCGCCGCGCGAGCTCGCGGCAGACCGCGCGCTCGAGACGCCGGAACTCCGCCTCGCCGCGCTGCGCGAAGATCGTCTCGACGGGAGCTCCCTCGCGCGCGGCGATGAGATCGTCGGTGTCCACGAACTCGGCGCCCAGCATCTCGGCCAGCGCGCGACCCGTGCACGTCTTGCCGGTGCCCATGAAGCCCGCCAGCGCGATCAGACCGGGGCCGGGGAGATCCGCGGGCAGCGGCGCGTGGGGACTCGGCTCGAAGGCGTAGCGCACCGGCACGGCCCTACTCCTCCCCCGCGCGGCCGGCCGCCGCGGCGAGGGCCGCGGCGTGCATCCGCCGCAGGTCGAAGCTGCGGCCGGTCCAGAGCGTGAAGGACTCGCGCGCCTGGGCGGCCAGCAGGGCGAGGCCATCGATGCAACGGGCGCCGCGGGCGCGCGCCGCGGCCAGCAAGGGCGTCTCGAGCGGATGGTAGACGAAATCGAAGCAGACGTGGCGCTCGACGATCGCCTCCGGATCGGGGGGCGCCGCGCGCCAGTGTGGGGGTCCGGGGGTGTTTTTACTAACAAACCAACCCGGGGGGGCCCATAAGCTCCCCCCCCGTTGTTTCTCAGCGCCACGCCGGCGGGCTCCGTCGCCGCGCCCCGCGACCCGGCGAGCATGCCGACCGGGGTGGCGTTGAGAATGGCGTCCGCTCCGGCGACGGCCGCCGCCAGCTCCCCGCCGGCCACGATGCCCAGGCGCTCGGCGCCGAAACGCCGGCGCAGCTCCGCCACGGCCGCCTCCCCGCGCGCCGCATCGCGCACCGCCAGGCTCACCCGGCGCGCGCCGGCTTCGAGCAGCCCGAGCGCCGCCGCGCGCCCGGCGCCGCCCGCGCCGAGGATCAGCGCGCGCAGTCCGGCGGGCGGCGCGCCGAAGGTTTCCAGCGCCAGGGCCGTGCCGGGCGCGTCGGTGTTCTCCGCCCGCAGCCCGCTGTCCGTGCGGACGAGCGTGTTGGCCGCGCGCAGGAGCGCGGCGCGCTCCGAGCAAGTTTCACAGGCGAGGAAGGCGCCCTCCTTGTGGGGGTAGGTCACGTTCACTCCCGCCACGCCCGCATGCCTGAGGCCGGCGAGCGCCTCGGTCAGCCGCCCGGCCGGCACGGGGAACGCCACGTAGCAGGCGTCCAGCCCGCACGCGGCGAAGGCGCGGTTCAGGAGGAACGGCGAGAGGCTGTGCGCCACCGGGTCGCCGATGACCCCGTAGACCTTCGTGGCGCCCGTGATCTCCATCATCCCCCTCACACCCGCAGCCGTTCGAGGTCTTCGAAGAAGCTCGGATAGGAGATCCCCGCGACCTCGCTGCCCTCGATCGCCGTCGCTCCCTCGGCAACCAACCCGGCGACGGCCATCGCCATCACAATGCGGTGATCGTCGCCGGAGGAGATCCGCCCGGCGCGCAGCTTGCGCGGGCCGGACACTTCGAACCCGTCCTCGCGCTCGGCGATGTCCGCTCCCATCGCGGTCAGGCTCTCGACCACGCGGCGGATCCGATCCGATTCCTTGTGGCGCAGCTCGCCCGCATCGCGCACGACCGTCGTGCCCGTGGCCTGACTGGCCGCCACCGCCAGCACCGGCAGCTCGTCGATCAGCCGCGGCACCAGCGCGCCCGCGATCTCGATCCCGCGCAGCCCGGCCGACGACACCACGATGTCGGCCACCGGCTCGCCGCCCTGCGAGCGAGCGCGCTCGAGCGCGATCCGCGCGCCCATCGCCGTGAGGACGTCCAGGATCCCCGTGCGCGTGGGATTGACGCCCGTGCCCGCGATCCGCACCTGCGATCCGGGCACGATCGACGCGGCCACCAGGAAGAACGCGGCCGAGGAGATATCGCCGGGAACCGCGATGTCCAGCGCCCGCAGCCCGACCTCGCCGCGCCCGCCGCCGCGCACGGTCACCGCCAGGCCGTCGCGCTCGATCGGCGCGCCCATCGCCGCCAGCATGCGCTCGGTGTGATCGCGCGTGGCGGCGCGCTCGACGACCGTCGTCGCGCCCGAGGCGTAGAGCCCCGCGATCAGGATCGCGCTCTTGACCTGCGCGCTCGCGGCCTGCGGCTGCCAGGTCACCCCGCGCAGCTCGCGCCCGCGGATGCGCATGGGCAGCCGGCCCTCGGTCGTGGAGATCGCGGCGCCCATCGCGGCCAGCGGCTCGGCCACGCGCGTCATCGGCCGGCGGCGCAGAGACTCATCGCCGTCGATCGCCACGTCGAGCCCCCACCCGGCGGCCAGGCCCGCCAGGAGACGGGCGCTCGTGCCCGAGTTGCCCGCATCGATCCGCGCCGCCGCGCCGGCCGGCAGCCGCTGGCGGCCGGAGACCAGGACCTCGCCCGTCGCCGCCGTCTCGATGCGGCAACCCAGCGCGCGCAGGCAGCTCGCGGTGCTGGCGACGTCGCCCGAGCCCGGCAGGCCGGTGACGCGCTGCTCGCCGGCGGCCAGCGCGCCCAGGATCAGCGCCCGGTGGGCGATCGATTTGTCCCCGGGCATGCGCAGCTCGCCCCTCAGGCCGCGGGCCTGCTCGACCGTGCGCGTCATCGCCCGCCTCCTCCCGGCGCCCCCGGCGCCCCCGGCGCCCCCGGCGCGGAGGCCGGAGGCATCGCGCGCCCCACGGCCGCGGCGATCGGGCGCAACTCGTCCATCATCAGCCGGAACTCTTCGAAGCGCAGGCTCTGCGGCCCGTCGGAGAGCGCCTCCTCGGGCTTCGGATGCACCTCGACGATGATGCCGTCCGCGCCGGCGGCCAGCGCCGCCTTCGCGAGCGCCGGCACGAGGTCGCGCCGGCCGGCCGCATGGCTCGGGTCGACCACGACCGGCAGGTGACTCGCCCGCTTGATGACCGGCACGGCGGAGAGGTCCAGGGTGTTGCGCGTGGCGGGCTCGAAGGTGCGGATGCCGCGCTCGCAGAGCATGACCTGGCTGTTGCCGTTCGAGAGCAGGTACTCGGCCGCCAGGAGCAGCTCCTCGATCGTCGACATCAGGCCGCGCTTCAGGAGCACCGGCTTGCGCACGTGGCCCACCGCCGACAGGAGCGCGTAGTTCTGCATGTTGCGCGCGCCGATCTGCAGGATGTCGGCGTACCGGCATACCAGGGGGACGAGCTCGGGCGAGGTCACCTCGGTCACCACGGCCAGGCCCGTCTCCTGCCGGGCCTCGGCCAGCAGGCGCAGCCCTTCCTCGCCCATGCCCTGGTAGCTGTAGGGCGAGGTGCGCGGCTTGAACGCCCCGCCGCGCAGGATCCGCGCGCCGGCCGCGCCGACCGCGCGCGCGGTCGAGAGCAGCTGCTCGCGCGACTCGACGCCGCACGGTCCGGCCATCACGACAAACTCCCGGCCGCCGATCGCCGCCGCGCCCGCCATGACGACCGTGGGCTCGGGCTGGAACTCGCGGTTGACCAGCTTGAAGGCGGTCGAGACTGGCGTCACCTGCGCGACCCCCGGCATTTGCGCGATGTCGGCCAGCGGCGTCTCCTTGGCCGCCCCCAGGATGCCGATCACCGTCTGGCGCGCCCCGTGCGACGGCCGCGGCTGGAAGCCGAGCTGCTCGATCGCGCGGATGACGCTGCTGATCTGCGAGACGGGCGCCTCGGGTTGCATCACGACGATCATCATGGCCGCTGTTCCTCCCCTGGCCGCATCGGCGCACCGTTGGCCCCGCCGCCAGGCGGCCCGTTCCGCGCGGCGCCGGCCGGGGCGCCGGCCGGCGCGTGCATGGCCGCCGTCACGCGCGCGAGACACCCGCTCACCGCGGCGACGGCCGCTTCCTGATCGGGCGCAGCCTGGATGAGGCGGATCAGCGCCGAGCCGATGATCACCCCATCGGCCGCGCGGGCGACCTCGGCGGCCTGCTCCGGGGTCGAGACGCCGAAGCCCACGTAGAGCGGCAGGCCGCTCGCTCGCCGCACGCGCGCGATGAAGTCCGCCAGCCCGGCGGCCAGCCCCGCGCGCACGCCCGTGACGCCGGTGAGCGACACGAGATAGAGAAACCCTTCCGCCTGCCGGGCAATGGCCGCCACGCGCTCGTCGCCCGAGGTCGGCGCGACGAGGTCCACGAGCGCGATGCCCGCGCGCGCCAGCGCGGGCCGCAGCTCGCCCGACTCCTCCAGCGGCACGTCGGGCAGGATCACGCCGGCCACCCCGGCGCGCGCCGCGCGCTCGGCGAAGGCCGCGACGCCCATCTGCAGGATCGGATTGAGGTAGCTCATCACGACGAAGCCCGCGGGCGCCGGCGCAGCACCGGCGACGGAGGCGCGTTCGATGAGATCCAGGGCGCGCCGGAGCGTCATCCCCTGGGCGAGCGCGCGCTCGGAGGAGGCCTGGATCACCGGACCGTCAGCCATCGGATCGGAGAAGGGAATGCCCACCTCGATGACCCGGCAGCCCGCGGCCGCCGCGGTCGCGAGCAGGCGCAGGCAGGTCGCCTCGTCGGGATAGCCGGCCGTGAAGAACGGCACGAGCGCCTTGCGCCCCGCCGCGCGCGTGCTCTCGGTGATCTCGCGCAGTCTCATGTCGATGGATGCTCCTCGCGCCCCGGCGAGCGCTCCGGGCTCCCGCGCTGATCCGCGGCCGCCGCGGGGTTCAGCAGCGCCTCGATGCTCTCGATGTCCTTGTCGCCGCGACCGGAGAGGTTGACCACGATGACCGTGTCCGGAGCCGTTGGCTCCGCCGCGAGCCGGCAAGCGAACGCCACCGCGTGGCTCGACTCCAGGGCCGGCAAGATCCCCTCGTGACGCGCGAGGTCCTGGAAGGCGGCCAGCGCCTGCTCGTCGGTCACCCGGTGGTAGGCGACGCGGCCGGTGTCCTTCAGGTGGCTGTGCTCGGGGCCGACGCCCGGGTAGTCCAGCCCCGGCGCAATCGAGTGGGCCAGGCGCACCTGGCCGTCGTCATCCTGCAGCAGATAGCTGTAGGCGCCGTGGAGGACGCCCGGCCTGCCGGCGCACAGGGCGGCCGCGTGTCCCACCGCCGAGCCGCCCGCTTCCACGCCGTGCAGCTTGACGCGGGCGTCCTCCAGAAACGCCGAGAAGATGCCCAGGGCGTTCGATCCGCCGCCAACGCAGGCAACGATGTGCGTGGGACACCGGCCCTCGCGGGCCAGGATCTGCTCGCGGGTCTCGCGTCCGATCACCGACTGCAGCTCGCGCACGATGGTCGGGTACGGATGCGGGCCGGCGGTCGATCCCAGGATGTAGTGCGTGTCGCCCACGCGGGTCACCCAGTCGCGGATCGCCTCGTTCATCGCGTCCTTGAGCGTGCCGCTCCCGGACGCGACGCCGCGCACCTCGGCGCCAAGCAGCCGCATGCGCAGCACGTTGGGCCGCTGGCGACGCATGTCGAGCTCGCCCATGTAGACCGTGCACGCGAGCCCCGCCCGCGCGGCCACCGTGGCCGTCGCCACGCCGTGCTGCCCCGCGCCCGTCTCGGCCACGATCCGCCGCTTGCCCATGCGCTGCGCCAGGAGCACCTGCCCGAGGCAGTTGTTGATCTTGTGCGCCCCGGTGTGGTTCAGGTCCTCGCGCTTCAGGTAGATCTTGACCCGCCCGCCGCCGTGCCGCGCGCCGAGCCCCTCGGCCAGATAGAGCGGCGTCGGGCGGCCCGCGTACTCGGCCAGCAGGCGGCCGAACTCGGCGTGGAAGGCGGCGTCGGCCTGAGCGGCGCTCCAGGTCGCCTCCAGCTCGAGCAGGCAGGGCATGAGCGTCTCGGGCACGTACTGGCCGCCGTAGACCCCGAAGCGCCCGCGCGCGCTAGGCATGCTCGACCTCCTGCAGGAAACGGTGCACCAGGTCGTGGTCCTTGACGCCGGGGGCGCACTCGACACCGCGCGCCACATCGACGCAGTAAGGGCGCGCGCGCCGCACGGCCGCGGCCACGTTGTCGGGATCGAGCCCGCCGCCCAGGAACACGCGGTGCCCGGCCTCCCGGGCGGCCTCGGCCCGCGACCAGAGCTCCTCCTGCGCGCAGGGCGTGGGCGGGACGCCCTTCTCGAGATCGAAGAGCACGCCGTAGAGGGAACGGTAGACCTCGCGGTCCCGGGGACCGCCCGCGGGGCCGCGCACCGCCTTGACCACCGGCAGCCCGGTGCCGGCCGCGGCCTGGGCGCAGTACGCGGGGGTCTCCCGGCCGTGAAGCTGCAGCAGATCGAGGCGGCACTCGCGGGCCAGCGCGACCAGGCCCGCCAGCGGCTCATCCACGCAGACACCCACCAAACGCGCCTCGGGGACGGCCGCGCGAATGGCCTGGGCCTGGGCGATCGTGACGTGCCGCGGGCTGAAGGCGAAGATGAGTCCCAGCAGATCGACGCCCAACTCGACGCAGTCGACCGCATCGCGGGGCAGCGTGATCCCGCAGACCTTCACGAGCGTCTCAGGCATGGGCGGATCCCCTCTCGTCCAAGCGCGCCGTGCGGCGTGGCGGCCTCATCGCTCGCCCGCCTCGGGCTCGACTCCCAGCAGCTCGCGCAGCGTGCGCCCCGGATCGGCGCTCGCGAGCAGCGCGCCACCCACGAGGAAGGCGTCGGCCCCCCGGCGCGCCAGCGCGATGATCTCGTCGCGCCGCCGGATCCCGCTCTCGGCGACGCGCAGCACGCCCGGCGGGATGAGCGGCAGGAGCCGTTCGCACGTCCCCAGCGACGTCGCCAGCGTCGCCAGGTCCCGGTTGTTCACGCCGATGATGCGCGCTCCCGCCGCCGTCGCTTGCTCCACATCGGCCTCGTCGTGGCACTCGACCAGCGCCTGCAGACCGAGCCCGCGCGCCTGGTCGAGCAGCCGCGCGAGCGACTCGGGCGCGAGGAGGCGGGCGATCAGGAGCAGCGCATCGGCGCCCGCGGCCCGCGCCGCCAGCACCTGGTACGCGTCGATCACGAAGTCCTTGACGAGCACGGGCAGGTCCACGGCTGCCCGCACGCGCGCGACGTCGGCCAGGCTGGTCCCGAAGTTGCGCTCGTCGGTCACGATCGAGATCGCCGCGGCGCCGTGATCGCGATAGATCCGCGCCAGGCCGGCGGGGTCGCCGCCGTGCCGGAAGGCGGGCACGCTCGGCGAGCGACGCTTGATCTCGGCGATGATGCGCTCGCCCGCGCCGGGCGCGAGCGCGGCGCCGAAATCGCGCACCGGCCGGTCGACCGCCGCGCGCGCCAGCTCGCCGGCCGAGCGCCGCGCCCGCTGGACGGCGATCTCGGCCTCCTTCTCGCGCACGACCCGATCCAGAAACGTCTCCATCCGAATCCTCTTGGTCGTCCTCTCCCCCCGGCCTGCCGCGGCGCCCTCCCGCTCGCGGCCGACCTCCTGCCGGCCGGCCGCTAGCGGCCGCCGAGCTCTTGCGAGACGCTCCGCAGATGCTCGAGCACCTCGGCCGCGCGCCCGCTCTCGATGGCGCGGCGGGCCTGGCGCGCGCCTTCGGCCGCGCTGTCCGCGCGGTCGGCCGCCAGCGCCACAAACGCCGCGTTGAGCACGACGGCATCAGCCAGCGGCCCCTGCTCGCCGGCCAGGATGGCGCGCAGGCGGGCCGCGTTGTCGGCCGCGCCGCCGCCGGCGATCGCCGCCAGCGGGGCGCGCGCGAAACCGGCCTCCTCGGGGGCGAAGCGGTAGGTGCGCACCTCGCCGGCCCGCAGCTCGCTGACCAGCGTCTCGGCCGCGATCGACACCTCGTCGGTCCCGTCGAGCCCGTGGACCACGAAGGCCCGCTCCGACCCGAGCGTGCGCAGGACCTTGCACAGCACCACCGTCCTATCGGGCCGGACGACGCCCAGGAGCTGGCGCTTGACGCCGGCCGGGTTGGTCAGGGGACCGAGCACGTTGAACACCGTGCGCACGCCGAGCTGCCGGCGCACGGGCGCGGCGTGCTTCATGGCGGGATGGTGGTGAGGCGCGAAGAGGAAGCCGATGCCCACGCGGTCGATCAGCTCGGCCACCGCCTCCGGCGGCAGGGTGATGTCGACGCCGAGGGCCTCGAGCACGTCGGCGCTGCCCGACCGCGAGGAGACCGCGCGGTTGCCGTGCTTGGCGACGCCGATGCCCATCGCCGCCGCCACCAGCGCGGCCGCGGTGGAGAGGTTGAAGGTGTGCTTGCCATCCCCGCCCGTCCCGCAGGTGTCCACCAGGGTGTTGCGCCGCGGCTGCACCGGCACGGCATGCTCGCGCATGGCGGTTGCGAAGCCGGCGATCTCCTCGGCTGTCTCGCCCTTGATGCGCAGCGCGGTCAGCACGGCGGCCAGGGCCGCCTCGCCCACGGCCCCCTCCATGATGTCGTTCATCAGGTCGCGCGCCTCGGCCTGGCTGAGGTCGCGCCCCTCGATCAGGAACTCGAGTGTCTGTGGCGTCATGACCATCTCTCCGATCGCGCGCGGCCGCTCGCCGTGAGCGCCCTCGCGCGCCCCGCCGAGCGCCCACCTGGGCTCAGGCCGCTCACTTCCCGTTGCTCCCGGTCAACCGCAGGAAGTTCGCCAGCAGCCGCTGGCCCTCGGGCGTGAGGATCGACTCGGGGTGAAACTGCACCCCCTCCACCGGCCGGCCCTTCAGACGCACGCCCATGATCTCGCCGTCCGAGGTGTAGGCCGAGACCTCGAGCTGCTCGGGCAGATGCTCTTCGCGCGCGATCAGCGAGTGGTAGCGGGTGGCGGTGAAGGGGTTCGACAGACCGTCGTAGATCGTGCGGCCGTCGTGATAGACGTTGGAGACCTTGCCGTGCATGACGCGCACGGCGCGCTCGATCCGCCCGCCGAAGGCTTGCACGATGCACTGGTGCCCCAGGCACACGCCCAGAATCGGCACGCGGCCGGCGAAGCGGCGGATGAGTTCGATGGAGACGCCCGCGTCATCGGGCGTGCCCGGCCCCGGCGAGATGATGAGCGAGGCCGGCCGGAGCGCCTCGGCGCGGTCTCCGTCGATCCGGTCGTTGCGATGGACCTGCACCGGCGCGCCCAGCTCGCCCAGGCCCTGCACGATGTTGTAGGTGAACGAATCGTAGTTGTCGATCAACAGGTGCATGGCTAGAGGCCCCCCTCGGCGATCGCGATCGCGCGCGTGAGCGCCCGGATCTTGTTGAGCGTTTCCTCGTACTCGCCGGCGGGGTCGGAGTCGGCCACGATGCCCGCGCCGGCCTGGGCGACGTAGCGGCCGCCCTGCATGATCAGCGTGCGGATCGTGATGCACATGTCCATGTCGCCCTGGCGGCCGAAGTAGCCGACCGCGCCGGCGTACGGGCCGCGGCGATCCTGCTCGAGGTCGTGGATGATCTCCATCGCGCGGATCTTGGGCGCGCCGGAGACGGTGCCGGCGGGGAACGTCGCCCGCAGCAGATCGAACATGTCGACGCTGCCCCGCAGCATGCCCGTGATGCGCGAGACGATGTGCATGACGTGCGAGTACTTCTCGATGTGCATCAGCGACTCGGGCCGGACCGTGCCCAGCTCGCAGACGCGCCCGAGGTCGTTGCGGCCCAGGTCGACCAGCATCACGTGCTCGGCGCACTCCTTCTCCGAGGCCAGGAGCTCGCGCTCGAGCTCCTGATCGGCCAGCGGCGTGGCCCCGCGCGGGCGCGTGCCGGCGATGGGGCACAGCGTGGCGCGGGCGCCCGTCAGCTTGACCAGCATCTCGGGCGAGGAGCCGACGACCTGGAAGTCGCCGAAGTCGAGGAAGAACATGTAGGGTGAGGGATTGAGGATCCGCAGGGCCCGGTAGACCTGGAAGGGCGGCACGTCGGTCTCGCCCTGCAGCCGCTGCGACAGCACGATCTGGAAGGCGTCTCCGGCGAGGATGTGCTCCTTGGCGCGCGCGACCTTCTGCAGGAAGTCCTCACGCGACATGTTGAAGACCGGCTCGGCGCGGCGGCCGCCGGCGCGGCGCTGCTCGATGGGCGGCAAGGGCGCGGCCAGGGCCGCCAGCAGCCCCTCGATCCGCGCGACGGCGGCGGCGTAGGCCTGGTCCGCGTCACCCTCCGGAGGCAGCGCCAGCAGCTCGATCTCGCACTTGACGTGATCGAACACCGCCAGGGTCTCGGGGAAGATGAACTGGTAATCGGGCAGCGCCAGACCCGCCGGACGCGGCGCGGGCGTGCGCTCGAAGTAGCGCACGATGTCGTAGGCGACGAAACCGACCGCGCCGCCGAAGGGCCCGGGCAGGTCCTCGCCCGCCCACGCGGCCGAGCTCGCCAGTTCGCGCCGGATCGGCCCCCAGGGATCGGCGGGGTCCACGGGCTCGATGCGTTGGTCGCCGTTGCGACGCAGCTCGACCAGCTCCTGCTGGAGGCGCACGCTGGCGGCCGCGGAGATCCCGATGAAGGAATAGCGCCCCACCTGGATGCCCTGCTCCACGCTTTCGAGCAGGAAGACCGCCCCGGCGGGCTTCAGCTTCAGGAAGGCCGAGACGGGCGTTTCCAGGTCGGCGGGAATCCGCCGGCGCACGGGGGCGCGACGCCCTTCCTGCGCCAGGCGTCGATAGACGTCGATTGAGGGAGTGTACATCTCCGTCCCCTTCGTTTGCGCGGCCGCGTTCTCGAGCGCCGAGCGCACATCGCTGATGCCGCGGCCCCTCCTCATCCATCGGCGCCCGCGCACCCCGATCCCCAAATCAAAAACCCCGCCATCCTTCCGGATAGCGGGGCCTGGTGCTCGGGCTGGTGGCGCTGGGACTAGCTCGGACCGCAGCGGCGGGCAGGCACGGCCATCCGGGTCGCGATGGACCACCATCGCCAACCCCGGATCCGCCACGTTCGAGCGCTGGCGCTCTGTCCCGCCGCGTACGACATGCCTCCCCCTGCCAAGGGGCTCATCCCAGCCACGGCTCGCGATCGATTTGCCGCGAGTCGAGTTGAACAAGCATAGCGCATCCGTCCCAGGAGTGTCAAGGAATCCGAATGCAAGTGCGACGCGCGCCTTGTGCACGTTTGGCGCATATCAGCCAGTGGCCTTCTCGCCGCTCTCCTCGCGCTCCGCGTCCGCGTCGTCCTGTATCTGCTTGTACAGCCGGTAGGCATGGCTGCGCGACAATCCAAGGAGCTTGGCCGCGGCCGCGATGCGTCCGCCGGAAGAGGCCAGCGCGGCCATCAGATCGGCGCGACTCCGGCCGCGGCTTCCGGCCCGCGCGGCGCGGGCGCCCGCCCCCCCCGGCGTTGCGCGCGGAACGGCGCCGACTCGCCCCCTGCTCGGGCCGCCGGACTCCCGTGCGGGGCGTTCCGCGTCCGATCCGGTCGCGTCGGGATCGAGCCCGCCGGCGCCGATCCCCCGCAGCCACTGCTCCGGGCTCGTCCGCGCGGCCTGCGGTCCGTGGGTACGGGCGTATAGCAGCGCGCGACTGACCGCGTGACGCAGCTCGCGCACGTTGCCCGGCCAGGATAGCTGCTGCAGATCGGCCACCAGCTCGGGGGCGAAGACGCGCCGGCGAACCTCGGCCGCGCCGCCTTCGCGTTGCCAGAGCATCTCAACCAGCAGATCGAAGTCCTCCGGCCGCTCGCGCAGCGGGGGCAGCCGCAGAACCAAGCCCGCCAGCCGCGCGTGCAGATCGGGCCGGAAGCGCCCCTGGCGCACCATGGCGCGCAGGTCCCGGCAGGTGGCCGCCACGACGCGCGTCTCGACGCGCCGGCTGCGCGTCTCACCCAGGGCTCGCACCTCGCCCGAGTCGAGGAAGCGCAACAGGAAGCCCTGCGCCTCGGGCGCCAGGTCGGCGATCTCGTCGAAGAAGAGCGTGCCGCCCTCGGCTTCCTCGATCAGTCCGCGGCGCCGCTCGACCGCCCCCGTGTAGGCCCCTCGGCGCGCGCCGAAGAGCTCGGCCACGAAGAGATCCTTCTGCGCGGAAGCGCAGTTGACCGGCACGAAGCGCCCCGCGCGCCCGGCCAGGCGGCCGAGGCCCTGCGCCAGGAGATCCTTGCCCGTGCCGGTCTCGCCCAGGATGAGCACCGGGATGCGGCCGGGCGCGTAGGTCTCGGCGAGCTTGAGCGTCTGCACGAGCTCGGCCGTGCGCGTGACCAGGCCCAACTCGGCCCACACCGGGTCGAGATCGGCGCGCGTCACACCGGCCGCCAGGCTGGCGCCAGTCGCCCGCGGCGCGCGATCCCCCGCGGGCCGCTCGCGCGGCGCCGCCCCTTCGCCGGCGCTCGCGGGCGCCGCGGACGCGCTCAACCAGCTCAGCGGGCCCAGCAAGGGATGGCTCAGCCAGAAGCGCACGGCCCGCGAGCGCGCGCCCTCCATCCCGGCGCCGGCTTCGTCCGGTCCACGCGCCGAGCCGCGCGCGCGGTTGGCCGCGACCTCGGCGCGCAGCCCGGCGCCATCGCTCGGCCCGGCGTCATCGCCCGGCCCGGCGCCATCGCCTATCTCCGCGGCGCTCCGCAGCCGCGCGAGCGCCTCGACCCAGTCCTCCACGGCGCGCAGCTCGAGCCGCTCGCCCATGCCGGCCAGGATTTCGCGCCCCTGCTCGAACGCCGCGCGGGCCGCATCGATCCGCCCCGCGCGGAAGGCGGCGATCCCGATGACGCGCAGCGCCTGCGCAGACTCCCACGGCATCGCCAGCTCCTCGGCCCGCGCGCTCACCGCCCGGGCGCGCTCGCCGGCTGCGATCAGATCGCCGCGCGCCAACAGGAGCGTGGCGCGCCGGACCCCGACCTCGAGCGCCAGGTCGCCCTCGGGCCCGAGTCGCGCCGCGCCGCGCTCGGCCAGCCGCGCGGCGGCCTCGGCCTTGGGCAGCGCTCCGGCCAGGGTATAGGCGTCGGCGAGATACGCGATGGCCAGGACCTCTTCGCGCGGCAGGCCCAGGCGCCGCGCCTCGCGCCAGACGCCGAGCAGACGTCCCCGCGCAGCCTCGGGCTCACCTCCCCGCACGGTGATCCATCCCAGTCCCAGCTTGGCGCGCAGCGCCGTCGTAGGCCGGCTGAGCGAGACGGCCTGATTGAGCACTTCCTGGAAGAGGCGGCGGCTCTCGGGCAGCAGCCCGATCAACCCGAGCGCCCAGGCGCGGTTGAGCAGAACCGTCGTGTGGCCGCTGATGTTGCCCGACTGCCAGTAGTGGGTCGCCGCCTGCGCGTAGAGCTTGTTGGCCTCGGCCAGCGCGCCGCGCCGCCGCGCGACGATCGCCAGCAGCGAGAAGGCATCGCCGCGCAGGGTCTCGCTGCCCGCCAGACCGGCCGCCCGGGCGGCCTCCAGCCCGTGCCGCTCGGCATCGGTCTGCCGCCCGGCCACCGCGTCGATGCGTCCCAGCATCAGGGCGATGCGCGCCCGGGTCCAGGGTGTCACGCGCGGCAGCACTTCGGGCGCGAGCGCCGCGAGCCGCCGGCGGGCCTCGTCGTAACGACCCGCGCGCACGTCATCGCGCGCCAGGGCATGCTCGGCGAGGGCGCGCGTCTCGTCATCCAGCTCGCTGAGCCATGGCGCCGCGGCCCGCAGCCACGCGCCGCCGCGCCCGAGCTCGTCCGAGCGCTTGAGCTTGAACCAGGCCGCCATCAGCAGGCACAGACACTGGATCGCTGCGCGGGGAATCTCGGGCGCCGAGATCCAGCGCGCGAAGCACGGCCAGAGCAGCTCATGGGTCGACTCCCACGCGCCGGCGGTCAAGTAGACGCGCGCCTGCGCGCACAGCGACTCCCAGTCACTCTCGGGCAGAGTCTCTGCGGCCGGCTGCAACCGGCGCTCCTGGCGGCGCGGATCGCCCACGATGCTCCCACTCCTCCCGGCCGTTCACGCGCGGGTGGCGGATATGGACCGATCTCGCCCGGCGGCGCCGCTTGCGAACGCGCCGGTGAGTCGGTGGCATGTGATGGGTGAATCCAGCGGAGCCGGTCAGCAGCTCGTGATCGCGGGGACAGGGCTACTCAGGGAATTCCTCGCCGAGGGCCAGGCGCACGATCCGGTGGAGGAACAACTCGGGGAACTCCTCCCCGAGCGCGCCGACGAACGGCAGGAAGTAGATCAACTCCGGGAACTCTTCCCCGAGAGCGTCCCCGAGAATGTCCTTTTCGACTGCTGCTGGCGCAGTGGCTTCGGGGAACTCCTCCCCGAGGGCGTTTGCGCTGGATCCCCCCCTGATCACTCGGCAAGTGTCCTTGGCTTCTGCAGAAACGGATAGCAGGCCGAGCGAGAGGGAGATCAGCAGTGCGGCCACCCAGAATGGTCCATGGCAGCCTTTCATCCTGTGCCTCCTGGCCACCGGCCTTCATCCTGAAGGCCTGCTCAGAGCCCGGGCCGGGACGCCCGGGGGCGAATCTCCTTTTCGCTCTTCAAACCTAGTCCCGCGTCAACGCGAATGTCAATCCATAAACGGGCGGGCGGGTGCGGGGCTCGCCGGTGGGCGGGTGTGGGGAGGCCGATCGGCGGGGGGACGGCCGGCGCTTGCCGCGGACGGGGCATCGCGCCCCACCCGGCCACCACGTGGGCGGGGGGACCTCCCGGCGGGCGCCGGCGGAAGGTCGCCGGCGCCCACCAGATTCGCCAATGATGAAACTATAAGTAAGATACGGGTGACGGGCAGGTCGCGGGCAGCCGCCCGCGACCGTGCGGCGGGCAGGGAATCCCGGACCCGATCGGGGGGCGGACCGGCCGACTGGAGGTTGGATCAGCAGGCGCCGCCCCCCGGCGAACCCGGGAATGGGTCCACGGGACGGGGAAGAATGTCGTGGGCAGGTAATGCATTTTTATTGCAGTTGCTCGCGCATGGTGTGCAGCGTCGCCAAGAACTCGGGGCCGTTGCAGGCCCGCTGGTCGGCGATAGACCGGGAGATGAACAGCTCCCAGGCCAGCTCCACCAGCTCGCGCACGAGCGACGACTCGGTCACCGTGCGCTCGTACTTCACCGAGATATCGCCCGCCAGCTTCTCCAGCATGGCGGCGCGCGACTCGGGCACGAACGCAATGACGGCGACGTGGTTCTCCTGCGATGTGTGCATGGTCGACTCCTCTCTGCTCCTCCGAGACCCTCGGTGCGTCCAGCTCCTTGGCCACCCGTGGGGGGTGGATCCTCCGTGACTGCCAACGCAGGGAGGTGTGCACGGGGCGCGCCAGGAGGGCATCTCCGGCCGCCGTTCGGGGGCAGATCCTCTAAGACATCACTCTGGAATCAAATACGGACAGGATCCGCGCCGGCCACCGACGCCGAGCGCCCAGCGATTGTCTCATCGGACGGATGTCTCGTTGTCTCCTGTCGCCGGCAGTCTCATCGCGCGCGGGACAGACTCAGCCCGTGCGGGGCTGCCTCATGCCGCGCGGGACAGACTCAGCCCGTGCGGGGCTGCCTCATGCCGCGCGGGACTGTCTCAGCCGGTGCCCTCCAGACGGCGCCGCTCCTGCTCGCCGGGCAGGTCGAGATCCCAGCCGGCCTCCACCATCCTCAGAATCTCTCGGCGGCTGGGCATGAAGGACTCCCAGAGCGCCGTGCCGGGGATGATGCCGAAGAGCTGCCAGACGGCGGTGGAGAAGGTATCGGGCAGGTAGCGGCCCCACATCTTCACAGGCAACGCGTCGACCTTGACTGTGGGGGACAGGGCCAGCATGAGCAAGAACTCGATGATGTACGAGGCGTTCATCGCGATGCGCCCTTTGTAAGCGGCCTTCTCGCGCTGATCGATGATGCGCACCTCGTGCATCGAGCGGCCGAACTCCGATTCGACCAACTCCTCGGGGGATGTGAGAATGATCTCGGCCCGGAACGTCCGCGCGCCGCTTTCGACATAGCCCGCGAACCCCCGGGCGAGCTCCTCGGGCGACAGCCCGCGTCCCGCCGCGAAGCGCCATTCCTGGCCGATCACGCGATCGACGATCTCGGCCACGGGCGGCAAGGCGACCTCCACGATCAGATTCACGGCGTTGTAGTCGCCCGTGTGGACTTCGCGCTCGACGACGGCAGCGCGGGGATGGTCGGCGATCGCCCGCTCGATGCGGGCCTGCGTCTCCGGCGACCCGACGAGCTTCAGACCGATGAAGTCATCGATGCGCAGGGTGTCGGGCGGAAAGACCAGCTCCTGGTCGCGGAAGGCCTGGGAAACGACGCGCTCGGCCTTCTCGAACTCCTGCTCCATGACCTCGAGCGGCGTGATCAGGTGGTCGAGCGGCAGCCCGGCCTGGCTTGCACGTTGCGCCGCCAGGGTCCGCGCGCTCTGCTGGATCGCGCCCGCCAGGTGGTCGGCCACGCGGCGCGAGGCCTTCTCCGCCACGCGGCGGACGCGCTTGATGCGCGTCATGCCCAGCAGTCGGCCGGCTGGGTCGCTGGCCAGCATCAGGTCGACCGGCGTGCGCGGGAAGAACTCCTCGGGCACGTCTCGATACTGAGCGAAGAGGGCCGCCATGCGCGCGGTGGGCGCGTCGCAGCCGTTGATGATCGCCTGGCGCACCTCGTCCTTCAGGTACATCCGCTCGAGGCGAAAGGGCTCCGAATGCACGGCGCGCAGGATATCAGTCAGGAACCGGCGCGCCGGGAGCCCGCTGATCAGGCTCTCATAAGTGAATACCTGGGTGATGAATCGCCCGTCTCCGGGCTCGATCCGATCTCGAAACCACCGGGTGGCGAGCTCGAAGAGCCGGTCGCGGTGGACCAGTCCCGTAAGATACATCCCGTCCTCCCGGAATCCCATCGGCCGGCCTGTCGCTCACGTTGAGAACTGGACATCAGTAAACACCCTGGACGAGATAACATTTACTAGTGTAAACTTCACCTCCTTGATCGCCGCCGGTGAAATCCGCTTCCGGCCTCAAGGGGCGAGCGAGGAATGCCGCGGGCGATCCAGAACCTGCCATCTGCACGGGGAGCTTGGAGGCGGCCGAGGGACGCGCCGCCCGAAAAGGGTGGAACGATGCTCAGACCCAGGCCGTGGATGGGATTCCTGGCAGGCTGCGCCGCGGCGACGCTGCTCTCATGCGGTCAAACCGGGCAGCCGCGCCTCGTCATGCTGATCGTGATCGACACGCTGCGCGCCGACCACCTCGGCTGCTACGGGTACGGTCCCATCCACACGCCGCATCTCGACAGCCTGGCCGCCGGCGGCATGCTCTATGAGAGCGCCGTCACGGCGGCGCCGATCACCCTGCCCGCGGTGGCCACCATCCTGACCGGGGCTTACCCGCTGCAACACGGCATCCGCGACAACGGCGGCTTCCGCCTGAACGATGCCTGGGTCACGCTGGCCGAGCGGATGCGCGCCGCGGGCTACGTCACGGCGGCGTTCGTCTCATCCGAGGTCCTGGCGGGCAGCCACAACCTGACCCAGGGCTTCGACGTCTACGACGACGACCTGTCGCAACGGCTGACCTTCTTCGACGCCCGGATCAAGCACCTCGAGGACGTTCGTCAGGGCACCGAGCGGCGGGCGGGCGACACGGTGGACCGCGCGCTCGGTTGGCTGGACTCGGTCGCCGGCGACGAGGCCTTTCTCTTCGTGCACATCTTCGATCCTCACGTCCCGCGCGATCCTCCGCCCCCCTTCGACCGGGCGTATGCGGGCCGGCCGTACGACGGCGAGATCGCCTTCACCGACCGGGAGATCGGTCGCCTGCTGGCGGGCGCCGCTCGGCGCTGGCGCCCGGAGCAGATCCTCGCCGCCGTGGTGGCCGATCACGGTGAGGGCCTAGGCGATCACGAGGAAGAGCTGCACGGCGTTCTGCTCTACGAGGAGACCGTGAGGGTGCCGCTGATTCTCAGCGGCCCGGGCGTCCCCCGCGGCCGGCGCGTGACCGACCTCGCGCGGACAGCGGATGTCGCCCCCACGCTCTGCGCCCTGACTGGTCTGGAGGGATCGTCCGCGAGCGTGGGCGCCGTGTTGCCCGGTCTGGACGCGCGCGGGCGCCATGCCGCGCCGGCCGCACCCGCGCCGGCGGCCTATCTGGAAACGCTGCGCCCTCGCCTGGCGCACAACTGGTGCGAGCTGCGCGCGCTGCGCACGCGGGAGTGGAAGCTCATCGAGGGGGCGCGGATCGAGCTCTACGATCTGCGCGCGGATCCCGGCGAGCGCCACGACCTGGCCGCCGACCGGGGTGAGGTTCGCGATTCGCTCCTGGCCTTGCTCGATGCGACCGGGTTCGCCAGCCATGCCCGCGGCGCCCACGCGGCCGATCTCGACGTGTTGAGCGAGGAGGAGCGGGAGAACCTGCTCAGCTTGGGGTATGTCACGGGCGCTCAGGCCGTCGCTTCGCCGGCGGACGATTCCCTGGCAGTCTGGGGATTCCCGCCGGCGGAGCGGGGCCGGGCGGTCGCGCTGCGCGATCCGGGACCGGGCCTGCGCGCGTACAACCAGAGCCTCGAGGCGCGCTCCTACGTCAAGGCCGGCGGGGCGGCCTATCGATCAGGCGACTTCGCGTACGCCGCTCAGCTCTTCCGGGAAGCGCTGGCGGCCGACCCGAGCTCTGCCGACGCCCATCTCGGTCTGGCCTGCGCTCTGGAGCAGGCGGGTCACGGGCCCGCGGCCCTGGCGCTGCTGCGGCAGGCGCACGCCGCCTTCCCCGATCACGCGCTGATCACGGCGGCCCTGGCGCGGCGCCTGGCGGAATCCGGCCGGGGAGCCGAGACTCGGGCGCTCGCCAAACCGGCAGCCGGCGAACGCAAGACGCCCGCGGCGGGACTCAGGCGCCACGAGGATCCCGACATGGGACGGTAAGACCGGCCAGCAGCGCCGCTCAACGCTCGGGTGGCCGCAGCCGGCAGTGCTCGGGTGGCGGCGCCGGCACTGCTCAGGTGGCGGCGCCGGCAGTGCTCAGGTGGCCGCAGCCGGCAGTCGCTCCAGGCCCAACAGGTACTGCAACAGCCGCCCGACCTCGAGCCCACAGCCGGCGCGCTCGATCCACCAGCGCTCCAGGGGCGCCAGGTATTCGCCGAGCGCCCGCTCGATCGCCGCATCGTGCATGCGCAGCAGGGCCCCGCGTATCTCCTCGCGATCCGGGTCCGGCTGGCCGAGGCTTCGCTGCCGCGCCAGCTCCCCGGCGCGATGACGCAGATGCGCGCGAAACGCTCCCGCGCGGAAGCGGCGCGCCAGGACCGCCGCGTCGGGTTCGTGAACCGAGCCGCGCAGCGTCTCCCCGGCAAACGGCAGGATGTAGTGGGCGCACTCGACCTGCGCCGGATCGCTGCGGTCGACCTTGGCGTTGAAGAAGCCGCGGCCGGCCGGCTGATAGACGACCTGCAGCGGCAGATTGCCGCAGTGGTGCACGAGCGCGGCCTGGGCCTCGCGATCCAGGTCATCCCCGAACTCCAGGGCGAAGCCCCGCCGGTTCAGGACCGCCAGGGCCTCGCGGTAGGACAGGCGTGGATGGGCGCCGCGAAGCATGCGGTCGATGCGCGTGGCATTGGGCCCGCCGATGAGATCCGCGTGCAGGCCCGCGGAGATGTGCTTGAGCAACCGCTCCTGGAAGCCGCACAGCTCGTCCAGGGGCATGTCGCGCTGCCCGGTCTCGATCCACCCGAGCCTGATCGCGGCGCACTCCTCCGCGTGCTGCTCGGTCTGGCGCGGTTCGGCCGTGTGGCAGATCCGCCGGCAGCCGGCGGCGACCAGGCTTTCCAGGTGAAGCTGGCAGATCTGGTGTGCCAGCATGGGATCGCCGGTGAGCTCTCGGCCGAGGATGGCGGCCGCCTCGTCGCGCAGGCCCGCCACCGCGCTCGGCCCGCCATCGGAGATCTCCTCGAAACCCTCCTGCGCCAGGAAGTCGCGCACGCGTTGCACGACACGGGCCTGGACGCGCGGTCGCTGAGCGACGGGAAGAGGATGGCGTGCGGGCCACGCCCGGGTCGCGGCGGACGGATCGGCTTCGAGGACCGCGGCAGTGACCGACTGAGCGGTGTGCTCCATGAGTGACCTCCTTCCGGGCTCACGGGCGCCGGTTAAAGGAATCGATCGCCTTGTACTCCGGCCGTGCTTCAGCGTCAAGCATTGTTTGCTGTTGCGAAGCCAGGGCCACGTGCGATCCAATGGCCTGCGATCCAATGGCCTGCGATCCAATGGCCTGCGATCCAGTGGCCTGCGATCCAATGGCCGGCGATCGCCCGGCCCGTGTTCCGATCGGTGGTCGCCTGGGGCGCGAAGCGCCAGCGGGGTAGAAACTGGGAAGCACGATGACGTTGGTCCATCGCCGCCAAGCGCAGCTCGAACGAGCGCGCCCGCGCTCGACCGCAGGCGCGTGGTGGGCGGTCTGGCTGGGGTGCGCGCTCCTGCTCGTGAGCCCAGCGGCGCCGGCGTCCCCGACCCCGCCCGCCGAAGCCTGGTTGGGGAGCATCGCGGAGGGCGATCGCGTCGGTGGTTTCGCCGCCGAAGCCATCTATGCCGGCGAGGCCGGCGAGTTGATCGGCGCCCGCTTCAGGCATGGGCTCAGCAACATGCCGGTCGACATCCTGCTCTTCGACTCCGTGCCCCAGGCCATGCTGTGGATACGGACGCTGGCCGACTCGGACCGCGGCGAGCCGCACACTGCGGAGCATCTCGTGCTGGGCAAGGGGCGCAAGGGGCGCCTGCTGGGGCTCGCGCTCGACATGTCGCTGGGTTCGAATTCGGCTCACACGGCGCGGTGCCAGACGGTGTATCACTTCCACACCGCCGGCGGCCGACAGTCGTTTCTCGACCTGCTCTACCGGCACCTGGATGCGTTCCTGCACCCGGATTTCACCGACGAAGAGATCCGCCGCGAAGTAACCCACTGGAGCGTCGATGAGAACGGGTCGGGCGGCACCCTGGCGCTCGCGGAGAAGGGCACGATCTACCTCGAGATGCTCAGCGCCTTCGAGAAGCCGGGCACGATCGTCTGGAGCGAGGTTCGCCGGCGCCTCTACGGCCCTGACCACCCGCTGGCGCGCGAGACGGGCGGCCTGCCCGCGGCCATCCGCACGATGGAGCCGCGCCACCTGCGGGCCTTCCTCGAACGCTGCTATCGCCCCGGCGCGGGATTCGGGCTCATCGTCGGTCTGCCGCCGCGCTGGGGGATCGAGCCGTTCCTGGGGGACCTGGACGGCGTTCTGGTCAAGGTGTGCAACGGGCTGCTGGCGAAGGAGGATGGCGCCGGAAGCGGCGGCACCGGCCCCGCACGCGATGCGATCTTCGCGCTACCGCCGTTCGCGCCGCCGGCGGAGCCGCTCATCGAGCGCGTGGCGTTTCCGAGCGCCAACCTGGCCGAGAATGGAGCCGCCGTCGTCGCCTGGGCGCCCTACGACTCGCTCTCGCCGGGCGACCTGTTTCGGCTGGAGCTGCTGTGGTATCTGCTGGCCGGCGACGAGACATCGTACTTGCACAAGGATCTCGTCGACGGCGCCACGCGCAAGATCGACGGCGGCGTCGCCGCGGTGAGCGGCTGGGTGCACGGCGACCCCGGATACGCCCCCATCGTTTGGCTGAGCGGCCTGGAGCCGGGCGCTCAGAGCGAGGCGGCTCTGGCGCGCATCCGGACGGTCATCGCCGAGCGCCTCGCCTGGCTGGCGGCGCTCCCGCCCGCCGCGCCCGAGATCGAGACGCTCAACCAGCGCGCGCGCGACCGCCGCGGGTCCGCTCGCCGCGCCCTGATCGAGCGGATCGAGACGCCGCCGCGCGTCGGCGTCCGGGGGACGAGCGACTTCTGGTACGACCACCTCTTCGAGCTGTCGCGCGAGCGCGGCTTCCGCCGCGATATCCTGCGCGAGGCCCACCAGCGCGCCGTCGAGCAGGAGATGACCGACCCCGGGTTCTGGCCCGCGCTGGCGCGCCGGATGGGGCTGGGCGTGCCGCGGCTGATCGTGGCGGCTTATCCGGACACGAGCCTGCCGGCCGCCCAGCGCGCGGCCGAGGCGGAGCGGGTCGCGCGCGCGCAGGCCGAGCTCCAGAGGCGGTATGGCGCCGCAGAGACCCAGGAAGCCCTGCGGCGCTACCGCGCCGATTTCGACGCGGCCACGGCACAGATCGAGTCGGCCGACACCGAGGTCGGCCGGCCCGGCTTTCTGGCCGATCCGCCGCTCACGCTCGACGATGAGATCGACGCGAGCCTCGAGCAACTCGTGCTCGGCGCACCCGCCGACGGCGCGTCCAGCAGCGGCGAGCCCTACAACAGCCCGTCCGGCGACGGCGCGGCGCAGGCCTCGGCGCCGCGCGAGATCCCGATCTGCACGTCCCGCTTCAGCCGCATGCAGACGATCGATCTCGGCCTCTACTTCGATGTGACCGCGATCGGGCGCGAGGACCTTCCCTACCTGGCGATCCTGCCCTTGGTTTTCGCCGAACTGGGGTGCCGCGACGAGGGCGGCGCCTGGCTGCCCTATGACGCGCTGCGCCAGCGCCTCCAGCGCGAGGTGAGCGAGGTGCGCGCCGCATACTCGTACCTGCCGTGCGAGGGGGGCAGCCGGGTGGAGCTGGCCGCCTACGCGACCGGCCTGGGTCTGGCGGAGGGGCAGGCCGCGCTCGGCTGGACCGTGCGCCTGCTCGAGAACGCGGCGGCGCTCGATTCGACCGCGCTGCCGCGATTGCGCGACGTCGTCGCGCGCGAGCTGGCCGCGCTGCGCCAGATGCCGCTGGGCCGCGAGGAAGACTGGGCGGACAATCCGGCCGACGCGTACCGCTATCAGCGCGATCCGATCTACCTGTCGGCGGTCTCGATCTTCACCCGCTGCCATCACCTCGCCCGACTCGGCTGGCGCCTGCGCGAGTCGCCGGGCGATGAAGCGATCGGCGCGCTGGCCAATCGCTGGAACGACTTCTTGGAGCGCTGGGACGGCACGCGCGCCGCGTGGCGCGATGAGCTGGATGCCATGGACGCGTCCGCGCCGCCGCTGCCCGAGGTCACCCGGGAGCTGACCGCCTACCTGCGCTCCGAGCTCGAGTCGCTCCCCGACGAGACGCTGCGCGAGGACGCGGTGCTGCTCTACGGTCAGGCGCTCGACGACTTGATGACCGAGCCGCCAGTGGTCCTGGCCGATCTCAACCGCATCATGGGCGGCCTGCTGGCGCGCGGGCCCAGCCGCGCGCATCTGACCGGCAGCGCCGCGCACACCGCCGCCCTGCGGCCCGCGCTGGACATCGCCCTGACGCGCCTCGCGGAGGGCTGGTCCCCGCGCGCCGGCGACAGCGCCTCGGGCGCCGGCGACGCCGCCCCGGCCCCCGGTCACGTCGCCCCGGCCGCCACCGACCTCCCCCCCGCGCCGGGCCGCCCGGGTCGCAGCGCTTTGGTCGCGGGGGCGATCACCGAGAACCTGCGCGGGCGCTATCCCTGGATCCGGGCCGCCGCCTCCAGCCGCCCGTCCCACGCGGCTCTCGTCATCGGCTCATCGCGCACGGCGCTCTTCACGAACAGCGCGCGTCTCGCCAACTACGCTCCGCCCCGCCGCGAGAAGCTGCTCGACTGCCTGGCGGCGCGGCTCTACGCCGGCGCCGGCGCCCACGGTCTTTTCATGCGGACCTGGGGGGCGGGGCTGGCGTACTCGAACGGCGTCGGTGCCGACCTGCGCCGGGGCTTGGTGGCCTACTACGCCGAGCGCTGCACCGACGGGGTGGCGACCCTGCGCTTCGTGGCCGACGTGTTGCGCGACGCCGAGCGCGCCATCTCGGGGCCCTTTCATCTCGACTACGCACTGGCCGGCTGCTTCCGCGAGTATCGGGGCGGCGACACCTACCTTCGGCGGGGGCGCGCCATGGCCAACGACCTGGCCGATGGCATCACCCCGGATCAGGTGCGCCGCTTCAAGGAGGGCCTGCTCGATCTGCGCGCCGAGTGGCTGCACGGCTCCGCGCCAACGGACCCGGTGGGGGTCGCCCCGGCGCGCCCGAGCGAAGGCCGGCCCGAAGCGGATCTGCTGGCGGGGGTCCGCGACCGCTTGCCCGAGCTGATCGGACCGTTGGTCCCGGGCTACGGCGCGCCGGCGCGGGAGGAGTGGGGCGTGGTCGACTTCATGATCGGCCCCGCGGAGCAGATCGACGCCTACGAGGCCTATCTGGCCACCCAGGAGCCGGAAGCGCGGCTGGTGCGGCTCTACCCCCGCGACTTCTGGATCCACTAGTCCCGCGCGCCGCGGCAGACAGCGAGCCATGGGCAGGTCTGAGCAGTGACGAGCGGCACAACGCAAAGATCCCACGCACGCCGCCGAGCGCGTTGGCCGCTGTCCCGGCGCGGCGCGAGCTGGTGGTGGGACGGGTGGGATTGGCGCGCCTGGTCCGACCGGCGCTGGGCGCTCACCCTGACGGCGCTCGCCTGGATTCACCGCTGCGCGTTCATCCTGTCGAACCAGGATCGCGCCTGGGGCTTCTCGATCTTCTACGAAGGCGACGCGGAGCGCTTCCACCTCTTTGCCCGCTCCATCCTCGCCGGCACGCCTTACGACGGCGGCGTGCCGTTCCATCCGCCGGGGTTCCCCTACCTCCTCGCCGGCATCCACGTCCTGGTGGGAGCGGGGCAGCCCGGCGCGGCCGTGCCCCATCTGGGCGTGAAGCTGATCCTGGCCCTGATCGGCAGCCTGCCGGTCGGGCTGATCTACCTGCTGGCCCGCCCCTACCTGGGCCGAACAGCAGCGGCCGCAACCGCGCTGCTGAGCTTGTACAGCTTTGGGTTGTACGTGATCTCCGCCACCCCCGTGAGCGAGGGCCTCTACCTGACGCTGCTGCTCGCCGCGCTACTGGTGTGGAGCCGCGTGAGTACGCATGCGCTCACAGCTCCCGGGGTCCCGTCGCGCAGTTCCACCTGGACCCTTGGGCTGCTGGGGCTCCTGCTTGGCGCGCTGGCGCTGGTGCGAGCCGAAGGGCTGCTCGTCGCCGGTCTGCTCTGGGCCGTCGGCCTGTCCGGCGCGCTGCGGGCCCCCTCCGGAGGGCTGCGGGCTGGCGCCGGTGTGCGGTGGACCTCCGCCGGCGTGCCGCGGGCCGGCGCGGGAGAGCGGCCCGAGCACTCCGGGGCCCAGCCGGGCCTGACCCGGCGCCTGCAGCCCTGGCTGCTGGTCGCGCTCGGCGGAGTGGTCGCCTTGACGCCCTGGACCGTGCGCAACGGGGTTCGCCTCGCCCGGGTCAACCGCGAGCTGGGGCCGCAGCTCGCGGAGAAGCTGCCCACGTTCGCCCCCATCACGCTCTACGGCCCGCTCAACCTCGCCCTGGCGAACCAGGCCGGGGCCGGCGGCGGCTTCTCGCCCATCTGGTCGGATCCATCCGGCCGCCGGGTGGACATGGGCGCCGGCCAGCTCGCGCTGCGCGATCCCGAGCACCTCCACCTGTTTCTGCACGGCGATGCGGTGGCCTGCGAGTGGATCCGCGCCAACCCGGGCGACTTCGCGCGGCTCGTGGGACGCAAGTGGGGCCTGCTCTTCGAATCGCTGAAGCTGGGCTGGACGCAGTGTAACTTTCCGGGCGGCCTGCGCGGAATGCGCCGGCCGATCGACCTGTTCGTGCCCCACTCGCACCTCGGGCAATGGCTGCTGGGGCCGCTCCTCCTGGCGGGCCTGGCCGTTCTGCTGGCCCGCGGTGGGCCCGGACGGCGGTGGGCCCTGGTGGTCGTCATGCTGACCGGCGCCACGCTGCTTACGACCTCGCTGTTCTTCGGTTACGCGCGCGCCGGGGTCGTGATGCTGCCGTTGTGGCTGTCGCTGATCCCGGGGGGCATCGCCGCATTGTGCGGCGGATCGGCGCGGCCGGCGAGCCCGCGGGTGGCTCGGGCCGGGATCGCAGCGGGGCTGCTCCTGCTCGCGCTCGAGGCCTGGGGCGCCAGCGCGAGCCGCACGTACACGGCGACCGGCACGATGGTGCCCGGCCAGGGGCACCTCACCCCCGACGCGGTGATCTATCTGGAGGTCGATCCGGCCACCCTCGGCGGGTGGACGCCGGGGCGCTGAGCGCCGGTCGCGCGGGCGATCGCGCACCCCGCAGGCGCACGGGGCGAGCGCCCACTGCGTACCTCTCTCGCAAGTGGTCAAGGGCGATTGGAGCCCTTCGGTAGTCTCGGGCGAGCCGGCCGCCCGAAAGCGCTGGAACCTGCAACGTATCCTGTAGTAAACTCGATTAAAGCTTCTTGCGACAACATGTTACAATTTTGTTGCTCGAAGTGCTGTCCGGCTGCGCCCGATGTGCTCAGCCGCAGGTCGATCTCACGGGTGTCCCCGCGGAGATTGCGTCCTCGGGCAATCCACGCGGGGGGCATCGCTGGCCAGGATGGAGTCTCAACCCTCGAAAGGAGTCCCCACATCATGAGAGGCACATCGCTCCGGTTTCTGGGCGCGCTGGCGGCCGTAACCGCCCTGGCAGGCGCGCTGTCCACCGCGCTGGCCTTCCTGCCGCAAGAAGGGCAGAGCATGTACGAGATCCCTTTGCTGCAGGTCCCGCCCTATGAGCACCGCACGACCGAGACCCTGCGCGCCGGAGAAGCCGCCGCCGCGCTCGTCGGTCAGCGTTACGGCGGCGACTGGCGCGTGCACCACTGGAACTCCCTGACGAACACGCCCGCCTACCTGATCGGCAGCGGCGCCCAGGTGGCCGGCCGGATCCTCGACGACGCCCAGGCCGAGGCGCTCGCCCGGCAGGTGATCGCCGAGAACGCGGGCGTCTTCAAGGTCAGCTCGGCGGATCTGCGCTTCCTCGCGGCCGAGCGCGCGCTGGGCAAGGTGGCCGTGCACTTCCAGCAGACGTACCAGGGCATCGACGTGTGGCAGGGCGCGGCCCGGCTGACCTTCACCGAGGGCGGCCGGCTCTTCGTCATGGGCTCGGAGTGCTATCAGGGCATCGCGCTCAGCACGACGCCTTCGCTGTCGGCGGATCAGGCGGAGCAGATCGCGGCCACCGACATCGGCTTCAACGCCGCCACCGACCTCATCCAGGAAGGCACGCAGCTCCTGGTGCTGCCGGTCCCGGTCAGCGACGTCGCGGTCGAGCACCACCTGGTCTGGCGCGTGCGCGTGGAGGCCCAGGACCCCTTCGGCATCTGGGTGACCCACGTCGACGCCCACACGGGCGCGATCGTCTGGCGCTTCAACGACGTGCACTTCCTCAACTTCGTGGGCGACGCCACGCACGACGTCGAGCCGGCCACCTACTGCGTCGGCCTCGAGGAGCAGGACCTGAAGCACATGCGCGTGCAGATCAGCGGCGTGGGCGAGACCACGACGGCGCAGGACGGCTCCTGGACCATCCCCTACGCGGGCACCGACGCGCGCACGGTGACGGCCAACTTCTACGGTCCCTACATCCGCATCAACGTGCAGGACGGCACGGGCAACGCCCAGTTCTCGCAGAGCGCGACGCCCGGCGTGCCCCTGCTGATCGACTTCAACGACAGCAACGCCCGCCGCGACGAGCGCGATTGTTTCGATGCCATCAACGACATCCACGACTTCTACATGGACTTCGCGCCCACCTTCAGCTACGTCAACCAGCGCATCACCTGCAACGTGGGCGTGTCGGGCAGTTGCAACGCCTTCTGGAACGGCACGATCAACTTCTACAATGCCGGGGGCGGTTGCGCCAACACCGGCCAGATCCAGGGCGTCGTCCACCACGAGTTCGGACACGGCATCACGAACACGCTCCTGGGCTCGCAGGGCAATGAGGGCATCGGCGAAGGCAACAGCGACATCATCGCCAATCTGCTCACCCAGGAATCGATCATCGGCCGCGGCTTCTATCTGAACAACTGCACGAGCGGCATCCGCAACTCGCAGAACACGCTGCGCTACCCGGAGGACCTCACCGGCTCGATCCATCACGACGGCCAGATCATCGCCGGCTTCCACTGGGACTTCATGCAGCTCATGCAAGGCCTCTACGGCACCGAGCAGGGCACCCTGGAAGCCGCCACGCGCTGGCACCACGGCCGCGTGCTCCAGCGTCCGGTCTACCAGCCGGCTCAGGTGCTGGCCACCTTCATCGCCGATGACGACGACGGCAACCTCAACAACGGCACGCCGCACTACGATCAGCTCTGCGAGGCCGCGCAGAACCACGGCTTCGACTGCCCCGAGATCCTCGTGGGCGTCCTCTTCGACCATGCGCCGCTGTGGAGCACCGAGGTCGAGGGCAACGCCGAGGTCGTGGCGCGCATCTGGTCCACCGAGTCGCCGCTCGTTCCGAGCCTCATCAAGCTCAACTACCAGGTCGACGGCGGGGCCTTCCAGGAAGTGGTGATGACCGCGACCGGCAACCCCGACGAGTACCACGCGTTCATTCCCAACCTCACGCAGCCGACCGAGGTGGGCTACTACCTGAGCGCTCAGGACCAGCTCGCCAACTTCGGCACGAGCCCGCGCCTGGCGCCGGCCTCGCTGTATGAGTTCAACGTGGCCCTGGTCGCGGATCAGATGGAGGTGAACAACGGCTGGGTCGTGAACCTCGAGGGCACCGACAACGCCACCACGGGCCTCTGGGTGCGGGTCGACCCCGTCGGCACGGACGCGCAGCCCGAGGACGACCACACGTCGGCGCCCGGAACGATCTGCTGGGTGACGGGGAACGGCTCACCGGGCGGCTCGGTCGGCGAGAACGACGTCGACGGCGGCACGACCACGGTCTACTCCGTGGCCTACGACATCACCGATGCGCTCGCGGCCAAGGTCGTCTACTGGCGCTGGTACTCGAACGACAAGGGCGCCGACCCGAACAACGACATCTGGGTCGTCCAGGTGCGCAACAACGGCGGCGCCTGGGTCGACCTCGAGCGCAATCAGCTCAACCAGAACCAGTGGGTTCGCCGCGAGTTCGACCTCGGGGCGATCCTGGGCGCCAATCTGGGCGTCGTGCAGTTCAAGTTCGTCGCCAGCGATCTCAACTCCGGCTCGATCGTCGAGGCGGCGGTCGACGACTTCGACCTGCTGGCGCAGTTCACAGAGTTCTCATCGGCGCCGGAGACCGCGGGCGGGGTGCTGCGCTACGCCTTGCACGGCAGCACGTCCAACCCGATCGTCGGCGCGACCGAGTTCCGCTTCCAGGTGCCGGTCGCGACCGAGGTCGAGTTGGCGCTCTTCGACGTGAGCGGTCGCGCGGTCGCCATGCTCGCCAAGGGCAGCTTCAGGCCCGGCGCCCACACGGTCGCCTGGGACGGCAAGGGCCTCAGCGGCCAGCCGGTCGCCGCGGGCGTCTACTACGCGCGCCTGCACGCGGGCGAGTACACCGCCACGCGGCCGGTGGTATTGAGCCGGTAAGGGCCTGAGGGTCCGGGCCGGCGGGCGCGCTCCATTCGGGGGCCGCGCGGGGGCAGGCGGCGGGTCTCGCCAAGAGACTCGCCGCCTGTTACCTTGGTGGCCGTCATGATGGCCCCCTGGTGACCCCGGAGTCGGAGCGGCAGCCATGAGCGGCGCACCCGGTTTGGTCTGGTTCAGACAGGACCTGCGGCTGAACGACAATCCGGCGCTGCGAGCCGCCGCCGAGCGCGGCGGGACCGTGGTGCCGGTCTTCATCTGGGACCCCGCCGAGGGCGACCCCTGGGCCCCCGGCGCGGCGGCGCGCTTCTGGCTCCATCACTCGCTGGCGGCGCTCGACGCGGACCTGCGCCGGCGGGGGTCGCGGCTCGTCCTGCGGCGCGGCGAGCCGGTCGAAGTCCTCCGCGATCTGGCCCGCGAGACGGGCGCCGCGGCCGTCTTCTGGAACCGCTCGTACGAGCCGGCCGCGGCGGCGCGTGACGCGCGCGCCCAGACTGCCCTGCGCGCCGCGGGGCTGGCGCCGCACGGGCACCCGGGCGCCCTGCTGTGCGAGCCGGAAGGCCTGCGCACGACCAGCGGCGGCCCTTACCAGGTTTTCACACCTTACTACCGCGCCTGGCTGGCCCGCTATCGCCACCAGTCGCCGCTCGCGGCCCCGCGCCTGCTCACGGCGCCCGCGGACTGGCCCGCCAGCCTGGCGCTCGGCGAGCTCGGGCTGGAGCCCTCGATCGACTGGGCGGGCGGCATTCGCCGCTTCTGGTCCATCGGTGAGCGGGCCGCCCGGGCCCGGCTGCGCGCCTTCGCCGCGGGCTGCGCCGCGCGGTACGAGACCGCTCGCGACCGAATGGACCTGGCCGGCACCTCGCGGCTGAGCCCGCACCTGCACTTCGGCGAGATCACGCCGCGGCAGGTCTGGGACGCGATCGGGCGGCGGACCGCGGCCCGCGCGGCTCGTCCCGCGGCGCGCGGCGCCGGCGGCTCGAGCGGTCCGCACGGTGCCGCGGGCACCTCCCGCAGCGATGCTTCGGTGCGGGCTCTGGACAGCGCCGACGCCTTCCTCCGCCAGCTCGTCTGGCGGGAGTTCGCCCACCACCTGCTGCACCACTTCCCGCACACGCCCGAGCGCCCGCTGCGCCCCGAGTTCGCCCGCCTGACCTGGCGCCGGGCGCGGCGCGACCTGGGCGCGTGGCAGCGCGGCGAGACGGGCTATCCGATCGTGGACGCGGCCATGCGCCAGCTCTGGGAGACGGGCTGGATGCACAATCGCGCCCGCATGATCGTCGCGTCGTTCCTGGTCAAGGATCTGCTTCTGCCCTGGCAGGCCGGCGCCCGCTGGTTCTGGGACACGCTCGTCGACGCCGATCTTGCCAACAACACCTTCGGCTGGCAGTGGGCCGCGGGGTGCGGGGCCGACGCGGCGCCCTTCTTCCGCGTCTTCAACCCGGTCCTGCAGGGACGCAAGTTCGATCCGCAGGGCGACTACGTGCGCCGTTACGTGCCCGCTCTGCGCGCCTTGCCGGCCCGGTGGATCCACGCCCCGTGGGAGGCGCCGGCGGCCGAACTGCGGGCGGCGGGCGTCCGGTTGGGCCAGAACTACCCCCGGCCGTGCGTGGACCACGCCGAGGCGCGCGAGCGGGCGCTCGCGGCCTACACGCGCGTCAGAGCGCGCTGACCGGCGCGGGCGCGCATCCGCGTCGCTCCGCCGGCGCGCGGGTCAGCGCACGCGCTCCGGCTCCACCAGCCCGATCCCCGTGTAGGGCGCGTAGGCTCCGGCCGGGACGATGCGCGGCGTGATCAGCACGACGATCTCGCTCCTGCGCACCGCGTGGGCCGTGCGCCCGAACAGCGCTCCCACGACCGGCAGGTGGATCAATCCGGGGATGCCCTTGCGGATGGTCTCGTCGCGCTCGCGGATGAGCCCCCCGATGAAGAGCGTCTGGCCGTCGGGAATGAGCACGCTGCTGCTCACCTGGGTCGTGCTCTTCGAGGGCAGGCCGTTCTGGATGACGCCGTCCGACAGCTCGGGATGGATCTGCATCAGCACCTGACCGTCGCTGGTGATCGTCGGCGTGATGCGGAGCTGGGCCCCCGTGTCGAGGAACTCGACCGACTGGATGACGGTGTTCTCGACGGTCGTGACGACCGAGAAGCCCAGTTGGCCGCCGATGATGATCTGAGCGTCGGCGCCGTCGATCGCCAGAACCTTCGGCGCGGCCAGCGTGTTCAGCCGCTCGACGCCCTCCATGGTTTCGAGAAACGAGATGATCTCGCGCTTCTCGAACTCCTTCTCCCACCGGCCGAAGAAGCCTTGGGACCCGGAAGTTCCCGACTGGGCGAAGCCCTGCAGATCGACCTGGCCGTACGCAGTGCCCTTGTGGATGATCGACCAGTCGACGCCGAATTGCATGTCGTTGGTGAGATGGACTTCGATGATCTCCGACTCGATGAGGACCTGGCGCGGGGGCCGGTCGATCGTAGCGATCACGGCCCCGAGCTTGTCGAGCACATCCGACCGATCCTGCACGACCAGGCTGCGTAGCGGGTCGTAGGCCACGACTTTTCCGCCCGAGCTGAGCATCTCGTCCAGGACCTTCTTGACCTGCTCCGGCTTGGCGAAATCGAGTCGATAGGTGCGGAATTCGGAGAAGATCTCGTCGTCCTGGTCTCCGCTGGCGCGGCGCACGAAGTAGATGTTGCCGCGCCGGATGGCTTCATAGCCGGCCATGCCCACCGCGGCCCGCAGGGCCTCGTCGAAGGGCACCTCGTGGAGGTCGAGCGACACCTTGCCCGCGACCTCGCCTTCGCAGACCACGTTGAGCCCGCGCGCCCCGACCAGCATGGCGAGTACCTCGGTGATCTCCAGGTTGTCGACCGAGAGCGTCACGGGCGAGGGCTCGCCGAGGCCAGCATCATCGTTCGTGGCCTCCGCCGGCGAAGCTGCGCCGGCCAGGAACAGCAACGTGATCATGAGCAGGAGCCCGATCGCGAACACCAGTCCGCCCAGCATCGGCAACCCCACCTGGCGCACCCACAGGCGCTTGACCCGCTCCATCATCGCCCTCCTCCCAGTACAAGCCGCTCGACCTGCTCCCCCCGCTTCAGGAGGACCCCCTGGGTCTCGATCTCGATCACCTGGAACTCCCTGACCCACTCACCCACTGAGACCACCTCGCCATCGATGATCGCGCGGGCCTGATCGCCGTCGATGAAGATCCCGTTCAGCTTGGGCGGCCGCCAACGCGCGCGCGCGGCCGCCGGCGCCTTGCCGCGGCGCAGGATGCGCCGCCGCAGCACGTCTC